>CAINGU010000041.1 GCA_903848645.1 uncultured cyanobacterium | reverse complement strand
CTGGTGATACTGATAATACTGCTTTTACCATTAACGGTGATAAGTTACAAATTAATAGTTCCCCAAACTTTGAAGCTAAATCTAGTTACAATATCCGGGTAAAAACAACTGACCAAGGTGGACTTTCCTTTGAGAAACCATGGACAATTAACGTCAATAATATCGTTATCCCTCCCAAATTGACAAAAGATTCTAAGAATGATGTTTTCAATATTCAAGGCGATAATGGTAAAGGAATACTCAAAGTCACTATTAACAGCAGCACACCTAATTCTAATCAGTTAAATGAACTTGGTGTATATATAGTTGATGATGCTAATGGCAAAATTGGTAATCTTAGTCCTGGTGATTCAGGCTATGCTGCTGCTGCATTAGCGAAAGGTAAAGTGCTTTTTTCCACTATTGCTAATTTTCCTGGTGGAGATGATAGCTTCAGTAACAGTAGTGTCAATCGTTTACTACAATTAGACTTCAATACTAATCTGAGATTTTATTTGGTTCAAGGTAATACAACTCAGACTTTAATTAGTAAAGGCAGTTATAGCGATGTATTATTTTCTTCAACCCAAAATATTCAAGATTTGGGTAATAATACATTCTCTGTTAACTTCCCAACTCTATCAGTGAAAGTTCAGTCAACAAATGACTTCTTGGATTCAGGTTTAATTAACAAGTTTGGTCAGCAAGGTTCAACTAAAGGAGAGTTGCTTTATGTAACTGATAAAACAACAGCTACGTTCTCCGTTAATAGAGAAGCGGCTTATAATAACTTTGTTGGTTTCTATAAGGTAACTGATGAAAGTGGTACTATTAATATCAATGGTACTGTTTATAAACCAGGGGACACTGGTTATACCCAAGCAGCAATTAATAGTAGGGTTGTAGGACTAACAGGAACTAACCAAGTAACGATCAAATCCACTGGAAATTTCACTTCTAACGCGATATTTGCACCATTTATTATTGCTAATGGTGATCCAAGTACATATTTAAACGGTGGAAATCCTGTTTACTTCTCATTTTTGGGAGCTAATTCTAACAGTGATAAACAAGTAGATCACATTCGTTTATTAGGTAATAATACTTTTGGGTTTGAGGATCTGCCTGTTGGTGGGGATATGGATTACAATGATATGATAGTGCGAATTACTTTAGCCTAGTATTGTAGCAATAAATGCCAACAAATAATATATATCTGTTGGCATTTATTCTCCGACAAATATCCCTGAATTAAACCAACTTCAAATCAGGATATTCAGCAAACAAATCATCTGATGTCAGTGTATCCCCTTCAGCTTGGGGAGTCCACAAAATTTCAATTGCTAAAAGTTGTTCACCACCAAGACTACCAATTTGACGTAAAGCTTGGCGCAAATCATCAGCATTATTAATAGCGGGAATTTCACATTTACCCAAAGTCGCTGCTAATAAAGTGACAATAATATATTCTCCAGGTCCTTCACTAATCAAGCGAGTAGGGTTATCTTCACCAGCTAAAGCTTCCTGACTCAGAACAGCCTTTAGTTGATTATTGACATTAGAGAGAGTTTCTTCGCTAAACTTACTCCGTTCGGCTAAAGATAAACGATTAAATTGGGATTCTGCGGAATTTAATTTTGCTTGTTGAGTTCCACCACCTGCATATACCCAGTATTCCGGGTGACGCAATAAAGCCAAACTAGCTTCTTGTAAAACTTCGCTTCTTCCGGCTGGGCTATTGGTATCAGCAGTTTCAGCAATCCGATTGAGTTCGGGTTGTAAATCTCTTGCTTGGGCTAGTAAACCCACTTGTAACCTGGTGACAGACACCGAAGGGTTGCTGCTATAGCTGACTTCTTCCGTTTCTCCACTGGTAACACGGCGAAATGTTTGAACTAAAAAATTCGCCATAGCAAAAAAGATTAAAATCCCAAACAAACCGCCAAAACCGCCACCAAAACCCCACAAGGGTAAAAGAAACGGAAAGCCAAAACCACCGCCATAGGGAGCGTAGTAACCGCCACTGCTAGGCATATTAGTCCGGGGTGTGTAGGTACGGCTAGAAGGCATTCTAAAAGAACCACCACCAATTCTCCCACCACTGCGGGCTGCTAAGGCATCATTAGCATGACTAAAAGCCAAAGTTAGCACTAAGCTAAGGATGACGGCGGTTTTGAATAGAGGTTTGAGGAATCTTTCTAGTTTTTTACTCATAAGACATTTATGGTAACAATTGTATTTTTATGATTTTTTCTCCTGGGAGGAGGAGTGGTGCGGTGCATTAGCACTATTCTTAATCTAGCGTGTCTTATCTTGCTTAGGGAGCAAATAGGGAGAGATTTCTGGCGTTGATAACCGTACCGTGAAACATCCTGACTATCAAAAAACTTTGGAATCAATTAATTATTTCCATTTCCTAACAATGCCATACTGATAATGTTGGGGCTAAGAAAATAGTTTGTATCATTGATGAATTAATAATCTCAGTAATAATTCTTGCTCACGATGGCAGCACTTAATTTATTAAGTATAAATCCTACTAACGTTAAATATTTTTTGAGCATCTGAACAAGACTGTTTTAAATGATACGAGTTTTTTATATTACTAATTTTGCTACTAACAGATTTTTTCCGGATAGAGATGAAATATTTAGCACCTATATCTTAGGGGGTTTTATTTTTCATCAGTCGTCAGTGATATAAGCGCAGTGACAATTAACAATTTTACACTTACTACTTATTAACTATGGGAGTGGGTTGAAAAATTCGTCTCTAGGATAAGCTGTAATGTGGCAAATATATCTATGATTACCATCTCAAGGTATTCAAACTCAATATGGGGTAAATGCAATGATTGATACCCTAATTAATGATGAAAATTATGTACGCAACAAAGGTAAAAATAATGGATGTCATTAAATCATTATTTGGCAATAAACGCTATGACACAGATTACAAAATTACCGATATTTTATGGCGATTTGGCACTAAAATAGACAATATTTGCGGTATTCTAGGAGGAATAGTTAGATTTAACAATTTTCCGAGTAGTTTCTGAGTAATCTCTTGGGAGTATCAGTTATAAATCATAGCTATCTTTGATTATGCAGATAACTTATCCAGCATTGATAAACCTAGGCAAATTAAACAATAATTGGCAGCGAAATTGGTGATAAATTTATAGTTTTGTTAGCCAGGTGTTACACATATAAATCATCTTCTGGGCATTAATTGAAAAGTGCAAGTTTTATCTGTTAACAAAAATGTCAAAACCTAATTTTTGGAGTTAGAACTTAATAATTTTCTCTAAATCAGCAGAATTCGACAACCTCTATTTATATATCTCTTCTGTTTTATCTGTTGTCGGATTTGTCTGGACTATACCTCTATTACTTCAAATGATTATTTCATTTTTTCTGATGACTAATTTTTTGAAATTGCCATTTAGATTGGATAGTTTTGGCAATATATTTACTTTGCTATTTAGCAGTAAATAATCAATTCAATTGAAGATAATGCCCTAATTCCAGTTAATTTATCAAGCTTAATTATGGAAAATATATCACAACTAGGGTCACAAATTAGAGATAAAACGGCTTCTCCAGATATCCTGGTTATTTCCCGAATATTTCGCCCAAAAGAGGCTGTAATTGGTGAATATGTCTATAATCGTTGTTTACAAGATCCAGATCGGGTAATTGTTCTTGCAGGTGGTTGTGCTGGAGATAAAAAATTTGACCAATCCCAGCAATTTCCGGTTTATCGTTGGTTTAATTTTCCGGCTTGGTGTGATAACTGGTTAGGAAATATGATCCAATCTGGCTTTAATATTATTGCTGCTTTTTTATTAGCTATTAAATTATATTTTCGCTATCATTACCGCTACATTGAATGGTGTCACGGTTATGATTTTCCGGCGTTGTTGCTACTCAGTTATATTTTACCAATTCGCTTTTTTATCTATTTACATGGTAATGATTTATTCCGTGCATCTAGTAACCCTTTTTGGAAATGGCTATTAAAATTAACTCTCAAACGCGCTGATGGAATTGTTTGTAATAGTTCTTATATTCGCAATTCTTTAAGAAATACTTTTCGTCTAGATACACCAACTCATGTGATTAATCCAGTAATCAGGCCAGAAAGATTTGGTAATCCTACTAGTTTTAGTCATATTGATGATTTACGTAATCGCATTCGTCAAATTTACAATATTTCGGAAACAGCAATAGTTATTCTTTCTGTTGGTAATTTGGTTAAATATAAAAACTTTGATCGGGTAATAGATAATATTCCCGTATTGCTAAATTTTGGTGTGGATGTTCATTGTATTATTTGCGGTGAGGGATATTATGAAACCCAACTAAAATCCCAAGCCGAAAGGTTGCGAATTGATAACCGGGTACATTTTGTGGGGTATGTCCCAGAACGGGATTTAGCTGGTTATTATGCGGCTTGCGATATTTTTGCGATGTTAAATTCAGATAATTATGAAGATCAAACCATAGATAATTTTGGTATGGTTTATTTAGAAGCTGGTTATTTTGGTAAACCTGTAATTGCTTCTCGCTTAGGTAGTGTTTTAGATGCAGTTCATCATGAAGAAAATGGCCTGTTGGTAAATCCCGATTCTGGTTATGAGATGTTGCAAACTTTTAAGCGTTTGTGTCAAGATTCACAGCTTCGGGAAAAACTCGGCCGTCAAGGTAAGGAATTAGCGAAACGGAAAACCTATCATCGCTGGTTATATAGTCCTGAATCTTGCTATTCTTGTTTATTAAATTAACCACCACCAACGATGGTGACTACTTCCAAGCGATCGCCATTTTTGATTTGAGTTTCTAACCAAAACTGACGATGTAAGATTTCACCGTTATATTCTACTGCTATTAAGCGCGGATTAAAACCTAACTGGAGGAGTAATTCGGGTAAAGCCGTTGGGGATACACAATTGTGAGTTTCTCCATTGACTTGGAGACTAATTTGATAAGACATAAAGCCAGGAGAAATTTTGAATTATTTGATGCGGTGGAGTTGCGAAAGAAAATATTGAGTTGCTAGGGTAGGTTGATCTGATTCGATGAGCGATCGCACGACAGCCACCCGTTGCGCTCCCGCATTCATCACATCGTTGAGATTACTCATATCTATTCCCCCAATTGCAAACCAGGGAATTTGACAATTTTGGGATACATATTTCACATACTCTAAACCCGCTGCGGCTTTACCTACTTTAGTCGGTGTTTCATACACAGGCCCCACACCAATATAATCCGCACCTTCGGCAATTGCCCCTTGCATTTCTTGGGGATTTGTAGTAGAACGTCCGATAATGCGCTGACTCCCCAGTAATTGACGCGCTACAGCAATGGGTATATCCTGTTGTCCCAAATGGACACCATCAGCATCCACAGCCAAGGCTAAATCCACCCGATCATTGATAATGAACAAAGCCCCATAATGGTGACATAATTCACGCAATCTTATCGCCCGTTCTAAGCGGACTAAATCATCAGCGGTCTTTTCCCGATACTGTAACAGAGTTAAACCACCTTGAAGAGCCGCTTCCACAATTGCAAATAAATTATCTGCGGGAGATGTTACCAGATATAAATGCGATCGCCATAATAACTGATGACGCTGATAACCCATCAAATTACTTTCCAGGGTATAAACCTGATAACGCATTTGTTTACAAGCCGTCCCCATATTCGGATGATAAAGCTTGCCATATTCTTCTAATACTCGCAATGCTTCTTGCACACGGCAAAAATTAGCCTGTAATAGAGATGTAATATCAGCCCGTTGTTCCTCTTGGGGGTGACTTAAATCAGTTCCCGGATCACCCGGTGTGTCTCGTGCTGCTCGTAGTTCCGCCGTATGCCAAGTACCCAACTCTTGACGCAGGTGTTTACATATACCTGAAAACTGGGCATTATTTAAACCAAAACGACACCATTCTTCAATAATTCGCAAACCCTCACGAGCGCGATCCAAGTTCGCATCTAAAATGCGATAAACAGTTTGTTGTGTGTGACTATGGGCTGAAACCATTACAAAAACCCCATCTTTAATGCTTTCATCGTAATAGCCAGCCTAATTCTTATGTTGATTATTAAATATTTGCTAACTAATTGTGGTCAATTTGTCAAGGGACGAGTAATATCGTGGACATACTACTGTTGGACAGTATAAAAATTGATTGTATAGCAGTTGCCAGGTAGCAGTTGATATCCAGTCTCAGACACAAAAAGACTTTTAACACTGTCTCTTGCTATATGTTTTCAGGAGTGTCAAAAACAATGATAGTTCCCAACAAATCTGTAAATACCCTGCATAACTCCCTGAGTTTCTCAATGTTGAGTTTAACAGTTAGTTTAGGAGTGGCAAGTACAACAATCTTGACTACAAGCTGTGTTCTTGCTCAAATACCTACAGTAGCAGAACAAATGCTTCCAGGTGAAAAAACAATCTCTCAGGTTAACCAATCATTTGTCAACCCAAGCACGGGAAATGACAAAACAGGTAATGGGAGTGAAAGCGCACCTTGGCAAACAATTACCCAAGCACTAGAAGCATCACAGTCTAACAGTTTAATTATCCTCTCTCCTGGTACATATAGCGCCAAAACTGGAGAAGTATTTCCTTTAATTTTAAAACCAGGAGTAGCAATTCAAGGCGATATTAACAATAAAGGTAAAACCGTGACAATTATTGGGGGTGGTGAATACCTCAGTCGCAGGTTTGGTGGTCAAAATGTGGCTATTGTCGGTGCTAACCAAGCTAGTTTAAGTGGTGTCACTGTTACTAACTCTAATGCTCGTGGTTATGGATTATGGATTGAATCCAGCAATGTTGTAGTTCGAGAAAATACATTTGCTAATAGTACCCAAGATGGTATTGCTGTTACAGGTGATGGTACACCTAGCATTAGCAAAAATTATTTTGTTCGCAATGGTGCTAATGGCATAACTATTTCTGGGAATGCTCGTCCCGAAATCAGGGAAAATATCTTTCAAGCAACTGGTTTTGGGATTAATGTTGCCCAAAATGCCGCTCCGGTAGTAGTAGGTAATCAAATTCAGGACAACAGATCGGGTATTATTGTCCAAGCAAATGCTACACCCATGTTAAGGAATAATCTTATTCAAGGTAACAAAGAAGATGGTTTAGTAGTCATAGCCCAAGCTAGACCAGATTTAGGTCTTAGTTATGACCCAGGGAAGAATGTATTTCGGAATAATGGCCGTTATGATATTAACGCCCAAACTGCTAAGTTGGTAATTTCTGCGGCTGGAAACAATCTGGTTAGTAATCGCATCAGCGGTAAAGTGGATCTTCAAGGTCTAAGCGCACCCACAGCCAGAAATACTGGTTCTAATCCTTTATCAACAGCAAATTCAGCCGATACACCAATAACCTTTTCTCCGGCTACAGTTACCAATTCTCCTCATCAAAGAACTGTCACACCTTTAAGAATTAGAAGCATTCCTCGTCCCAATCAACTGCCACAATTATCAAATAATCAAGCTGATTTACCCCAATTTAATTATGTGCAACTTGATTCAGGTGCTATTGAATTTGTAGCCCCTCAAGCAGCAGCAGGGCAAAATAGGCAGAATTCAGCCCCAATATCAACCCCCCAAAGTTATATAGCTACTGGGCAAAATGTCAGTTATAGAGTTCGAGTGCTAGTGCTAGTTGCAAATCAGCAGCAACAGAATTTAGTCACCTCTCTAGTTACTGATGCTTTTCCTAAGGTTTGGCAAGGCCACAAGGTGATGCAAGTGGGAGTATTTACTAGTGAAGAAAGCGCCTCTGAAGCCATTAATATCTTCAATAGCAAAGGTTTAAAAGCAGTTATTGAGACTATCAAGTAACTGACAACCGACAACCGACAACTGACAACTGACTCCCTAAAATACAAACTCCAAGTGTTCACCTGTGAGGGCTTTGAGTTTGGAGGTGAAGGATTCCGTGCGATCGCTCTTTTGGGGAGTAAACTGACCAATGGGAGGATGATTGGCGGTTGCTGGTAGCATTAGTTGTTGTGTTGGTTGGGGGGGAATTTTCTCGACAATTTTCTGTTGCGTGGCTTCTGCTGTTAATTGAAAAGAAGGAGATGTCAGGACGAGATTTTTTTGATCAGAGTCCCTATTTTCTGTGGTTGACTGTAAATTATTATTTATTTGGTACTTATAACTAACTTCGGCTGGCAATAATTGAGGATTTTTATATTTTTCAGTCCTGATCTCCTGTTTAGGTGGTGGTAAAACTGGTAGAGAGGGAGAAGTGAGACGTTCCGGGAATTTGCTACAAATCATGCGCTCAAATTCCATATTAAAATGATATGTTGTCTCTCCCCTTCGTCGCCAAAGGGTCAAGATTTGTTGGACAGATATAGCTTTATAACGACCTTGATACAAAGCTTCTATGACCGCTAAGTGTAACCAATGCATGGGATATTCTGATTGCCAGCGGCTAATTAACTCACTGGTATTATATCCATTGAGATCAAAACTGTAGTGAGTTAATAACTTAGCTGCTAATTCGGCAGGAGCCGCAAAAGTTTGAGTAACGGGGGCTGTTGTTAACATGGGCTATAAGTTCTGTGGCAATAGGTATAAACATTTCACCCATCGCATCTAGCCTAACGTATTTTTAGCTACATGAGTGTTTTTTCACCAGCGGCAAAATTGATAGGCAGTGTTTTTTATTCTACTTGTCAATTGCTGATTTGCAAAACAATATAAGGTGAGTTGATAACTTTTGTGCGTTGACTGGCTACTAATGCCTGATAGACCATGGCTGCAACTTCAGCACGGGTGGCTTCCCTGGTTGGTGCAAGTAAATTGGGATCTGGATAATTGACAATAATTTTTTGTTGGGTAGCAATAGTAACGGCTGTCCGGGCATATTCGGGAATTTTATCTTGGTCAATGTAGGTTAAGGTTTTTTGAGTAGTTGCCGCAAGTCCCAGTCCGTTGACCAAGGAGACTATGACTTGTAGCCGTTGGACGTTTTGGGCAGGACGGAAGGTGCGATCGCTAAATCCGCCCACAAAACCGCCTCTGGCTGCTATTTCAATGGCGTTAGCTGCCCAAAAATCCTTGGCTATGTCTGTAAATTCTGGTGACGGGCGTTTGCTGGGGGGGTTAAAGGCAGCAGCGATTAAAGCCGTATATTGGGCGCGGGTCATAGCTTGATCCGGTTGGTATGTGCCATCAGCAAAACCCTGAGTTAAGTTCATGCTAACTAATGCCCGAATAAATGGTTCTGCCCAATGTCCGACAATATCGGAAAATGAGGGAATCTCTGTCTCTGGTTTGACAATATAGGCAGAGGGGAGGGGATTTTCCTGACCCGTGGCCACTAATGTCTGATAAATGAGGACAGCTACTTCGGCGCGGGTAATTTCTCGCAGTGGTTCTAATTGGTCTGGTTGGGGATAATTAACTACTAAAAGTTTTTGCGTAGCTACAGTGGTGGCATTGGTAGCATAACTGGGAATTTGGGCGCGATCGCTGTAGATCATTAAGACGTTAGGATTACCACCACTCAAGTTTAAACCGTTAACAATGGAGACTAGGGCTTGAATTTTAGTTAAGTTATTTTCTGGTCGGAATGTCCCATCAGGAAAGCCTTTCAAAAAGCCTCTATCCGCAGCACTGGCTATGGCTTTAGCCGCCCAAAAGTCGGATTTCACATCTTTGAATCTATCTAGTTGATTACTTTGGGGAAGTTGAAATGTCTTAGTCATCAAAGCCGCATATTGGGCGCGGGTAATCGGTGTGGCTGGTTGAAAAGTCCCGTCAGGAAAGCCGCTAATCACATCTTTACTAACTAAGGCTTCCACAAAAGCTGCCGCCCAATGTCCCTCTAAATCAGCAAACCTGGTGCTAACTCCTATTTGACTGGGGGTGTCAGCGGTAGCAGCTATGAAGTCTATCGCCCCAATTACCTGGGGAGGACTTAACTGATTACCGACGGACATGATTTTTTGATCTGTGACATTTTGTAAATCAAATTTACCCTGTTCCCGAAAAATGTTGTCAGCCGGATCTTGGGGATTGCCTAAATCGGGAACGGCATTACCATTAACTAAAAGGCCACCTTGGGTATTACTAGCAATAAGGTTTCGTCGTAATACTGGTCTAGCATCACGAGAAAGGACGATCGCTGTCCCATTAGCCGAAAGTTTATTATTTGCTACTAAAGGGGCTGCAAAATCACTAATAGCTATGCCTAAAGCGTTATTTTCAAATACATTCCGCAGCACTTCCCCTTTGCTATTCCTAGCTATGACTAATCCACTAACTTTATTATTAATAAACAAATTATCCACAATACCGGGTTTAGCATTACCAGTGGTAAATATTCCTTCTCTACCACAGTTCTTAAATGTACTATTAGCTATGGTAGGAACTGATGACTCAATCCAAACACCAGTACCTTTGACTGAATTATTAATCACAGTCACACCTAAGAGACTAGCATCACCTAGTAACAGTAAAGTGATATTCTGTACTCCGAAACTAGGGCTTTGATATTCCCCACTGCCAGAAATGATAATTTCTTGACCTTTATTTGTCTCATTCCCTACTACCAATACTCCCGGTGGAATGACTAGGGGAAATACCTCTCCATTAGCTGTGCCATAAGTTCCACTGGCTAACTGAATAATTGTTGATGTTTTCGCCTGTTTTAGGGCGCGGGTAATACTTTTTAAGGGACTGGGACGAGAACCAGTATTAGCATCATTTCCCGTAACAGGATTAACATATAGTGTGGCAACAAGACTAGAATTAACCATTGATTTTTAAATGTGTATGGTTTAAATGGTGACATCCATAATTAACCATACTTTTGACACACTCAAGATTTCAAGTCGGTAATTCTAGTCAAAATCTAGTTTATCCAGAAATGTGAGTTACCGCATGAGAGCGCAAATAAATTCTGGATAAACGTAACCAACGCATCCAAATTTTCGCAGGTTGGTCAAAAAACGTGAAAATATCACCGAAACCAAAGTTAGTTTTTTGATGATGTAACCAGTGTTGTTCCGGCGTAGTAATAAATAAAAATTTACACAAAACCGTCACAGCTTGAGGTGTTTGCCACCCTAAAGAAATCACGTGTCTCCACCATACATGGAACTGACCAAACAATAAACCACAAATTACGCCAATGGGAGATAAAGTCCATAAGCATACTGCTACCAGTAGATAAGGTAAAGCTCCCAAAATCCCATCTAAAAGTACCTGGGGATTCAATGTTAAAATAGCGTAATGACGGAAATTCTTTTTCCAGGAGTGATGAGTTGTCAGGTGGAGACTACCAAAAACGTGTTCAGGTACATGATAGAAGAAGGTAGAAAGGAAATCGCCAAGAATCAATAATAGCCCAGCAACAGCAATAGCTTCAAGCATTTGGAATCCTGTATACATCTATAATCCGATAGATATACTGTGTTTCTTTAATTTCATACTCATCATCTTCCAACCAAGGCACATCCCGTGAGCAAAGATTGAGTTAACGTCAGTACAAATTTAGGTTAAATTGCATATTTAGGGGACAGGGAACAGGGAACAGGGAACAGGGAATAGGGGGAAGAATTCTCCCAATTACCAATTACCAATCACCAATTACCAATTACCAAAGAGTGTATCAAGATGCCAAAATGGAAACTAATTACAGAATTTACATTTGATAGCGCCCACTATATCAAAGACTATAATGGTCCTTGTGGGAGAATGCACGGACATACTTATAAGGTGAGAATTGAAGCGCAATCATCAACTTTGCATTCTTCAGAATACTGTCCTCACCCAGTTATGGTGGCTGATTTTAGAAGTTTACGTTGGGCTAAAAAAGATATGACTCAGGGAGGGCTAGATCATTGTATTTTAAATGAGGTGATGCCACCTGAATATGAAACAACGGCTGAGATGATTGCTAAATATATTTATGACGAAACTAAAAAGCGATTAGCAAATGATATAAAACTTAAGGTTGCTGTATCAGAAACTGCTAATTCTTGGGCAGAATATGAAGATGATTAAAGTTGAAAATTAGGGAGTCAAGTTTCAGGATGTAAACTTAAAAAAAACAATAAACAATTCAAAATTAAACCCTGTTTATGACAGGTATTTAGACATGGCAAAATAAATCATAATAGCACAGCCAATGTTCATGTACCGAACTTAAATAGTAGGAAATACTAAAAGCGAATATTGCTAAAATTACAGGAAGTATAGTCATAAATTCTAATTTGCCTTTTTTGATGACTTGTAAGCAAGAGATAACAATAACTACAGGCCATAGAATAGTGGTGATGATAAACATGATAAAGGATAAAAATTTATCCCCTGGAGAAGATGTAGGGTGACGCAGAGAAAAGGTTAACCAATTGGTAAAAAAATATGCAGTCATTAGCAAATAGCTAATAACTAAAGTTAACTGGATTTGATTCACTCCACCTACTCCTTTAATAATATGAGTTCTCACCAATATATTCACCAATATATCTATTTAAGATACATTTTAAGTGAATGCTAAAAACACATTAATCAGCAATTATACTTGATCTAAAACTGGATTTTAGAGTATAGTGATTATACTTGTTAATGTTAATTAGCTATTTCTACACTGGTATAGCATAGATATTAAAAAAATGCCAAATAAAATTCAGCATTACAGCAGAATTCAGGAGTCACGCCCGTCAGGAGTTAGGAATAAAACCCTGTTGTCTACGGTACGTTGACACGAACAATTGATGTTCTAAGCATCTTGGCGGTTGCTATACTTTATATTTAAGGTGACAAAAAGTGAGGTAGTGGAAATTTAAAGTTGGTGGTTAGAAGAAGTCCGATAACTATAGCCGATATAAGAATCTTTTTGAATGTGTTGTTTAATACTATCAAAATCTATAAATTCATCAGCCACATCAATGAGATGATTCCTAAGTCGCGCTTCACTATCACTAGCAGAGGTTTGTAACCCAATTATTTCTACTCTAGCTCCCAAATTGCTAACTGCATTGACAGCATAGGCTAAATCTCCATCTCCACTGACTAAAACAGCCGTATCATAATAGGGTGCTAAGGTAATCATATCAACGGCAATTTCTACATTCAGATTTGGTTTTTTGTAATTATCTACAACTACACTCATATCTTTAGTAACTACACGATAGCCGTTACGACGCATCCATAAAAGAAATCCCTGTTGTTTTTCGTTGCCACTATCCATTCCTGTGTAGAAGAAGGCACGTAATAAACGAGAAGTTTTAGTTAAGCGACAAAGCAATTTTACATAGTCAATTTCAATTCCTAGTTGCAATGCGGCATGAAATAGATTTAAGCCATCAATAAAAATTGCTACTCTACCACGATTATCATCATCACTCAAGGTACTATTATTGACTGGATTTTCTTGAGTTTTAATAGTACCTTTAGTAGCTGGATCTTGCCAATGAGGTTTTTCTTTAAGTTCTTTATATTCGTTTGTTTTTTTGTTCAGATTATTAAACTGCATTGATACCTCTAAGTATTATACTAGGGATGTTTTCGGTAAATTGACAGTATTTGCATCCTTATTAATTTGTTGACTCTACCCTGATTGAATTAACACCTATCAAGTAGATTTTAGCCAATTCTTTCTAAGTGAATATGATATTTTGCCGTTTACCTGCATATACTTTACACAAAATGCACGCTTTTGAGCAAAATCCACTATTTATTTACTGAAGAGTAGAAGTCACCGAGTTAGGAGGAGGGAGGAGGGAGTTAAAAAGAATTCAAAATGATGTTAGATTTGTCTGGTCTGTCTAGAATGTATGGGTAATTTACGTCCTCGACAGAACCCTGACTGGCTTTAACTTCAATATCTGAAGATTAATAACGAGGTAATGCACGGATTCAACCAAGTTACTAAGCTATTGCAACAATCATATTTTCCAGAGTTTAAACTTTGGTGTTTTCTGGTGGGTCAAATTTATAACCATAACCCCGCACCGTTTTAATAAACTCCGGCATACTAGAATCAGTTTCCATTTTCTTTCGTAGTTGACCAATATGCACATCAACCACGCGGCCATCTCCTACATAGTCACAGCCCCAAATCTTTTGGATCAATTGAGTCCGACTCCATGCTTGTCCAGGATGGGTAGCTAGAAAATGTAAGATGTTAAATTCCAAAGCAGTTAAAGCTAAAGGTTTATTATTGAGTGTTACCTCTCGCGCTTCTGAATTAATGGCTAAGTGGTTAAAATTGAGACGTTGTGGGGTTGTGGGCTGGATATAGCGGACACGCCTTAATAGGGCTTCTACCCGGACTTCCACCTCGGCTAAACTAAATGGTTTAGTTAAAAAATCATCTGCACCAGCAGCCAGGACTTTAATTTTATCAGCTTCATCATTGCGACTGGTAAGCATCATTACTAAAACATTGGTACGACTTTGCATTTCCTGGCAGAGTTTATAACCATTTGCATCTGGTAGATTCCAATCTAGAATCACTAATGCAGGATTAAATTGCTCAAATAAGACAAGAGCAGTTTTACCATCCGCCGCCGATTCTATTTGATATTTCCGACTCAAGAAACGCTGAATAAGGTTACGGACACTAGAATCGTCATCTACAATCAGAATCTTGGAATTGTTTGTGGAAAGCGTATCCATAATGCAATCTATTATTGTTTTGGCAATTTACTGTGGCGATAGATGCTAGTTAAGTTGTGTTTGTGAAAGTGAATTTACTCTCAATTCCTTGTTAAGCTGTTGTGCATTTAGTTTGTATAATTCTAGCGGGCAAGATGCCCGCACCACAAAGTTCAAGTAAATTATGGTTATCAAATTTAGCTGCGTAACAGCTTACTTGTCATAGGAAGCTTGAAAGTTTTTGAGTTTCTGATAGCGCAACATGACCTATGGCTAACGCCACGCTACAGCTATGCTTTATAATCACTGGATGTCCTCATCTATCTAGAAACTGCTAATGCTAAATTTTCCATGAAGTTTATGCAAACTTTAGACATCTTACTCTTTAAAAAGAGTATAAGTAATGTACAATTTTGGTATTTTTTAAAGATTTTTTTGTATAAATTAGATATACAAATTAAACTAGATTCCTCTATATCTAGAATAAGAAGATACCCGACTGCTCTCAAATATCGGGTATCTTTTTGTTTACATCAGATTGAGGATTACTAGAGAAATGTCTATGAACATCACCAACAATCCGGCGCAGAAGTATTAATACTGAGGAACAGAAGTATCTACTTCTTGACTCCAAGCATTAATTCCCCCTTTAACATTTGTACCAGTAATACCTGCTTCTTTGAGGATAGCCAAGGCTTTCGCCGAACGTCCACCCAGTTTACAATGAGCAATTAAACGGTGTCCATTGAGTAATTCCTTCACTTTAGCCACACCATCACCATTTTCAATATCTGGTAACGGGACTAACACAGAACCAGGAATTTTCGCAATTTCATACTCATGAGGATTACGCACGTCTAGCAGCACAAAGTCCTTCGCACCACTATCTAATAACGCCTTCAATTCCTTGACTGTCATTTCTTGAATTTCCATCTGCTGTTTCGCTTCTTCGGCTTTGGCTTGGGGAATCCCACAAAATTGTTCGTAATCTATTAGCTTGTCAATAACTGGACGGATGGGGTTAGGACGCAGTTTTAACTCCCGGAATTTCATATCCAAGGCGTTGTAAAGCACCAGTCTACCACTCAAGGTAGTACCATTACCCAGAATGATTTTGACTGTTTCTGTGGCTTGAATAATACCAATCATCCCTGGTAAAATTCCCAGAACACCACCTTCAGCACAGGAAGGAACCATTCCTGGTGGTGGTGGTTCGGGATATAAGTCACGATAGTTTGGACCACCTTCATAGTTAAAGACGGTTGCTTGTCCTTCAAAACGGAAGATAGAACCGTAAACGTTGGGTTTATCTAACAATACACAAGCATCGTTAACTAAATACCGAGTCGGGAAGTTATCAGTGCCATCAACAACGATATCGTAAGGACGAATAATATCGAGGGCGTTTTCGGAACTCAGACGAGTTTCATACAAATCAACCTGACAATGGGGGTTAATTTCATGAATCCGGTTTTTTGCTGATTCGATTTTGGGTTTACCTACCCAAGATGTCCCGTGAATAACTTGACGTTGGAGGTTAGAAGTATCCACAACATCAAAATCAACAATACCAATTCTGCCGATACCTGCTGCTGCAAGATATAACAGCAATGGTGAACCTAGTCCACCAGTACCGATACACAATACACTGGCGGCTTTTAGGCGTTTTTGCCCTTCCATGCCCACTTCTGGCAAAATTAAGTGGCGGGAGTAGCGTTCGTAGTCGTCTTTCGTCAACTGGATTTCATCCAGATTGGGATTTAGCATAGCAGTTGTATGAATCAGCGCGGAGTATTAATGTTAACTTAAATTTGCTAATTTTATCAGTTCAATTGTCTCGGCTTGAAACTGGTGGTTGTCATCAAGAGTCCAGCTTTGCAGTTCACCAGCTTCAGTATTTCGTACGGATAATATCACATAAGAGTATTCTGGCCAAGCATATATTTTATCCCATTCTGAGGGGATGGCGGGATTATCTGGATGGGAATGATAAATACCAATAATGTTTAAGTTACGGTTTCTCGCTTCTTTTTGCATCTGTAACATGACTTGGGGCGATATGGCATATCTGCTGCTGGTACTATGTTCTTGGTCTTCTGTAAAATTACCTTTTTCTGTATTCCAGACGTTTTCTGTAGTTATTACTTCTACTACTGTTTTATATTCACTATTGATATGGCCTAAGATTAATCCACAGCATTCATTTGGGTAGGTTTTTTCTGCGTGGTTTTTGATGGTTTGGATATGATTGGTGTTGAGTTGAATCATTTATATTTTTTAAATAGTAGATATATGAGAGTATCTGATTACACGGGTTAAGGGTTATTTAATCTTTTGCTTAAATACCAAAAAATATATTGGCAATATGGACTATATTTGCCTTCTTTGTCTTTAGTAGTCAGTTTTTCTAGCATCTTTTTGATAGCTTCTTTTGACCAAGTTTTATTCGGAAATTTTCTATTTAAAGCATTAATCACAGTATGGAAAGCTATTTTACGATTTTCTATAAGAGTTTGATAGTTAAGATTTAAAATTTCATTTAGTTCATGATTGATAGTTTCATCATCAGAAAAAATTTTCCCAGTAGAACTATATCTGATATAATTTTCACAATTTTTACTAACATCGGCTGGATTAATAATAATTTCTACATCACCTTTTCTTGGATTACAATGCTGATTATCCTTTTGGCTACCACGATTACCTGAACAAGAAGCAAGGAGATTTTTATAATTTATTTGTAATTCTGGATATTTACTTTGTGGTTGCCAATGCTCAATTTCCATATTGTCTATAGATATTCGTCGCATACAATAACAACAAATATAACCTTGTTCAGTCAACAATGCCTCTTTTAAAGACTTTTTTGGACTATATCCGTCATAATTTGCACCATCTATTTGACGGTATTGTAAAAGACATGGAGGTTCTGAACCTTTGATAATGCGTTTCATTCTACCCTGTTTAAAAAGTCAATAAGCGTATAAGCCTGAACCATATCTGGATCATTATTTCCCAATAATTCAGATAACTTTTTTAGTTCTAGTTTAGCTTCTTCTAAGTTATCATTATCTATCATTTCAAAACATTTGTCTATTTTTTCCTGCATTTTCACAGGTCTTTTTTCTACACCCATAACCTCAGAAAGAATTGAATTACTGTCTCGACCAAAAGTGTGGGGTGTTAATTCTACAATTGCTGAATCTTCTAAAATAAATACGTTTTCTCGGTTGACTCCACTCAAAACTTGAGGAGAGTGAGTAGTAACAATAAATTGACAATTAGGAAATGTTTTTCTAAAGCTAGGAATTACAATTCTTTGCCATTGAGGATGTAAATGTAAATCTATTTCATCAATTAATATTATTCCTGTTCCTTTTTCTAGCAATTCTGACGGATTAGTAATACTAGGATTTAAAATTGCTAACCTTCTGGCAATGTCAACGACTAACATAAGTAAAGTTTTTTCACCGTCAGAAAGCTGATCTAGTTTAAAGTTTTTACCATTTTTTTTGATAACTAATGAAGGTTTAATTAACTGACGAATACCAGATTCTTTATTAGAACTGACTCTTACTATATGTAAATCGGAAAATTCAGTATTGGGAAACCCTTCTAAAAATTTTTCTAATGCTTTTCTGACAATTTGTAAATTAGGGTTTCTAAAGTTATTATCTTCTCTTAATCTAACTTCATTTTCATATTCTTCTTGTTCTTTGAACCAATACAAAAAATCTCTAAAATCATTGACATTTTTAGAAAATGCTGTTTTATAAGCATCAATTTGATTATTTATGGAAGTTGCTTCTGTTTTGTCTTTAGTTATATCTTTAATAGATGCAGAATTTATTAAAATTCTATTTGTTTGATAATAAATTAGGATTGGTAAACTTAAATCTGGTTGATTATTGAGGTTTTTAATTATTTGTACAGCATAGTTGTTAATTTTGTGCTTGTACACTGAGGATTTTAGCCGATATTTTTTATGTTTATGTGTGAGAATTTCCCATATAATTTTTGTTTCTGAGTCAATAACCAAATTAATTTTATTATGTGTTATTTCTGCATTGATGTTTATGTCATCTGCTGATATATCAAATTCTAATTTCTTTTTACTTGTCTTTTGTAAAATAGATACAAATTGTGAAAGAATGACAGCAATACTATCTAAAATAGATGATTTCCCTGAACCATTAGATCCAATAAATACAGCTAAATCAGGAGGAAGTGTTAATTTAAGTTCTCGAAAACCTCGAAAGTTTTGTAAATGTAATTCTTCAATACGCATATTTATAAATTGAATATAATTGTAAATTAAAACCGCCAACAAGATGATATTTTTATCTTATCAAAAATTTCCGATTTTACAAAATTAAGAATTATTATAATTTCCCAACTTTGAAATTATTTAATAATTACCTAATCTCCATTTTCTGTAATTACCCTTTCTAAAGGTTTATCCCAAGTATCAACCGGTAATTGCGATAAATAAGCAAAATCAAAAACTACTCCTATAGTCGCTTTTGCCTTCCAACCGGGTGAATTTAACAAACGGTCATAATATCCCCCACCATAACCTAAGCGGTATCCTTGGACATCACAACCCACACAGGGGACAAGAATTAAATCTACTGATTCCACCTCAATTATTGGTGCTTCGTGGTGAGGTTCTGTAATCCCATAAGCACCGATATTAATCACATCATCAGATTGCCAAGAATGCCAAACTAGAGATTTATCAACACAACGAGGAAAACCCCAATGTTTGTTAGTGTTGGTATACAGCGAGCTAATATCAGGTTCTTGACGAAAGCTAAAAAAAGCCAGAATTGTATTTGCTTGATTAAATATAACTGAGTTTTGGATGTTGGTAGTGAGGCGATCGCTCTTTTCTCTCCATTCTAATAATGTCATTGACTGGCGTTTTTGGAGGAGAGTCCGCCGCAATTCTTTTTTATTTAGCTGAGACAATTTTGGATTTTAGATTTTAGATTTTGGATTTTAGATTTCCCTCGTTCCCATACTCTGTATGGGAATCAATTAAGAAGGCTCTGCCTTACATTCTACTAGAGTCAGAGCCTCTATGAAGGCATTCCCAGTCGGAGACTGGGAACGAGATTCTCTATGCAGCGTTTTTCCGCCACCAATCAATAGTATTCTTCAACCCATCTCTAAATTCTACCTGAGCGGTAAAACCAAAAGCCTGTTTTGCCCTTTCCGTATCCAAACAACGTCGAGGTTGGCCATTGGGTTTGTCGGTTTCCCACACAAGTTCACCCTCATACTCCATCAATTCGCAAATTAAGGTAATTAAATCCTTGATAGAGATTTCATAACCAGTTCCTAAATTTACGGGTTCAGCATTATTATAAAACTGAGTTCCCATCACTATCCCCCGTGCTGCATCTGTAGAATACAAAAATTCACGGGTAGGAGAACCATCACCCCACACAGGAAGTTGTTTTTCTCCCTTCGCTTGGGCTTCTTGAACTTTGCGAATTAAAGCTGGAATCACATGAGAACTGCTGGGGTTGAAGTTATCTTCAGGTCCGTACAAGTTCACTGGTAAAAGGTAAATGCCATTAAAACCATACTGCTGACGATAAGATTGCAGTTGGACTAAAAGGGCTTTTTTAGCCACTCCATAGGGGGCGTTGGTCTCTTCTGGATAACCATTCCAGATATCATCTTCTTTAAATGGTACAGGGGTAAACTTGGGATAGGCGCAGATAGTTCCTACACAAACAAACTTTTCTATGCCTTGTTGATAAGCAGCATGGATTAGCTGAGTTCCCATCATCAAGTTATCGTAAAATAACTCGCCGGGTTTTTCTCGGTTCAGACCAATACCACCAACATGGGCGGCTAAGTGAATGATAATATCTTGTTGGTCTACTGCCCGTTGGCAATTTTCCCAAACCCGCAGATCACAATTATGCGATCGCGTCACAGTAATTTTCTCACGATCAGCACCATTCTGACATAGTTGATCTATCACTTGACGGCCGAGAAAACCCGCCCCACCAGTGACAAGAATCCGTTTATTTGCTAATTCTAAAGCTGTCATCTTATTATCCTTGATCTGAATTAAAAGTGCAGAGATCCTAGTTCTTGACGGGTAGTAGCAATATCTTCATGTGGTTTTGAACCATT
This sequence comes from uncultured cyanobacterium, assembly GCA_903848645.1. Classification (GTDB taxonomy): domain Bacteria; phylum Cyanobacteriota; class Cyanobacteriia; order Cyanobacteriales; family Nostocaceae; genus Dolichospermum. Next base: position 109,844 of record CAINGU010000041.1, on the reverse strand, counting down.
ACCATTAGTCGCAATACAACCCAAAGCTTGTAAATCAGCTTCCACCATAAGAGCAACCAGTTCTTTAAATGTTATGGATGGTTGCCAACCTAATTTTTGCTGGGCTTTAGTTGGATCACCAATTAACAAATCTACTTCGGCTGGACGCAGATAACGTTCATCAAACTCTACGTAATTTTGCCAATCAAGATTGACATAACTAAATGCTAACTCCAGAAATTCTTTCACAGAATGGGTTTCACCAGTTGCCACTACATAATCATCAGGTTGTTCTTGCTGCAACATCAACCACATGGCTTTTACGTAGTCTTTGGCATAACCCCAATCTCTCTTGGAGTCCAAATTACCCATGAAGATATTTTTTTGTTTACCAGCAACAATGCGGGCTACTGCTCTAGTAATTTTGCGAGTAACAAATGTTTCACCCCTTCTGGGAGATTCATGATTAAAAAGAATGCCGTTACAAGCAAACAAATTGTAAGATTCACGGTAATTCACTGTTTGCCAGTGGGCGTATACCTTAGCACAAGCGTAGGGACTACGGGGATAAAAAGGTGTAGTTTCACTTTGGGGGACTGCTTGTACTAAGCCATACATTTCTGAAGAACCAGCTTGATAGAAACGGACTTCAATCCCCGTGCGATGTTGATAGTCACGGATAGCTTCTAACAAACGTAATGTACCCATGCCTACAGCGTCTACTGTATATTCAGGTGAATCAAAACTAACTCTAACGTGGGATTGAGCGCCCAAGTTATAAATTTCTGTGGGTTTGACTTCTTCGAGAATCCGCCGCAGTGTTGTCCCGTCCGTCAAGTCACCATAATGGAGAAACAGCCGCACACCCTGTTTATGGGGGTCTTCGTACATATGATCAATGCGGTCTGTGTTAAAGGTAGAAGTGCGGCGAATAATCCCATGTACTTCATAACCTTGTTCTAGCAAAAGTTCAGTTAAATAAGAACCATCTTGACCAGTGATCCCAGTAATCAAAGCTCGTTTTCGTTGTGTCATGCTTGGTGATGCCTCGTAGTTCTTAATTGGATAATTGACATGATCTACTCTAAACTAGCATTTAAATGCAAACCCTAGCCGATAGTGAAGATACAAGTATTAGTTGCTATCAAAAGTTGACTGTAAACAAATATACTTAATAAAAATTACTTTAACAAATAATTATGGATTTGATGCAGTCATAATAATTAATTTTATGCGTATTAATTATAATCTTCACTAAAAATTTATCTAGTTAGGTTTCTTGTAAAGAAAGAATAAATAAAATTTATACTTTTATACTTTTGTCATCCAAAATAATTTTTGGGGCATGATATTGCCCCACAACAGGGAATTTGCGTACTTACTTAGTAAGCTCCTTTGTTTTTGGGCAGAATGACAACATTAACTGTTTTGAGGATAATCCACAAATCTAGCCAAAAATTCCTAACATTGACATAATGTAGGTCTATTTGCACCCTTCGGGGATAAGGAATATCATTACGCCCGGATACTTGCCACAAACCCGTAATTCCAGGACGAATTGTTAAAACATGATGGATATATTCACCATATTTTGGTAATTCTTCCGCTACTAAGGGACGTGGCCCAACTACACTCATATCCCCTTTGAGAACATTCCAAAATTGGGGAAACTCATCTAAGCTGGTAATTCGCAAAAAATGACCAATTTTAGTGATTCGAGGGTCTGTTTTCAGCTTAAAATTGTTTTCAAATTCTTCTCGCAGGTGGGGTGATGTTGCCATCATTTCCACGAGAATTTCGTCAGCATTGTTTACCATAGTGCGAAACTTAATACAATTAAAGCTCCGATAGTTTTTGCCTACCCGTTCTTGAACATAAAAAATCGGACCTTTTGAGCTTAGAGCTATCAATAGAGCCAATATCATGTAGATGGGAGAAAACAAAATTAACACTGACAATGAAAAAACTATATCAAACAGTCGTTTAAAAAACTCTCCGTATAAACCCTGAAAAGATAAACTTCTGGATTTTACCTTTGGCTGTTTAACTTTCTGACCACGTTTTGATAAAACAGCCATAGATGTACTGTTATCCTTACGCGGGTAACGTTTGCCGGAGAGGAGTGAACTCTGGGCAGTCATCATACTCCTTTATAATCCACACCACACATAGTCCCGATCTTAAAGCTAAAAGGCAGTGATTTTGAGGAAAAATTTGCTATCTTCCTAGAAAATAAATACAAAAAGGCTGATGTTTACTTTAGGTAAACTCTTTTTTCACGACATTCATTGATAAAACCTAGATAACGTTCTGCAAAAACCTGTCGAGAAAATTGATTAGCGTGTGTTTGTATATACTTGTAACTGTATAAATGTTGATGATCGGCAAATTTTTCTACGGCATCTACTAAAGCTCCTACTGTTTGGATTTTGAATAATATACCAGTTCCTGTATCAGGATGAGTACGAATATCTCTAACTGTTTCTGATGCACCACCTACACGGTATGCAATTACCGGAGTTCCACAAGCTTGGGCTTCAACTAGGGCAATGCCAAAATCTTCGCAAGCAGCATAAACAAAGGCTTTAGCACGAGCCATGTATTGTTTAACGATATGATCGGGTTGCCATCCTAAGATTTGGATATGCGGTTGAGCTATTTCCTGCAACTTGGTCATTTGGGGTCCTGTGCCAATAACTATCAAGGGTTTTTTTAGGTGATTAAAAGCCTCAACAATTAAGGAAACTTGTTTATAACTCACTAATCGGGAAACTATCAAGTAAAAATCCTCTTTTTCTGAGGAAAAGGAACATTCATCCAGATTAACTGGTGGATAGATGACGGTGGCTTCCCGACGATAGCAACGCCAAATGCGTCTAGCTGTGTGTTGAGAGTTGGCAATGAAATAATCTACCCGGTTGGCACTGATTACGTCCCATTGCCGCAAATTATGCAGAATATACCGCGTAATCCAGCCAATTGCTCCTTGCCCTAGTTTGCTTTGGTTGAGATAATCAAAAGTTAAATCCCAAGCGTAACGCATGGGGCTATGGCAGTAACAGATATGCAATTGATTAGGCGTGGTTAAGACTCCTTTAGCTACGGCATGAGATGAAGATAAAATGACTTCATATGCTCGCAAATCCAATTGTTCAATGGCCAAGGGTAATAAGGGTAAATATTTTTGGACTCCTTGACGCGCTTGGGGAAATTGTTGTAAAAACGTTGTGCCAATTTGACGTTTGTACAAATAACTTTCGGGATTGCTGGATTCAAAATCAATCAGGGCATACAAATCAGCTTCAATATGATTTAATATTTCCTGAACTACGAGTTCTGAACCACCGGTAGCTTGAGGGGTTAACCACTCATGAACCAAAGCATATTCTAAAGACACAGTTAACTTGAATGGGTGGAAGGTAATTCGGCTAATTTAATGAGGTGATCTTATATCTTTCTCATTTTCATTCATACACAGGAAAATCCCAGCTTGAATAGAAGATACAATCCTACCAAAAGATGTTCCAAGATCACACTCCAACCTGATAACCTGCTATACAAGAGTGATTTTGCCACTTGTGGTTATCTAGGAATGAGGAAGTTATGCGGATTCTGGTTATTGGTGGAACTCGGTTTATTGGTGTGTACTTAACTCAACTACTGTTGAAGGCTGGACATGAGGTGGTTTTGTTTAATCGTGGTAATCATCCTGCACCTTCAGGGGTAGGACAAATTATCGGCAATCGCACTGACTCAAACCAACTTAAAGAAAAGTTAGCACAAGAAACCTTTGATGTCATTTTTGACAATAATGGCAGGGAACTCACGGATACTCAACCTCTGGCAGAAATTTTCCAAGGACGGGTGAAACACTTTGTGTATATGAGTTCTGCGGGTGTGTACCTCAAATCTGACCAAATGCCTCATATCGAGGGGGATACTGTAGATCCTAAGAGTCGTCACAAGGGTAAACATGAAACGGAAGCTTACCTCAAACAGTTAGGAATCCCCTTTACTTCTATTCGTCCTACTTATATCTACGGACCACAAAATTATAATCCTTTGGAAAGTTGGTTTTTTGATAGAATTGTCCGCGATCGCCCGATTTGTATTCCGGGAAATGGTATGCACATCACTCAGCTTGGCCATGTCTGGGATTTAGCTCAAGCAATGACCCAAGTAATTGGTAATGAAAAGGCGATTGGGCAGATTTATAATATTTCTGGCGATCGCTTTGTCACTTTCGATGGTTTAGCGCGTGCTTGTGCTGTGGCTGCTGGTAAGTCTGCTGATGATATTAAAATTGTCCATTATGATCCCAAAAAGTTTGATTTCGGTAAACGGAAAGCTTTTCCGATGCGCGTACAGCATTTCTTTGCATCGGTAAATAAAGCACAAATAGAATTAAATTGGCAACCTAAATATGATTTAACTTCTGGTTTGCAAGATTCTTTAGAAAATGATTATTTAATCAATGGACAAGATAAATTAGAAGTTGATTTTTCTGTAGATGATGAAATTTTGAAAGGCGGTTAGAAACCGCGTCTACACAAGCATAACCCACCTCCGTGGGTTATGAATTTTTGATTTTTTAGTCCGCGCAGGCGGACTTTGTTTGTATAGCCGCGTTCGCGTAGCGTGGCGAAGCCATATTCTATTCGCTAGGGCTTTTACATTCGATTTACATTTTACAAATCATCAGGATTAATTCCCAATTCTTGTAATTTTGCTGCTAATTTATCAGCTCGTAATTTTTCTTTATTTGAAAAGTTTTGGGCGAATATAATATGGCTTCGCCACGCTAAGGGCGAACGCTACTACACAAATCAAGTCCACCTGCGTGGACTAGCGAAAAATTAAGCTTTTTAACCCACGTTCGCGTAGCGTTCCGAAGGAATAGGTGGGTTTTGTCTGTGTAGCCGCGATTTCTAATCGCCAGGGCTAGTATGAATTTAGACTTTTGAAACACCCTCTAAAGTAACTAATCAAAAAATATCTTGTGGGATAATTTAAGATGTAATTTTATCATTTTGCTGAATGTTTAATGCTGTTTACCTATTTAGCTTGGGTTGATACCGTTAAAACCTGTGGTGGTGAAGCATCAGGTGGGTAAAGAAAGTCAACTTGGACTAAAGAAGTATGACCTGGTTTTATATTCAATAACACCAAAGGTTCTCCCATTTCACCACGCTTTTGAACTAAATGCACAAACTTATTTTGCCATTTTCCCTGTTCTTGATAACGTAAGCGCACCGTTCCCCGAAAAAAGACTTGACGCGCTGGTGGCTTTAAAAAGCGCAGTCCCGATTTACTTAACTCATTCTCTTTCAGTGGAGTTTGGATCGCAACGCTCACAGTTTGTGGATTTTGAGTATTGTTGTATAAAGGTAACTTGAGACTATATTGAATCCCATAATTACCATGAGCGTAATAAGCAGTATCAGGGTAGCGCACTAACATAGGTGCGGTTTGAATTTGATTTGTGCCGAAAGTTCCCCCATGTAATGTACTTAAACCGTAGGAAAAGGCTGCACCAGGTTGAGGAATTGTTAAATACTTGCTTTTCGGTGCATCTACTATATCTGCTAACCATCGAGAACCCTTGGATACTCCCGCTACACGTCCGTAAATTGTCGGTTTGTTGTTTCCTACTATGGGAGTGGGGACTTTATCTCTAGGGGTAGATAATTCACCATTGTCTAACAAATTTTGCCATTCTGCTAAATTGGGCGCACGTTCACTACCGTCAGTATTTATACGGGCAAACATCGCCAAACTTGCCGCGTAAACATTACCATTACTTCGCAGCCGCAGATATGTAGACCGACCATTTAAAGGGGGTGTTAGTCCTTGGACGGGAATTGGTAAATTTAATAACATCTGGCTTTCCCCTGGGGGAATAATAATTTGGGAGGGGAAAATATCTTGTCTTTTTCCTCTCAAAATATCAGACATGACTCGACTCCCAGGCCCGGCAAAAACTGTTCCTAAGTCATTGGGAAGTAAGGATGCTAAATCTTTAAATGGGGCATCTGGTTGACTTAAATAACTCGCACCTTGCAATATATTTACTGTCACTGGTTGAGAACCAGGATTATGTAAGATGATGCCCAAATACAAAGAACGTAAATTTTCCGGTGGGTCAGCTTTAGCAATATGATGGGCAAAAATATCAAACTGTCCGCGCAAGGGAAAATTTAAATGGGCTGAGGTGACTTTTTTTCCCGCTGCTGGAAATGTAGAAAGTAAAATTCCTTCTTTTAATACTAGTTCTGGACTATTGCTATTAAATACCGGCACTGAATCCAATTTTCCCGGTAAAGGACGTACTGATTGTATTTGTAATATTTCTTCTGGTGCTGGTGTGGCAGGAGCAGCTTGAGCAAGGCTGAAAGCAAGTAATAGTGGTAACATAATACTGAGTAAATTTGTTTAAACAGACGTTAATATTTCTAGAGAAGTGCCAAGTTGTTAATGATCAAAACGAAATCAGCAATTATCTCTATCAAGTTTTCTTGATTTAAAATTGGGACATGAACAAAAATACACTTAATTGAGAGTTGGGACTGGTGTAAATAGTCCAAGACTGAATAATAAAGTCCCTCGCAGACAAACTTACCACAATCGTAGCTAATCTCAACTGCGGCTGCTCCCACTAATAATTTTTCGATATCAACGGTGGTTTGCAAAATATTTTCGGGAGAATTTATAGACTCTATTGGCAAAATATCAGTAGAATTTATAGACTCTACAGGCAAGATGCCTGTACCACGGGCAATGACTTCTACGCTTAATTGTGAACAACTTGCAGCCATACCACAACAGATAATGTAATCAGGTTGGAGTTCATTAATTTTGGCAATGACGCGAGAACTTGCCAGTTGCACATCTACAGGGAGACGGTGCAAAAAATTTAAATCATGGGGAAGTGAAGCCATTTTGGCTAGTGCGAGTAACAAGTCATCGGATGAATTTGACTCTTGTTGGCTTAACCAAATGTCAAAAGAAGTTAATAGTATTTTTTTTTGCATTATAAATAATAATTAGAATTAGAATAATTAAAAGCCCTCCCTCATAAATTTACAAGGAGCAGCTAAATGCCAGTGATTGCAGTTGTTGATTACGATATGGGAAATTTGCACTCTGTTTGCAAAGGATTAGAAAAAGCTGGTGCAACTCCTCACGTTACTTATTGTTCTCAAGAGTTGGCAAAAGCAGATGCTATAGTTTTGCCAGGAGTGGGAGCATTTGATCCGGCGGTACAACATTTGCGAGCGCGGGGTTTGGAACAACCTATTAAAGATGCGATCGCTTCTGGTAAACCTTTCTTAGGTATTTGTTTAGGATTACAAATTTTGTTTGAATCCAGCGCCGAAGGAACATTACCAGGACTAGGAATTGTGCCGGGAAAAGTCCGCCGATTTCGTTCTCAACCGGGGATGACAATTCCCCACATGGGTTGGAATCAACTCCAACTCAACCAGCCAAAAAGTCTTTTATGGGAACATTTACCTATCGATCCTTGGGTTTATTTTGTGCATTCTTACTATGTTGAACCCACAAATCCCCAAGTGCGAGCAGCGACTGTGACTCATGGTGAGCAAACTTTTACGGCGGCCATCGCTCATGAAAATCTCATGGCTGTCCAATTCCATCCTGAAAAATCATCAAATGTGGGATTGCAAATCTTATCTAATTTTGTGGCTCAAGTCCGCGAAAAAGTTTTTGCTTAACAAAAGTTTGGAATATTTTCAGGTGTTTATTTTTTCAAAGTTCAAGTTTTAATGATTAATAAGTAATGAGTCTGAGAATTTACGGGAATCGTCTGCTAAAAACTTTACCAGGTGAACATACCAGACCTACCAGTGCGCGAGTCCGGGAAGCATTGTTTAATATTTGGCAGGGGACAATCGTTGGTTGTCGCTGGTTAGATTTGTGCGCCGGTAGTGGTTCTATGGGTGCGGAGGCTTTGTGCCGAGAAGCCAGCGTTGTCATCGGCATTGAAGAATCTAGTCAATCCTGTGCCATAATTCAAGAAAATTGGCAACAGGTAGCCAAGCCAGACCAAAAATTTCAGCTATTACGGGGAGATGTCACCCAACAGTTAAAAAAATTATCAGGTCAAAAATTTGACAGAATATATTTTGATCCACCTTATGCTAGTGGATTATATGAACCAGTATTACAAGCGATCGCGCAATATCAGCTTTTAGATTCCCAAGGAGAAATAGCCGTCGAACATCGTTACAGAAATTGGCAACCATCAAACATTGACAACTGGGAAATCTGCCGTCAAAAAAGCTATGGTAAAACAGCTTTGACATTCTATCAGGAACAGGGAACAGGGAACAGGGAACAGGGAGCAGGGAATAGGGAATAGGGAACAGACGGAGAATTTTCTTCTTTCTTCTTTCTTCTTCCTGGACTCCTGACTCCTGACTCCTCAATTAATATCAGCCGCCCAATTCTGTAGGACGTTTATATTGTCTATAAGCAGCGTAGAATAATCCGCTTAAAGTTACAAAAACCAAACCAAGCACAATACCTGATAGTAGGGGTTCAACCACTGTAAAGCTCCTTGTTGTAATTATTAAATAGTCGTGTCCTATTTTTGATTTTACCAAATCTGGCACTAATCCCGCGTTCCATAGAAGTTTTAAATCTAAATAATAGCTAAAAATCATCTGATGTACTTGCGAACACAATCAAGAAATTTTAAGCTATGTGTAGAAAACGAAAACTTGCACATTGTCAAAGTAAACCTTTTGGATAACCAGCTAATCAAACCTGAAACCCTAATTCAACAGATCGTTATCTTCACCGTAGCGATGCTGATAGCTATCCCTTTAATCCTGTTTGGGATTGAGATAGTCAAAGCCTCTGATCCTTATGTTAAAAGTGTTTTATCCCTCCAGGGAAACCCAGTCCAGGGAAAAGCTATTTTCCAAATCAACTGTGCTGGCTGTCATGGTTTAGAAGGAAATGGCCTAGTTGGTCCGAGTTTACGTGAAATCTCCAAATATAAATCCCGCTATGGATTAATTCATCAAGTAACTAGCGGAGAAACTCCTCCCATGCCCAAATTTCAGCCCACTGTCCCAGAAATGTCAGACCTGTTAAGCTACTTAGAAAGCCTGTAAATTTTTGTTCTAAATTACTCCCAGATTCCTAAAATTACTGGTATTTTAGATGTCCAGACGTGTTCATAAAACGTCTTTATGAAATTGTTAATATAGAAAACCATTTCTCAACCTCAGCATAAATTGAGAACTCTATGTCAAATTTAGTTAAAATTAAATCCCATCGCCGACTAAAACGCCAACTACTCATCGTCATGTTGGTGATTTTTGCTTGGAGTGTAGCTATGGGCTGGATATTGGGATTTGCCACCAGTGCCCACGGTGCAAATCCTGGGGCTGCAATTGGGACTGTTGATGTCATACCCGCACAATACCAACCAGGACAAGAAAATTATCTAGAAAATTGCTCATCTTGTCATATTGCCTTACCACCGGCTATATTTCCTAGCCAAACTTGGCAAAATCTCCTAGAAGACTCCCAACACTATGGCGCACAAATCCAGCCTTTAGGCAAGCTTCAACATCTTTTAGTATCAAAATATCTTTACACCTTTTCCCGCGTGCAACTCCAAGATGAAACAACACCCTATCGCCTCAAAGACTCCCGTTATTTTCGGGCTTTACATCCTGGTGTAAAATTACCCAATCCTTTAAATATTGGTAGTTGTGCGAGTTGTCATCTTGGGGCTGATAAGTATGATTTCCGCAGCCTTACTCCAGATTGGGAGTAGAGACAGGGAGGAGGAAGCAGGGGGCAGGGAACTGACAACTGACAACTGACAACTGACCAATGAAGCAGTTTAAATATTAAGATAATAATTAAAACCAATCCTTATATAAAAGTGATTGATTAATTTTCATTCGGTTTTTGAGTAAATTCTCATTTTCCACCCATCCATAAGCACAACGGCTGGGTTAGATTAAACGTCTATAATCATATAGCCAAAGCTTAAATCTCCATTCCCCTTGATTTAATTCTATAAACTGCCATGCTAAAACTTTTGTTGGGCGATCCCAACGCTCGTAAACTTAAAAAATACCAACCTTACATTACAGAAATTAACCTCTTAGAAGAAGATATTAAGCCGCTGACTGATGAACAGTTAAAAGCGAAAACCGTCGAGTTTAAACAACGGTTGGCTAATGGCGAAACCCTAGATGATATCTTGCCGGAAGCCTTTGCTGTGGTGCGGGAATCAGGGCGGCGTGTCTTAGGATTACGACACTTTGATGTGCAATTACAAGGTGGTATAATTCTCCATTTTGGGCAAATTGCTGAAATGAAAACTGGTGAAGGGAAAACCTTAGTAGCTACCCTACCAAGTTATTTAAATGCCCTGACTGGTAAAGGTGTCCACGTAATTACTGTGAATGATTACCTGGCGCGTCGGGACGCGGAATGGATGGGGCAGGTACACCGGTTCTTAGGGTTAAGTGTGGGGCTAATTCAGTCCAGCATGACCCCCAGTGAACGCCAAAAAAACTATGAGTGTGATATTACCTATGTCACCAACAGCGAAATAGGTTTTGACTATCTCCGGGATAATATGGCTACCTCCATGGCTGAGGTGGTGCAACGTCCCTTTAATTTCTGTGTTATTGACGAGGTAGACTCGATTTTAGTTGATGAAGCCCGGACTCCATTAATTATTTCTGGTCAGGTGGAAAGACCGACAGAAAAATACTTACAAGCGGCGGAAATTGCCTTTAGTCTCCAAAAAGATGAGCATTACGAAGTCAATGAAAAGGATCGTAACGTTCTATTGACAGATGAGGGTTTTGCCGAATCGGAAAATCAATTGGGTGTAACCGATTTGTTTGATCCAGAAGACCCTTGGGCGCATTTTATGTTTAATGCGATTAAGGCCAAAGAATTGTTCCTCAAGGATGTAAACTATATTGTCCGCAATGACGAAATTGTCATTGTCGATGAATTTACAGGTCGGGTACTGCCGGGACGACGGTGGAGTGATGGTTTACACCAGGCAATTGAGGCCAAAGAACACGTAGAAATTCAGCCCGAAACCCAAACTTTGGCGACAATTACCTATCAAAATATGTTTTTGCTCTATCCCAAGTTGGGGGGAATGACGGGAACTGCAAAAACGGAAGAAGTGGAATTTGAAAAGATTTATAAACTGGAAGTGACGATTATTCCCACTAACCGGATTAGAAGACGGGAAGACCTGTCTGATATGGTGTTTAAGACTGAACCAGGAAAGTGGAGAGCGATCGCTAGAGAATGTGCCGAAATGCACGAAAATGGTAGACCTGTGTTAGTAGGGACAACCAGTGTCGAAAAATCTGAACTTCTCAGCCGACTCCTCAAGGAAATGGAAATTCCCCACGAGTTACTCAACGCTAGACCAGAAAACGTGGAACGGGAAGCGGAAATTATTGCCCAAGCTGGACGCAGTGGGGCTGTAACTATTGCTACTAACATGGCAGGACGGGGTACTGATATTATCCTTGGTGGTAACTCCGAGTATATGGCGCGGTTGAAACTGCGGGAATACTTTATGCCTCGCATTGTTAGCCCAGAAGATGATGATAGTTTTGGTGTACAAAGGGCTTCTGGACTACCTATGGGTGGTAGTGGTGGTGGACAAGGCTTTGTTCCTGGTAAAAAGGTGAAAACTTGGCGGGCTTCTCCAGAAATTTTCCCCACTCAATTAAGCAAGGAAACAGAACAGCTTTTAAAAGCGGCTGTAGAGGTGGCTGTGAAGGCTTACGGTGAACGGAGTTTACCAGAATTGGAAGCAGAGGATAAGGTTGCTGTGGCGGCGGAAAAAGCCCCGACAGATGACCTGGTAATTCAGAAATTGCGGGAAGCTTACCAGCAGGTTAAGCATGAGTATGAAGAATTTACCAGCCGCGAACATGATGAGGTGGTGAGTAGAGGCGGTTTGCACGTTATTGGAACGGAACGCCACGAATCACGACGTATTGATAACCAGCTACGCGGACGGGCGGGCAGACAAGGCGACCCTGGAACTACAAGATTTTTCCTCAGTTTAGAGGATAACCTATTGCGGATCTTTGGCGGCGATCGCGTTGCTGGTTTGATGAATGCTTTCCAAGTGGAAGAAGATATGCCCATTGAGTCGGGAATGTTAACCCGCAGCTTAGAGGGCGCACAGAAAAAGGTGGAAACCTATTACTACGACATCCGTAAGCAGGTGTTTGAGTATGATGAGGTGATGAATAACCAACGTCGGGCTATCTATGCGGAACGTCGCCGGGTGTTGGAAGGTCAAGATTTGAAGGAACAGGTAATTAAATACGCGGAAAAAACGATGGACGACATCGTTGATTATTACATCAACCCTGATTTACCTTCGGAAGAATGGGAATTGGATAAGTTGGTGGATAAGGTGAAGGAGTTTGTTTACCTGTTGGCTGATATGCAGTCTGTCCAGTTGGAGGATATGGTGGTGGTGGAGATTAAGGCTTTCCTCCACGAACAAGCGCGGATTGCCTATGATATGAAGGAATCGCAAATTGACCAAATTCAACCGGGTTTAATGCGTCAAGCGGAACGGTTTTTCATTCTTCAACGCATAGATACTTTGTGGCGGGAGCATCTGCAACAAATGGATGCTTTGCGTGAGTCTGTTGGTTTGCGTGGTTATGGGCAAAAAGACCCGCTCATTGAGTATAAGAGTGAGGGTTATGAGTTGTTCTTGGATATGATGGTGAATATCCGCCGTGATGTGGTTTATTCTCTGTTTATGTTCCAGCCTCAAGCACAGCAAACTGCTGAGATGGTTTAAGAGTTTTTTCTCGCAGAGACGCACAAGGCGCAGAGAGGGTTTTCTGCGTCTTTTGTTTTATGTTAATGAAAGGCTCACGCAAAAGCGCAAAGGAAGAAGGGTTATTCGGCGAACATTTCAGCTAGGATATCTAGAACTGTTTTTTGTTCTTCTGCACTAATTTGACCCAGAAGTTTGACTAATCGAGTTTTATCTACTGTACGAATTTGGTCTAAGACAATTTGTCCATTTTGTCCTTGAAATTGACAAGTTACTCTTGTCGGATATGGTTGCCCTTTTGTTGTCATTGGTGCAACTATGACGGTGGCAATATGGTGGTTTATTTCGTTTGGTGAAATTACTAAACAGGGGCGTGTTTTTTTAATTTCACTCCCAATAGTAGGATCAAGATTAACTAGGAAAACATCAAATCTGTTGACTACCATTGCCATTCAGCTTGATCCCATTCTGTTGTGTTGATATCATCTAATAAGACATCATCCTGTTTTTCTGCCATTTCTATAAATGCTTTTTCCCAACCTTTTCTGACTTGTTCAACTGGGCGAATGATGAGATGATTACCATGAACTTCTATTTCTACTTCTGAGTTAATTCCACTTTGTTCTAATAGGGTTTTGGGGATGCGTAACCCTTGGGAGTTGCCGATTTTGACTATTCGGGTTTTGATTGCTGTACCCATTTTATTTTTTGGGGATAGGGTGGTATTTACATTGTAATTACAAATATATAAATAGTCAAGTAGAGGCAGATATATTTATTTAGTCCTATTACGAGGAGATATGTAAACAGGTATTTGAGTATAATGAAGTAATGAATAACTAACGTCTGCTTCTGAATGGTTACGCTCTAGGATATCCTATACAACCACCAAAATTGAAAATTGGTTCTTTACTGTTGTTACCAATAATATTTTCATATTCACTAATTAAAGATTGAAGTTTTATTATTTCTTCATCATTTTCATTTATAATATCATTTTCATTTATAATATTTATATATTTTTTTATATCTTCGGATATGGCTTCATGGATATTTTTATGTACTATAAAAATAGTCTTACCTCCAATCAATACTATTTTATAATTCACATTTTTATACTGCTTGAAGTATAATTTTATTTTTTCTATTTCTTCTTTTTTATTACTTGTAATAACATAGCTATTATTTTTTAGAATACATATAATGTGGCTTGAAGCTGGCAATGAATATTCTCTTCTATCTATAAAATCATAGGCATTTTTAAGTTTATCAATCAAACATTTTTCTATCTTTGAAAAAACTATAGAACAAACTTCTTCTAATTCAATTTTTAATCTATATTGTCTAGTAATAACCTCATAATTAACATTATAAAATTTTAATCTTTCTAAATGTTTGTCAATATGATCTTTGGGTATAATATCTAAAACGTATTTACCACTTTTTGAAATTCCAAATTTTATATTTTTGTTAATAGTCATATAAGGCAAAAAATTTATTTGTTTACTAAATTATTTAATCTTGAAAAGATTTAATTGTTCATTGTATTTTAGTTAAATACATAAGCAAAATTAATTGTAATATTTTTGGAACAAATAAAAATTCCTGTAATGTTTATCTGGTTTATCTGTTTACTGTTCCATATCCTAAATGTATAATTTATTTTGCACGACTACTTGTAAACTACACCGCCATATTATATCAAATATCTAGGTGAGTGTGACAACCATATCTCAAAAGTTTATACCATAAGAATTTGAGATACAATACCATTAAAAATATCAATCCAATTCTAGAGCTTACACCAAGATAAAACTGTATTTTTAACCGAGCTTATTAAGCATATAATCAATACACTTCTAAATAAATTTGTACTCTTTTTGTCAAATAACATTTAAAGATTTACAAAGTCTTACTTTCAAGCTACTTTATCACCCTGTTAGCGACATCAACTACAGTTAACAACTACTTTTCATCAAAATCGAATAGTAAGAAGTTCATAGTCAATTTAGGGTCAAGGGTGTAGTGATAGAGGTTATTTTATCAATGTTTCATCACATTCATAAAATAATCTTGAAATTTTTATTAATATTTTTGTAACAAAAGTCATGATAAATATACTTAAAAAATAATTCTGGCTTTTGTAAATTTACTTATTCTAATAAAGAGATAATATCAATTATTTTATTTAGATTAGCAATTAATTTTTTATTGTATCTTTAATTATTTTATTTGTAAAATCGAAAATATATTTCATCAATTAAAATTCTAGTCTGCTTACCAGGAAAGGATTTAAGTAATTATCTTAATACCTAAATACTGGAAAAGATTCAACTTTTTATATTTAATTATAATTGTTAATATTCGTATACTAAGTTATTGTTGTATATTTATTGATAATTCCATGATAGTTCTAAGTGAGTTCTACATCAGTTCCGAGAACTTCTCGGCAGTTCTCATTATTACCATTTTTTATTATACGTACTTATTTTATTTGATAGGAAAAAATTAGGTATGCGTTAATCTTTACCTTTTCTTGATGTAATGTGATTATGGGGTTTCTAATGTCCATCACAAAATCAACCCCATGATCTTTAAATCAAAACCTCAATATAAAGATATTGCACTAAGCGTTATAGCTACCGTAGCTTTATTGGGACTACTAGCATTAGCTTTTACAGACAATGATAGTCGTAAAACTTTTGAAAGTATGGCAACTCTTACTATAGGTGCGGCTGTAGGCTATTTCATACCTGGAAACAAATAAACTCCCTTGTTGGATAACTTAGGAGTTCATTTCGATTTGAATAATTTTGGTTAATGTCCTCACTTGGTGGTACTTGTGAGGATTTCTTTATGGTTAACCATAATGCTACTACTTTTTTGTCAATAAGTCCAAATTTTATACTACAGGTCTAACGTTTTCAGATCGTAGTAGCAAGGTCTACTCTTGACTAACTTTGATTTTCCAATAACATAGTATTTAACAATGCTAGGAAAAAATATTATGACTACATCTATTGCTGACCAAGTTATTGAACAATTAAAAATCATGCCTCAAGACTTGCAATATCAAGTCCTAGAATTTGCCCGCAATTTAACAAGTTCAAAAATCAAAGGTGTTCCCGGTAAACAATTACTGCATTTTGCAGGTTCAATACCCAAAGAAGACTTACAGCTAATGAGTGAAGCAATAGAACAAGATTGTGGAAAGGTTGATGTTCATGAATGGTAGATACTTGCTCGATACTAATATCATTATTGCTTTATTTGGCAGTGAATTAGTAGTAAAAAATAACCTTGCACAAGCTAATGAAGTTTTCATTCCCAGTATTGCAGTCGGGGAATTGTGTTATGGTGCGAGAAAATCTGGACGCTCAAAAGAGAATTTAGAACGGATTGAAGAATTTATCTCCAATAATACTGTACTTGAATGTAATACAGAAACATCACGAATATACGGTGAAATAAAAAATCAGCTACGTTTGAAAGGTCGTCCGTTACCTGAAAATGATATTTGGATTGCCGCCATAAGTCTTCAATATAATCTAATTTTAGTTACACGCGATGCTCATTTTCAGGAAGTTGAAAATTTACAAACAGTTTCTTGGATATAGCACGCAAATTAGAAGAGAAAAGGAAATAATTATGAGAGAAAATATTGAAATAACAACCAGTAGCGGTAACGTATTCGCTGATTTGGGTTTACCCAACCCAGATAAAATGCTAGTAAAAGCAGAACTAGCACGCAAAATCAGTAATGCTATCACCGCACGTCATATCACCCAAGCTGAAGCGGCTGAATTATTAGGAATTGATCAACCAAAAGTTTCTGCTTTAATGAGAGGAAGACTCACAGGTTTTTCTCTAGAAAGAATGTTTAAATTTCTCAATGCTTTTGAAATTGATGTAGAAATTAGAGTAAAACCTAAATCTAGCCATAATGCCCGAATAACTGTAGTTTAAAGACTCCTTCAATGACAGAAAATATTAATATAAAAACCAGTTACAACAACGTAATTATCGTATTAGTAGAACCAGCAGGACCATTGAATGTGGGTTCTGTGGCCAGGGTGATGAAAAATTTTGGCTTATCTAAACTAATATTAGTCAATCCTCAATGCGATCGCAGATCAGATGATGCCTTAAAAATGGCAGTTCATGGTAAAGATATTTTAGAATCTGCGGTCATAGTAGACACATTACCACAAGCATTACAGGGCTGTGTCCGTGCCATTGCTACCATGGGACGGGAATACAGTGGAGAAATCCCCCTAGAAACTCCCCGCACCGCTTTACCCTGGTTATTAGCAGAAACCCAAAAGCCTGTAGCTTTAATTTTTGGTAGGGAAGATAGAGGATTAACTAATGAAGAATTAAGTTATGCCCACAAATTAGTTTTTATTCCCACTAATCCAGAATATCCATCTTTGAATTTAGCTACTGCGGTTTCTATTTGTTGTTATGAATTGTCACAAGCTACGGACTTATTTATAGAGCAAAATATACCCGCTCCAGAAATTGCCCCGTTAGATGCCATAGAAGCTTACTATCAACAATTGGAATCTCTATTGCTTGCCATAGGTTATCTTTATCCTCATACCGCAGCTAGTCGCATGGAAAAATTTCGCCACCTCTATAATCGTGCTTACCTACAAACGACGGAAGTGGGAATGTTACGAGGGATTTTACGACAGATAGAATGGGCAATTAATAGACAAAAATAGGTGATAGGTTCAGAAATTTTGCTAATTACCTATAACCAACTTAAACCAGATAACTAGCAAATTGAGTTATTATAGACGCAATCATTACCCAAAAAGATAAATATAGCGTAAACTGAATACGAAAATACTACTTAGTCCCACAAGGTAAACTGAGTATAACGGTGCATCAAATAACAATCTGGGTCGAAGGTGGCAAGGAGTAGCTATGTCAGAATCAAGTGACAAACTCATACCTATATCACGAGGGCAACCTGTACAGCGTCGCCGGCGTAAACGTCCAGTTCCCAAGACAGGACAGACAAAGGTTGTCAGGCAGCCAGTTTCTAGCCCAAGAGAGGCTGCCAAGGTAACAAGCCTAGGTAATCATATCAGTTCCGCTCCGATCCCGTCTGGGGGGCGAAGACCAGCATCACGGATCATCATGCCTCCAGGAGTGAAACCCGTGCCTACAGTCAAGAAGAATACTCAACTTTCTCAACCAGGGACGGTGAGGTTAAAGACGGTACGCATCGAAAAGCCGAAAATAGAAAGAAAAGCATCACGCAAGACCAGGTTAAAACCCATGGCTAGAACCATGTTGTATGCCTTGCGGTTGTTAATTGTCGGTGTTGGTGTTGGTGCGATTGTTGGCACGTTATTGTCAGTCCTAGACCCTGCTAATCGCATTAGCTCAGTGGCCTCTGTTCCTCAAACTACAGCCTCTCAAAAAGTACCTCAAACTTCTAATCCAGCTTTATCCCTTTCCCAGGAAATTATACCTTTAAAAAATACTTTGCAAACTCTCACCACTGCTAATTCTGATCTCACACCAGGGGTGTTTTTATTAGACTTAGATAATGGTGGTTATGTAGATATTAATAGTAATACGAGTTTTCCGGCTGCCAGCACCATTAAAATCCCGATTTTGATTGCTTTTTTCCAGGATGTAGATGCAGGTAAAATCCGCCTGGATGAAATGTTAACTCTGGAAAAAGAGATGATTGTTGGGGGTTCGGGAAATCTGCAATATCAACCCCCAGGCAGCAAATACACGGCTTTTGATCTGGCCACTAAGATGATTACAATTAGCGATAACACCGCCACAAATATGCTAGTTGCTAAATTAGGGGGACAAGAGGCTTTAAATGGGCGTTTTCGCAGTTGGGGAATGACAACTACGATGATTCGGAATCCTCTCCCGGATTTACAAGGGACTAATACTACCAGTCCGCGAGAATTGGGAAATTTGATTTCAATGGTGAATCAAGGTAATGTTGTGAGTATGCGATCGCGTGATTTAATGCTTAATATCATGAGTCGGACTGAAAGAGATAATCTTTTACCTGCTGGCTTAGGAAAAGGCGCAAATGCTTACCACAAAACGGGTGATATTGGTACAATGTTAGCCGATGCGGGTTTAGTTGATGTTCCTACGGGTAAGCGTTATATTGCCGCTATCATGGTACAACGTCCCAATAATGATCCTCGCGCTGCAAAATTAATTAGTTCTATTTCTAGTGCTGCTTACCAACATTTTAGCCAAGCTACAGTACCACCCAGCAATCCTACAAATAATCAACCAGTTAATCAACCGACTAATCAACCAGTTCCTAATTATCAACCTCCTATTCAACCAGTTCAACCAGTTCAACCAGTTCAACCTTTTATTCAACCCCCAGTAATGAATCCAACTGTACCTAATGGGATGGTTAATAATATGCCTGTAGGCAGTTATCCGCCTCCTGTGATGACTCCTCAATATTATCCACAACAATAATGGACAAGTAACAGATGGTGAGATAGTTTTTGCTAGACTACAAGCAAAGTTCTGATCGTCATTTTAACATTTTTGATATCGCATTCCGGGAAGTTGGGTAACTAAACCCATGAGTTCTAATTGTAATAAAGAACTGGAAACTAAAGCAGCATTCATCCCTGTTTTTTGAATTATAAAATCAAAAGATAAAGCATCAATAGCTAAGATATTTATTACCTGTTGTAATTCTGGTGCTAAGTCAGGTAAGGGAGGAGATTTAATTATAGGTGTTTCTATATCTATTTGGGGAATCGCTCCCAGCAGAGTTAATAATTCACTAAGTTCCTGATTAATTAAACCTGCACCTTGACTAATTAATTTTAAACAACCTTGTGATGGCTGATCATCAATTCTTCCTGGTAATGCGTAAACATCTCGACAAAATTCATTAGCATAAGTAGCTGTAATTAAAGCACCGGATTTTATTCCCGCTTCTATAACTAATACCGCACGACTTAAACCAGCAATGATGCGATTTCGACGGGGAAAATGGGTGCGGTTGGGTGTAGTTTTTGCAGGATATTCACTAATTACTATTCCAGATGTCAAAATCTGTTTATATAAACCTTGATTTTTATAGGGATAAATCACATCTACTCCTGTTCCCACTACTGCTATTGTTCTTCCTCCGGCTTTCATTGCTGCTGCGTGACTTTCGGTGTCTATTCCTTCGGCCATTCCTGAAACAACCGTAAAACCGTTTTTTGCTAAAGCGGTACTAATTTGACGAGTCCATTTAATTCCGTATTCTGTAGGTTGACGAGTTCCCACAATTCCCACTAAAGGTTTTTGTCCCGAATTTTCCTGTAAATCAACTTCACCCCGATAGTACAACAACGGGGGTGGACTGGGGATTTCTCGCAGTAGTTGGGGGTATTCTGGGTCTGCTGGTGTCCAGAAATGGGGGTTTATTTGTTGGTGTTGAGTGAGGAGTTGTTCTGGGTGTAAACGGGATTTTTGTTGAACAACTTTTTCTAATGTCTGAAATCCAAAACCTTCAACTTTTCGCAATTCTCCAGGACTAGCTTTCCAAGCAGTTTCCAAATTACCAAAATGCTGTTGTAATCTTTGGAGTAATATTGGACCAATACCAGAAATTTGCGACCAAGCTAACCAGTATTTACGTTCTTCTGTATTTGACATTTTATGAGAAGGATGTAGGGGCGCAGGGCCTGCGCCCAATCAGGAGGAAGAAGAAGGAAGAATTTCGTAAATTTTTTATCTCATTCAAGTGCATATCAATATATCAAACCTTTGCTAAACGTTGATTTTTTAAATAATCAAATACAGATTTATCGCCAATATCGGGAGGAATGGGTTGAATGATTTTCCGCACCGCAAAGACGAGAAAGAAAATTGCCCAAATTCCTAATAAAGTCTGTTCTGCTTGGGTGGGTAAAATACTGGTTAAATGCCCTAATAATAATAAAGGAACAAGGGGAGTTAAAATTTTAGTTTCTAAACGATGGAAACAAAAACCTTCTTTGAAATAAATTCCTGTTAATGCGGCAAAGGTAAAACCAATTCCTAATATACTCAATGGTTGATTATAAATAGTAATCGCAAAAGCTTGACTATCACCATGTCCAAAAATAAAGGCGGAAATGCTGCCAATTATCCAAAAAACTTGGAGAATTCGGTGCAAAGATGCCATATAAATGTGAATAGTTAATAAACTGACACCAAGTGCCAGACTAAAACAGGTGTAGAGAGGGGTAAGGGCGGCAATTGCCGCAGGTTGGGGATAGAATAATACTAAACCGCTACCAATGGCAAAACACAATGCCGCTATCATTAACCCTGTGCGATAAATTATCACACTTTGGCGATCGCTCTCGGTAATTGTAAACTCCCCAAATTGACCTTGATATATTTCCGGTGATGATATCGTTTGTGTAGTCATATTGGTTTTAGCCTTAGCGTATAATTTTCCCGTTTTGGCACTGTGATGCCCATAATATTAGTCTAGCGTTGTCTATGATTTATATAGCAGGGTAATCAATCAGATAGTACCCTTCCTTTTGTTTCTAATATCCAAGGGGTAAAGCAGAGTAATGTGCCAAGGAGTGGAATAAAGCCAATCAAAAATAGGATTTCCATTGCGCCTTGTAAGGCATTCACTTTTTGAGATGCAATGTATCCTACCATAAACGGACCAACAGATGTAATAATGCGTCCAGTATTGTAGCAAAAACCCGAACCAGTTGCACGCAGCCGAGTTGGAAAGAGTTCCGTCAAATAGTAAGTAAAGCTGCCAAAAACGCCAAACACTGTTAGCCCAATAGCAAAATATAGTCCTGACCAAAGACGAAGATCAACCGGTTCTTTTGGTCCAAAGGCAGTGATAACAGCGATCGCCGATAGCAAAAAGTAAGTTGCAAACATCCATTTCCGCCCCAGATATTTGGCGGCTGGAATCGTCAGTAATGTCCCGATTAGACCACCTGTGTTGAAGCTGTAGGTGGTAGAAGTTTTCCAGTGTTCAATCAGAATTTGGATAGTTTTACCATCTGTAATCCCTTGTGACTTCGCTGATACTTGAGCCAGACCGGCCGCGATGACGGGAATGAAGGCATTGCAACTCCACCAAGTTAGTAGTGCAATAACTGCCATGAGAAATCCGCTGATGGTTTCTTGACGATGCTGGGCGGTAAAAAGTTCGCTAATCTTTGCGGGTGCTACACCTGCAACCTGTTGCCAGCGCTCTGGTTCTTTGACAAACAGTCGCACGATAAAGGCGACCACGGCTGGAATCAAAGCACAGGCGAAGACATAGCGCCAGGAGACTTCTGGACTGCCTGGTAAAATTACTCGCGCAATTTGATCGTTGACAAAGGTGGCCAGGAATAAACCCATTGGGGCTGCGGTGTAAAGCAGCGCCCCTGCTTCTACTCGTGATTTCTCAGGTACAACTTCGGCTACCATACTAGCTCCCGCTGCCCATTCACCACCAATGCCCAAACTGGCAACAATCCGGCACAGTGTTAAGACCCAAATATTAGGTGCAAAGGCGCAGCAGAATGTCCCTACTGCATAAACTAGCATCGTAATCAGCAATGTTTTGGTGCGACCAATGCGATCGCATACTTGTCCAAATAAGATGCCTCCGACTGCCCACCCAATCAACAAAATCGAGGTCAGCAATCCTGTCCAGTAAAGGGTAGCGGCTTTTGCTGCGGCTGAACCAATAGTTAATCCCAATAAAGTGGGAACACAATTTGGGGCAACGTAATTAAACAGTAATCCGTCAAAAATATCAAAGCCCCAACCCAACCATGCAGCAAAAAGAACTGTCCATTGATAACGATTTAGACTTAACATAAATCCATATTATTCATTAAATTATATATCTCAGAAATAATACCATTTGATCAAACTTTTTGAAGTTAGATATCCGACTTATTAAATAAGTCGGGTATCTGATTATTCTTGTTAATCAATGTCCTTTCCCCGCACCTAAATATAATTCTCCCACTTTCGGATCATTTAATAATTCTCTACCGGGTCCAGAAATCGCATCTTTTCCTGATTCTAACACATAACCACGATCTGCCATCTCTAAGGCTTTCCGGGCATTTTGTTCGACTAAAACTATCGCAGTCCCTGATTGTTTAATTTGTTTAATTTGCTCAAATACTTGAGTTACCAAAATGGGAGATAATGCGGCTGAAGGTTCATCTAAAAGCAGTAAACTGGGTTCTAACATTAATGCTTTCCCCATGGCTAACATTTGTCTTTCTCCACCGGAAAGAGTCCCCGCGCGTTGACGACGGCGATCGCTCAATCTGGGAAACATAGTGTATATTTTATCTTTGAGGGGTTTCAGGGGAATATTCCGCACAAAAGCCCCCATTTCTAAGTTTTCATCTATAGTTAAAGACGGAAAAACATTGGCAATTTGGGGAACATAGGACATACCCTTTTCCACAATTTGATTAGATTTTAAACCCACCAAATTTTTATCTTTAAAAGTAATAGTGCCAGTATGGGGTGTCAAAAGTCCAAAAATAGTTTTTACTAAAGTGGATTTACCCGCACCATTTGGCCCAATTACTGTAACTAATTCCCCTGGGGCAACGTGAAAGTTAACACCTTGCAAAATATCTACATCTTTAATATATCCAGCGTGGACATTTTCTACTTCTAATAAATAGTTATTAGTCATTTGTTCGTTGTCAGTTGTTCGTTGTTTGCTGTTCGTTGTCAGTTGTCAGTTGTTTGTTGTCAGTTGTTTTTCCTTTCCTGCTGACCACTGACTACTGACCACTGACTACTGACTATCCTGTAATTTTCTGCAATTCCGGTCTTTCTTGTGCTAAAATCGCATTTTCTACTGGGCAAACTTGTAGACAGATGCCACAATCAATACAGGTGGCAAAGTCAATCCAGTACCAATCTGTGCCTTTGCTATTTTTCCCTGGACCTGGATGAATACAAGCTACAGGACAAGCACTTTCGCAGTCAGCAACGCCTTCACAAATATCTGTGACAATGGTATGTGGCATTTTTCCGATTCCCTCTCTTTTGGATTTTAGATTTTAGATTTTGGATTTTGGATTGATTTTGGGAAAGTTTACCAATATTCCCATTTTTAACATCCCGCTTCAATGGTTGGTGAACCATCGGCTTTAATCCAAGCAATTTGGGCAATGGAGCGATCGCTTGCATATTGACGAATTGTGTCTGTATCGGAGCTAATTAAGTCTATTTCTACTCTGACTAAATGGGTAGAAGTACGTAATTTTTCAGCATAGGCAAAGGCCGCTGCCGCAGCATCGGGGGTTTCTGGGACTACCAACCAATTACTGGCAGGGATATCTTGGGGTAATTGCTGATTTGATGCGAGAATTTGGTATAAATCATCAATACTCAGTTCAAAGCCAATACCGGGAATATTTTCGCCCTGGGGATGATATAAACCTAGTAATTGGTCATAACGACCACCTCTTCCTAATATCTGTGCTTGTGAATTTGTATCACTAACTACTTCAAAGACAATACCTGTGTAGTAGTCAATGGTTTGAATTAAGCTGAGATCAAGAGTTAAAGGGAATTTACCATCTAGTAATTCTACTAGGGATTTGAGGTTATTTATTGCCTCGTGTTGGTCTGGTTCTAGATGTAAACTGCTGACTTTTGCTAAAACTTCTCTGCTATCACCCCGCAAATCCAACATGATTTTAGCGCGTTGGTGTAGTTCTTCGCTCAAAGGCAAGGTATCAAGAGTTACATAATCTAAGTGAGCGATCGCCGTGCGGACTTGATTTCTGATTTCCGGGGGAAAAGCATTGAGTAGGGAGCGAGTAATGCCGGCTTCACCGAGAATTAACCGCCATCCTTGTAAATCCAATGCGGCTAAACAATCTGCTACTAATAGCAATACTTCAGCATTTGCTAATAATCCCCCTGCACCCAGTAACTCTACCCCAGCTTGATAATACTCTTGCTGACGATTATGACGACCTTCCCAATTGCGGCGGAACACATTAGCATTGTAATAGAGCCGCTGGGGATAGGTCGCATCTGTCATGCGAGTCACCACTGTCCGGGCGATAGAAGCCGTCAATTCTGGACGCAATCCCAATTCTTCATTTTGACCATTTTGGAGTTGAATTACCATCTGACGCTGAATTGCTTCACCCGCCATCAGGGTATCCATCCGTTCTAGAGTTGAGGTGATAATCCTGTGATATCCCCAACGGTGAAATACTTGTTCTAATCTATCTTCAATCCAGCGTTTTTGCGCCACATCTAAAGGTAATAGATCCCTGGCTCCCGCTGCTGGTTGATACACCATTATTTTTTCTTCCCGCCAAAAAAACCGCCGAATAAACCGCCTTTTCCAGACTTATCTGGTTGTTTCTCTTCAGTTTTAGAAGAGGAACTACCTTGAGAACCACTGTTGGTAATTCCTAAAGCTTTATCTACCTTGGGTTTCCATTCCAAAGCGATGCCATTTTCAGGATCTAACTTCAGGGCGTTATCAAAGTGAACTTTTGCCATTTTCAGTTGATTTTGCCGTAAATATACCATTGCAATCAAGCTATGGCAATGACTATTTTTCGGTTCTAACTTTAAGGCATCCTGTAATTCTACTTTGGCTGGGGACAATTGGTTTTTTTCTAGCAAACTTTGAGCGCGACGCAGGTATTGTTCTACGACTGATTCTTCTTTGGGTGCTGAAGTTGGGATAACTGGTAATTGTTTGAGAGGATTATGCGGCTGAGTAGCGGGAGTTCTCGTTATTGACTGTCCTGCCACTCGCATCAGGTAAACTAGATTTAACTCACTGACTTGAGCGACGATTGTGTATACTTGTTGTAAATCATTAAATTGAGTAGTGGCAATTTTAGCGATCGCATCCTTGTAGGACATAGTAATATTGGGTGCAGCTACCAATTCCTGGGCTAATTCCGTTCTGAGTGAGATTGATGCTGCTTCTTGTGCTAACCGTTTGCCCATTTGCGACAGAATTAACAGATATTCTCCACGATTGCGTTCTATAGACAATTTCTCATAAGCCGGGTTCACTAGCTTTGATAACAATTCGTTAGCTATCTGTTTTTCCAAGTTACCCACCGCATGAGAACTATCTGGGTGCAATATCCGAGCAATTTGTAAGTAACGTTTACGGATTTCTTTAATTTCCGCATCAACTGGCACACATAAAATTGCGTGATGATCTATGAAATCATACGTAAATAATCCAGAATCTATTTTTAAAGACATAGTATAGGTATTGCACCGTAGCATATCTTTTCTAGTTTACTAGGAATAATGGGAAGTTTCAAAGCCCTCCAGTAGCAACTAGGAAATTTAATGCTTGTTAAGCATAATTAAAAGTTTACAAACTATTTTTGAATTACATAATCATATATAGTATAGCTGCTTTGGGAATAAATTCCTAGTCTTATAGTCGAAGTCCGTCAAGACGGAGTAAAGGCTTTTCTCGGTTGTCTAGAGACAACTTTGGCTATTGGCTTCTGGGAATTATGAAAAAGAGTAGCAGAAATTTTCTATTTTGTGAAAATGATTTAGCTAAATTGGCGTGTATTTTTGGGCAATATCTATTTCTCAATCTAGTAATGAAAGTTGCAGAAAGTAATAATGATTTATCTATTTATTTCTAGATACCATTTTAAGCAAGTGAAGATTTGATCAGCTAAAAAGCCGTAATCAACCTTTGCACTAATTGAAAATCAAGGAGATTTGTACTATGTCACATACATTGTTTAATGATGTACCTGTTGAGCAACAAGAAACCGTAGTTGGTGGATTTAATGATTTTTCTCAACCACAAATAAGAAGTCTCAAGAATAAGCTCACGGTTAAAATTTTGGGCGACATTTTTACTGTTGTTGACAAGCTATATCCCATAAATTAACCTATCCAATCCGAACTATTAATTAGATAGGTTAATTTGCTTTTTCAATAATCCTCTAATAGATATAAATCTGTAGGTAACTAGCATTATCTACAGATTTTTGTATTTTCAACTTTATAAAGATAACATAAAATTCTTAATCTATTCACAAATATTAGCCATATTGGCGTGTATTTTTAGGAAATATAGCTGACATAATTGGGAAATACATCTTTCCCAACCTGGTAATTAAGTTGGCGTAAATTAGTCATGACACAGCTAATAATAAAGGTATAGGGTATTAACCGAAGCCAGATTGAAAAGTATAAAATCAATATACTGTAATTAATAACTCAAAATCAGAGGAATTTAGATCATGTCTAATCTATTGTTTACCACAGTACCTATTGAGCAGCAAGAAACCATAATTGGTGGTGTGGCAGATGTGAATATTGGCGATCTTAATAATATTAACGCTCAAGGAAAAAATAATATTATTGCGATCCAAAATAATATAACGGTCATAAATATGATTTTTAATTTCTTTATTTACCCATCTGCTTCTAGGAGAAAGCACCATCGCGGCAGATTTTATTGAGCAAAGATTATCTTAAATTAATCTGCTTAAAGTCTTTGCTTTAGTGCTGCTTACTCGCCCAGAAATGAATTTCAGTGATAATAAGTAAAGTTTACTAAAGTAAACTGGGAATTGTTAGTCATCTTCAGATGACTTTTGCTATGAGACTGGGAATAAATTCCCAGGCGTGTTAAAGATTTTACATTAAATAGAAACTTATTTTATTCTCTTTAACTATCTGACATTATTAGGAATGAATTTAGCTAATACTTTAAATATTGTCAAATTAATTTAGCCGACTTGGCGTGTATTTTTCGGAAATAGCTAGTTCTAAATTTGGTAATTAAGTTTGCAGAAAATGAGAATGAATTATCTAGTGACTTCTCGATATTCTATTAACAAGCGAGGGGTTAAACGGCAAACGAGCAGTAAACAACTCCAAGCTTAATACAAATCAAGGAGAATTCAGTCATGTCTAATCTATTTACCGCAGTATCTGTTGAGCAACAAGAAATCGTAGCTGGTGGTAGAACAACAGTTGCTTCCAACAATGAGTTGAAAAAGGTCATAAAAAGTTTTAACCGAAACACAAATAGTTTCAATACTGCTTCTAACAGTATTCAAATTATCGGTGTCACATTAGGTTAGTAGTTGAAGATGAGTTTTAGAGCTTCTCTAGTTCTTTGTTAAAAACAATAAATTAGAGTTAGACTCTAAAACCTTATCTGAAATTTGACTAATTGCTAAAGTCAGTCAGCTATCAGCTAGAGATTTATTGCTCTCCTGCTGACTGCTGACTACTTTTATTAATTGAATATTTTTCTAATACTCATTTTCTACATTGATACTTTAGACAAGTAAGACCTTCTTAAAACATCAAATTCCCCATCTAGTTATCTGAATACTTTTCACAAAACCTATATATTATTTATATCTTTCCATTGTAAATCCAAAAGAGGCTAGTCCCAGATAACCTACTTCTTATTCTTCAGGGTGCTTTATCCATGAAATACCAGTTAGTTCAACAACATAGCGAAGAAGATTGTGGGGCAGCTTGCTTGGCTACAATTGCCAAACATTATGGTCAAACTTTTACCATTAGCAGGATTCGAGAAGCTGTAGGAACGGGGCAATTTGGAACTACTTTATTAGGTTTAAAACGAGGCGCAGAAATCCTGGGTTTTAAAGCAAATCCCGTGAAAACTTCGCCAGAAATATTAGATAAAATTAATGAAGCACCTTTACCAGCAATCATTCATTGGAAAGGCAATCATTGGGTTGTTTTATATGGTAAAAAAGGTAAAAAATTTCTGATTGCAGATCCAGCAATAGGTATTCGTTATCTTTCTAAACAAGATTTAGAAGCAGCTTGGACAGATTGGTTATTATTATTAGTAGAACCAGATCCTATTCGCTTTTTTTCTCAAAAGCAAGATAAGGAAGGGGGTTTTTGGCGTTTTTTTAAACGTATTTGGATTTATCGCGGCATTTTATTCCAAGCTTTACCGCTCAATTTGGTATTGGGTTTGCTGTCTTTAGCTTCTCCTTTTTTGCTGCAAATTCTCACCGATGATGTATTAGTGAGAGGTGATACAAAATTATTGACTACTGTAGTAATTTCTGTAGTAGTTATGAATATTATTTCTAGTAGCCTCTCCTTTGTCCAGTCTAACTTAATTGCTCATTTTGCCCAACGACTGCAATTAGGTTTAGTCCTGGAATTTGGGCGGCAAATTCTGCGTTTACCATTAACTTATTATGAAACTCGTCGCAGTGGTGAAGTTGTCAGTCGGCTGCGAGATATTGACCAAATTAATCAATTAGTTGCTCAAGTTATTGTTGGGTTGCCAAGTCAATTTTTTATTGCGATAATTTCCTTATTTTTAATGTTTTTTTATAGTTGGAAACTTACCTCAGCGGCTTTAGTAATTGCTGTGGTAATGACCATATCTACCTTTGTTTTTCAGCCCACATTACAGCAAAAAACCAATGAGCTTTTAGTCACAGAAGCCGAAACACAAGGGGTTTTAGTCGAAACCTTTAAAGGGGCATTAACTCTCAAAACAACTGCATCAGGTAGACAATTTTGGGATGAATTAGAAAGTCGCTTTAATCGTCTAGCTGGACTGACATTTCGCACCATGCAAATTGCGATTATTAATAATACATTTTCTGGCTTTGTTTCTGGTATTGGTAGTGTAACTTTACTCTGGTTTGGTGGTTATTTAGTAATTAACCCCTCTGAAAACTTGAGTATTGGACAACTACTAGCTTTTAATTCAATGAATAGTAATTTTCTAGGTTTAATTAGTACAGTTATTCATTTTGTTGATGAATTTACTCGTGCGAAAACTGCTACCCGAAGACTCACAGAAGTTATTGATGCCACTCCAGAAGAGGAAGATAATAGTAGAAAACCCTTTGCTCAAATCTCCAGTAATGCTGATATTATTTGCACCAATGTTAACTTTCATTATCCTGGGAGAATTGACTTATTAGAAGATTTTTCTTTAACCATTCCTGGAGGTAAAAATATTGCTCTAATTGGTAAATCTGGCTGTGGTAAAAGCACCTTAGCTAAATTGATTTCTGGTTTATATCAACTCCAATCTGGTAATATACGGATTGGGCTTTATAACCTCCAAGACCTTTCCTTAGAATCGCTGCGTCAACAGGTTATACTTGTTCCCCAAGATGCTCATTTTTGGAATCGTTCTATTATAGAAAACTTCCAATTAGGATCACCTTATATTACCTTTGAGCAGATTGTTCAAGCTTGTCAAATTGCTGGTGCTGATGAATTTATCAGTAAACTTCCTGAAAAATATCAAACTATTTTAGGTGAATTTGGTGCTAATATTTCTGGTGGACAAAGGCAAAGATTAGCAATAGCTAGAGCCATTGTGACAGATCCACCAATTCTGATTTTAGATGAATCTACTGGGGGACTTGATCCAGTTAGTGAAGCCCAAGTTTTAGACCAATTATTTAAACATCGTCAAGGGAAAACAACAATTTTAATTACTCACCGTCCTCAAGTAATTAATCGTGCTGACTGGATTGTTTTGATAGATCAAGGTAAGTTGAAATCACAAGGTTCTTTGGCAGATTTGCGAAGTAAACCCGGAGATCATTTAGATTTTGTAATTCCTTAGTTATTATTGTTTATTGCTGTTGACAATTATGCTTTACACTCATAATCAAGAAATCAATTCTCTAATTGAAAATGATAATTCACTGCCACCTATAAGTCGTTGGACATCCTTAGCGGGGTTATTTCTCATTGGCACTGTTATTACTAGCATTTATTTATCTTCATGGGTGAAATATAATGTCACCGTCAAAGCTGCTGCTATTATTCGTCCCATAGGTGAAACTCGCGTGGTGCAATCGAAGATAGAAGGGACAGTTAAAAATATCTTAGTCAAAGAAAATCAAATTGTTAAATTAGGGGAAGTAATCGCCATTTTAGATACAGAACAATTGCTAATTAAAAAAAGTCAATTAGAAGAAAATATTAAACAAAATAGATTGCAAATAGTCCAAATCTATGCTCAAAACCGAACTTTAAACAATCAAATTATGGCTGAAAAAAGAGTAATAGAAAGAATTGTGACTTCTGCTAAAGAAGATTTATTAAGAACTGAAAGAGAATATCAAGAGCGAAAAATTAATACTGAAAGTGAATTAAAGACAGCGGAGGTAAATATTCAAAAAGAATTAGTAGGTTTAGACAAGGCTGAAGCTGATTTAGAATTTGCCAAACTAGATCGAGATCGTTATGAACAGTTGTCAAAAGTTGGTGCAGTTGGCAACCGAGAATTTCAGGAAAAACAGTTAGTTGTCAAACAGACAACCTTAACACTAAAATCGGCAAAAAAAGCTGTTGACATCGCTAAAATAAAACTGAAATCAAATAAAGCTGCGGTTAATCCTACTACAGCAATGGTAAAAATGGCACAAGAACGTATTGCTCAAGAAACTGCTAAAGGTGAAGCTAATATAGCGGCTCTAAATAAAGAAAAAGAAGTCTTGATTCAGCGATTGGTAGAAATACAAACTCAAATAAAACAATCACAAAAAGAACTTCAACAACTAGAAACTCAGCGTAAAAGTAGTATGATTATTGCTACGAGTAACGGCATTATTTTTAAACTAAATTTACGAAATTCTGGTCAATTTATCCGCGCTGGTGAATCTATTGCTGAGGTTGTCCCTGATAATGCTTCTTTAGTAATTAAAACCATGATTCCCACGGCAGAAATTAACAAAGTTGCAATTGGGCAAAACGTACAACTTCGTGTTGATGCTTGTCCATATCCTGATTATGGAACTGCAAAGGGAATTGTTAAAACCATTGCTCCAGATGCAATTACACCTCAAAGCAAAGATACAACTACTACAACTTCTCCTGGTATTAGCTACTTTGAAGCCACAATTAAACCCGAAAGCAGTTCATTTGGAAATAATCATCATCAGTGTCTACTCCAATCAGGAATGAACGCTACAGCCGAAATTATTTCTAGAGAAGAAACCGCATTAAAATTTATGTTGAGAAAAGCCAGATTAATTGCTGATTTATGATTATTAATTTGATCTTAAATAGATATCTGGTAAAAAGTAGAGACGTTCCCCGGAATGTCTCTATAAGCTTGAGAGAAGACATATATCTAATTTATTTAAGTCATAACCATGATATCGTTTATGACATCTGAGCAAAGAACTAAACAAGCATTACAATGGTGGTTTTATAGAGAATTTCTGAAATTATTTCTGGAATCTGAAAAAATCCGTGATGACTTATTACAAGAATGTTTTACAATTCGGCGGAATCTAGATTTATTAACTATAGATAACCTGAGTTTATCAGTGACGGAAATTCCAGCATATATCAAAAAAATTGATAAATTGCATCACTCTTTAGTCCAATTAAGTGATAGCTTATGTCCAATATCTATTCAAGATAGCTTACCTTTATCTATTGAGTGTTTATTAGAACCTTGGATTAACTCCCATCCTGATCTAGATTTTCAGATTAATATGCCAGTTTACTGGCGAATTGAAGAGCCTAAACGGAGTTGGATCATTGTCAGAAGTTTAGAAGAATTACTGAGAATAACTTTACCAGAAACAGAAATGTTACTCCCTATTTATATTCATATTACTCTTAAACAAATAGGAACTATAGGGTTATTAACTGTAAAAATTTCTTATCCTGATATCTCTACTTTGATTTTTTATTCCCATTTACCAGAATTAGAATATCTTTACGATAGCTTTAAATTCTTAATATCAGGTAAATGCTCCTACTTTAACAAGAATCTTATGTCAATTTGGCACTTTTATTGGTAGTATTTTTCATTACTTAATGACTCGGATCTTAATAAGTAAGATATCCGTTAAAACTCTTATAAAAACTAAATTAGCTTTAAATAAAGAGAATTTTTATGGTTATACATCAACCTAGTAATTTTAGCATTTTTGACATTTTTTTTAGGGGTGAGGGGTAAAACCCCCCATAAGTGATAAATTATAAGTAATAGAATCTAGTAAAAACTCATTAATATAGTAGATGGTAATCAAAATTGATCAGGTGTGTAACTATTGGGAAAATTATTAGATATGCAACAAGTTTCATCAGAAAAATCAATTTTAAAATTCATCGTAATTGATGATCATGAATCAGTTTTAAATGGAACAGTTGAAATACTCAAAAAAAACTATCCTAGTGCTGAATTTAATACTGCAACAAATGCTAGTCATGCTTTTGACCAAGTTACTAGCTGTCAACCTGATTTACTAATTATGGATCTTTCCATACCAGAAAAACTGGGAATGACAGCGCGAGTTGATACAGGTATTCAACTGATTAAGGTTTTGATAGAAAATTATTCCCATTTGAATATTGTTATTCAAAGCGCCCATGTGAAAACATTAGTACGTATTCGTCCTTATATTGATAATCATAAAGGAGGTTTTACTGTCGCTGATAAAAGTCTTTCTACCCAAGAAATGTTAACTAGAGTTAATTGGGCATTACAGGGATTAACTCACACAAAAGATATTAAAGGAATACACTCAGGTTTAGAGGTAAAACCAGAGTGGTTGAAAGTGCTGAACCTAGCCTTTGAAGAAGGATTACAAGATAAAGTAATTGCTAAAAATATGTGTATATCTGAACGCATGGTGCGTCATTATTGGACTAAATTACAAGACGCTTTAAATATTTACCCAGAAGAAGGTAAAAACATCCGCATTCAAACGGAAATGAAAGCTAGAGCCGAAGGATTAATTGATTAATTAACTAACAAATAAAGTTAGTAAAATTCATAATGTGTTTTCCATAATTAAAGTTTTGAGACTGGAATAAAAGCTTATGCAAACTCAATTTTGGAAAAAGCTACAAACAGAAATTGATTTTATTTCTGTAGGAAAGTTATCAGAAATTATCATTACTATTTTTAGTTTAGTATTGATTAGTCATTTTTTGTTAACTTGGGGTTGGTCAGTTTCTTTAGTACCAGCAATTTTTGTTGTAGTTGTAAATGGCATCAGTCTCATGTCTTTATATCAATATAATCAAACCATTAAATCTGGGATTCAAGCTCGCCAAACCATGATTGAAACTACATTTGAAACAATTCATAATGGTCCTTTACAAAATTTAGCTAAAGTTTTAAAGCTAGTGAAAGGGCAAGATTTACCAATTAATAAATTATTACCTTTAATAGAAAAAGAACTTGAAGAATTGAACCAAGAGTTACGAGGAATGTATGAATTTTGGCAACAAGAAACTCTTAATCAAGATACTAGCCTTTATCTAGGAAATAATGTAGTCATAGATTTGCGAAACCCTTTACATGAACTTCTCTATCAAGTTTATAGCTACACCTTAGAAAGAGATTTTCCCTGCTTTAAAACCCTAAAAGTAAAAATTCACAACTTTGAAACTATCCATGAAAGCAATTTAAGTATTGAAAATAAACGAGGACTTTGCCGATTTTTAGAAGAAGCCTTATGTAATGTTGGTAAACACGCCACAGAAATTACCTGTCTACAAGTTACTTATTCAGCAAATGCAGGGATTTACACTTTGAGCATTATAGATAATGGTTTAGGAATTCACTCATCAAGAGAAGGCTGGGGAACAAAACAATTTAAAAATTTAGCCCAACAAATCAAAGGTAAATTTAGGCGCGTTTCTCTTTATCCTCAAGGTACTCTTTGTGAGTTATCTTGGCCTTTAGCAAATTCTTTTTGGTGGCAAAAAATACCCAAAATTTCTTTGTGGTGCGGGCATCTTGCCCGCTAATCATTTTGTCTCAACTAGCTGACTGTGCCAATACTGTGCCAAGATAGAGAAAGAAGGATTATATTGAGCAAAAGGAAAGCCGAAAAACGCCGTGCAGATTACATTTTTAGGGACGAGTTCCGGTGTACCTACAAGATCACGCAATGTCTCCAGCGTGGCACTGAGGTTGCCACAACGGGCAGAATTGTGGTTATTCGACTGTGGAGAAGGAACTCAGCATCAAATTTTGCGGAGTGACTTAAAAATTAGCCAGCTATCCCGAATTTTTGTCACCCATATGCACGGTGATCATATTTTTGGCTTAATGGGATTGCTTGCCAGTTGCGGTTTAGCAGGTAATGTAGACAAAATTGATATCTATGGTCCATCAGGTTTAAATGAATACCTACAAGCCGCTTCTCGTTACTCCCATACCCATTTTTCTTACCCCATTAAAGTGCATACTGTTCAGCCAGGGGTAATTTATGAAGATGATGAATTTACAGTTAGCTGTGGTCTTTTACATCACCGTATTCCTGCCTTCGGCTACCGAGTAGCGGAAAAAGACAGAACCGGACGCTTTGATATAGACAAAGCTAAAGCCTTAGAAATTCCTTCAGGCCCCATTTACGGAAAGCTCAAGCGCGGGGAAACAGTCACCCTGGAAGACGGAAGAGTAATTGATGGTGCTGAATTATGTGGGCCAATAGAAATTGGCCGGAAAATTGCCTATTGTACAGATACGGTTTATTGTGATGGTGCAGTGCAATTAGCACAAGACGCAGATGTCTTAATTCATGAAGCCACTTTTGCTCATCAAGATTCAGAAATGGCTTTTCAAAGATTACATTCCACAACCACAATGGCAGCACAAACAGCTTATGGTGCAGGAGTTCGTAAACTAATTATGACACATTTTAGCCCCCGTTATGCTCCCGGAAATACTATTGAATTAAAAGACTTACTCAAAGAAGCAAAAGCCATTTTTCCTAAAACAATCATGGCTCATGATTTTATGGTTTATGATATCCCTCGCAGACGAGAAATTGCATCAAGTGTGAGCGCCTAATTTCGCTATAATTTTCATTTATAAGTAGCTTGGCACAATTAAATATAAAACCTCTCTGGTAAACCTCTCCCCTACCTCTCCCTAACCCTCTCCTACAAGGAGAGGGAAAAGGAATAACTCTTAATACTGGAGAGGCTTTGACTCCCCCTTCCAGCTAACAAAAGTCTTTCCGCTTCCCTCTCCTCTGAGGAGAGGGTTAGGGAGAGGTAGGGAAGGGGGTTGGAGGGTTAGGTTTATATTATATTTTTTAACGCCCATTTACTTATCTAAGTTTTAGAATAACTGTATGTTCTCATCCAAATCAAAACCGCTATATCACTATTTCTGCCCAGCTAATTATGAGTAATATTCCCCAAATTGGACAACCTGCCCCGGATTTTTCGACCCCAGACCAAAACAATAATCTAGTCAATCTTGCTGATCTAAATCAGTGGCTAGTTCTCTACTTTTACCCTAAAGATAATACACCGGGCTGCACCACAGAAGCACAAGACTTTACAGAATTATCCTCAGAATTTACCACAGCGGGAGCAAAAATTATTGGTGTTAGTCCAGATTCTGCTACATCTCACAGCAAATTTATAGACAAACATAATTTATCAATTACCCTATTAACTGATCCTGAACATCAATTAATAGAGGCTTATGGTGCATGGCGTTTAAAAAAATTTATGGGTAAAGAATATATGGGAGTTGCTCGTTCAACCTTCCTAATTTCACCTGATAAAATCATTGCATACATTTGGCCGAATGTCAAAACTAAAGGTCATGCTGAAGCTGTACTCAAAAAAATCAAGGAATTAGCAGCTATTTAAACTTTTATAGTCCGATTCCTTGGACTTTCTTGATATAGCTATGATTTCTCACGGTTAGATATTTGATTTTCCAAATGTTAATTAATTTAAACTTTGCTTTACTGAATCACATTCATAAAATAACATAACAATTCTGACCTGATACAATAGAAATATCAATTCTATTATTTTCTTAAAAAAATTAGGTCAAATTTTGAATTAATCGCCAATTAATTATGTCCAGTCGTCCTATCTACCTCGATTGTCATGCTACTACCCCCGTTGACGAAAGGGTAATGGCTGCTATGATTCCCTACTTTACCGAAAAGTTTGGTAATGCGGCTAGTATTAGTCATGTTTACGGTTGGGAATCAGAAGTTGCTGTTAAACAAACACGGGAAATTTTAGCAAAAGCAATTAACGCAACACCCGAAGAAATTGTTTTTACCAGCGGTGCAACGGAAGCGAATAATTTAGCTATTAAAGGTATTTCCGAAGCTTATTTCCAAAAAGGTCAACATATTGTGACTATTGCCACGGAACATAAAGCAGTTTTAGATCCTTGCGAATATTTAAAAAGTCTCGGTTTTGATATTACAGTTTTGCCAGTAGAAAAAGATGGATTAATTGATTTAAATCAGTTAGAAAAAGCCTTGCGTCATGATACAATTTTAGTATCTGTGATGGCTGCAAATAATGAAATTGGGGTTTTACAACCAATAGCCGAAATTGGGGAAATGTGCCGTCAAAGACAAATTATTTTGCACACAGACGCAGCCCAAGCTATTGGTAAAATACCTTTAGATGTAGAAGAGATGAACATTGATTTAATGTCTCTCACGGCACATAAAGTCTATGGACCCAAGGGAATTGGGGCATTATATGTCCGCAGACGTAACCCTAGAGTCAAACTTGCTTCCCAACAACA
Organism: uncultured cyanobacterium; assembly: GCA_903848645.1. Lineage (GTDB taxonomy): Bacteria > Cyanobacteriota > Cyanobacteriia > Cyanobacteriales > Nostocaceae > Dolichospermum. The sequence goes on along the minus strand of CAINGU010000041.1, from coordinate 72,489 downwards.
TGGGGGAGGACATGAAAAAGGAATGCGTTCTGGAACATTATATACACCGCAAATTGTCGGTTTTGGTAAAGCTGTAGAAATTGCCATAGCCGAACAAGAAACCGAAAATCAACGATTAACAGCATTAAGAGAAAGATTGTGGAAACAGTTATCTATTGTCGGGGGAATTCATGTAAATGGACATCCTCAAAAACGATTAACAGGAAACTTAAATATTAGTGTTGAAGGTGTAGACGGTGCAGCACTTTCTTTAGGTTTACAATCAGTAGTAGCTGTATCTTCCGGTTCTGCTTGTTCTTCCAATAATATTGCCCCTTCCTATGTCTTGAAAGCGTTAGGACATTCCGATAAATTAGCTTATGCTTCGGTGCGGTTTGGGATTGGCAGATTTAATACAGTTGAGGAAATTGATCAAGTTGCCCAACAGGTAATTTCTACTGTGCAAGGCTTAAGAAGTGCGTCAGTTGTTAGTTGTTAGTAGCAGTCAAGTGGGTAATAAATTTTTGATTTGTTGAAAAGATTCTGGGTTAACTGGAATTTTTTTTATATTCATTTTGTCGCTATATAGGAATAAATTTACATCACATTTTACATTATTCCTCACAACCGCCTCAGAATGAATTCTAAGGCTAATAACAAAAGTCGTCTGAAGACGACTAAGAGAATATTCCAGTCCGTTTTAACGGACTTTAGCTATTAGACTGGGAATTCATTCCCAGGCGGGTTTGATGACTAATCAAACTCAAACCAACCAACTATTCAACTATATCTCCATAAAAATCTTCATCTAATAACTGATCTAAAGTAAAATAAAAATCAAGAGGATATTCTGCTTCATCTGGTTTTCTCACTCCCAACTTAGCATTTTTGCTTTCTTTAATTGCCAGTTTTCTAGCATCAGCATAAGCTATAAAAATTACCTCATGAAGATAATTCTTAAAAGAAGGATTTTCTTGTAAATCTTTTTTAATTCTAAAACGATGTTCAGTAATAGAACTGTACCAACTTCCTTTCATCATTTCAGGAGCATCAGCTTGAACAGTTAACTTGAGTAAGTGAGCAATTAAAATTGTTAAATTACTCAAGAAAGACCGTTTTTCCGATTTACCCATATCATCCAGTTCTAATAGTAAATGTTCCCAATCAATATCATTAAAATGTTTTTCTTTGATTTGGGTAATGAGAGTTTCTCGCCACAGATTAAAATCTTGTTCATAGAGTTGATGGTTCATATAGCATCCTGCCAAATAAATTAAGCAACCTGTTCCGCTAAAACTCGACCTTCCACACGCTCATATTCATCCTCAAGTAACCAAAGTTTAGCTTCTTCATAACTGGAACAAGCAAAAATAATTTTGTAATTTTCTGTAGGATCTAAAATGCAAAAATTATTTTTATTATCACCAAGCAACATCAAAATGTAAGGTGGTATACAGGTGGGGTCAACCCATATTTCTGTAAACTGCCAGTTATTGGCTAGGTCGGGTGCGGGGAATGACATGATATTTATCTCCAGTGACTTTTATTTCACCATAATGCAGAGGAATTCGAGTACCATTAATATTTATTCTATAGCCAATTGCGATCGCTTCGCTCGCCATAGGTAACGCTCTTTTTATATCCTTTGCTGTATTTCTCCAACACATCACGCAAACGTTAAAAAATATTTCACTATGTTGTCAAGATACAACACTATAAGGATAATTAACTAAGCATGGTTATGTGTTGCAATATAAGATAATATACAATTTTATTGTTATACATAACGCTGCTGAAATTGTTAAAACCAGGAAAAAATTATGAGTTTACCAATTCAAGTTACCTTTCTATTAGCAGATTGGGTTGCTAAAGGGTTAAAAGATGGAACATTTGAACGGGTTGGAGGTGTAATTAGAGAAGTAACCAGTAAGAAAATTGTAACTTGGTTGCGAGATACTAATTCAGTTGCTCCTTCCGTGATATCATTTGCAGCTAATCCTGTTACTGGTGTACTTAACTTAATTGCTTCAGGTGCAAATGTTGCAATTTCAGCTAAAGGCTTTTCTGATGTGAATCAGCGTTTAGATGGGATTGAAAACCAAATATCATCAATTGGGCAAAGTTTACAATTTACTCAAGGTATTTTACAAATATCTACTGCTGCTAGTATTCTCAATCTTGGTGTTTCAGTGATGGGTTTTGCTGTTATATCTCAGCGTCTTAATGATATAGAAAACCAACTAAAGCAATCCCAGGAATTATTAAATAAAATAAATCGTAAAATTGACTTGAGTTTTTATGCTAACTTCCGTGCTGGAATTGAATTAGCAATTAATGCTTTTACAATGACTAAAATTGAAAACCGCAGAAATAGTGCATTACAAGCTATCAATCGCTTCTTAGAAGCAGAACATATTTACAAGGACTATACCGTTAACGAACTTTCCCAAAAAAGCCAAATAATTGATAAATATATACTCACATTATCTTTAGCTTATATTGCCGAAGCTCGTTGTTATTTAGAACTAGAAGAACACGAAACAGCAATTCGTCGTTTTCAAGAAGGAACAAAAGTTATCAGGTTAGTGGTTAATAAGTACATTGAGATAATGCTTACTTCTAATCCAGCAGCATATTTACACCCTCAATTTAAAGGACAAATTGATTTGTCTAGATTAACTAAAATTTACCGATGGATTAACCCTACATTAGATGAAAATGCTGTATTTGATCTACTGCGTGAGAATATATTTAAGTTAGCACAAAACAATAATGAATGGTTGTCTTCCTTACCATCATCTATTGTAGATCGTAATGAGATAAGCTGGGGTTTATTTGGAGGAAATCCCACACCATTAACAGGTAGATTTGAAAAAGAAGCTTTCCAACGACTTCCCCAAGTATTTCAAGTAATGGAATCAATGATTGAAACCAACAACAGATTTGAATCGTACCAAACAGAAATACAAGCAATATCTCAATTAGGAATTAGTTTTCATGAATGGTTGCAATTAAAACCATCTACAGAACAAAAACCAGAAGGTGCAGAATTAATGTTTATTATTCCTTCTCAACCTTTAGAATTACCTGGTTAAAACTGTATTCCCATGATAGGTAGAAATAGATTCACCAGTAATTACAGAATAAAGAACATCAGGATCTAAATCTGCTCCATTATCCCAATAAATTGTTCCCCATTCAGGGTTAACTTTCACAGTTTTAAAAAATGCTAAATCTTGTAAAGGTTGAAAAACTCCAGTAAATTCAATTAACTTACTAACATCAACAATACCTTCTTTCCCATCTTCAAATTTCAGATAGAGTTGATAGTTATCTTGAGGAATGACTTCTATAATATCTTGCAGCATAAATTACTCTAATGGTTCGATTTTCTCTAAAGAATTATTTTGTCTAGCCAAGTTCCAGTTTTTGAGAAGTTCTGATTTGTGCATTGCTGCCCATTCAATTACTAAACCTAAAACTCTAGGACTCAGTTTACCTTCTAAAATTGATAATGTTTCTATCTCAATAATTGCCTTTTGTTGATTATAACGGACGTGAAAATGTGGTGGAGGATGATCATTATAATACATGGTAATAATAACTCCTAAAAAACGGCAAACTTCCGGCATTCCATCACCTGATAATATATTTTTTGTAATCATCATATTTTAGCATATTCTCTTCCTTCTTCTCTTCCTCTGTGTCCTCTGCGCCTCTGCGGTTCGTTATTTCATAAAAAAAGGACGAACCCGAAAGCCCGTCCTTAAAATTACCAAAAACCTAAATCTTCGCTTCTTCCCTCACCAACTTATCCCAACCCAAATCCTTCAAATTATTATTCCTTCTTAAAGGACGAGTTACCAACTCCAAAACATCACGCGCATTACCAAAACCGTGAATTTGAGCAAAAGTAAACTCCACAGACCACTTAGTATTAATACCCCGTGCTTCCAGAGGATTAGCATGAGCCATACCAGTAATAACCAAATCAGGTTTCAACTCATAAATCCGTTGAATTTGATTGTAATTATCAGGCTTCTCCACAATAGTTGGAAGAGGTGAATTCATTTCCTGACAAGTTTTTTCTAACAAAGCCAACTCAGCAGCTTGATAGCGTTTATCCATGTAAGGAATCCCGATTTCCTGAACAGTCATTCCACAGCGGATTAAAAACCGCGCCATAGAAATTTCCAACAGGTTATCACCCATCAAAAACACCGATTTACCACGAATCAGTTTCACATAATCTTCCACACCAGCCCAAATCTGCGCTTCCCGTTCATCTAAACCCTGGGGAGTAATTCCAAACACAGAACAGATTTTTTCTACCCATGCGCGAGTACCGTCGGGACCAATGGGGAAAGGTGCGCCAATCAGTTTACACTTACGGCGACGCATTAAAGTTGTAGCGGTGCGGCTGAGGAAAGGATTCACACCAGCGACATAATACCCTTCTTCAATCACAGGTAATTCTGTAAACCGTTTTGCAGGTAGCCAACCAGAAACTTTGATACCTTGCTTTTTCAATTCCAAAGTTAATTGGGTAACTACGGGGTCAGGTAAAGAACCAAATAACACCAAAGGAGGATGATCTACATACTCAGATTCTTCTTGGGCTACATCTTCTTTTTTCCTACCGAAATTCATCAGCTTCTGAATGGCGTTACGCTCACCTTTTTCAGTTTCCGATACTGGAGACTTTTCAGGACAACGATGAGCCATGGCGGCTAACACAGTGTCCTCTCCTTGGGTAAATGCGTAGTCGAGTCCGTTGGCACGAGCGACCACAATAGGAATACCCAAATCAGCTTCTAACTTAGGTGCTAAACCTTCCAAATCGGTTTTAATAATTTCGGTAGTGCAAGTACCAATCCAGACAATTACACTAGGATTGCGATCGCGTTTAATTTGCTCACATAACCGTTTTAATTCTTCATAATCATTCAACTGTGCGGAAATATCACCTTCTTCCAACTCAGCCATAGCATAGCGAGGTTCAGCAAAAATCATCACCCCCATGGCATTTTGCAGAAAGTAACCGCAAGTTTTTGTCCCAATAACTAAAAAGAAGCTATCTTCAATTTTTTGGTATAACCAAGCCACACAACTAATGGGGCAAAAAGTGTGATAATTTCCGGTTTCACATTCAAAATTTAAAGCTTCTGGCTGTTGAGCAATAGTCATATTAATATTCTCCCCTAGATTTTTCAAGCTGGTAAAGCAGATGATTGGCAATAGGTGATTGGTAATTGATGATTCATAACTGTCACCTGTCACCTTTCATCTGACTTCAACAATTAACTGTTAGGGAAGAGACGAGCCATTTCAGATTCATTAAAAACCTCAGATGGTAGTTCTTCCAACAAATCATTATTTTCATTACCCCAGATGTCTGAGACGACATCATCAAACCCATTTTCTTCTGATGTATTCACTTCACCAAATGAATTATCTTCAGATAGATTCAGTTCATCAAAGGAATTATCTTCAGATAAATTCAGCCCACTAAAAGCATTTTCATCCATTTCCTCAAAGGCATTTTCAGATATTTCCCCAAAAGCATTTTCATCCTCTAAAGCGAGAGCATTAAATCCCTGATTATCGCTTTCACTAGTTAAAGAAATGGGATCAAAGGAGACATCACCGAAATCATCCATTGTTTCTAAACTGGATAATGCTGCTGACTCCTTGGCAATATCTTCATCAGATCCGGAAATATCACCAAAGGCATCATCATCGCTATCTACTGCCCAAGTTTCTTGTGTCTCTTTTTCCCAACCACTGATACCAGTATTAATCACTGGCAAAGATTCCGCTTCAGGTTCAGAGATATCTGCCGTCTCCACCAACTGCTGACGCGAGTACATCTCTGGTTCTGCCATGGGACTAAGACGATTACCAAGGGCAATATCTGGGTCAAAATGTAAATCCAGAACTTCAATCAAGGTATCTGCGTCTGGATTGAGTTTGGCAAAGGGAAACATTAGCTGGGCTAATTTCGGTTCTAGAGCATTGATGACTCCCAGGATGAGGTAAGAAGACGGACGCTTGCCGCCATCAGGGGTATAAACAGATTCAACAGTCATCTGGAGCGTAATCCAATCACGATTAGCTTGAAAGAATTGCAACCACTTTTGTTTGAGTGAATCGGTAAAGCTATCAAAAAAAGCCATAAGTCCATCCTGAGAGGTAAAATGTTTTATACAATCATCAAGTCTAATTCCTCTTCAGCATTTGTGGCTTTAACTTTTACTGGATTGAGATAAAAATCTGACAATAGAGAAAAAAGTTCACGATCAGGAGTATCGTTGGGAACAACACCTTCCGGTTGGGCGAGAATTTGATCAGCAATATTCAGGTAATAGTCGCAAACGTAGCTCAGAGAAGGATCTGACTCTGCCATTTCAAATAAAGTTTTGCCTTTGACGCGGGAAACGCGGATATCTTCAATCAAAGGTAATACCTCTAAAACAGGCATGGGTACGGCTTCTATATATTTATTAATTAAGTCCCGCTTGGAGGTACGATTACCGATTAAACCCGCTAGACGTAAGGGGTGAGTCCGAGCTTTTTCCCGAACGGAAGCAGCAATCCGGTTAGCAGCAAATAGGGCATCAAAGCCATTATCTGTAACAATTAGACAATAATCTGCATAATTTAACGGTGCTGCAAAGCCACCACAAACAACGTCACCAAGAACATCAAATAAAATTACATCGTACTCATCAAAAGCATTAAGTTCTTTTAATAATTTGACTGTTTCCCCAACTACATAACCACCACAACCAGCACCGGCTGGAGGTCCACCTGCTTCAACACAATCAACACCGCCATAACCTTTGTAAATTACATCCTCTGGCCAAACATCTTCGTAGTGATAATCTTTTTCCTGCAAGGTATCAATAATGGTGGGAATCAAAAACCCGGTGAGAGTAAAGGTGCTGTCATGTTTGGGATCACAGCCAATTTGTAGCACCTTCTTACCCCGTTTAGCTAGAGCCACAGAGATATTACAACTGGTTGTAGATTTGCCGATTCCACCTTTTCCGTAAACTGCTAGTTTCATGGTTGTCCCTCTCTGATAGTTTCTTTACAAACTCTTAGCTCAAACATTTGCCTGTATCTAGGTTGATTCGGGGATGTGTGAGGTATGTGAGTGCCATTATTGTGCAAATCCCCTAGAAAGGAAAGGGGGTGAAAATATGAAAAATGCTGATATACACCGTTTAATTGTGAAAATGCAGTTTTATTAGCTTATTAATTCCTTAATTAGCCTAAAAAAGCCTAAAAATATGATTTTTAGTATTTTTACTTAATATTTATATAAAAATAGTTTCAAAAAACAAAAAATTATAATAGATAAAAATCTATGGATTCCATACTATCTGCTGATTCTTGTCGCCATTGACGATATTGCAGGTATTTACGGTATGTGCAACCAGAAAAGCATTGTCAGCACTACGTTGTCAATAAAGGCAATATCTTGGGATCAGATTAATTAGAAATTTTAATTGAATAGTAAAATTAGCAATCAAGAGATTTTTGCAATCTTCACCCCCCTCACCGTCAGTATCACTTCTGGATTAGTAAATATTTATTAAATTAGAAAATATCTGATATAAAACTTAACAAGTGATTGGTAATTGGTAATTGGTATGAAGAAAAATTTCCTAACTACTGACAACTGACAACTGACAAATGACTAAAAAACAAAAATTTCCTTACTTACTGGGTTCTAAATGGACTGCACAGCAGAAAGTTGATGGTTGGCGACATTTTCAGGTTGTTAACCGCAAAAATCAGGGTAAATGGGTATATGCGGAAATGGTAGCAGCTTGCGATCCTCAAGTGCGCTTTTGGTTGAATGCTAAATTATTGCAAGATAACTCTCAATGGTACGCCGGCTGGCAAACTTTACAAGAAATCAATTCTATCGAAAACCATTAATTCCCTATTACCCATTACCCATTACCCATTACCCATTCCCTAAACCATCAATGGTTGTTGATATAGTGGCACGGTAAAAGTCACAGTTGAACCAAGTTCTTCCCCGAGACTATAGAAATGTACTTCACCACCCATTGCTTCTATCAGCTTTTGGGATATTGTTAGTCCTAAACCTGTACCACCATAGTGACGAGTCCGAGAACCATCAACTTGAGAGAATAATTGAAATAGTTTATCTTGTTTATCGAGGGAAACACCAATACCTGTGTCAACAACGCGAACTTTGACTATTCCTGGGTGTTTTTTCAGCATTAAATCGGCACTAATAGTAATACCACCTTCATGGGTAAATTTGATAGCATTACCTACCAAATTCAGCATGACTTGTAATAATCTTTTATAGTTGCCTTGAACAATGATTTCATCAGAGATTGCAGGCATTTCCATCTGAAAACTCAGATTTTTCATCTCCGCTTGGGGACGGGTAAAACTTTCAACATCATTAAATAACTCCTTGAGGTTGACTGGGGAACAGTCTAACTCCATTTTGCCAGCTTCAATTTTGGCAATGTCCAAAATGTCATTAAGGATATTTAACAGATGTAAAGACAATTGATGAGCTTCCGAAATAAACTCATGTTGTTCTTCTGGATCATCTGTCATTCCTTCTAAAATTAGCTTTAAGAAGCCAATCATGCCATTTAGAGGAGTGCGAATTTCGTGGGAAACATTAGCCAGAAATTCGCTTTTTAACCGGGAAGCTTCTTCAGCTTTTTGGCGGGATTCTTCTAGTTCTTTATATAAAGTAGCATGAGCGATCGCTGTTCCTAACTGATCTGCTACCTCCTTAGCTAATTCTAATTCTGCTTGTGTCAATGGATAGCACTGATTAACAAAGGTAAGAGCAGCTAAACCATTAGCCTTATCTTTGTAACAAGTAGCAACAACCAGAACTTTATACTGTGGAGATTGGTGATTACATGGAACTGCCATGACTACTGGTTCTAAAGTAGCCAAAGCCTCAGCAAAAGCTGGCTCAGAAGATATGTCTATTTCTGAGCCAAGTATAGAAATTTGCTCTGGCTGATGATACTCAGCAATTACCCGAACTTTGGTATTAGATGGTTCATAAGGACAGATAATACAGCGTTCTAGCTGGAGTGTTTTTCCCAAACTATCAACTGTTTGTTGCCAAATAATATCTAAATCCAGTGTTCGGCGGATATTTCTGGTGATTCTGTTTAATAACTTTTGGTGTTGCTGCAATCGTAAAGCTAACTCCAGTGCTGTCGGCAGTTTTAGTGCCTGATTCACTTCGGGAGGGCTAATTTTTGATGGTAACAGCCTACCTATTACTAAAACCGTAGTTGTCGGCTGACCAACCCGCGGCAGAATCGGCGTAATTGTCAATTCCAACTCTAATAATTCAATATTTGGGCATTTAAACCAACATTTCACCCTTTCCGGCACGGAACTGCTCAAAATCCGGTGTAAATGTTCTAGATAAACAACTTTATCTACTGGCGCAAAGCTATCATTTTCATTGAGTACATCAACTATCCTCTGGGTATCACACGCTAAGTATTCGCTGTGCTGCCAATAGAATGTCAGATAGCGACCAGATCCATCTTGTGTATACACCAACTCCGCTTCCAGAGTTGTTGATGAACCATTTGTACTGTGGGTAGTAGATTCCAGATTTTGAGGAATTAAATTCGGCAATTGGGTATTGGCAGTAATAGTCATTAATCGAGTTGGATAGACAAAGGGCTTCCCACCGTGCTTATACTAAAGCTACTTAAATTTTTGCATAAACTTTTACATCTTTCACATTTTTTAATTGTGGATTTTTGACTTTTCTGGCATTTAAGGCATTAATTTTTACATTTCTTATCATTCTTTGATACTTGCCAAGTAATTCTAATCATTCCATTCACCACGGGGCGGAATAGGTGTCCGTATAGGTGTACGAGTTAACTCATCATCTCTATTAGAATCACCCCGCAACCATTGACGGATAGCCACCTCAATCACTTTACTAGGGTCATTGGTAAGATGTTGAATTTGTTCTATTAATTCCGAATCTAGATTAAGGGCGATTTCTGTTTTATCAGCGCGTTTGTTATCTGCACCATTAGGTTGTTCTTGCATATTCATAGTTTTAAATACTCTGAAATTGTTTTATTGAAACCGTTGTCAAGCAGTTATGGCAGTTATGATATTTATAGTTCAGTCTATTTAATTGTAAGCTGCTAGGTCATCAACACTAGGAGCTATAAATAGATTTTAAATAATAGCCTAAGTTGCCATACAGAAGAAAGGAGTCACCGAGTCAGGAGTTATTGAAGAAGAAAGAAGATTCCTCCCTTACCCATTACCCATTACCCATTACCGATTACCCATTACCCATTACCCATTCCCCTCTTGCCTTTTCCCTTTTGCCTTATTACCTCAGAAAGCATTAAAATACATGAAGTAAATAGCTTTCACTTTGGTTTGCTTTAAGCAAAGATAGTATATGACTGACGTTCCCGCAGATCGCATTCGCAACTTTTGTATTATTGCTCACATTGACCACGGGAAATCAACTCTCGCTGATCGTTTACTACAGGCGACTGGGACTGTAGAAGATAGACAGATGAAAGAGCAGTTTCTTGATAACATGGATTTGGAACGGGAGCGCGGCATTACAATTAAGCTGCAAGCTGCCCGGATGAATTATACTGCTAAGGATGGTCAGCAGTATGTTCTTAATTTAATTGATACTCCTGGTCACGTAGACTTTTCCTATGAAGTGTCACGCTCCCTTATTGCTTGTGAAGGAGCATTATTGGTTGTGGATGCGTCCCAAGGTGTAGAGGCGCAAACCCTAGCAAATGTGTATTTAGCTCTAGAGAGTAATCTAGAAATTATCCCGGTTTTAAATAAAATTGATTTACCAGGGGCTGAACCAGAGCGAGTAATTGGCGAAATTGAAGAAATTATTGGTTTAGATTGTAGTGGGGCAATTTTAGCTTCAGCAAAAGAGGGAATTGGCATTGCTGAGATTTTAGAAACAATTGTCGCACGAGTTCCCGCACCGGCGAACACTGTCAATGAAAAGCTCCGAGCGTTAATTTTTGATAGTTATTATGATAGTTACCGGGGTGTAATTGTTTATTTCCGGGTGATGGATGGAACTGTGAAAAAAGGCGATCGCGTTTACTTAATGGCATCAGAGAAAGAATATGTCATTGATGAATTAGGCATTCTCTGTCCCACTCAAAAGCAAGTTGAAGAACTTCATGCCGGGGAAGTAGGTTATTTTGCAGCAGCTATTAAAGCCGTAGCTGATGCCAGAGTAGGAGATACCATTACCCTGTGCAAAAACAAAGCCACAGAAGCTTTACCTGGTTACGCTGAAGCCAATCCCATGGTATTTTGTGGGATGTTCCCCATAGACGCAGATCAGTTTGAAGACTTGCGGGAAGCTTTAGAAAAACTCGAACTCAATGATGCGGCATTACAGTATGAACCAGAAACTTCTAGTGCCATGGGTTTTGGTTTCCGGTGCGGGTTTTTGGGATTACTGCACATGGAAATTGTCCAGGAACGCTTAGAACGTGAGTATAACCTAGATTTAATCATTACCGCCCCCTCCGTGGTTTACAAAGTCGTCACCATCAAAGGTGAAGAACTGTATATTGATAATCCTAGCCGCTTACCTGGACCGAATGAGCGCGACAGAATCGAAGAACCCTATGTCAAAGTAGAAATGATTACTCCCGAAACCTACGTTGGTTCTTTAATGGAGTTGTCTCAAAACCGCCGGGGCATCTTCAAAGACATGAAATATCTCACCCAAGGACGGACTACACTCACCTATGAGTTACCTTTAGCGGAAGTTGTTACCGACTTTTTTGATCAAATGAAATCTCGTTCTCGCGGTTACGCCAGTATGGAATATCATCTGATTGGCTACCGGGAAAATCCCTTGGTAAAATTGGACATTATGATTAACGGTGATCCAGTGGATTCCTTAGCCATGATTGTCCACAGAGATAAGGCTTACAATGTCGGCAGAGCCATGGCGGAAAAACTCAAAGAATTAATTCCCCGTCATCAATTCAAAGTCCCCATTCAAGCTGCTATTGGCGCGAAAGTTATCGCTAGTGAAAGTATATCGGCGATGCGGAAAGATGTCCTGGCTAAATGCTACGGGGGCGACATCAGCCGGAAGAAGAAACTGTTGAAAAAGCAAGCCAAAGGTAAAAAACGGATGAAGTCTATAGGTACGGTAGATGTACCCCAGGAGGCTTTTATGGCTGTCTTGCGGCTAGATCAAAGTTAATTCCCAGATTTTTGGTCTATTTGTAAAAACTCGCCTGTATGCAATCGTGAGGGAAATTACAGGCGAGTTTATTGTTGAAATCACCCAAAAAAGGGGTAATTGGTGAGCATTTTCTTGATTTTTAAGTTTTAAGTTTTAATTTTTAATTTTTAATTCCCTGTTCCCTGCTATAAATATAGTTTTTCAACTTTTTTAGATTTTTGTAAATCATCGGGGAGTCAAGTCAATGAAGATATTAGTGCTGAGTTGGGAATTTCCACCGAGAATAGTTGGGGGAATTGCTCGTCACGTTGCTGAGTTGTACCCGGAACTCATCAAGCTAGGCCATGACATCCACCTGATTACCCCTGAATTTGGTCCAGCATCCTTGTATGAAGTAGTTGAAGGCATTCACATCCATCGTGTAGAAGTAGCTGCCAGTAACGATTTTTTTCACTGGGTGGTGAACTTAAATGAGAGTATGGGATTTCATGGTGGTAAGTTGCTGATGGAAGCAGGGCCATTTGATCTCATTCATGCCCATGATTGGTTAGTTAGCGATGCAGCGATCGCTCTCAAGCATACCTTTAAAATTCCCCTGATTGCCACAATTCACGCCACAGAACACGGACGCTACAACGGTATTCACAATGATACCCAACGCTATATTCATGAGAAAGAATATGCACTAGCTCACAATGCTTGGCGGGTCATAGTTTGTACTGAATATATGCGTCAGGAATTAGTGAGATCACTATATGTTTCTAGTGATAAAATTGACGTAATTTATAATGGTATTCGTGCAGAAAAGAAAATACATAACAAAGATTTTCATGCTCAAGATTTTCGCCGTCAATTTGCCGCAGATTATGAAAAAATTGTTTATTATCTTGGTCGTATGACCTATGAAAAAGGTGTACCTGTATTACTTAATGCTGCTCCCAAGGTGCTTTGGGAAATGGGAGGTAATGTTAAATTTGTCATAGTCGGTGGTGGTAATACAGAGCATCTTAAACGTCAAGCTTGGGATTTGGGGATTTGGGATAAGTGTTACTTTACTGGATTCCTAGCCGATACATACTTGGATAAATTTCAAACTATTGCGGACTGTGCTGTTTTCCCTAGTCTTTATGAACCCTTTGGGATTGTTGCTTTAGAAAGTTTCGCCTCTCGCGTACCAGTGATAGTTTCTGATACTGGTGGTTTTCCTGAAGTAGTTCAACATACAAAAACGGGAATTACCACTTGGGTAAACAATCCTGACTCTGTAGCTTGGGGAATTTTAGAAGTTTTGCGAAACCCAGATTATTGTCAGTGGTTGGTAAATAACGCTTATGCAGATTTAGAAAAAAGATTTAGCTGGCCAAAATTAGGTAAGCAAACAGAAATGGTTTATGAAAGAGTAGTGAAAGAGCGATGGCAAATTGACTGGTAGTAAAAAACGGCATAGAAATTAGCTTTTCTCAGAGTAATAATGAGAATTAAAGATTACTCTGATAATTTGCCGTGAAAAAACAGTACAAACCCTGTACGCTGGGAATTTACCCCTGGGAAATGCGACAGTTAGAAATGATTGCTGTTTGCTTGACAAGATTTTAATATGATAAAAGCATTCCCAAATATATCCAAGCGTTTGCAGAATGCAACAAATAGCTTGTTGAAGATGGTAAACCGAATCCTAGATCGTTTAACAGCCAAGTTAAAACGGTTCTTTGAGGATATTATCACCGATACCCAGCCCCCCACATCTGAACCGGCTTATAAACTACCTAAATTAGCTGGTCCTGTTCATAACTTAGGTGGTGGTGGTCCTGATGTTGATGACGCTATTCAGTGGATGATTAATCAAGTCAGGGGAAGTAGTAACAGCGACGCTAAAGTTAATGTTTTAGTCATTCGTGCTGCTGGTAACGATGATTACAATCAGCTAATTTATCGCATGAGAGGTGTCAAGTATGTAGAAACTCTCATCATTCGGAATCGTGATGAAGCTAACAGAACAGATATTTTTGATAAAGTCAGAAATGCTGGTGTAATTTTCTTTGCTGGTGGTGATCAATGTGAATATATTCGCCACTGGAAAAACACTAAATTAGAAGTTGCTATTAAGTCAGTTTACGATAAAGGTGGCGCTATTGGTGGCACAAGTGCCGGGGCGATGATTCAAAGTGAATATGTTTATGATTCTTGTGCTTGTGAAGATAGTATTGAAACTCATGAAGCCCTTGATGATCCCTACGGAAATATTACCTTTACCTATAACTTTTTCCAGTGGAAGTATTTGCGCGGAACTATCATTGATACCCACTTTGATGAACGCAAAAGAATGGGGAGAATTATGGTTTTTATTGCTAGGCAAATTCAAGATGGTGTATCTTCAAAGGCTTTAGGTATAGCAATTAGTGAACAAACATCTTTACTGGTTGATAAATACGGTATTGCTAAAGTTATGGGTAAAGGTTCAGCGTATTTTGTGTTAGGAGATCATCCCCCAGAAATTTGTGAAAAAGGTAGTCCTCTCACATATCACGACTACAAAATTTGGCGAGTTCCTAGAGGTGACACTTTCGATTTAAATAAATTACCTTCACGGGGTTATTATCTCAGAAGTGTGAAGCGCGGGAGATTTGATTCCGATCCTTATTAATACCATTTCTCTACACAAATCAGCCTCATTAGCCCACTCATCTGGTTCGTAGTGAGGGCTTAAGCCCTCAAATTCGGACTAAATTCCTCACTACAAACTTTGGCGAATTAATTGACTATAAATTGCCCGTCGTTCACTTTTACCCAAGTCAGAAATCTCCTCAATTAAATGTTCTTTATCTATTTCTTGCCAGCGATTTTCTAGTAATAATTTGGCTGTTTCTTCAACCCACATATTGAAATCTGTTTGATAGGTTGTGGTCATAAATTTAATTTACCTCTGACTACAATTATTTGATGACATGATAATCAATCATTAGTGAGTCATTTCATTTAAAGCTATATTAATTATTTCTTCACTAACTCCATGATGTTTTAAATTTTCAATAAAAGTAGAAACTCCTTGATTACGACTTTCTAAATAATATAATATGGCTGCGATAGGAGATGGAGGATCAATAGGATAATTTTTTTGTTCATAGACTTCTACTAAAGTCGTTAAAATATCTAATTTTTCATATTCTGGTGTATGAGGTTGAGCATCAAAAATTTGTTCAAGTTCTTTTAATGTCTGTTGATAATCTGTTTCTGTTCTAATGGGTTTTAAGTTCATAATATCAAACCTCCTTAAACAATTGTAGCATCAATTTTTTCATATTCTTGATGAGTACCAATAAAGCGAATAAAAACAATACCAATTTCATAACGAATATGGATAATTAAACGATAATTATTACCTTTAATATTAAAAACTACTCGGTTATTGGCAATAATACTGGCATTAGCATAAACTTCTTTAATATCTGATGGATTTTGCCAATTTGCACGGGAAGCATCATCAAACCATGCTTTTAAAGGCTGTTCTGTATCAGGATGTTTTTGCCAATATTCTCTTAGGGTACTCCGAGCAATAATTCTCATTGTTTTAATTTTTATAATAAAATTAGTTTAATAAAGTGTCAAAACTCCTAAATCAATATTTTCAGAAAAGGCTTGGATATCTTCTAAATTTCCTCGCAAAATTTCCTCTATTTGCTTAGTTGAACAATTACCACGTCTAACCCAAATCACTTTAGGTGGATATCCACGGAGGATGCTTAATTCATTAAAATCAGCATCCCTGGTAACAATTATAAATTCATTTTGTTTTGCATACTCCCACAAAATTCTATCATCAGCTTGATCTAAACCTAAGAGAAAAACGTGCTGAGAGTTGGGGTAAATAGCAACGAGTTTATCTACTAACCGGGGTGATAGATTATGGTCAAATAATAACTTCATGCTTGCACCATCAGCATTTGTCTTTCTCTATCAGCAGCATAGCTAAGACAAGCTAAAATATCTTCTTGTGTTAAATAAGGAAAATCATTCAGTATTTCTTCATAAGTCATGCCAGATGCAAGATATGATAATACATCATATACTGTAATTCTCATCCCCCGAATACAAGGTTTACCTCCTCGTTTTCCTGGTTCGATGGTAATTATATTTTGATACTGCATATTGTTTAAAGGTAGGGTTTGTTTTCTATTTTAGCGTTTACCGATAGACATCACTAGGCTAACCGTATATATAGTATCGAAACTTACATTTATAAAAAATGAAGTGATTACAATTTTGAGGCGTGAGCATTGTTATTGTTGTTTAGCAAAAACTAATGATCTTGAATCTGGTCTTTGTATAAAATGCAGGTGATACTTTGCATATTCTTTAAGAGTTGGTTGGGTTTTCTATTTTAACGTTTGAGATGACGCTCTTTTTTTGTTCGACGTAAAGACGCAAAGAATAAGGAACGTAAAGGTTTTAGTAAGCAACCTCTCTCTATCAAACTAAATCATTATCAACAATATAATATCGTGTATGTTACCTTGTTACCCTTAAATTCATGTTTATCTGTAGTTTAATATTGCAGTAAATCAGTATTTCTACTGTTACGGCTTTTGACTAGACCATGTTAGTATAATGTTCATCTGAGATTTGAACAGTTAAGGGGAAGGTGCTTATGCAAGCTGGAAAGATGTCTGTAGGACAAGCGAAGTTAAAAATGACCCTTTGGAATGCCGAAGCAGAGTCTACTTCAAGTAGTGATTTATACTTATATTTACAAGAGATTGGTTTACCTGAAGAAGTTGTGACGAGATTACACCAGCTTATTAGCAATACTATAAAAGTTGGTCAAAAAGTTGTTTCCATAGGTAAGGTAGTAATACTAAAAATTATTGAGTTTGTTAAAGCACACCCTTTCTTAATCACAAGTATTGGAATATCTGCTGTTGTAGCGTCTGCCATATACAGTTTAATAGTTTCGGTTCCATTTTTAGGTCAGTTATTAGAACCTGTGGCTAGGGCTTTAGGAATTGGTATTGTAGTCACTGGAGCAGTTATAGGACATACACTTGATAAAAAATATGCAGATGTAGCACAAAATATTGTTGAAGTTGCAACCGAGTTTTTCCAACTTTTAATTGATGTTTTCAGTGCAATTTCTTATGAAGTAGTTTTTAGCTAAATTTACTCAAACATTTAAACCGGGGGATTTTATGACAAAAAAGAAACCTAGTAAAGAAGAATTGCTAAAAGCAATTGAGCAGCTAGAAAAGAATCCTCATGATCGAATCAATTTTTTAGCAGATATTGGTGCTATTGGTGTTGGTGCTATTGGAGCAGGTGCGGCTGCATTTGCATTTGGAGGAACAACAGCTTCTATTTTATTTGGATTAATTGCTTTACCAGTTGCAGCACCAATAGGGGTAGTTGCTGGAGCAGCCGTATTAGGTGGAGCGGCACTTTTTGGTGCTAAAAGGTTTCTAGTAGATGGAACATCTCGGCAAGGTAAGCAAGAAGAAATGCTGAGACAGTTCAAAGATAAACTACGAGAAATAGAAACCGAGGAAAGAAAATCTACTATTAGCGACAAAGACAAAACTGAGTTTTATAGTTTCTTAAAAGAGCCATTAAAGCTTGATATTATTAGTTCTGAAGATGCCCAAAAATTAATGGAACTTGTTGAAAAAGGCGAACTTTCAATCAGTGATGCTTACAAACTTGTCATAGACATATTATCTGAAGCAAGAGGACTACCACCATCTAAAAGTTAGGGGTTTAATGTATGTGACATAAAAAGCCTGTTTTCTCAGGCTTGGTTTATTGTGTTAAACGTCTAAAAGCAAAAGTCGGTTAAAACCGACTCATAAAAAATATCTTTTCCTCTTTGCGTGAGAAAATATTTTAACTTTGATTCGCCATCCAATTTACCAAATCATCAGGCTGTGAAAAATCCAAAATAGCTTCCGAAAGCTCATCTAACTTTTCACCTGATAACTCTTTAATTTGTGACTCTAACTTTGCCGAAATCTCCCCAATACGACGCTTCAACAGGCGTATAACAAGCTCTAATTTCCCACTTTTCACACCTCTTTGAATAATCTCTTGATAAATCACTGATTCTTCCATAGTTTCCTCCCGAAAATATTGTTTAATCAACTGTTTCTCAAACTTTAAACCAGCCAATAATTCCACACAAGCAGCTATAGTATTTTGTTGTGCTTGTTCTTCTATTTTATCTATTTCCAAAGCAACTTGCTGAAGTAATTTATCTGGTTCATCTGTCCTGGCTAAAACCGCTAAAGGTAATAAAGCAGGAGATTTTAAAAGTATTTCGCTGTCTTCTTCCCATACTCTAATTACTTGATATTGATGTCGTGTATTCCCCACTATCAATCTATCAACAAAAACATCAGGTGAATTTGTCTCCTGGAGAAAAATTACTACCTGTTGTACAGGACATAAATATTTACGATAAATCCTCAACCAATAATCTAACATTCTCACAGGCATGGGAGTATCAGATTTTGGTGTAGTTTGAATTTCCAAATGCAAAATGCGGTTTAATTTTGGTAGTCGAAACAACGCATCAGCACGAATGGGGTTAATAGGTAACTCGGTAGGTAGCACCTCAATTTCATTTATATCTTCTGCAATTAACCATTGCACAAAAGATAACGGGTAAGTATCCGTGAGGTATCGGCAAATATTATCGTAAGCCAAAGGTTTTTAGTAAATATCTAACATTGTTATATTATATAATATAATGCAATACAAATGATTTTCACAAAACCATGAGTAAAGAAAACATTACATTTAGAATAGACAGCAGCAAAAAATCCGCTATAGACGCATTAGCAAAAGGCATAAACCGAGATAGAAGTTATATTCTCAATGAAGCAGTCAACGCTTATTTAGAGATGTATCAATGGCAAATCGAAGAAATCCAAAAAGGTATTGCTGAAGCGGATGCTGGAGATTTTGCCAGTGATGAAGAAGTAAACGCTACATTTGCTAAACTTAACCATGCAGGTTAAATGGCTACATCGGGCGCTGCGTAACTTAGAACAAGCGCGTAATTACGTTTTCCCAGCAAATCCTACCGCAGCACAGGAATTAATAATCAAGATTCAAAATGCTGCTAATCAATTAGAAAATTATCCCTTTATGGGTAAATCTGGAAGAGTTGAAGGTACAAAAGAATTGATAATTTCTAATTCACCCTATATTCTTATTTACCGAGTTAAGGATGAATCTGTAGAAATTATCCGAATTTTGCACACATCAAAACGCTATCCAGAATAACCAGGGAATAAATTAAGAGTCTAAAAGCAAAAGTCGCTTTAAACCGACTAATAAAAAATTTCTTTTCCTCTTTGCGTAAGACAACCTTTTAACTTTGATAAAATCGTGAGTTTTGACAACGTTTGTAAACTATTAGCTGAAAAATATCCCCTTGATTTTGCCCGATGGTTACTACCAGAAGAACCGCGAGAAATCAAAGTGTTAAAAACTGAATTGAGTCTTGAACCAATTCGGGCTGATTTTCTGACATTTCTGCAAACAGAAAATCGAATTTTACATATTGAATTTCAGACTAAAGCAACATCTAAAACGCCTATTCCTTTACGGATGTTAGATTATTATGTCAGATTAACACGCCAATATAAAGTTCCTGTGATCCAAGTAGTAATTTTCTTGCAAGAAACAAATGAAAAAGAGGTTTTTATAGAAGCATACAGCAGTGAAACAACGATTCACCGCTATCGTGTTATCAGAATGTGGGAACAAGATTCTGCTTTATTTCTCAATAATCCTGGATTATTACCCTTAGCACCATTAACCCACACAAATTCACCCCAAAGCCTGTTATCGCAAGTTTCTGAAAATGTTGCTAAAATTTCAGATAGAGAGACTAAACAAGATATTGCAGCTTACACAGAGATTTTAGCCGGTTTACGGTTTGAGAAAAACTTGATTCGTCAATTGTTAAGCGAGGAAATTATGCAAGAATCAGTAATTTATCAAGATATTTTACAAAAAGGTGAACAACGGACAATTATCCGTCAGCTTAATCGCCGATTTATTGCAATAGATTCATCATTACTTGATAGAGTCAAAATGCTAACAATTGAAAAGTTAGATGATTTAGCAGAAGCATTGCTAGATTTTTCAGAAATCTCTGATTTAGTAACTTGGTTAAATCTTCATGAAAATTAATTAATCGGAATCGGCTGATTATCATTCGGATGTAATACAATCGAGGGCGGGGAAACCCCGCCCCTACTAAAAATCCTCATCATCAACAAAAAATTCCGTATCTTCCTCCGCCATAGACTGAAATTCTTCTTCTCTTCCCCATAAAGGCTGCAAAACTGCGACACCTAACAAACCCATAGCCACACTAAAAGCTAACATCAAACCAAAGGGAATTTGTATTGATTGAAAACCCAAAAATCGTAAAGATATAGGAGTCGCATTTTGAACAGAAATCAGAGCGATCGCCACCACCCAAACAGCTATAATTAGTAATATTAAAAAATTCGCCAATATTTTCCAAATCATAATTTAAATCTTTAAATAAAGATAATCCCCCTCCTCGCTTGCGGGGAGGGGTTAGGGGTGGGGTTTTATCCTAACTTAGCAATTTCACCTTCCATGAATTTAGCAATCTGGCTAAGTTTTTCCGGTGAGTTAGTTTCCATATACACTCTCACCAAAGGTTCTGTCCCAGAAGGACGCAGCAACACCCAGCTACCCTCTTCTAAATACAGTTTAATACCATCTTTCCTTCCCACCTCTTTCACCTTGATTCCTGCCACTTCTGAAGGCGGATTTTGGGTATAAGCATCAATCACTGCAACTTTGTGAGATTCAGTCAGGTGTAAATCCAAGCGATTGTTATACAAAGGCCCATCAGCTTCAGCAATAGCTTCCTGTACCAACTGACTCAAAGGCTTACCTTCATAAGCGATCGCCTCAGCCACTAGCATATCTGCTAAAACCCCATCTTTTTCAGGAATATGCCCAATGATACTCAAACCACCGGATTCTTCTCCACCAATCAAAACAGCGGTTTCCCGCATTTTTTCACCAATGTATTTAAAACCTACCGCAGTTTCATAAATTTGCAAGCCATACTTAGCAGCAAAATTATCTAATAAATGCGTAGTTGCCACAGTCCGAACGATCGCACCACTTTTACCCTTGTTTTTTATCAAATGCCGTGCTAGAACTAACAGCACTGTATTGGGAGTCAGAACATTACCTTGTTCATCAACAATACCAAAGCGATCGCTATCACCATCGGTAGCCAAACCCAAATCCGCATGATCAGCCTTCACGGCCTCCACCAACTCAACTAACTGTTCCCCTTTGGGTTCAGGCATACCACCCCCAAACAGCACATCTCTCCAGGTGTGGAAACTTTCTAATTGACAACCACAGTGTTGCAGGACTTCATCTAAATAGCCACGGGAGGTAGAATAAAGGGCATCATACTTCACCTTTAAATTCGCACTTCTAATTTTTTCCACATCCAACAAGGTGTAGATAAAATTCAGATAATCGGGCTTGGGATCAAAAGTAGAAATTGTCCCAGATGGATTACTTCCAGGTAACTCATCCGATGCCGTTTCTATATTGGCCACAATAGTATCAGTAATTTCTGGAGTCGCAGGCCCCGCATAATCGGGAATATATTTAATCCCACAATAAGGTGCAGGATTATGACTAGCCGTAAACATCAACGCCCCTGCGGAATTGAGAAGACGGGCATTGTAGGCAATTACTGGGGTAGGGCAATCCCGATCTGTAATTTTTACATTCCAACCCAAATCTGCCAAAACAGCGGCAGATGTCCGCGCAAACTCGTCAGCTAAAAATCTGGTATCGTAGGCGATTAACACTGATCTGTCCTTACTATAGGCAGTTTCCAGATAACTAGCGATTGCTCTGGTAACTTTCCGCACATTCGGGAAAGTAAAATCATCAGCAATAATTCCGCGCCATCCATCAGTCCCAAACTTGATCTCACCGGAATTGCTAGGGTTACTCATATTGCCACTCTCTCCCGTGAATTATTATGACTATTTACTATTAGGAAGCATCCCGCAAAGCTGTGGAATAGCCACTAAGCCGCAAGTATCCCCAAGGTAATTTCTCTCACTCTACATGAGCAATGTCAACCCCCGATAGACCCTTTGTTAGTTACCACCTTTGGTCTTTATTTGCCCCCAGCAGGGGACAGGAGCATTGGCATTGCCAAATGAGAAGAGGATTTATTAAAGCGCGACAACACGAACCCCAAGTTAAAGCTTTATTGGCAACAGCTACCCCACCACAGCGCATTGGTATTCTTGCCCAAAAAGGTGTATACGAGTTTCATCATCATCATCATTGGTTAACTCAGGTTGATGGTGTGGAAAAAGTTGCTCGGTTATTGGGATTGAGTCATACCCATGAAACAGTTAAATATCGAGTATTGCAAATTTTACGAAAATATCAAAATGCCCCTTTATTATTAGGTAAGCGGATTCTGGAATTAACTTCAGGTGATGAAGGTTTTCCTAAACCGATTGTGATTGAAAAACAAGATTATTGTTTTCGGTTATATGCCGCTATGGACTGTATATTTATTGAGTCTGATAGCACCTTACATATTTTAGATTTTAAAACTGGTAGATCGGCTTTTGACCACAGACAAGCATTGGTTTATTTACTTGCAGCCCGTTATCTTTATCCTGGCAAACCCGCAGTTGCCTCTTTTTATAATTTGGAAATTGGCAAAAAATCGGAATTAATTACTATTAGTAATAGTGAGTTTAAAGCTTTAGAAGCTGAGTTAGCAAATATTGCCCATCAACATCAAGAAGACTTACAGCAATATGAAGCTAAAAATAGCAACTTTAGTCAAATATTTCCCCCTAATCCCGGAAACCATTGCCGTTTTTGTGCTTTTAGTTCTATCTGTGAATTCGCTGATTTAAAACTACCAAAATCTTATTCGATGCCAATTACAAAATCTCACCCTGCATCTACATCTTCTTAAGACCCCTAACTTATTCGACCACTTTGGGATCTGTCTCCTGCGTTTATGAAAGAAATTTCAATGCCCAATTAAAAAATAAACCTTAATTATGGGTATTATATAGTTGAGGCATTCCTCATGTTAATAGTCTGAAAGTCCATTTTTTAATTTCCGGAGTTATTCAATGTCAATTTATGTCGGTAATTTGTCCTATGATGTGACAGAAAATGACCTTAGTGGGGTTTTCGCAGAATATGGAACTGTGAAGAGAGTCCAACTACCCACTGACCGGGAAACTGGTCGGATGAGAGGTTTTGCCTTTGTAGAAATGGGAACAGACGCAGAAGAAACAGCAGCAATTGAAGCTCTTGACGGCGCTGAATGGATGGGACGTGGCTTAAAAGTTAACAAAGCTAAACCCAAAGAAGACCGCGGTGGTGGTGGTGGAGGACGAGGTGGATATGGTGGTGGTGGTGGTGGTGGACGCAACCGTTACTAAGTTTTAGCACCAAGACTCTAAGTATAATATTTTTAGGACAGAGATTTTCTCTGTCTTTTTTAATAGCTATATACGCCAATTCCCGCTGCTATAAGGTACAAATATTAATGTTGAAGAAGGAGTCACCGAGTCAGAATCAATCAGTCGAGGATACCCTGCGGGAAGCAAGCTACAGACCTGCGACTGATTAAAGACCACCAAATATACGATTTGGTGGGGGTGCAAAAACGCCGTTTATTCATCCGCTTTTTCGTTCAGACAACATTTAAGAATTCTGACTCGGTGACTCCTGAATTCTGTTCGATAAAACTCCTGTGGTGCGAATAAACCAAAAACCTATATACAGCGGTTTCCGCTCTTATGAGGTACAAAGTTGAATCATGAAACTCTTGTAGTGCGCGCATCTTGCCCGCTAGATATTGACCTCATAACACTCTTGTAGTGCTGTATTTTAATGATGCGGGTATTTGGCGCATCCTCAATGTTTTGTTTTTAACAAAATCGCTTAAAGAATGATAAATCCATATTACCAAAATTAATACTAAAAGCAATATTCAATTGTTCCAAAGTTCCCACTAACCAACTAACAGAATCAGTGCTAGATGCTTCATAGTGATTAAATAAAATTGCAAATTTTCTTTCTAAGTAGGGTTTAACTTTACCACAAATCAAGACAATTTTTAATAATAAGCCCATAGTGGGGACTGTACCTTGATTACTAATTAAATCTAAGAACACAAAATGCTGTGGTGATGATTGATTATTAACAACTAAAAAGTTTAATAAATTACTACAAGTTCTCACTAATAATAAATCATTAATTTTCTGCTCATCTGCTTGAGGCAAGATATTTTGTAAATATTTATATAGTTTTTGATTAAATTGCTTTTTCCCGTATTGTCCGTCTACAGAAGATATTAAATATTCATATAAATCATCTTTAAAATCGCGGAAATTCGCAGCTTGTCCGCCATATTTTATGAATTGTTGGGCTGATTCATGATATGTATTACCATGTTCAACTTTACCAACAAAATGCCTTAAAGTGGTGTATAGTTCACTATCAGTTAACAATGTAGGGTTATTTATAGGGCGCAAAATCCGATTTGCTTCAGCGGATGAAGTATTTTTCAACATCTGAATTCGCCGCACTTTATAAGTTACATATTGTGATAAATCAATTTCAAATTTTTTTTGCACCTGTGACTGAAAATGTCTAACAGTTTCTTTTTGTTCAAAAGTAGAATCTTCGCTAATTAAACAATGTTCATATAAATAAGGATAACGACGAATTAAAGTCATTAGTGGCTGATTATCTTGTCTCTTCCCTGCGCTGGGAGTCTGATTTACTACTTGAGTAAACCGTCGTAAAATTAAATACTGTTCACTGTTAACAAACTGTTTAACTAATTCACGAAGACGGTTAATTTCGCGGGAACGTAAATTAGTGACTCTATAATTAGTAGGTATAGCATCAAACAAACTGATTAACTGAGCAATCTCATCATGCACTTGGAATTTCATGTGCCAGCAGTTGATGAGAATATGGCAACACCGATTCAGGAAAAACTTAAATTCTTCAGGGGCAGTTTTAGATGCAGTAATTTTATCTAAAATGGGAATAATATCTGGCTCAGGATAATTAGCTCTTTCAATAAATAGCGCCCGGAATCTATCAATCATTTGATGAGGAGATTCCTTTTGCACCAATTGTAATAAATGCTGATAAATTAACTGTTCTTCATGATAACAGTCATGGTAATTATAACCATAGTCTAATCTACCGCCAATTATTTTGGCCGAATGTGCTGGCGGGGCTGTTTTTTCTCTATCATAGCCAATATGATTACTCACTTTTTATTACCTACAACCGGGTATAAATGTATTTTTTGGTACTTTTTTATGATTGTCAACCGTAAAAACACAGTCTTACTAATATCTCTATATTTATAAATTTAGGATATTCGATATTCTTATAATAATTTTATCATGCTAGATGGCAACTTACGTAACTTCAAAAATAAAGTGGAAATGAATTTTTACTGTCCAAGTTTAAACTTTTTATAAAGAAACATCGGTGACTACGATCACTAAATAAATAGTAATCATCAAAATTCGTGAAAAGCTGACAGTATCCTGTAAGAGCAGGTGTAGATATCCTAAAGTAATGCGTAAATTTACTTATCAGGTTACCTGTAATAAAAATAAGTTATACTAAAAGATTCATAAACTATTCAATACAAAGTTTTACGAAGCAGCCTCTAGAGTATAAAACCCAGCAAGAAGCTACTCCGTATTTATGGGGAGCATTAAAAAGGTGGTAATTCTTTAAGAATTGTAAATCGAATATGGTTAATAGCCAAGTCACCCAATGAAACCTCTTCTTTATTTAAGCGAATTCCATTTCTGGTTAAGGTTTCAAAGGTTATACCTTTACCAATTTCGATATGATACCAGCATAAACCCATGAAGAACCGTGTAGGATATGGTCCACCTTCTTCGAGATCATCAGGATTAGATTCCATTGGTAACCAACCAATGCCAGGAATATAAAACTCTAACCAAACATGATTAAAATCGGGTTGTAGAGGAATTCCCTGATGTTCAGCATAAACTGGACATTTATATCTACCAACGGTACGACAAGGAATGCCATTAAGGCGGCAAAGTGCTAGTAATACACCTACATATTCTCCACAAGAACCAGTACCCCGATCTAAGGCGATATCGGGTGAGTCAATATGGGGTTTAATGGCATAAGATAATTGATCATAGACATAGTTGCGAATACTGTACATTTTCCGTAACAGATTGGTTTCTGTACCAACGGCTGTCCGGGCTGCACGGATGACAATATCGGTATCCATTGCTAAGTCATCATCATCTACCAGATAGCGGGTTTTTAATTCTGGTGACAGTTCTGGAACATCTTCGACATCTTTAGGCGTGATGCGATGTTTTATCCCACGTACTTCTACTAATGCCTTCCAGCCAAATATATGACGTTCACCGGGGGCAAGACTATCAAATTTAAAAACGGCTACCCGTTGTCCGTCAATGATTTCTTCTGTGAAAGGTAAACCAATATGTTCAACTTGTTGGACTTTTTGCCGTTGGGTTTCTGAGGGTAGAGCAATGCGCCATTCTATATCGGCTAAGTAAACTT
This sequence comes from uncultured cyanobacterium, assembly GCA_903848645.1. Taxonomy (GTDB): domain Bacteria; phylum Cyanobacteriota; class Cyanobacteriia; order Cyanobacteriales; family Nostocaceae; genus Dolichospermum. The sequence goes on along the minus strand of CAINGU010000041.1, from coordinate 45,587 downwards.
CATCAAGGGGGGAAATTTCTTCAACATAAGACATTTCTATCAGATAACCATTAGACAGGGCGTAGCGTTTATCCTCCTGGTAATGATATTGTAGAGAATGAATGAATGTGCGATCGCGGTAGGTTAATTCAAAACAGGGGTCAGCGTTGGGATTATCCCGAATATAAGGTTCTTCGCTGGAGTATGCCACATAAATACGATCTTTGCCTGTGTCATCCTGTCCATGAACTGCAATGCCTGTAGGAGAATCAAAGGGCGTGAGAACACTGAAACGGACTTCTCCAGTTGCCCTATCCATAGAGTAAACTGTTTGTTCCGTGCGATCGCATACCCACAAAATTTCTTTACTAACTGCCAAGTTTTGGATACCGACACCAGGGGCATAAAATCTGGTGATTTCCTTGCGGGTATCCCGGTCAAAAATCAAAATATAGCCAAGTCTTTGGCAACTAACATAAACGGTAGATTCCCAAACTGCAACACCATCAGCAGGATAGGGTAAAGTCACAAAATGCTCTAAACCTAAAGATGCCAATTTACATAAATATACACTGTTCCCACGAGTCACCCAAAGATGATCTTCCCACACAGCTAAACCAGTAACTTCTTGAAATTCGCGGACTTGGTGGGGATTGATAATTTTGCTGTTATCGGTAAGGGGGTCAATTTCTAATAAATGACCTTTAACCGTATCAATAGCAATAAGTCTATCTTTAATGAAAGCAATACCGTAGAGGGTAGCAGCAGTAACTGGTCTGATTATTTTTTGCCCAAACATCTGGCTCACCGTCAAACTGGGTAGTGGAACACTCATACTATTGAGCATATTAGTCATAAATTATTATTTATTAGGGAAGAGGGAACAGGGACCAGGGAACAGGGAACAGGGACCAGGGAACAGGGAACAGGGAACAATATTTTTACCACTAACAACTGACAACTGACAACTGACAACTAACAACTAACAACTAACAACTGACCAATTCCACATTTTCGGACATCACTAAATTATGATCGAATTTTGTAACCATTTCCTGTAACCTACACGATGTCTGCTCATTCTTTACCTGAATCTACCAATATCTGGCATGGTTTGGAAGTTGATAAAGCCTTAGAAATGCTGGATAGTGACGCAAACAGCGGCTTAACGTCCCCAGAAGTTGAACAGCGTCGCCAAAAGTATGGACTCAATGAACTCGAAGAACATGGAGGACGTAGCCCTTGGCAAATTTTGCTAGATCAGTTTACCAATATCATGTTATTGATGCTGATTGCCGTTGCCTTCATTTCTGGCTTTTTGGATTTACTGGCTTTGACTGGGGGGACATTGAAACCTGGTGAAGTGCCATTTAAAGACACCATTGCCATTATGGCCATAGTTATCCTCAATGGTATTTTGGGCTATGTGCAAGAAAGCCGGGCTGAAAAAGCTCTAGCAGCCTTAAAAAAACTATCTTCTCCCTCAGTGCGAGTCCTGCGTGACGGTAAACTGGGGGATGTAGCGGCTAAGGAGCTAGTACCGGGGGATGTGATGCTGCTGGAAGCTGGAGTGCAAATAGCCGCAGATGGTCGCTTAATAGAACAGTCTAATTTACAAGTGCGAGAATCGGCTTTAACTGGTGAAGCCGAAGCTGTCAATAAGCAAGCCATACTCACATTACCAGAAGATGCACCATTAGGCGATCGCCTCAATTCAGTTTTTCAAGGCACGGAAGTTCTCCAAGGCCGGGCTAAGGTACTGGTAACTCACACCGGAATGCAAACAGAACTGGGCAAAATTGCCGCCATGTTGCAGTCTGTGGACAGTGAACCTACACCTTTACAGCAACGCATGACCCAATTGGGTAATGTCCTCGTTACTGGTTCTTTAATTCTTGTAGCCATAGTAGTTGGTGGTGGACTGATTCACGATCTAACTAAAGGAATAGGTTGGAAGAATTTACAAGAACTGGTAGAAGTTTCTTTAAGTATGGCAGTGGCGGTAGTTCCTGAAGGTTTACCTGCGGTAATTACTGTTACCCTGGCTTTGGGAACTCAGCGTATGGTTAAGCATAATGCCTTAATTCGCAAACTCCCAGCGGTAGAAACTCTTGGTTCTGTAACTACTATTTGTTCTGATAAAACCGGGACACTGACTCAAAATAAAATGGTGGTACAGTCTGTGTACACTAATAATTCTACCTTTCGCGTCACTGGAGAAGGTTATACTCCCATTGGCGATTTTCAGTTAAATGGTGAAAAAGCCAATTTAGATGAAGTCCCAGAAATTTCCGCCTTGCTTATTCCCTGTGCTGTTTGTAATGATGCTGTTATCCAACAACAACAAGGAGTATGGGCAATTTTAGGCGACCCCACCGAAGGGGCTTTAGTCACTTTGGCAGGAAAAGGGGGAATTGAACAAGACCAATGGAGTAGTAAATTACCTCGCGTTTGGGAATTTCCCTTTTCTTCAGAACGGAAACGCATGAGTGTGATTTGTCAATTAGAAGCTGTGGCTACTGGAGAATCTTCCCTCACAGCTATTGACCCGGCTATTGCTGGTTTTGTGGAATCGGAACAATATCTGATGTTTACAAAGGGTTCACCAGAATTAACTTTGGAAAGGTGTACAAAAATCCATTTAGGTAATCACGCAGTTCCTATTAATGACGAACACCGCAGCCAAATTGTGGTAGCTAATGACCAAATGGCAGGTAAAGGTCTGCGGGTGTTAGGTTTTGCCTATAAACCGCTCACGGAAGTTCCCCCAGATGGTTCAGAAGATACATCTGAAGTGGATTTGGTTTGGTTGGGGTTGGTGGGAATGCTAGACGCGCCTCGTCCAGAAGTGAGGGCGGCTGTACAAGAATGTCGTCATGCGGGAATCCGTCCCATAATGATTACTGGCGACCATCAATTAACTGCTCAGGCGATCGCTATTGATTTGGGAATTGCCCAAGAAGGTGATAGAGTCCTGACTGGGAAGGAATTACAACTGCTAAGTGACAAGGAATTAGAGGAACAGGTAGACTTAGTTAGTATTTACGCGAGAGTTTCCCCAGAACACAAATTAAGAATTGTCCAAGCCTTGCAACGTCGTGGGCGATTTGTGGCTATGACAGGCGATGGTGTTAATGATGCTCCTGCCCTCAAACAAGCTGATATAGGCATTGCCATGGGCATCACAGGTACAGATGTGAGCAAAGAAGCCAGCGATATGATCCTTCTAGATGACAACTTTGCTACGATAGTAGCCGCAACTAAGGAAGGTAGAGTTGTTTATACCAATATTCGCAGGTTTATTAAATACATTTTGGGTAGTAATATTGGGGAAGTTCTCACCATTGCGGCTGCACCATTATTAGGTTTGGGTGGTGTTCCCCTGAGTCCTTTGCAAATTCTCTGGATGAATTTGGTAACAGACGGTTTACCAGCTTTAGCATTAGCTGTAGAACCACCAGAACCTGATGTCATGGAACGTCCCCCTTTTAGTCCCCGTGAAAGTATTTTTGCTAGGGGTTTAGGTTCTTACATGATTCGCATTGGGATTGTTTTTGCCATCATTACAATTATTCTTATGGAGTGGGCTTACAATCATTCTCATGCAACCGGCTATCAAGGAGATCCAGATTCTTGGAAAACAATGGTATTTACTTCATTATGTCTAGCGCAAATGGGTCATGCGATCGCTATTCGTTCTAATAATAGACTTACCATCGAAATGAATCCCTTTTCTAATCCCTTTGTTTTGGGATCTGTGATTGTCACCACAATTTTGCAATTGATGTTAATTTATGTTCCACCTCTGCGAAGTTTCTTTGGGACTCATGAACTCAGTTTTTCAGAATTGATGATTTGTATTGGATTTAGTGCTTTAATGTTTGTTTGGATTGAAGGGGAAAAGATATTCTTCCGCTTTATGGGCAAAAAAACCGTTTAATGGCTAAATTGTCAGAATCAGGATTTACAGGATTTGAAGATTAACAGGATTTAATTTGATGATCTTTGTATTTTTTCATCCTGTTCATCCTTTAATCCTGGACATCCTGATTCTGACATTTAGTAATTAATATGTACTTAAAAACTTTACACCTCAGACAATTTCGGAATTACCAAAACCAAAAAGTTGAATTTACCGCTGCTAAAACAATTTTAGTGGGTAATAATGCTCAGGGAAAGTCGAATTTGTTGGAGGCTGTGGAGTTATTGGCAACATTGAGATCGCACCGTATGGCACGCGATCGTGATTTAATTAAGGAAGGTGAATCTACAGCCCAAATTCATGGCACTCTAGAACGGATTCATAGCCATAGTGATTTAACTCTTACACTCCGTCATCAAGCGCGTCGCACCGTGGCTATAAATGGGCAAATAGTCCCCAAACAAATGGACTTTCTCGGTGTTCTCAATGCAGTGGAGTTTTCTAGCTTGGATTTAGAATTGGTGCGCGGTAGTCCAGAGGGTCGTCGCAACTGGCTAGATACGCTTTTAATTCAATTAGAACCAGTGTATGCTCATATTTTGCACCAATATCACCAAGTTTTACGCCAACGCAATGCTTTTTTAAAACGTTACATAAATACATCAGAAAAATCTCTACAATCAGAATTAGCTATCTGGGATGCACAATTAGTAACTGCGGGAACAAGGGTAATTATTAGAAGAGATAGAGCTATTAAAAGATTATCCCCCATAGCTTCAGCCTGGCACGCTAGTATTAGTGGAGCATCTGAAGTTCTGCAAATCAATTATGCTTCTCATATTCCCCTGGAAAAAACCTCTCCTCAAGAATTGCAAGCAGCTTTTTTTGCTAAACTTCAACAAAGAGCGATCGCAGAATTACATCGAGGTATAACTTTAGTTGGACCACACCGCGATGAAGTAGAATTAATTATTAATCAAACTCCTGCGCGTCAATATGGTTCTCAAGGTCAACAAAGAACATTAGTTTTAGCTTTAAAATTAGCAGAATTACAATTAATTGAAGAAGTTATTAATGAACCACCTTTACTATTATTAGATGATGTTTTAGCTGAATTAGATCCATCTCGCCAAAATCAATTACTTGATGCTATTCAAGACCGATTTCAAACCTTGATTACTACCACTCATTTGGGTGCTTTTGATGCTCAATGGCTAAAATCTTCCCAGATTTTATATGTAAATGCCGGAAAAATTGATAATTGACAATTGGAGAATGGGAACTGAGGACTGGGGACTGGGTAATTTTCTTCTTTCTTCTTTCTTCTTTCTTCTTTCTTCTTTCTTCTGACTCCTCACTCCTGACTGGGCGCAGGACCTGCGCCCCTACCTCCTCGACTATGAATTATATTTTAACTGAAAATGAAATTACGTCTTTAGGTGCATCATTAAGAGCAATTGCACCAAAATTACTGAAACAAAGTCCGCAAGAGGGTAAAATTAGAGTTTGGTTTCAAGGAGGAGAACCTTATTTTGATATGTTTTTTGAATTAAATAATCATGAAATAACTTGGTTTCAATTTACATTACGGGGAAAATCCTTATCTTGGTGTATCAATAAGCCTTTGTTTAAAACTGGTATTACTAATGAATTAAATATTGATGATGTTAGTTTTTATGCAGCTAGTAAAACCGTTAAAAATGATCATGACTCAGATAGAGAATTTATTGATTTAGTAAAATCAATTCTCCGAACCAGACCAGAAGAAGCAATTTTTGTCAAAGCACTAGCTTTATTTTAAAGTTTATTTATTATCAATAGCAACTAACAACTAAACTAATAAAATTTTTCTAATCTTTTAAATATGTGTAGAATAATTACAGTGAGAACAGCACCCATTAATCCCAATTGCCATAGACCACACCCAGCAGCAATTCCTAAAGCAGCAGCTACCCAAATCGCGGCTGCGGAGGTCAAACCATGAATTTCTGGTGATTTTGATGATTGGGAAGATTCACGCAAAATTTCTCCAGCCCCTAAAAATCCCACTCCAGCGGCAATACCTTGAACTACGCGACTAAGAGAATCAGGACTAAGTTGTGTCCCACCTGTTTGGATAGTAATGAGAGTAAAGACGGCTGAACCCAAACTTACTAACATATGGGTTCTCAAACCAGCCGGTTTGTTTTTTAGTTGTCGTTCTAAGCCAATTATAGCTCCAATAAACAAGGCGAAACACAGACGAAGACCAGTGTTTAGCCAGTCACTACTGGCAACATAGTAAGGGTTTATCAAGTTCTGTTGGTAGTAAATAGTTTGACAGGGGAATATGTGAACTAATTGTTAATATAGTAACAATTAGTATGCAATAAATAAATATTATTTCATAATCAGATCAAAATAAACGCTGGGAGTAATCCAATTTTAGAAAATTCATGAAACACATCATTAATACTGACTTCCCGATTAACCATATTTAACAACTGAAAACTGACACCAAATAAATTGAGTGGATAAACTCTATTGGCTTGACCAAATTAAACTAGAAGACCGCGCCAAAGTTGGCGTTCAAGCGTTTTATTTAAGCAAAATTAAACAACGGGGCTATCCTGTTTTACCGGGTTTTGTTGTAGAAGCGGATGTTTTGCGGCGATTTCTAGAAAATCTCCATAGTTCAGAGTCGTTAATTGCTGATTTCCCCCATTCTTCCTTACATTTAGATGTACATAATTGGCGACAACTTCAACAGGTAGCTGGACGCTTACGTCAGGAAATTATCTCGGCTAATGTACCAAACCATTGGGTGAGGACAATTTTTCAAGCTGCGAGACAATGGCAAAGAAGTAGTTTAATTTTGCGTCCCAGTTTGGCAATATCAACTAACCAAGAAATGAAAAATATATCTGGGTTATTAGAACCAGTATTTTGTCCTTGTGAAGAGGAGGAAATAGGTGTTGCTTTAAAACTGCTTTGGAGTCAATTATTCCGGGCTAGAAGTTTACTATATTGGCAAAGTATCGGTATTAGTTTGCCAAAAATTAATTTAGGGGTATTAGTGCAACCAGTTGACAATGCGATCGCTTCTGGTGTTATAAATACTAAATTATCAACATGGGATATTGAGGCTACTTGGGGTTTGGGATTGGCAATTACCAACGGTGAAGTATTACCAGATGTTTACTACATAGAACCAAAAACTGGCGTAGTCATAGAACGACAATTGGGTAATAAAATGTTGGCGTATCGTCTTCATCATGGAACTGATTTCTCTGCTGAACAACTGCAACCAACATTAGATACTAATTTTTTACTGGCTTATCTTCTGGAAGAATCTCAACAACAAAAATATGCTTTACCAGAAGAATATTTACAAGAATTAATTGCGGTAGGGAATCAAATAGTTGGTGAATTGGGTGCAACTTTAACGATGAAATGGACAGTTGCCCAAGAATCTTTGTCTACTAAACTCTACATTACAGAAGTCACTGTTCCCCAACCTGTCAAGAAGAGTGTCCAATTTATTCAAGGTGTTGGAGCAGCTAGAGGCAGAATTATTGCTAACGCCCATATTTTTAATTCATCACAAAAAATAATACAAGTTCCTAAAGGAGTAATTCTCATTGCACCGGTAATTACTCCTGATTGCTTACCCTTACTACAAGGAGTTGCTGGGATTATTACAGAACAAGGGGGATTAACTAGTCACGGGGCGATTTTAGCCAGGGAGTTGGGTATTCCTGCGGTGGTGAGTGCCACTGGTGCAACCACTCTTTTACAAGCAGGTGAAAAGTTATTATTAGATGGTGATAAGGGAGAAATATATCGGCTCACAGAAGATGAGGAAGAGTTTCCTAGTGAGGAGTTGGAAGCATTAATCAAGGAGGAAAAAAATGTCAGTTATCAGCCAACAAATTTACCAATAATTGCCACTAAGTTACTCATAAATTTGAGTCAAGGACGATTAATTGAACAAGTAAAATGTTTACCTGTAGATGGGGTAGGATTATTACGTTCAGAATTGATGATGTTAAATATTCTGGAGGGAAAACATCCTCAAGAATGGTTAATAGCAGGAAGACAGTCGGAATTATTGGAGTTATTATCTGAGCAGATTAGGCAATTTACTCGCGCTTTTTCACCTAGACCTATTTTTTATCGGTCTTTAGATTACCTACCCCGTAATTTACCATTATTGAGTGCAGATTCCCCATTATCACAGTCATCAATTCTTGGTGAAAGGGGTGTTTTTAGCTATATGCAAAATCCGGCGGTTTTTGCCTTGGAATTGCAAGCTTTAGCGATGGTTCAAGCTTCTGGTTATAGAAATATTAATTTGCTATTACCTTTTGTCCGTAGTGTTGAAGAATTTATATTTTGTCGTCAAAAAGTTGAGCAAGCCGGGTTAACGCAAATATCCCAGTTTCAATTATGGATAATGGCAGAAGTTCCTAGTATATTATTTCTATTACCTGAATATATTAAAGCTGGTGTGGCAGGTATTTCTATTGGCACAAATGATTTGACTCAATTACTATTAGGAGTAGATCGAGAACAGGGAAAACTCGGAACAATATTTGATGAAAGTCATCCAGCAGTAATGGGGGCAATATCTCAATTAATTAAAATGTCTCAAGCTGGAGGTATTCCCTGTTCTATCTGTGGTCAAGCCCCGGTGCTTTATCCAGAAATGATTGATAAATTAATAGAATGGGGGATTACTTCTATTTCTGTAGAACCGGAAGCTGTAGAAAGAACTTACCAAGCGATCGCTCGTGCTGAACAACGATTAATTTTAGCAGCAGCACGGCGACAACTTAGCGACTCAAAAAATTAATATCGGCAAATAGCCGCTACTTTGACTCCACGAGGCATTGCTTCTGGTTCAAGAGTATAAACCTTACCACCATTTAATATGGTGTGAATCACAGCCAAATCTAACATATCTTCATCATCTGGTGCTGGTTCTGGATGTAACTCAACTGTGGCAGTTGGTAAATCAAATTTACCCCATATATGTTGTTTTAGAGGGACAAACAAAGTATCAACTCTTTGATAATATGCAGCCGGGATAATTGCTTTAATATCATTGGCAATCTTGCTACTTTCTTCCCCAGCAAGTTGCAAATAAATAGCCATTAAATCTGCATATTCTTGTTGAAATAAAGGGGCAATAATTTCCCATGCGGCACAATTTAATTCTTGTGTTTTGAAAAGTTCTACATTGCCAGTAATACCTGTTTCTACTAGATATGGATAAGTATTAGCTTGTCGGTAAATTGGTAATAAATATTCTACTCCTGCTAATATTAAAGGTGCTTTTTCACTTCGGATTTTTTTATGTAATGCACTATCAACAGCATAACAAAATTGTAGAATATCTTCTTCATGTTTCTCTCGATCTGGACTACCTTGCCCATGCACAGAACCAGGTTGTTGAGCAGCAGAAGTTGCACCTCTAGCTATGCCAACTCTATGCTGTATGCCTTTTTGGAATTCATCTTCTAAGAGAGTTTCCTCCAAATTATGAGGCATATTTTCTACTTGGACTTCATTGAGTTGGTAGCGCGTTCCTGAGTATAATTTGACATGATTTTGACTTAAAGCCAAAATGTAGAATTTTCCATCATTATTAATCACATTTAATAAGGGTTTGATATGAAAATTCTTGCCAACAACCACTAATTGGGGAAAAGAAATTGGTAAACAATAGTAACGAAATAGATTGGGGGAAATAAAAATTACTAATCCCTGCTTTTGATTTTCCCAAAAATCAGTATTGTCTAATTCCATTACTGGTTTGAGCAAATTTATAGTCTCAGTATGGCGCAATCCTATTTCATCTAAGCGATTTTCAGCTTCTCGAATTAAATTTTTAAACCGAAGCGGATTTTGTCGCGTCTCTTCTCCTATTTTTTCCGTAGGTAGATACAGAGAAACGCATGGATACTGAGGATTTTGGACTAAACTTTTGAGTTCATCAAGAGAAAATATAGTCATAGATTTTATCCACAGCTAGGATAACTAAAGAATATAGATTCAATTCAACTCTTGATGAGAGAATTCTGCATCTTTCTTTTGACAAGAAATTACTTGCTTTCTATTCCTTTTTATAGATATACCAAGTCTATTTTGAGCGCCATAGTTATTGAAAGTAGTGGGAACATCTTGGATGAGTAGCGAGCAAGATGCTCCCATTACTCCAGGTTTCAAATTGGACAGGGTTTATATAGCAATTCCTATTCAAGTGAGGTACAACAAGAAATAATTAACCGCAGATGGAAGAAGATGGACGCAGATAAACGCAGATAAATTTGCACTTAATTAGACTAGAAAAGTTTATATCATTCCCGATTCCCAGAACGAATTATTGTGGTTTGAGAATACTGGGAATTGTGGCTAGAATGCGTGTGGCAATTTCTTCTGGTGTTTCGGTAGCAGTAATGGTAATCTGTAAGTCAGCTTGGGAGTACATTGGTTGACGTTGTTCTAAAAGCGATTTCAATTTACTTTCCATATCAGCATCTTGTAAAAGTGGTCTGGTATTATCTGCCGCTAATCGCTGTAATATTATTGGTATTGGTGCATCTAACCAAACTATCAAACCATGATGGAGATAACTCCAATTCTGCTGCTGTATGACAATACCGCCACCAGTAGCTACAATCAATTTAGTATAAGCACAAACTTGAGCTAAGACATCACTCTCTAATTTCCGAAACTCTGCTTCACCATTTTCGGCAAATATTTCGTTGATAGATTTACCTGCGGCTTTGACTATCACTTCATCTGTATCTACAAATCTATAACCAATTTCTTCTGCTAGTAATTTTCCTACTGTTGTCTTACCAACTCCCATCATGCCAATTAAATAGAGGTTCACTCCTTTTAATAAATTAGTCACTAGTATTTTCTCCTGCAAAATTATTAATTATTATTATTTAAGCTTAAATTAGCGTTTCTGTGGCTTATTTTCGGCATCATCCTCAAAATCATCATCTTCAAAAAAATCCCAGTCATCATCATCCGTTGCTTGATTTTTTCCTGATGCTTGGTAAGGAGGAATAATTACCCGGTAATCAGCATCATAAACGGATTCAGTTTTACCCACACCAGTATTTTTCGGTTCTTGGGAACTATAGGAATAAACAGAACTAGTCCGGGAATGAGAACTTTTTTGATTTGGGGAAGTTTCTTCTACTGGTTGTGAATTTTCTCCATCATCCCAATCATCCTGATTTCGATTTGTGTCCCAATCGTCAAATTCATCATTAAATTGACTAACTGGGGGTGGGGGACTGCTAGGAGGTGGGGTATTTTGCCTGACACGGGGTGGAGTCGGAATTGGTTTAGGAATAGGTTGTTGTTCTTGTGAACTTAAGTAAATAGCAGATTTTAACACCGTGCTAATTATTAAAGATGTGAAAATACCAGCAGTGATACTTAATAAAATCCACAATGCTAATGGTAATGCTTGAGTTCGCATTCCCAAAAACACTAAAGGAAGTGAGGGCGACAAATTTTGGACTAATATTATTATTAGTCCTAACATTACCGTCACCAATATAATTAAGCGAATTACAACCATAAAGAATTCAAAATTGCAGCAGGAATTGAGAATACAGTAGGGAGAAACAGAAGAGCAAAACAGAATTAAAAATTAAAAATTTAGTTATTCCATTTTTAATTTTTAATTGTGAATTTTTAATTGCTATAAATGACCTTGCCATCGCTGAATTGGTATACAGTCAATATCTAATTGATCTAGAGCGCGAGCAACCACAAAATCAACTAAATCCTCAATGGTTTGAGGGTTGTGATACCAAGCAGGAATAGCGGGGACTATTCTGACTCCAGTTTCTGCTAAGGTTGTTAAGTTTCGGAGGTGAATTAAGCTAAAGGGGGTTTCTCTGGGGACAATTACCAGTTTACGCCCTTCTTTAATTTGGACATCTGCGGCTCGTTCTAGTAAGTCGGAACTTAGTCCTCCAGCGAGTTTGGCAACTGTACTCATGCTACAAGGCATAATGATCATCCCCAAAGTGCGGAAAGAACCGCTGGCAATACCAGCACCAACATCACTCCAAGGATGACAGCGGAGTTTACCTTGGGATAAGACTCCTGCTTGTTCTCGCCAAAATTGCTCTTGTTTATCTGGTTCTCCTGGCATTCGGATTTCCTGTTCTGCCTGCCAAACTGTGTAAGTAGATTTAGAGGCTACTAATTCAATTTGATATTCTGCTGCTAAGAGAAATTTAAGAGCGCGAACGGCGTAAATTAGACCAGATGCACCTGTTACGCCCAGGATTAAAGGTTTTGTGTTATTAGTCATTAGTTAGTAGTCAGTGGTCAGTGGTCAGTAGTTAATAGCAATGGACAACTAACAACGGACAACTAGCAACGGACAAAGAACAACTGACCACTGACTATTCCTGATCATAGGGTTCTTGGTCAAAAGAGTCGGTTTTATTAGGTGAATAAATATCTCCTGTATCCTCATTACCACTATTTGCACCCATGCCTTTGGGTAAACCATCAGCACCAACTGTCACTAAATCAATTTGTTGACGGTAATAATCAACACTCTTAACTTGCACCATACAGCTATCGCCCAGTCGGTAGGAAGCCCGATTTTTCCGCCCAAATAGAGCCTGTTGTCTAGCTCGATACTCATACCAATCGTCTTTGAGGGAACTGACGTGAACTAGTCCTTCTACCCGTAAGGTATTAGCTAGATTGCTTTCTGTCGGCAATTCTACAGGGACTTCAATTTCTACAAAGAAGCCGTAGGATTGAACACCAGTAATTACTCCTGGAAATACTTCGCCAATGCGTTGTTTCATCAAGGAGGCTTTTTGTAGTCCTGCTAAATCAGCTTCAGCTTCTTGGACTTCTTTTTCCCGATCATTAATTTGCACAATGACTCTGGTTAAGTCACTTTGCATTTCTTGTTGAAGTTCTGGGGGAAGAACGTTCCAATTAATTTCTTCGTGACAATTGGAATGGCGGAGATTAATCCGTTCTTTAACGCGGGTATTCCGCCGATCCCGTCCATACTCTAGCAAGTTATTATACACCCGTTGCAAGAGAATATCTGGATAACGACGTAAGGGGGCGGTAATGTGGACATATTGCGACAAAGCTAGTCCAAAGTGAGAACTCTTGGTAATGCTATATAAAGAAGGCTTGAGTGTGTCCTGTAACAAATAGGTGAGAACTTGTTCCGATGGGGAATCAGCAAAAGCCCCCGTCAAGTGTTGATAATCTAGAGGTTGGATTTCCAGTTCTGGATCTAGTCCTAATTCCACACCTAAATTAACGGCTAGTTTGAGCATTTCCTGAACATCTTCGGGATCAGGTGTACCTTGGACTCTCCATAAACTGGGAACTCCCAGGGCGCTGAGGTGATTGGCCATAAGTTGATTAACTAATATAACCAACTCGGTAATCAGCGATCGCCCAGGTAAGTCATTCACCACCACCGATCCCATTGATCCCTCGTCATAGTAAGGATTTTGGCTAGGTGGGAGATTCAACTGTAAACTGCCACGCTGTAAGCGTACCTGCTTAATAGCAATAGCCAAAGTCTGTAAATCTTGGATTTTCTCTTGGACTTCCACTGCTACTTTCGTGGCTTCACCAGAGAGAATGCTTTGTGTATCTACTTGACTGACAGCTACATCTACATTAATAACACTAGGCTGAATTTCCCATTCCTCCACTGCTCCTGATTGGGGGTTAATGGTAATGACAAAGGAAAGCGCCAAGCGATCGCTACCAGGGACTAAAGAACACCGTTCTGTCACCACTGGTGGCAACATTGGCAGTAACAATTCTCCCAGATACACTGATTTACCCCGCTTCAGTGCTTCCCTGTCTAGGGCTTCATCTGGTTGGATATAGTGGGAAACATCCGTAATGTGAAATAGTAATCGCCAATTATCAGCAGTGGTTTTTTCCAGACTAAAGGCATTTTCTACTACTGACTCATCACTGTTACCACTCTTAATCGTGAAGGTAAAAACATCACGTAAATCTAGACGATTTTTCAGGTCTGCTTTCAGGAGTCTCTTGGGTAACTTCGCCGCTGCATCAAGGATAGAATCGGGAAAAGTTCGGGATAAATCATGTTTACAAGTTACCAAATCTATATCCGCTGCGGCTTCGGCATCACTACCAAGGATTTGCACCACTCGACCCAAGGGGGGATATTGTGCCAGAGGATAACGGAGGATTTCTACATGAGCTAAGTGATCAATCGCTTCTTCCAACTTCATGCTGTTGAGTTGTAGTTTCAGTTCAAACAGCAATCTGTCATCTAAAGGAACAGCCCGAAAACCCCCCTCTACCTGCTTAATTCTGGCTAGTAAAGTATGATTAGACCGCTCCATAATCAACTTCACTTCGCCTTCTGGTGAGCGCCGACGACTACCTTCTTTGAGGACTCTGACTAAAACGCGATCGCCATTCCAGGCGTTACTCAAATGACTTTCGCGGATGTAAATATCCTCTGAGCCTTCGCTATCTTGAATCGCAAAACAAAAGCCCTTACTAGAACAACGCAGTTTAGCCTCTATCAAGCCTTCTTCGGTAATGCGGCGGTATTTCCCCCGTTCTTTCACCAAAAGCCCAATTTTTTCGAGAACATCCAGAGTAATTTGCAGTTTTTCTAGACTTTCTTCATCCTCACAACCAAGTTTCTTTTCTAGGACTTTACGAGCTACCAATTTATCATCTGTAAAATTGGCAAGAAGTGTAGCGATTGAAAATTCCATGCAGTGAACCGACCTTTGGTCAAAACATCATTTTTTGTCGAATCTGGTTCTTTACTAGTTGCGGTCACGGTACGGTAGGAGGAAGTCCCTGCTCCGACTTCTTACTGGACGACAATCTCAGAATTTGCTTGCGTGACCCCTAGCTTGATCTAAACAATACTCATCATGCACTCCTGATACTCAGTGATTAACCACTAGGTAAATAGGTAATGGGTTGGACAAGAGACTTGGTTTGGATAACTTTCCATACCACCCAGAAGCTATAAACCGATTTAACCACAGGTGTTTGATTGTTTAGATCAAAGGTAATTTTACGCCATCATCTTCTGATAGCATAGCGTGGCACTAGCCATGTCTTAACTAGGAGAAACTGCCAATAAACCCAATTCTCCCATAATGTAGAATCGGTAACAATTAGGTAAGCAGTAAAACACAAGCAGTGAGGGCGAACCTTATCTTTATTATTGTAGATTTAGAGCGCACTTCTTTAAAAATACTTCTAGATATCTAATTGGGTAATTAGTATAGCATTTAAGGGAAGACGACAATTTGTGATCAAGAACTGCTAGTATCAGGACATATTTAATGTCATGAGTGCTTAGTTCTCAGTAAGACTTTATATTGAAATATGGGGTTTTGTCTAGAGGATTGGTAATTGGTCATAGGTAATTGGTAATGGAGAAAAATTCTTGACTTGCCCCATATTCCCTGTTCCCTGTTCCCTGTTCCCTTGACTAGCAACTTACATTATTACGAGAATTTAGATAAAAATGGTTGAAAGTATGATGTTGGCGCAGTTCCAGAATTTGTACCCCAACGGCAGTATTATCTCAGAATTAATAGAAATTTTTCAAGGGAAATATATCGTCCGTGTCAGTGTACAACTTGAAGGTATCACTCGTGCAACGGGGATCGCAGGAGCAGAAACGGTAGAAGCAGCAGAAGACCAAGCCAGAAATCGAGCATTGACGGTTTTAGGCATCAAGGATATACCAGGGGAAGTCACAAAATCTGCCTTACCATCGGTTGTTTCACCACCAATCAAATCTAGATCAGATGAATTAAAACCTATTTCTTCTGTCAATAACACACAGGTATATACACCACCTGTCGTAGAAGAGCAGATTGATACCAAAGTTATAAAACCAGAAATATTTCCTAGTCAAGAACCAGAATATCAACCTTTATCAGAAGTTCCGCTGAGTAACGTTACACCCTTTACCCCTCGTAGTTATACCCCTTATGAGGATGTTGGTGTCCAGTCAGCCGTGGGTAAGAAAAAGAGACACAACGAACCAATCAATTTATCTGATGTCATTGCTCAAACAGATGTAGAAATCGAACGATTAGGCTGGACCCCAGAACAAGGAAAAGATTATCTAGTGAAAACCTACGGTAAAAGAGGACGTTCTCTACTTAGTGAAGAAGAATTACGGAATTTTCTTACTTACCTCAAATCTCAACCAGATCCAATTGCGGGATTTTAGAATAGTCAGTGGTCAGTTGTTCGTCGTCAGTTGTTTTTTCTTTACCACTGACTACTGACCACTGACTAATAACTAATAATTAAACGAGAGCTACAGGACGACTACCAGCGGCATGACGGTCAATTACTTGGTCAATTAAGCCATATTCTCTGGCTTCGGCTGGAGACATAAAGAAATCACGTTCGGTATCTTCAGAAATCCGCTCATAAGGTTGACCAGTATGGTCAGCGAGATATTGATTCAGCCGCTGCTTGTGATACAAAATTTCCCGGGCTTGAATTGCTATATCAGTTGCTTGTCCTTGAGCGCCACCGAGAGGTTGGTGAATCATAATCCGTGAATGGGGTAAACTCATGCGCTTACCCTTTGTACCGGCACTGAGGAGAAAAGCTCCCATACTCGCTGCCAAGCCAGTACATATTGTACAGACATCGGGGCGGATATGCTTCATTGTGTCAAAAATGCCCATTCCCGCTGTCACTGAACCACCAGGAGAATTAATGTACATATATATGTCCTTCTCCGCGTCCTCAGAATCTAAAAACAGCAGTTGGGCAACAATCAAGTTAGCCAGATTGCTATCAACTTGTTCTCCCAAAAAAATAATCCGCTCACGCAACAGCCGTGAATAGATATCAAAGGCGCGTTCGCCTCGACCCGATTGTTCAATAACGATAGGAATCATTTAGCGTGTTTTTAGCTATTTTTCATTTATTCTATCGGTGACAACGGCTGATTGTGTTGAAATTGCCAATTAACATTAGGACAAGCAGGGTCAAGAGAGCAGCTAGAAGCTTATGTAAAGAAATATATCCGACAGTCAATATAAGTATTTTTACGGTTATTGATAATTGAGTGCCTGGGTTAAAACAATTAGCTATTACTAGAAACTTGAAAATAAACTTGTATTTTTAGGACACTTTTTTAGAAAGATAAACGTCCAAGTTTTTAGGTATATATAAAGAGAGAGCTAGATCACATTTTTCAACATATTTCTGGGATATTCTCAAATTATATTTACCGCATCCGATAAACCAATAATACAAAGTGTATTTAGAATAACAAGTTCCTATGGAAGTCCCATCCATATAAATAAAGAGAGGGGTATTATGCTAGAAAAACTTATACAAGCGGCCTTTATTACATTTTTATTGCAACTTATCACCGTATTGAATAATACTAATTCAATACACCCCAAGGCAGTCTCACCTCTTTCTGAAATGTCGAGTCCTGTGATTAGTTCTACTTTTCGGGTTTCTGAGTAGAATGCAGGTGGGAGGGCGCAGTTTCTATACGATTTAGGGCGCAGTCCCTGCGCCCCTACGGTGTTGACGATTTCAAGCTGTAATTCACTGATTTGAAAATCGCTATATTGTGGCAATTCTTATCTCATAAGCATTTTGAATCCTATATCTGAATTCTTACTTAATTTTTAATTCCGCTCTGTGGTAGTAGTCATCACTTTATTTTTGGTATTTTGATTATTTCCACCTGTGATACTGCGGAAGTATAGTCCACCAATACTGGTAACAAATACTAAATATCCCACAACTTGAACAATATAAATTTTGTCTCTATAACCAAATAATGATTTGAGAATGATGCCGGGGAACTGTTCATCAGATAAGATTTTTTCAGTATTCCAAACTATGGGACCTAAGATACAAGAATGAATTCTGGTAAAGTGTTCGTAATAGAAACAAAGATTTTCTGAAGAACGACTACTCAAAGCTAGATTAGCTATAGCTTCATCAAAATGTTGTAAGCCGGAAACTACTAAACCAGAAACAATTAATATTAATAAAACGCCCATGACTTGGAAGAATTGGCGGATATTAATTTTCACACCCCATTTAAATAATAGAACGCCAATTGCTGCGGAGGTTGCTAAACCACCAAGTGCGCCTAAAGTGGGTAATAAACCTTGCTGAAAATTAGCGGCAACAAATAAAACAGTTTCAAAGCCTTCGCGGATAATGGCGACTAAAATTAAGCTAAAAACTCCCCAAGCAGCATTGGAATTTTTTCCCAGTGCGTCGGTGACTGCTCCCTCAACTTGTGCTTTCATAAATCTGGCTTGTTTTGTCATCCAGATAAGCATCCAACTGAGCATGACTATTGCTAAAACACTAAATACACCCTCTAATGTTGGCTCAACTACAGAGGTATATTGAGGATTAATTGCTCCTAAGAATTTAATGATCCCCGTAAATAAAATACCTATTAAACCACTGACAATAATACCGACAATAACACCAGCATAAACCCAAGTATTCAGTCGAGATTGTTGAGCTTTTTTTAATAATGCGAGGACAATACCCACAACTAGAGCGGCTTCTACACCTTCTCTGAGGGTAATTACAAAAGTAGGTAAAGCGGTACTAAAATTCATATTTATTAGTTATTTATTAGTTGTAGATTTTTGCTTCTCCTAATTTATGTAGGGGTTTAGCATTGCTAAACCCCTACTAATGATCTATTAGCTGAAATCGCGTAACATTTTTTTGAGTTCGAGATTGTGCATCTCTTCTTGTCCGATCATACCACGGGTGAATTCTTCTAAATAGATACTGGCATTATTGACAACTTCTAGAAGACTTTTGTACATATCTAAAGCTTTCTTTTCATGAGATAAACTTTCTTGCAAAATATCCTTAACGTTATGCTTGAAAGTTTCTTCCATTGGGGCAATTCTCAAAGTAGGATGTCCTTCTAAACCTGTGAGAATTTCTCCTACTTGTTGAGCATGAAGTAAGGATTCTGTGGCTTGCGCTTTGAAGAATGCCACAATAGGTATACGATTTGGACCTGTTACCATTAAGGAATAATGGGTGTAGCGAACTACCCCTGCTAGTTCAAATTCCATGATGGAATTGAGAATATCAATTGTCTTTTTATGGTCGAGTTCTTGCATTAGTTGTTAAGTTGAGCAAAATTACATGAGGAGAGTTTTTAGCTACCAATTATTAGTGAGCAGTTATACTTTTTTCAGGTTTTGAAAAACCAACCTATCTTCACTCTTAGTTTTTAACTATTTTCTCTCTTATCTACTATGTTAAACTTCTTTTTCTGTACTTCCAATGGTGTGAAAATACTAATTTTGTGCTTTAGTGCTAGTTTTTTCTCGCACTTTTTGAGTGTTTTCCTCTATGGTTTTTATTAGCTTGGTAACATCTTCTCTAGTTTTGACTGCTTGCGCTGGTGGAATAGCAGTAGGCCAAACTTTCACCAATTCCCCGAAAGCTGTATCTATGACTTTGTGTTCTTCAGGATTTTTTTGAGCCATTTGACTAGAAATCCCTTTATATAGTTCTTGAGAATAGACTATAAAACCACGGGAATCTTGATATTCAATGGGGGCGGTAATTTTGCCATTGGCAATTGCTGCACCATATTCTGAGTTAGCAGCATCTAGTAAACCGTTGATTACTTGGACAATAAATGCGGGTTTGCTACGTTCTTCGGTTGGTAAAATAGCGATCGCATTATCAACAGCTTGCACAGAAGTGGTAAAGTTAGTTTTTATTTTGGCATCATTGGGATTAGATTTAACTAAATCGTTTAAACTGACCAAGTTGCTTTTAAATTCTTTCACATTGCGCTCATTTAGTTGTTCTTCAACATCAACATAAATTTCTTCTACTGGATGTCCAATATGGGGTTGAGCTTGTTTGGGTTGATTTTGCTCTAATAGTTCTTTGGCTACTAAAAGATGTCCTTTCATTAATCCTAATTTGGTCATGTAGTCAATATCTTTGGCTTCACCTGTAAGTACCACTTCTTCAACTGTCACCATGTCTTTAATTTGGTCAAACTGTGGCTGAGTAATAACTTTTTTACTGACTAAATCCGTTGGATTAGCGTAGGGACGATTAGCTTGTATTTTGTTGGATAAAGCCGGAATTCCTAATGTAGCTTCTAATTTATCTAACTGCGATAAAATTGCATTATTGATATTAATTTTAGCTTTACCACTATGACCGCTAGTTTCTGTAACTTGGGCTGTATTTGGTGTTGATTGAATATCTGCTTTTTGTGAGTCGCTGGTACAAGAACTTAGAGAAATCATGGCACAAGCAGCGATAGATAAAAATAAGTAACGTAATTTGATCATTTTTGCTCCTGATAAACTGTTAATGTTGGTAATTTAAGGATTTAGCAGTAGATAAATTTGCAAATATTTGGTTTTAGATATGATGATGATTTATCATAAATGCAAATATTTATCAACTATTTTTTCTAAAACATTAAGTATAAATTAAGTAGGTAAATCTCAGATATTGCTAAATTTGGATTTTACTAAGTTACAAATTCTCTTCAGTTTTGTCACGATTTCTTGACCTGGTTTTTGGAGTCATTGTCTGCGATTACTTCAAACTGTCCCATACAACCATTTTCAGCAATAGCATCTTGATGAGGATGAAACATATATTTTCCTGGATAGCGAAAAGCAAACTCTAAAATGTGCCTTTCTGCGACACCCATTGTTAAAACATCAGTTTTTTCACTGGGAGTCATTGTCATACCGGAACGATAAACATCAAAGAAATTAGCGTGAAGATGAAACGTCACAGCCGGATCAAATTCAATAATATTGAGAACATAGACCCGAATTAACTGATTTTGATAAATCTGAATGGGATGGTGCATATAATGATGTGGTACACCATTAAAAGCATAATATTCATTGCGGTTATCATCATTTATGTCATACCCAGACATGATTAAAACAATTTCATCAGCCGGGGGACGGGGTTGAGGAGGGTCAATAATAAACATCCCATATAAGCCCTTGGCAATGTGACGAGTAACCGGAGCAACGTGACAGTGATACAAATGAACGCCATAGGGTTCGGCATCAAATTCGTATATAGTCGCTTTACCATTACTCACAGGTTTTATTCCATCCATTTCAGCGGGATGAACTCCATGAAAATGTAAAGAGTGGGAATGTCCAGCATTATTGAGAAAAAGTATTCTTATTCTTTCACCTTCTTTAGCCCGAAGTGTTGGTCCAGGAATCCGCCGATTTAAATCCCAAATGTTATAGGAGACAGCACTATTAAGCTGAATGGTGGAAGTACCAGCGGTTAACTGAAATTCGCGGACTGTGCGCCCATTTTCCTGCTTAACTGTCCCATAATCAAAATCTCGTAACACCTGCATGGGGTTCGTAGCACCATTAGATACTGGCATTTCCATCGGTGGAACTCTGACACTGGCATGATTTTTGACATTCAATATCTGCCAAATTGCGCCCGCACCCATTAATCCAGCACCGGAAAATCCCAGTTGCAGTAATTGACGACGACTCCAAATTTTATCTTTACTGAAAGTAAAGTTGTCAGACATGAGACTAATAGGGATATGCGTATGTGGAAAATTGCGAATTATTTGCAATTAGCTTTAGGTATCCTATACAACTTAGGAATTATTGTCAATAACTTTGAAAAATAATTTTTAGTTTGTTTACCGTTAACTACAGAACAGATGCTAAGGATAGCAAGTAAAAGCGATTATAAATCGCGGCTATACCAACAAAAACCGCAAAGGCGCGTTATTTTATAAAATCTACTTAGTGTATAATATTTTAAATAAAGCCTGATACAGTAAATTTCTCCCAAATTTTATGCGACCAAGTATCCAATTTTCAGTTGTTATACCCTGTTACAATGCTGATACCTGGATTATAGGGACTTTAGAAAGTGTTATAGCCCAAACCCTTCCACCGCATGAAGTGTTTGTGATTGATGACGGTTCTAGTGATGACTCTCTCAATTTGATTACAACTTTTGCCAAAACCAGTCCTGTTCCAATCCTTGTCCTCCAAAGCGATCATCTCGGACCGGCTGGTGCGCGTAATTTAGGCATTGAAGCTGCCATAGGGGACTGGATTGCTTTCCTGGATGCTGATGATTGGTGGAAACCTGAACATTTAGAAAGAATTTACACCGCCATTGAAACATCAGGTGATTTGGTATATCTGGCCGCCGCAGAACACTTTTCTATTAACATTAACCGTGTTGTCTCCCGATCCGATTCTCCCTTTGACACCCTCCAAAGGAACATAGATCACTGTACTTACTTCGAGTTATATCAAAAACACGGTCTTTTGGAGTTATCTTCCTCAGCTATTGCTCGACATCTATTGATGGAAGTTGGTGGATTTAAACCGGAGTTTCGGGGAGCCGAAGATATGGAAATGATCATGCGTGCGGTTTATAATCATACTTTAGCTTACGATCCGATTCCTTCTAGTTACTACAGATGCAATAATCCTGATAGTCACTCCCGTAAATTCGCACTTGATGAAGAGGGACTAACTGCAAATTTTCGAGCATTTCAGTCTTTACGAGATCGTTATGATATCTCTTTAGGAATTCTCGCAGGAAAAGCCAAAACCCTAGCCAGCAAATCCATCAACCTCCAGAAGTTCGACGCACGTCAGAGGGTTTTACAGTTAGCTTGGCCGTATCTAAGTAAATCTCAAAAACTCATTTTTACCGCTGCATCCTATATTCCTGCTGTTTACCTATGGATCAACAATCTACGCAATCAAATTCGTGGTCCTCAATATAAACCTCGTCAAGTTGTGCAGTAAAACCATTATTATGGACTAAAAATCTGATTGGATTTGAGACTAAGAGAACTCCACAAAAAAGATGAACTGCTTGCAGCAGTGCTTCGCTATCCAATGGCATCTTGCCCGTCCTGGTATTATTAGCGGGCAAGATGCCCGCACTACAAGAAATTTTGGGATATTTTTTAAATTGGAAGTTTGCCTCTTGCCCTCCTACGTAGGAAAATTCAGGAATCAAACCGGATTCCTATAGTTGTAATCAAAAGTAAAAATCCACATTGTAAAAATGTCTGCATGATTCAAGCTTAAATTACCAAAGCTTTAGATTTCTAATTTCTTGAAGTAGTTGGAAATATGAGAATATGTTATAAAGATTTATAAATGTTAATAATTTACAAAATAAATATATAATTTGACGTATTTTTTATTACAGAAATACCCTAAATAAAATTCCCAAACATCTATCAATAGGGTATTGTCAAAAGAGATAAATTTTAGTTTGCTATTAATTTTGTTAGTCGTTATATTACTTACAATTAGTTTGCCAAAAACACATTAAAAAAAACACCAATTTCATGCACATACCCGATGGATTTATTTCAGTGCCAGTTGCAGTAGCCACCAGTTTAGCCAGTGCAACCGCTTTATTTGTGGCTTTTGAGCGATCGCAAACAGCTTTTGGCAATCGTCGCGCCCCCATTCTCGGCTTAACCACAGCCTTTATATTTGCCGCGCAAATGATTAATTTTCCCGTAGCGGGAGGGACTAGCGGTCACTTATTAGGAGGGACATTAGCAGCGATTATTTTAGGCAGTCCTTGGGCTGCAAGTCTAGCTATGGCCACAGTTTTTGTAATTCAAGCCGTCCTATTTGCTGACGGGGGCATCACCGCATTAGGGGCAAATATTTTTAATATGGGGCTAGTGGGAATCTGGGTTGGTTGGTGGCTATTTCAACCATTACAACGACTTTTAGGCGGTTCTAAAGGACGCTTACCACTGGCAGCAGGCATAGCAGCCGCAATCAGTGTTGTAGCCGCATCCATCGCCTGTACCATTGAACTGGCTATTTCTGGAACAATACCGCTGAATATCGGTTTACCAGCCATGGCTGGTGTGCATATTTTGATTGGTATTGGCGAAGGACTAATTACTGGTAGTGTGTTAACTTATCTGATCAAAGTCAGACCAGACTTATTACCTGGAGAACAACCACAATTACAAAAATGGTTAGTTCCAGTAGTAAGTATTTTGATTATTGCCGGTGTTCTATCCTTGTTTGCCTCAACTTGGCCTGATGGATTAGACTCAGTAGCCGAAAAATACCGCTTTAAAGACAAAGAAACTACGATTGTCAAGATTCCTACTCCTTTAGCTGATTACAAAGTTCAAGGTGTGGATGGTAAAATCAGCACCAGTATTGCTGGACTCGTAGGATCTGGTGTCGCTTTCGGTGTCGCCTTTGGAATTGCC
The DNA here is from genome assembly GCA_903848645.1 of uncultured cyanobacterium. Taxonomy (GTDB): domain Bacteria; phylum Cyanobacteriota; class Cyanobacteriia; order Cyanobacteriales; family Nostocaceae; genus Dolichospermum. The sequence continues at coordinate 21,375 of CAINGU010000041.1, read as the reverse complement.
AACGTGGTAAAACCGAAAAATGCTTAAAATTAAAATTTCCTTGCCGTTACGCTTACATCTATCCCTAATGATTGTAATTGGCGCTGCTTTGTTAAAGCCAGAAAGTTGGAATTACTTGGTTATATATGGGGCGATCGCACTTTTATGGGTTTGTATATTACAAGTACCCATTCGTAAATTAGGCGGTTTACTGGGGACAGAATTAATTTTTCTATCATTGGTGGCTTTACCATTGGGATGGGAACGAGCTAGTTTTTTGCTGCTGCGTTCCCTAATTTGTTTAATTGCCATGAATAGTTTTTTATTAACCTTACCCCCCCACAGTTTGGGTATTGCCCTCAAAAGCTTACCAATACCTGCACCATTAAAGGAAAACCTAATCTTAGCCGCGCAATATTTAGAAATATTACTTTTGGAAGTGACGCAAATGCAGCGCAGCGCCCAATTGCGTGGTTTGAACGGTACAGCGGGATGGTTGCGCTATGCCAGTGCTTCCATGATTGGGGCTTTGTATCTCCGCACCCTCGACAGAGCCGAAAGAGTTTATGCGGCTATGGTAGCCCGTGGATATAACGGACAATTACCCATAGATTCCCCCCTCAAACCAAAAGAACGTTTTATCTTGTTAATAACTGGGGTGACAGCTACTTGTTTAACCCTCAGTTCCTACTTTACTGTTATTTGAGTGGTGAATCTTGACATCCTTAACTTCTAATCCCCAAATTTCCCTCTCTCAACCGCATACTAATGTCGTTGAAGTTCAAAATCTCGTATATGCCTATTCCCACCAGCAACCTATATTACAAGAAATTTCTTTTAGCTTACAAACAGGCGATCGCGTCGCTTTAATGGGTGCTACAGGTTCAGGAAAAAGCACCTTACTAGAAAACCTGATTGGCTTAAAACATCCCCAAAGCGGTAAAATCTGGATTAATGGTATCCCCATATTGCCAAATACCCTGCCGCAAATCCGGCAACAAATTGGTTTTAGCTTTCAAGATGCTAACGACCAATTATTTATGCCCACAATCTTAGAAGATATTACCTTTGGCCCCCTTAATTATGGGGTCTCACCCATAGCCGCTAAAGATAAAGCCCATCAACTATTAGCAGACTTTGGATTAGAGTCCTACGCCCATCGTTCAGCCCATGAACTTTCTGGAGGACAAAGACGTTTAGCCGCCCTAGCTGCGATTTTAGCCCTAGATCCTGCTATTCTCATCTTAGATGAGCCAACTAACGGACTAGACCCAGCATGGCGGCGACACTTAGCCCAAGTATTATTAAAATTGCCCGTACAGGTAATGTTAATAGCATCCCATGACCTGCATTGGCTCGGAAAAGTAACCCAACGGGCTTTAGTCCTATCTACTGGTAAAATCCAAATAGATAGCAACATTCAACCACTGTTGCAAGATGGAAAAACCTTAGATAGATTAGGTTTGCCAGTAGATTGGTAAATTACTCAACACAGAAATTTGTAATTGCATCACAACAACCAAATTTTGCTTAACAGGTTTAATACGCCTCCTCTACTCTATCTTGTTACATTCGGGGTTTAAATCCCCGTTTCCAACTGTCTTTAATTTTAAATTTTTAAATGTTGTTTTCCCGTTATAGAATAATTGCTCCTGTTAGCCTGAGCATCGCTTTGTTAATTACCAGTTGCAGCGAGACTAAAACCGCCCAATGTCAGCGATTGATTACAGTTGTTAATCAAGGTACATCACTGATTGACACAAAAAAAGGTCAGCAGGTATCAACCAGCTTGCAATTATCTAAGGATTTGAAAAATGTCACCAAATCTATTCAGGAATTAAATTTAAAAGACCCAAAACTGAAAGAATTTGAAACTAGTTTTATCAAAATCTTTGATCATCTCAGTGAAGCCATAGCCAAAGCATCAAACGCACTTGGGGACACGAAAAAGGCAGAAGCATCATCAAAAGATGGTAGGGGAAAAATTGAACAAGCTAGAAAAGAAATTGATTCGGCATTAACAACTGCTGCCAAAACTGCTGGTAAAGAATCAGATGCTCTAGGCGTTGAATTAAATAAATATTGTAGCCAAGAAGGATCAATTAAAAATTGAGGAGGTAGGGGCGCAGGGCCTGCGCCCAAAATGTATGAACTGCGCCCAAAAATCATGATCCTGATGATTAATTTCCACAATTATCACAATGTCCACAACGCCAATTAATAGTTGCTGTTTCAAACCCAAAAGCATTTAATAAAAACTGCCAACGACACCTTTTAGTAGTGAGATATTCACTCATTTGTTTAGCAGCTTGTAATTGTGTAACTGGTGGATTTCCTGATGTTGACGAAATAGAATAATGAAAAGGATCAAGCCATTTCAGTTGTCCATTACTATGGAGAAGAGAAAGTGCCACAGCACTATTGGGGAATTCTTTAATTACAGTATTTATTTCTCCTTGGGGTGGTAATTGTTTCGCTAATTTTTGGGCTTTTTCTTGTTGCAATTTCATTTGTTCTTCAAAAAATTTCTGTCTTTGCTTATCCTCAGCATCTAAAAATCCCGTCGGTTCACTTATTAAAGTTAAAACATCAGCGGGTTTTCCATCTCTTCCAGCCCTGCCTATTTCTTGCACATATTCAGATAATAAATGTGGCGCATGAAAATGGACAACCCAGCGGACATCTGATTTATTTATCCCCATGCCAAAAGCGCAAGTACACACCACAAAAAGGATTTTGCCACCTAACCAACTAGCTTCAATATTGCGGCGTTCTGTTGGACTTAAACCCGCATGATAACTAGCAGTATGGAAGCCATTTTCTGTTAACCACTGGGTTAAATTTTCACTATCTCTTCGAGTTCTTACATAAATTAAACCAACTTGATTTGGTCGGTTTTGAATAAACTTTAATAATTGTTCTTTTCTCCCTTTAGGAGTCCAAGCAATTCGGACAATAGGATTTAAATTTTCTCGATAGGGATTAATCCGAAAAATCTCAGGTTTATCTAATTTTAAAACTGTAGAAATAATCTTTTGGGCTAGAGGATCAGCAGTGGCCGTAAAAGCCGCTATACTAATTTTTGTTCCCGGTGGTTTTGATCTTAACAACGCTTCACGCACAGCCCCTAATCGCCGATAAGCTGGACGAAAACTATCACCCCACTGCACTAAACAATGTGCCTCGTCTAGAATCAAACCATTAATTTTAAGTTGAGGATGACACAACTTTTGCCATACTGCTGGACTGAGTAAGGTTTCTGGTGATAAATACAATAATCTTAATTGCTGTTTTTCCAAAGCTTGCAAAGTTGCCTGGCGTTGAAATGGAGGTAACTCACTGTGTAAAAGTGCCGCTTTTTGCTGTCGTTGACGTAATTCCTCAACTTGGTTTTCCATTAGTGCTACTAATGGAGAAACTATTAAAGTCAATCCTGTTTGTAGTAGGGCGGGAAGTTGAAAACAAATTGACTTTCCCCCACCTGTGGGCATGATAATTAGCGAATCTTTTTGTGATATTAAACAATTAACAATTTCTTTTTGGGGGGGACGAAAATCGTCATATCCCCAAATTGCTTTTAATGCTGCGCGAACATCTTGCCAAGATTGTGTAATTGGGAGATTCATGATCGAATTGACAATTGTTAATTATTAATTGTCAATTGTTCATTGTCCCTTGTCAATTACCAATTAGTTCTTGATTATTCCATTCCAAAGTATCACCAATGCTTTCTCCATTATGGTAAGCAGCTAGTAATACTTCACAGGTTTTACCATAGGATATCGCACCAGTGGCATCAAGTGCGATCGCCCCAAAATCTCGGTTATTATTCTTTGCTTCTGTAAATGATCGCTGCATTGCCTCTTGTAGAGACATTCCATCAGTAACACGCACCACTACCTTAGCGGCTAAACACTCATCAATAATATCTTCCCCAATGCCCGTACAACTAACCGCTGCCTGACTAGTCGCATAATTGCCCGCTGGCATCGCGGAATCACTGACTCGCCCAATCCGTTCAAAACCTTTGCCTCCGGTGGAAGTACCAGCAGCTAATTTACCATAGCCATCTAAAGCCACAACACCAATAGTCCCCCTACCGGCATTTTCTGCCATTTCTGGTTCTGCGACTACCCCAGCCATGGTTCTTTTAAAGTTATCCTGGCGTTCTAGAGTCCATTCTTTCAAGCGCAAATCAGTTAAACCATTGTAAATAGGAACTTCCAACTCCCGCGCTAACTCAGCCGCACCGTAATCAGACAATACCCGATCATCGGAATTCTGTAAAAATAGCGCCATTTCAATCGGATTTTTCACCCGTGACACATTGATTACACCACTAAACCGCCCAGTTGTCCCATCCATCATGGAAGCACTCATGCGGATTTGTCCATCAGATTGGAGAACAGAACCAGTCCCAGCATTAAAGCGAGGTTCATCTTCCAACATTTGACAACCCCGAACTACAGCCTCACTCGCACTTGCACCCGTCAGCAAGAGAGCATAAACTTCCTCAACAATTTTAGAAAGGGAGTTCCGTACTGCTATCAATCCTCCCTTCCCTTGAAGAGAACTACCAGCCCCACCATGAATAATTAATTTAGGTTGCATTTGTAATCTCATTTATTTTACCAGTAGGGGCGCAGGGCCTGCGCCCATGTATTTACTCATTTATTTACTGCGCCCATGTATTTACTGCGCTCATGTATTTATTGGTTGATCTAGTTGGTTTAACTCTCATTTTTAGCGTGAGAACGACGACGACGGCAACGTTCTGAGCAATATTTTACTTCATCCCAACAATCTTGCCATTTTTTCCGCCAAGCAAACGGACGTTGACATACTACACAGATTTTTTCAGGTAAATCAGATTTAGAACGAACGCGCCCCATAATAATTAAAAATTAAAAATTAAAAAAACTATTGCCTATTGACTTTTACCAATTACCCGTCAACGGTGAAGTGCTACCCAATGTATTACCGTCAGGATTTTGAGATGCTAAAGGCAATAATAAGCGACTGACAACCCTTTGATCTGGTAATTGATATATCTGTAATTCTCCACCCAATTGTTGCATCATATTTTTGCAAATCAATAGATGTAAACCTGGGGGTTTGCTAAGGTGAGAAATAGAAAGTGGATCTGGAGAGAGGGATTGATTGAGTTCTGCTAATAACTGTGGTTCAACGATGCCATTATCTGTAATTGAAACTTCTAGACAGTGATCATCTACGGGACGACACCAAATATCTACTCTGTCCCCAATAGGAGAGCGTTGACAAGCTGCAACTAATAATTCATGAAAAACTAATTCAATTTTCACAATGTCGCCAGTGGTAGCTAATGTAGAACCAGGAATATTAGCTTGTTCTCCAGGTAAAGCGGGTGTTGAGGATGGGGATAATTCCCGATTATTACTAGATTCTCCCACACCATGTATACCTATCCATAATTGTTGCTGTTTAGCAAAATTATCAACTCTTTCTACTGCTCGCTTCAATAAACTGGAAATAGACATGGTTTCTACACTTGTATGCAAATCCCACTGCTCCTGTTTAATCATGCCTGTCATGGAACTAGTGATATAGTCTAATTGTCGCAATAGCAGTTTATACCGCATTTGGGTTAGTTCATTAGCAGGTATACCTAAATCCCGGATTTGCCCCAGTACAAGTTTAGCCATTCTATGAATTTCTTCTAGACGACGATGTTTGTACCAATTGAGTTTGCGTAAATTTTCATTATTAGATTCTAGTTGTTGAATAATTTGCCGTTGATGTTGCCACCATGCTAATTGATAAATAAGAGTAGCTGTAGCATCTAAACTAGTTTCTTTCCAATTATTTTCTTCATAATCCGCCAAAATTACAATAGTTGTGGGTTTGTACTCAGCACTTGTCCGTAATGCCATCACCAAAACTTTGCTTCTGTCAGGAATTGTTAACCATTGCCTAGTTTCTGGTGGTAAATCATAAGCTTTGAGAATCAAGTAACTACTATGTGCTAATGCTAACTCCGTCAGCACATCCTTCTCCCAGGGAACATGAAAATCTGTAACTACCTCAAACTGAGGATCAGACATTACCCCTGGAATAATCTCTGCCCAATCTTGCCCAGGATGACAGAAGAGGATAATAGCTAGGGGAGATTCTAATATAGACGCTATTTGTTGAAGAGCGGCTACTTCAGTTGTCTTTGCATCGCTTTGAGTGTGTGTGAGGATATTGAGGTATTCTTTAAATCTTTGGGAAATTTTTTGTTGATCCTTGGTACTATCACGTAGTTGCCAATGATGAACTACTACACCAATGTTTTGACTGAAAACCCATAATAATTCTTTTTCTAAGGTTTGCCAAGATCGGTTAGTTTCATGGGTAATGAGCAATAGTAATTCTGGTTTTCTACCTTGAGAGCAGTTACATATTAACAGCGATCGCACACCATTATCTAATAACTGTCGTCGCCAATTTAAGAAACGTAAATCTGCTTCAAAGTTTTCAATTTCTAAAGGTTGTTTGGCATTTTGCAAAAGCTGAATATCAATTTCTGCTAATTCCTGGAGATCAAATTTCCATAGGCGGCGATTATGACGTATACTCTGGAAAATAACTTGATAAATATTTTGGTTGGGATTGTGCTGTAATAATAAAAATCGTGTCGCAGTTAGCCTTTCTAAAATTCTTCCAGCACAAATATGTAAAGATGAATCTAAATCTTTCTCTCTGTAAATAGCTTGAGCAACTTGATTTGTGAGTTGAGTATCCTGTTGAACTTGTCTAATTTTCCCCTCAAGAATTTCATTAGGAGCAACTAAAGATATCAATCCTGCTGCACCTTGAACAAAATGTTTTTCTGATTCCATCCAATTTCGTAATTCATGACTTTCTACAGATAGAAAACCTAGTAAATCTTTTTGCCAGATAATAGGCGCGGCTAATAGTGTTTTTACTCCTAGACGTTGCAATAGTTTAGCGTTAACATTGGTTTTCAAAGAACTACTTGTTTCACTAATCCACACCACTTGATTAGCAGATAAAGCATAATAAACATCGCTCAATTCTTGGACGGTAATACCAACTGCACCTGGTTGATGATTGTCTACACTATTAATATTGACTAAATGATTGCTCATTCGACACCAACAGTAATTTCCTTCCCTTTCCAACCAGTAAATATTTGTACGACTAGGGGAAACAAATTTATGAGTAGCATCTACTACTGCTTCTAATCTTTTATTAAGATCATTAACAGATCGGATATTTTCTAATAGTTGTAATAATGGTTCAGTTGGAGTTTGCTCTGACTTATATTGTTTATTATCATTAGTCTTTTTATCCAGTAATATCCCTAGTTCACCTATCACGATTAACAACTTGGCTCTAGCATCTCCAGTTAACAAATAGCCCCAGCGTTGTGAACCCAGTAACACCAGCCCTAAACAGTTTTCTTTATAGCGAATTGGTAATAGAATAGTTCCTTGAATATTATATTTGATGGCGACTTCTTGCCATTCAAAGGCGCGGGATTCCCCTCTTAAATTTGCTATACCCAAAGGGCATAATTGAGTAACTACTCTCTCCAAAAAATTCCCAGGCTTGATAACAATGGATCTTCTTAAATAACTTGTTTCTCCGTCAGGAGTTAATCCCCCTTTCCCATATAAAGTTTTATTACTCTCATCATAAAGAGCAATCCATATAAATGCGTAATCAAACCGTTCTTTAAGATAAGTAATAGTAGTTTTAATCAGCGTATCAACATTATCATCTTCTCTCATGTTCTGGAGAAGTTGCCCCAAGGATAGGATTTGTTGTTCGGCGGCTTTAGGGTTTTTTAGCTGCCCATTTTGATCATCGTTTGACATAGGTTGTAGTAATATATTTTAGGATACCTGATCAACCTTCCTCATGGATTGTGTTCCTGGTATCTGTTAATAATTGGTAGATGTTAACCTAAATTGGATATTTATCAAGCAGTAGTTAGTCATTTTTTATTTACTCTGGTAAAAACCGAGCCGGAGTGGTTACACAAACAAACCATTGGTAGTTTAAACTGGCTTGCAAAAACCAGCTATTATCCTTCTACTAAATGGTTAAATAACCTCCTTCAGGAACATTTATCTCTAAATGATCCGCGATTAGAACAAGTTTTGTGGGGATTAAAATTTCCCAATCCTCTAGGCTTGGCTGCTGGATTTGATAAAGACGGCGTTGGTGCTAGTATTTGGCATAATTTTGGTTTTGGGTTTGCCGAATTGGGTACAGTTACCTATCATCCACAACCAGGAAATCCTCCTCCCCGTTTATTTCGTTTGCCTTTAGATAAAGCAGCACTTAACAGAATGGGTTTTAACAATTCTGGTGCAGTCGCAATGGCAAAAAGATTGATAGAAGGAAAACAACACCTGATTCATCCAGTACCCATACCCATAGGAATCAATTTAGGTAAATCTAAGATAACACCCTTAGAACTAGCCGCACAGGATTATCTAGAGAGTTTTCGATTACTGAAAGATTTAGGTGATTATTTTGTAGTTAATGTTTCCTCTCCCAATACACCAGGATTAAGATCGCTCCAGGACGCTGCTATGCTCAGTCATATCTTGGATCTGTTACAACAAGAAAACAACACACAAAAACCTATATTCGTCAAGATAGCCCCCGATTTAGAATGGGAGGCAATATCTGACATTATTGTTCTGGCTAAAACCTACCAAATCGCTGGTTTAATCGCCACCAATACCACCATTAGCAGGGAAGGACTACAAACCCAAATCATTGAAAAAACTGGTAAATCCCCCCAGGAAGAAGCAGGAGGAATTAGCGGCAAACCTGTGCGAAATCGCTCCACAGAAGTAATTCGCTTTATTTACCAACAAACCCAAGGACAGATGCCCATCATTGGCGTAGGTGGTATATTTACTGCTGAGGATGCTTGGGAAAAAATCACAGCGGGAGCTTGCCTCATCCAAACTTATACAGGCTGGATTTATGAAGGACCAATGATGGTACGCCGCATTCTTGCCGGTTTATTAAGCAAACTAGAAGAAAACGGCTTAACATCCATCAGTCAAGCAATAGGGATGGGTAATAGGTGATTCGATTTTAGATTTTGGATTTTAGATTTTGGATTGTATGCAATTAACTCCAATCTAAAATTTTTTCCCTGTTACCTATTCCTGAATTGGGAAAAACTCCTTAGACTTACGAGAATAAGACCAAGCGATACCATCAGGATCACGGCTACGACACCACTCGGCAAAATCTGGATCATTACGTCGTTTGTAAACCGTACTGGAATAGACATTTAGCCGTTTGGCTAATTCAGATTGAATCAGTGAACCAAAAACTAACTGTTCTTCTAAAGGTTTTTTGACTTCCTCATGGGTAGGTTCGGGTAAGGATTCAGATTCAGTTTCTGTTTCCTCCTCCTGGGCTATTGGTGGAGGGGGAGCTAAAAACGAACGGGCAATTTTAGTAACTGGTTGAGCCGGGAGTTTTTCTAATGATTCACTACTATCAAGAATATCGCCGAGAATACTGGCAGTAATAAAGTAGTACGATTGATCCTCATTTTCCGAGTCTAGTACACTAGCGCCAAATTCCTTAGCTTTACCATCTAAATAGCGTTTTGCCACCTGTCCAGAAAAATTACCCTTGATTGCTAAATCCATTGGTGTAATTTTTCCCTGGTTTTCCCGAATTAACTGATAAAAAAGCGGGTTAACCTGGTTACACCACTTTTCCCACCTGTATTGCTGCCAAAGATTGAAAACCATTAGCAGTCCTAAGATTACCAACAAAACTTTCCAGGTATTGACCAGAAAAACAATCAAAAAAGATAACGGCAAAATGAGAACGAGAAAACTTTTGCCGTAATTTTCTATGGTTTTTTCACTCATGCTGATTTTTGCCAAGTGAATTTTTACAAAATAATATTTATATCTTGGCAAAAATTTGGACATTTGTTTGTATTTTTTGGCAAAAATGTCGTCAATTATTCGGCAAAAGCTACTGAAACAGATAACAAGTAATAAATGACACTAAGAAAAGAAATCTTTCTCTACCCCATTGACAACAGGAAATATATATATTACATTAATACTACAAGCGACGTTACCAAAAGAGTTAGCTTTCACCATAGCGGATAGCTCAAGTAACATGGATCAGCAAGCAGGGAGGTGTGGAGTATGTCACGTTCAATGATGAATTGTAATTTAGGTGTCTAGGTGTCTAGGGGTTTACACCTTTACAGCCCTAGACACCTACACCATTAACTCTGAGCAATACCTTCTTCCCGTGCGGCTTGTTGGACAGCAGCAGCTACAGCGGTAGCAACACGTTTATCAAAGACAGAAGGAATAATATGTTCCCGATTCAAATCTGAGGGTTTAACTAAAGAAGCGATCGCACTGGCAGCTTCTAAACACATATTAGTCGTAATCGTATTAGCCCGACAATCTAAAGCCCCACGAAACACCCCAGGAAACGCCAGGACGTTATTGATTTGGTTGGGGTAGTCACTCCGACCAGTAGCCATGATAGCGACGTTTTTAGGCACTAATTCTGGTTGAATTTCGGGAATGGGATTAGCCATTGCAAATACAATTGCATCTTTCGTCATTCCTTGTACCATTTCTGAGGTTAAAACTCCCGGTGCGCTGACACCAATGAAGACATCTGCACCTTGAACCGCACCGGCTAAAGTTCCTTGGGCTTTAACAGCAAATTCTAGTTTTTCGGCGGTTAAATCACTGCGATTTGTGGAAATAATCCCTTTGGAGTCGCACATTAAAATGGTTTCTGCACCAGCTTTGCGAAGTAACCGAGCGATCGCTACCCCAGCCGCACCAGCACCATTAATGACGATGCGGATGTCCGCAATGGATTTTTGCACAAGTTTCAAAGAATTAAATAATGCTGCCAAGGTAACAATAGCTGTACCATGTTGGTCATCATGAAAAATCGGGATATTTAATTCTGCACGCAGTCTTTTTTCAATTTCAAAACAGCGGGGTGCAGCGATATCTTCTAAATTTACACCACCAAATACAGGGGCGATATTTTTAACTGCTTTGACAATTTCATCGGTATCTTGAGTATCCAAACAGATAGGAAAAGCATCAAGTCCAGCAAATTCCTTAAACAGCATAGCTTTCCCTTCCATCACCGGCAAAGCTGCTTCTGGACCCAAATTACCCAAACCGAGGACAGCACTACCATCAGTGACAATAGCAACGGTGTTTTGTTTGATAGTCAGATTGTACACTTCCTCTGGATTTTCGGCGATCGCTTTACAAATCCGACCGACTCCAGGAGTGTAAGCCATTGCTAAATCGGAAACACTTTTGAGCGGAATTCTGCTGACAATACTAATTTTGCCACCGCGATGTAAATTAAAGGTACGGTCATATACATCAATTACTTTAATATCTGGTAATTCTTTTACCGCTTGCACAATGGTTTCCGCGTGTTCCGTACTAGCGGCATCAACTGTAATATCACGGATAGATTCTTGTCGGCTTTGTTCAATTAAATCAATTTGTCCCAGATTACCACCAGTTGTAGCGATCGCTTGGGTAACAGATGCTAACATCCCCACCCGATTGGGAATCTGTAAACGCAGGGTAACACTAAAACTAGAGTTTGGAGTAAGATTTGTCATTGTGCTAATTTCGATTTTAAATTTTAGATTTTATAGTGAATTGCTATGTAAAATTTTATTTTCTCAAAAAACCTGTGTAATACAAATTAATCAGATTTCAAGAATTATTGACCGCAGATAAACGCAGATGAAGATGGATTAATTCATGGATTTCCTCATTTTGAGCAGTTTGACAGAGAATTTCTTTGTATTACAACTTCAAAAGTTATGGTGTTGGACACAAGTTACCGAAAAAGTCATAATGATCTAATGCTTCTAAGATACCCCAAGCATAATTTCCTTGGGCAAAGTAAATCTGTGGTAAGCCGCGCAGCTTTTCAATTTCTTGGCTGTGATTTCCCACCACAACCGCTAGAGTATTACCCGCTAACATTGATTCATCATTACCTGAAGCCCCAGCGACTAAGAAGCGGTGAACTGGTAAACCCCATTTTAAAGCTGCATAACGAATAGCATCTCCTTTGGAAGCGCGGATAGGCACTAAATCTAGATACATATTATGGCTGTAAACTCCTTTGACATGGAGGTGATTTTGACGCAGACGACGGATAATTTCTCGAAAACTAGGTGATTTTGCCTCATCAACAAAATAGCTGATCTTAAATTTGCCTTGAGCATCAGGAGGTTGCAATTCCACCCCCGGTATATCCTGCATAACTTTGCGAATTTCTGAGCGTCGCCAATTATAGGCAATGTGTCTTTGCCAACTTGTATCTGTGACTATCTGCGGACCATAGTAAATAGAACTTCCTGCTGATGTAATCAATAAATCTGGCATGGGGAAGCGCCATTCTTCTAACATACTTAAGGTACTTTTGAGACTGCGACCTGTAGCAATACCAACTCCAGTTGTATTACCTTCATTACGAATTCTCTGAATTAACTTTTCTAAAGCTTCTTGATCACCTAAGAGGGTATTATCAATTTCACACACCAGAAACCGATCTGCTGTTGGTAGGTGATTGGTTTTGGGTACATTCCAGTCGGGATGTTGATCTGCGGGAGATTTGTCTAGGGGACTCAACAGAGATTGAATGCGTTTTTGGGGCAATAATCGGCGGACTTGTGCTAAATAATGCTCTACGTGACTATCCCAAGAGAAATGTTGGCAAACATTGATCAGTCCATTTTTAGACCATTGTTGCCATTGTTCTTGATTAGTGAGAGATATTCGCAAAGCATTTTGGATATCTTGAATATTTAAAGGATCAATCAATAATCCATTCTGACAAGCCGCTAGAATATCTCTAGGACCACCATCAGCAGTGGCAATTATGGGGACACCACAGGCACTAGCCTCTATTAATGTTAGTCCAAATGGCTCGGTCAGGGCTGGGTTAATAAATACTCCTTGTGTTTTTGCTGTTAACCGATATAAATCTGGCACATCATCCGCATTATGGTGTTTAGGATAAGCAATATGACCATACAAATCGTAGCGATCTATTAATTGTAATATCTCCATAAATACCTGACGCGGACCGGATTCCATAGTCAGGATGTCTTCCCGCTTTCCTAGTATTAGTACCAGGTTGGCTAATTGGCGCAGTTTGGGATCTTCTCCATAAGCTTTAATGAGACTACTGACATTTTTCCGCATAGCTGGGCGGGAAATCGCCATAATTATGGGCTTTTGCAGGTCTTGGAGAAATTTTGCTAATTCCTCTTGAATAGGTGGGTTTTGCCAATTATCTGGGGCTGGGTAAAAACGCTCTAAGATAACTCCTGGAGGGATGACTACCATGCGTTCTGGTTGATAGTGATCGTAAACGCTATACTGCTCTTCAACTTCTTGATGAGTGCTGGCTATGACTAAGGCTGCACTACCCAGGGTGATTTCTTCGGCTTCTATTCTGGTACTAATATGAAAATTTTCTTCTATGGTTTTCTGTTTAGTCCCATGTTCTAATAATCTTTGTTGTTTGATGCGTCCCAGGGAGTGACCTGTATGTACTAGGGGTATTCCTAACCACCCGGCAACTCTAGAACCTACGTATCCGGCATCGGCGTAATGTGTATGAATAATATGGGGAATTTTGCCAACTTTGCGAATATGTCTGAGTAATTCGTCTGCAAAGGTATCTAAATGTGGCCAGAGAACTTCTTTGCGGAGGTAGCGTTTGGGACCACAGGCAATGCGAATAATTTGGGCTTTATCTGCAAGAATTTCCACTGGTTGAGCATAGTCAGGACTAACTTTTGGGTCATTTACCAACCGCGTTACTAGGTCAACCCTTTCTACTTGGGGATTTTTAGCCAATGTGCAAGCAAGTTCAACTGCATATTTTGTTTGTCCACCAGTGTCAGCATCTCTACCTAACTCTAGATTATGACCACGAATTAAACCATGAACACTGACGAGCAAAATGTACAACCCTGAGTTGTTTGACACAGTGCTGATTCCTCCATAATTGGCAATAAATCAAACATTTTTGCCTGATTTATTATAGTTATATCATTACTAATACAATCAAACTTACTCTCTTGAGGAGTATCTACTTTTATAAATGGGTCTTCCACTGTTTACAGCATTCACAGCAATTAGTAATATTTTTTACTCATATTCAGCATAAAAAACCCGGTGAAAACCGGGACTGAAAAGGAAGGAGAAGAGTTGGGATTTTGCTTTTTGATCAGTGATTTGATGTAAATTTCACAATAGTGACAATCAAGACAGTCGCTACTGAATTAGGAAATCCAAATACCGTGAAATCCATAAGGTACACGTTGAGGAATCATTACGCGCGCTATAGGTTCGCTGGTAATTTCTTGAGCATTGATAATTACGAGTTCTGATGTTTGGGAATTTTCATCATAAACAAATGTTACCAACCATCCTTCATCTTCAGCAGTAGCATTAGGACATGGTGCAAATACTGCTTCTCCACCATAACGATTTTTACCAAATTCATGGGTTTGGGATTTACCATTTTCAAAATCGTATTTGATTACACCATCAAATAATGGATTTTGACTATGTGCCATTTTTCCTACATAGCCATATTGGGTTTTTCTTCCTAATAAGTTTTCGTTGACACGGGGAAATTCTCCAGGTACATCATCTATTCTTTCTTCTGTAACTGCACCTGTGCTAAGGTTAAAACGCCAACGGTGTAAAAAAGGCGTGTCTTCCAGAGGATTTTCAGCCATCAGGACACTAGTAGAATTCATCCGACAAGCGATAAGAATCACTTCGTCTCCCGCTTCATAAGCATTGAGGGTGTGGAAGACGTAGCAAGGAGGACATTCAAACCAGCGAATATTGCCGTTGTCACCATGACGAGGCATTATACCAAAGCGACTGGGGCGATCGCTCTCAAACATCAACATTGGTTCTCCCCGCTGCATTCTTTCCACACTAAATGTCAGAGGTAAATCCATGAAAATGGTATAATTTTCCGTAATGGCGAAATCGTGCATCATCACCGCCATTGGTATATCTATGGGTACTGTTCGTAATAACTCACCTTGGGCTGAAACTACGCCATATTGTAGATAAGGTGGTCTAAAACCGTAACCAAAAAACATCATTTCCCCTGTGACTGGATCTACCTTGGGATGGGCGGTAAAGGCGGAAATTAGTTTATCATTATAGGTGTATTCTCCAATAGTCGCTAAGTCAGCAGTGTTGATGTGATGGGGCGCACCTCCTTCCCATAGTGCTAAAAGCTGTTGATTATGCCATACAAGGGCTGTATTAGCGGTATTTTTCCCAGGTCCGTGGGGGTTGTCTATTTGCGGTGGTTCTAAAAGTCCACTCCACACAGCTTTACCAGCTTCATGTTCAATATTCCATCCCCTAGTTCTCACATAGCGATTGTGATAAGTGGCTTTACCGTCGTTAATTTGTACACCATGTAACATTCCATCACCATCAAACCAGTGATACTGACCAATGGGACTCCATTGGGGGTTGGGTCCATTACGGACAAACATCCCTGATAATTCTGGAGGGATTTGTCCAATTACTTCCAAGTTATTAGTGCTGACTTCTGTGTTTATAGGGGCAAAGTTGCCTTCTAAATAAGGATTTACTGCGGTTGATGCTATGGTCATAGTCAGTGAGCTAGATAAAGACACTGTACTTAATATAATTATGGTTTGCTATTTGTGCCAGAAAGGATAGTAGAATTTTGCTTTGTCCTTTTTTATCATTTCCATAAATATGCAATAATTAATGTATCTCGATCCTTAGTCTTAAAGAGAATTTCCATTAAAGTCAAAATCATCTATTAATCATAACTGTAAACAATGCAAGTAGAATCACAAGTCTCTAATATTGATAATAATATTTTTACTGATTTTGGTGGGGTAATGATTCCCCAAGCCCCTGCGGGATTTAAATCAGGTTTTATCGGCATTATCGGCCGTCCTAATGTGGGTAAATCCACTTTGATGAATGAATTAGTTGGGCAAAAAATAGCCATTACTTCCCCAGTATCTCAAACTACTCGGAATCGTCTAAAAGGGATTTTAACTACAGAAACAGCCCAGTTAATTTTTGTAGATACACCCGGTATTCACAAACCCCATCATCAATTAGGAGAAGTCCTGGTAAAAAATGCGAAAATTGCCATTGACTCGGTAGATGTGATATTATTTGTAGTTGATGGCACGGTAGCTTGTGGACCAGGCGATCGCTATGTTGCGGAATTACTAATTAATAGTCAAACACCTGTAATTCTCGGAATCAATAAAATTGATCAACAACCAGAAGATGCTCAAAAAATAGATGAAAGTTATCTGGAATTAGCTAATAGTTATCAATGGCAAAGTGTGAAATTTTCCGCTAAAACCGGGGCAGAATTATCGCAACTCCAAGATATATTAATTAGTCATCTCGAACCAGGACCATTTTATTATCCCCCAGATTTAATCACAGACCAACCAGAACGATTTATTATGGGTGAATTGATTCGAGAACAAATATTATTATTAACCCGTCAAGAAGTTCCCCATTCCGTAGCGATCGCCATTGATTTAGTCGAAGAAAGCCCAAAAATTACCCGTGTTCTCGCCACAATCCATGTTGAGAGAGATTCTCAAAAAGGGATTCTCATTGGTAAAGGGGGGACAATGCTAAAATCAGTTGGTAGTGAAGCTAGGCAACAAATTCAAAAGCTCATTGCTGGGAAAGTTTATCTAGAATTATTTGTCAAAGTCCAACCCAAATGGCGACATTCACGGGTGCGGTTAGCAGAACTGGGTTATCGGATCGAAGAATAGGTAATGACGAATTACCATAAACTGGATATTGTATTGTAATATCATTGCGTCAGACTTTCACAAAGTCAGCACCAAGGAAGTTATGATTAAATCTTGGATGATAATTGGCAGTATAGCATTTTTCGTAGGCTTCGCTGGCAACTGGATTACACCGAACCAGAGTCAATGGTTTCGGCATTTACAAAGACCTAAATGGTTAACCTTTGAATCAGCAATTCCCCTGATTTGGACTGTAATATTTATCTGTGGTGCTTGGTCAGCTTATATCATTTGGGAACACAGTCCAAATACTGAAATAACTCGCTTAATGATGGGTTTATACCTACTACTAGAGATATTTACCATCGCTTACAGCCCTGTAATGTTACATTTTCGTAGTCTGATCGTTGGTACAATCCTCGGTGGTACAGGATTACTGATTTGTCTGTTAATCACATTGGCAGTCTTATCAGTCTCCCCTGGGGCAGCATTACTATTATTACCTTACTTACTATGGAGTCCCATAGGCACATACACCACATGGCAAATGAGTCGTCTTAATCCTCAAGATGCTTAAAGCAATATGCTTTTTCTAAACCCCTTGTAGAGACGTTACATGAAACGTTTCTACATTTTTTTACTATTTATTTTGTGGAAACCTCATAAAACCGAAGATTTATTTTCTGTTGTTTGGATGAAAGTTTGAAAATCCCCATTAGGTGTCCATTGAATCGCACCATCTTTACCAGTAAAGAAAAGTTTTGTTTCTCCTTTACTCAAAGAAGATAATACTTTACTATCTAGATTATTATCAGGAGCGATAGCTATTTGTGGTTTGAGTGCTAAAACTAAATCCTGTAAAGATTCTGATGGACACCATAACACTTGGGGAGAAGATAAATCCCCGCTTTTAATCAATTCTTTAATTTGTTGGGATTTAATATTTCCTACTAATAACCAGTTTTGATTAAAAATTTGTAATTTTAAAATCGGTACTTGGTCATTAATTAATTGTGCCGTAATTGTGGGATTAATTATAGGTTGTCCAACTGCTAGATTTTGATAAATTCCTTGCTGTTTTTGAAGTTGCTGTTGCAGTAATTGAGTGCCAATATTATCTTCTAACTTAGGAGTGTATTCATACAAATTTTTAATTGGTAAACTTTGCATAATTTCCATCCAAGCATCATGGGTATAACCAGGAAACTTACTAGCGATCGCCCAATTAATTTGATTTATCCCCTGCTGTCTTAAAAATGGTAAAATAGTAAATCTACCCGTGCCTTCATTACCACTATTAATTACCGCAATATTGCCCCGATCTTGAATTACTAAAACAGGTTCATTTCTAGTATCTAACAAAGTAATTCTCACCAAATTATTAGCAGAATGCCAAACGGGAATAAGTACCAAACCAACTGCAACTAAACCCGCAAACCACCAACGTTTTTGCCACCACCGGACTAACCAAACTAAAATAATTAATATATAGATAGTTAACATTTGCCAAATTGATATACTCCCAACTGCCACTAAGCTACCTGGCAAATTAGCAAAAAATTCCACCATTTGAATTAACCAATGGGTGGGATAATATAAAAAACTGGCTAAAGTGCCACCTAAATTTGGAGAGATCAAACTTACCAAACCACTAATCATTCCCCCAATACTAATAATAGAAATAAATGGTGTCGTCAGAATATTTAAAGGCACACTATAAATGGGAATGACACTAGAAAACTCCAACAATCGTGGTAAAGTCCAAATTGTCGCTGCTAGAGGTACAGATATTAAAGAAGCGATCGCAGGTGGTAGCCAATCTAAACGTTGAGTGATTGCAGATGCACTCACAATTAATCCCAGTGTTGCTAAAAAACTCAGTTGAAAACCTAGATCCCAAATCCATAGAGGATTAAACAACAATAATAAAGTTGCGGCTATTAATAAAGATCCCAATTGCTTCACATTTCTTTCCAAAGCCAAACCTACCAAAGCCGCAAAACCCATAATTACGGCTCTTAATACCGCAGGTTGAAAACCTGATAAAAACAAAAAAGTAATTAATCCCAAGCCACCCAGGGTAATCTGCGTGGACTTATTTGCACGTTTTGTTAGCTGTAAAATTACACCCAAAATTAGAGAAGTTTGAAAACCAGAAGCAGCTAAAGCATGAGCCAAACCAGCTTTGACAAATAAATCGCGGATATCATAAGGTAAATCAACAGCTTTACTACCTAACACCATTGCACTGACAAGGGGACCTTCAGGAACACCTAATAAACGAGCTTGCGAGCGCCCAATTTTCTCACGAATTTGCCACCATCCCCAAGGATGTTCATCATCGAGAATATTAATCTGTCTTCCCACTAAACCCGCAAAAGTTCCCTCCTGTCGCAGATATTTCTGAAAATCAAAACCACCAGGATTTGAAGCCGCTGTGGGTTTATACAAAAATCCTGTCACCGCAATTTGTTGTCCAGGATATAAACCAGTAGATTGAAGGAGTGGCACAGTTACATATAACTTACCCGTCACCCCCTTGGGAATTCCCGCAGGTTTTTGACCAGCTTGTAGCAGCGCTTCGCTATCATTTTTCACCTCCTCTAACTGAGTCGCTGCTAACCAAAATTGTCCTCGCTGACTACGAGTTAACCGAGGATTACTATCCACCAACCCCCGCACAATAACTAATTGTTCAAAATTGCTATTATCTCCAGCCACAAACTGACTAATATCCTTAATTCCCGGTTGAGGAACTCGGAATTGCAAATAAACAGTAGCCAAAAAACCCACCACACCAGCTATTAACCATATTCTAGGATGGGGAGTACCCGTCCAGTTATGAGCAACAGCCTTAGTTTTGCCAACAGCACCTTCTTTTTTAAGAGCAAATTTCCGCAGATTAGTATATATTCGGCGAAATAACACCGCACCAAGCACACCCAATAGTAAAATCCATACACCACCCCAAGGAATTGCCGTAAACAGCAAACCCAAAATATAACTAAGACAGATAATTATTCCACTCGTCTGCATCATAAATCAAAATAATTGCCAAAGCACCCAGTTCAGAGAATACCGCATAAATATTTAACCTGCTTGGGAAAGATATAATTCATCTTTAGCAGCTTTGGCAATCACAACATTACAAATAAATACCCAAATTCAACCCTAAAACAGCATTTTCCAACTTGTATATACCGATTACCATAACGATACGTAATTGAGCCAGATCCAATCAGCAAATCGCAAAATCCGTAGGGGCGCAGGCCCTGCGCCCTCCGTATTGTTACATCCTAGCGACAAATAATAGACTGTTCAACTAACCGGATTTTTCAGCAACGGAAACCCCAACTTTTCCCTTTGCTCAACATATAAATGAGCCACCGTCCTCGCTAAATGCCGAATTCTAGTAATATAGCGAGTCCGTTCCGTCACCGAAATCACCCCCCTAGCATCCAGCAAATTAAAAGCATGAGAACACTTAATCACATAATCCAAACTAGGTAAAACCAATCCTCGCTCAGTTAATTGAGTAGCCTCCTGCTCATATAAACCAAACAAAGTCAGCAACATCTCAGGATTTGACGCTTCAAAATTATAAGTACACTGTTCAATCTCACCCTGAAGATGAACATCACCATAAGTAAGATTATCCGTCCACTGAATCTTAGTAATTGCCTCCACTTGCTGGAGATACATTACCAATCGCTCCAAACCATAGGTAATCTCAATAGATACAGGACGGCAATCAATACCCCCACATTGCTGGAAATATGTAAATTGAGTAACTTCCATCCCATCCAACCAAACTTCCCAGCCAGTACCCCAAGCCCCCACAGTAGCATCTTCCCAGTTATCCTCCACAAACCGAATATCGTGGTCTTCAGGACAAATCCCTAACGCCCGTAAAGAATCAAGATAAATTTCCTGAATATCATCAGGTGAAGGCTTAATCAAAACTTGATATTGATAATAATGCTGAAACCGATTCGGATTTTCGCCGTAACGTCCATCAGTCGGACGACGACAAGGTTCAACATAAGCCACAGCCCAAGGTTCAGGACCCAAAGCCCTTAAAAAAGTATGAGGATTCTTAGTACCCGCGCCCTTTTCCATATCATAAGGCTGGGCAATCAAGCAGCCACGCTGTCCCCAAAACTCATGCAATATCGCTATTACCGACTGAAAATTCACTATCTACTCTTCCTTGAGTCAACAATTCTTCACCCATTGTGGACTAAACCCAGCATAGTGAGCAGTTTTCAGACGAATAAAAAACAATCTAAAAAATAGTTCAAAAAAGTAGTTGACAAAGCAAAGTAAGTTCGATATATTAAATAAGTGCCTGAAGCGAAGCGAAACAAACGCCCCGCCAAAAGTCACACCGAACCTTGAAAATATTATAGTTTGAAAGCCAGAATACAACAAGTACCCTGCGTCAGAAAAAGAAAATAACCTGACCGTGGTTGTAAAAACGGTTAAGAAAGAGCTTATAACAGACGAACCAAAATGGAGAGTTTGAT
>CAINGU010000040.1 GCA_903848645.1 uncultured cyanobacterium | reverse complement strand
TATCAATTGACAATTAAGTTTTTTCAGTGTGCCTTTCGTTAGGTATAAGCAACTTTTTTAGCTTTTATTGTTCTCGTAATGTCTACGCGAACAAAATATTTTTGAATTCACCCCCTATCTCCCCTTAACCGAGCAGTATTGAAAGCAGAAGCATCTAAACTGAGATTTCCCGCATAAGTGCTTTTTAAGATTAATGTACCACGGGGACGTAAAGCCCGAAGAGCAGTAGAAAAACCGTCAGGATTCCCTGTACAATCAACAGAGATATCAAAATATTTATCAGTGACGCTATTAGCTAAACCAGTTTTAATTCCCCTCGCTGCTAAATTTACTAATTTATCTTTATGTCTTCCTACTACTAATAATTCACAACCAGTTAAAGCTAAAGTTTGCGCTATTAATTGTCCTAATTTACCATCTCCAACTACTAACACTCTGTCATCTTTAGATAATTTTATCTGTTCTTGAATTTCCAAAGCTGCGGCTATGGGTTCAGTAAAAGTTGCAGCTTCTGTAGAAACATTTTTGGGGACAAGATGCAAATTTTCAATAGGTAAAGATAGATATTCTGCAAATGCACCATGACGGTTAACAATCCCTAAAACGGTGCGATTTTCGCAATGAGTTGGTTGTCCCCGACGACAAAAACGACAATTACCACAAGCAGCGTTAATTTCACCAACAACTCTTTGATTAATTAACTGTTGAGGACCTTGTTCCACCACACCCACAAATTCATGACCAATAATGCCAGTATAGGGATAATAACCTTTAATTAATTCCAAATCAGTATTACAAATTCCCGCACTCAAAACCCGCACTAAAGCCTCTCCTTCTGGTGGTTTAGGAATGGGAATATCGGTGCGTAATTGTAATTGATTATTTTCTAACCAAAGTCCTTTCATCATATTGTCAGTTGTTAGTTGTCAGTTGTCAGTTGTCAGTTGTTAGTTGTCAGTTATTAAAATTTCACACTTTTTAGAAATGGTGTAAATATGGGAACTAAATCTGAATTACTCACAACCATTGTCGGAAAAGAGCGATCGCTGTAATCCATTCCCGGTGATAATGGAAAAGACTCAGAATCGAGAGATACCCATGTACCACCAGCAGCTTGAAGAATTACCCAAGCACCTGCAATATCCCATACCTTTGGTGTTGCTTCAACTCCTCCCAAAACTGCACCAGTTGCGACTGTGAGAAAGTTATAACTAGCAACCCCTAACATTCGCAATTTACAGGGAAAACCCGGTTGAATAATATCGGTACTGCGAGAACAAAGATTAAAAAAGTGGTTTTTGCTCGGAGCATCTTTACTAGTGTGAATGGGATGATGATTTAAAAATGCTCCCGTTGGCGTTGTTAAGCCTGATGAACCCGCCCAAAATCCATGAAAGGCTTGATTTAATGGTGGCGCGTAAACATAGCCAAAAATAGGTGTACCTCGATAAAGTAACCCCAGAGAAATAGACCAAATGGGAATTCCCCTAGTAAAATTGGTTGTACCATCCAAAGGATCAATAACCCAACACCATTCTGTATCAGGAAAAGTTTGGTCACTTTCTTCACTCAAAATGCCGTAACCTGAGAAAGTAGAAACAATGGCATCTCGAATTTCTTGATCTGCCCATTTATCTGATTTTGTTACTAAGCTACCATCAGCTTTTTGTGAAGCTTGAACTTTGCCAAAATCTTGCATTAATTGTTTTCCTACTCTGGTAGTAGTAGTTTCAGCAAAATCTAAAATCGTATCCCAAAAATCGTTCATTTTTATTAGTTAGGGAACAGGGAACAGGGAACAGGGAACAGGGAACAGGGAACAGGGAACAGGAAAAATCACAAAGTTTTTACCAATTACCAATTACCAATTAATCTAAATCACTTTCTAAAACAGAAGCTAAAGCTTGTTTAGTATTGGTTTGAAATTCTGTCACATTGACACGATTCAAAAACCCAATTGATACCAACATTCCTACCGCTTCTAAAGCAAATACCGACCCATAAGCTAAGACTAAGTTATCTGGTAACAATCTGCGTCCCACATCTAAAAGAGTACCACCAATTACAGTGGCAATACCTCTAGATATAGACTGAGCAAGTCCCCAAGCACCAATGAAAGTACCAGCGGCTTCGGCAATTGTCAAATCTAACATTAAACTAACTGCTGCGGTGGTAACAAAACCAGTAGCTAAACCAAATAAAACTAAAGTTGATTTTAGTACAGAAGGATTCGCAGAAAATCCCGAAAAACCCAGTAATAAAGAGGCAAATGCCACTAAAATACAACCTAATTTAATAGTTCTGCGTTTACCCAATCGGGGGACAATCAAAAAACCTGTGATACCATAGGAAATTAATATGCCTGTTCCATAAAAAACATTGAGTTTCGTACTTTCCGCTAAAGGCATTTTAAAGACTTGTCCCGCATAAGGTTCTAAAATTGGATCTTGCATAAACAAGCTGATAGTCATTACCAATAAAAAGGTAAAAAAGAAGCCTGTTTGGGGACTAGCAGTTAAGATTTTCCAAGCACCACTTAAAGTAATACTATCTTCCCGTTTTCCTAAGTTAGAACGGTTAAAGAAACGGGAATATTTTTTTTCCACTCCCACAGTTGCGACAATTGCTAAACAAAAAACTATTCCCGGAACAATCTGAAATAGGCGATTAATTGCCGCTTGTAAAGTTTCTATAGGTGCGTCTGTGGTTAATTGCTTTAATAAGCTAGAACTAATAATTGCTCCAACTATAATCCCTACCATCAACATTGACCAAACAATCCCGACAACTTGGGAACGGTTGTCTTCTTCGGAGATATCAACTAATAAAGCTGCAAAAGCAGTACCACTAGCACAAATAGCCAGTCCATAGAGTGCGAAAACTAAACCTAGAACCGCTGTCCAACCGATGGTTTGGCTAGTCCATACCCACGTATCACCAATATTAGCGGAATTTAACTGCCACATTACTTGTACCGCTAAAAAAGCAGCGATCGCAAATATTCCTGCTCCCACCCATACATAAGCTGTACGATGATAACCTAACAACGGTTTAGAATCAGACATTTGCCCAAACAAAATCCGCGTTGGGGCTACAAATGAAGGTAATGCTAACACCAAAGCAACCAATGTAGCGGGAATTGCGATTTCCTGAATCATGACTCGGTTAAGTACCCCCAGAGTCAAGATAGACATCATACTCAATCCCATTTGAAACAATCCTAACCGAAACATGGTCAAAATATTGACCTTTGGGAGAGTTAGGGATTGATTTGGAGTATTAAATGTATCTTCAATTGCCATAGCTACTTTTTTAAATGGGTTACAGAATTTGATCTCTAATTAACAATATTATGTCTAAATCACAGATTAAAGGGATTAGAAGATTGCACAGAATGGAAGATGATAGAGATGAAAAAATCATTTATCAACACTAATATTTGCAGACTATTTCCGTGAAATCTATAAATCCGTTTAATCCGTGATTTAGACTAGGAAAGTAAAGAACTGTAAATAAAATTATTTTAGCAAAATGGAAACCATCACATTAGGAAAAAATGGTCTAGCTGTTCCTCCTCTTTGTATCGGTACTTGGGCTTGGGGTGATAAACTATTTTGGAATTATGGCGACGGCTATGGGGAAGAACAGTTACAAGCAGCTTTTAAGGCCGCTTTAGACGCTGGTATCACCTTCTTTGATACAGCGGAAGTTTACGGTTTAGGACTTTCAGAACAGTTTTTAGGAAAGTTCATGAAACAAACCACGCAACAAGTCCAAATTGCGACGAAGTTTGGACCCTTACCTTGGCGTTGGGATGGTAAATCTGTATCTGAGGCTTTAACCGCTAGTCTCCAACGTCTCCAAGTTGAGAGAATTGAATTATACCAAGTTCATTGGCCTTTCGCCTTCTTTTTGAGTCAAGAAACGCTCATGAACACCCTCGCAGATGAGGTGAAACGGGGAAGAATAGGTGCAATTGGTGTGAGTAACTATTCAGCCGCCCAAATGCGAGAAGCACACCAAATATTAGCGGCTAGGGGTGTACCTTTAGCTGTAAATCAGATGTGTTATTCTTTACTGACACGCAGAATAGAAGGTAACGGTATTTCTCAAACAGCCCGTGATTTAGGTGTAACTATTTTAGCTTATAGTCCCTTAGCTCAAGGATTGCTCACAGGTAAGTATACACCTTCTTATAAGCCTCAAGGAGCAAGAAGCATAGATCCGCGATTTAGTCCAGATGGTTTAAATAAAATCGCCCCTGTTTTATCTCTATTACGAGAAATTGGTGAAACATACAATCGCACTCCTGCCCAAGTATCCTTAAATTGGTTAATAGCCCAAGGTAATGTCATTCCCATTGCTGGAGTCAAAACCGCTGAACAAGTTAAACAAAATGCAGGTGCTTTAGGTTGGAAAATGACTCAAGATGAAATTGCTGAATTAGAAAAAATTACTCGTCCTTGGTTACATTAATCCTCTTTCACATTCAAAGCATATTCTTTAAACCGTTCTAAATCTGCTTGAATTGTGGACTCTACCACCTTTCCTAAAAACAAATTATCCATAAGTTTACCAATCAAACCAGGAATAGCATAGGAAACCGTCATTTTCACAATACTATTATCATGGCGATCATAAAAGCGAATTGCTCCTTGATTTGGTAAACCATCAACCGATTCCCATTGAATAATTTGATAAGGAATTATTTTGGTAATTCGGGATTTCCAAGTAAAATCCAACCCTCCTGTACTCAGTTTCCACAGAGAAATTTCCGGGTTATCTTCAGAAATTTTCACGGAATCAATCCATTTCATCCATTTAGGCATTTGCTCTAAATCAGACCACAATCCCCATACTAATTCTATAGGAACTTCCACTTCTACCTGGACACTATGTTCTAACCATTCACTCATAGGATTTTAGATTTTAGATTTTAGATTTTAGATTGGTAATGGGTAATTGGTAATGGGTAATTGGTAAACTTTTACTTATTCCCTATTCCCTATTCCCTATTCACTATTCCCTATTCCCTCTTAACTGTCCCCAGTCCCCAGTCCCCAATACCTATTTCTTCACACTTTCTAGAATTACTTTAGCCGCACGTTTTCCAGAAACCGTTGCTCCTTCCATGCTGTCAATATAATCTTGTTGAGTGTAACTTCCAGCTAGGAAAAAGTTAGAGATAGGTGTTTTTTGATCAGGACGGTAGGCATCCATACCTGGTGCTTCTCTATACAAAGATTGTGCCAGTTTCACGACACTATACCAAGTCATGTTTAAATCTCTTGACGAAGGGAACAGTTCATGCACTTGTTTTAAGACGTGGTGAGCAATTTCTTCATTGCTTTGTTTAATAAAAGGATCACCCGGTGTCAATACCAATTGCAACAATGAACCCTCCCCAGGACGATAATAATCTGCGGGACTAGTCAAAGCCAAATCAGCAAAACAGGAAAAATCAGCATCAGCAGTATATAACAAATTATCTATGCCCGCAGCCTGTAGGGGCGGTGTCTCCCCGCCCTTACCTCGTTTTTCCTCATCTTGCAATTCTGTCACCCAACCATCAAACCGTAGCTGCACTGTAGCGACTGGAACAGCATCTAACTTATAAATGTTATCAAATTCTGGCCATTTCCGCCAAGGTTGGGGTAAAACTCGCTGAATTCCCGGAACATCACAAGCACAAAGATAAGCGTCAGCGGTAATTACTGCTTCTGTGTCACCTTGGGCAACTAATATACCAGTAACGTGAGTTTCGTCGCCAGACTCAGCAAACTGAATTTCTCGGACTTGGCGACGGGTGTATATTTTTGTGCCTCTTTCTTCCAAATATTTAACAATAGGTTTGTGTAAATATTCGTGAGGTGAACCTTCCAACATTCGCAGAATTGAAGCTTCAGTTCTGACTGCAAAAAACTGGAAAATTGTCAACATACACCGGGCAGAAATATTATCACAATCTATAAATCCCAAGGCGTAAGCAATAGGATTCCAGAGGCGTTTAATACTGCCTTTACTGCCTCCGTGACTATAGAACCAGTCGGAAAAACTGATTTTATCTAATTTGCGAATAGTTTTCATTGCCCCATCAAAGTCTACCAAACCTTGAACTATGGGGCTAGTACCCAGAGCGATCGCATTTTGGAATTTATCCCGTACAGAAAGTTGAGAAGTGGTGAAAAACGCCTTTAATCCATTAAAAGGCGCACCTGTGAAAAAGCGAAAATCTAATGCCCCAGTTTCTCCACCTTTATTGATAAAAGTATGGCTATGTTCCTTCAAGCGTAAATTATCTCCAGCCCCCACCTGCTCCATCAATGCAAATAGATTGTAGTAGCAGCCGAAAAAGACGTGCAGCCCCATCTCAATATGGTTGCCGTCACCATCTACCCAACTGCTAACTTTACCACCCACAAACGGACGGGACTCGAAAATTTCTACCTCACAGCCCGCATCTACTAAATCTACAGCAGTTGCTAACCCCGCTAATCCCGCACCTACAATTGCAACGCGCATTCCCTCGTTCCTTGTTCAGTTTCTTTACAAATTGTAACTGAATTGGTGACTGGTCAGTTGTCAGTTGTCAGTTGTTAATTGGAAGTATCTTCTCCCTGCCCCCTGCCCCCTGCCCTCTATCACCCTCCTGCCACCTCTTCCCCCTGGGGTAAACTTCTAATCAGTTCCCGAATTACATCTGTTGCCGGTCTACCTGTCTGTTGACAATATTTTTCTAGTTTCTCTGCTTCTTGTGTGGCAAGATTAACTGTTATGCGTTTAACTGCCCATTTTTTATTTGTCATTATCATGCACTTTGCTGTATATTAACTTGATTTAGAGAGTTTGGTCACTCAAAAGAAAAATGATACTATGAAAGTTAGTCGGAATTAAGAATGTAACAAAAACACTAATCTTATTTAAAATTTTCAGTTTGTCAACTACTTGCCCAAATAAATTTGGCGATAACCTTGCTTTAATGCTGGTCATTCCTGGTGATTTTAACCTGAGTACCATTGACTCGACCGATCAATTTGTAGATTTAGATCATAGATATCCTCTAATTTAATTTATAAATTTTAGGTATATCTATTTATTTAGTCAACCGTTTCCAAACTTAATTCTTCCGAGGAAAGTACATGAGCCTCTAATAGAGCCATCATATCTCGTAATTGGGGATTACCACGAGCAGCGCCGGTCAATCCTTTCGCAATAATTAAACCGCAATGGCCCTTGGTATTTTGACAACGCTGCTGCCATTTTCTCTTGGCTTCTATATGCACTGGGTCATCATCTAAAAATTGCCCAAACAAAAATAATTCACTATTATCTGTTTGTAATAAACCTAAGTCATAGAGATCATCATCCACAGGATCAGTTACGGTGTGAAAACAGATGGCATTTAATCCTCCAGCGGCTTGAATATTTTCAATAATCCCCTTAGCTTTAGGGCGAGAGGTTTGAATGACGATGACAGGTAAACCGTCCCCTTTTGGTTCAAATTCCCCCGCTGCTTGGTAGTTGGGTCCTTGACGCAGGTAATTTAATGTTTCCCAAGGTAATACACCCAGACTCATGAAAGCATCTTCTGGGATTAAGTCGTCTCTTAAGGCTTCAAATATAGAATCATCTTCATCTTCATCATCCAAATCAAAACCAGCCATTTCTTCTAATTCTGCTGTCAACTCTGGCATGGTAGAAACATGGACAGTTAAGGATTTACGATTTTTGTCGGTTTCTGGTAAGGAAATTCGATAACGCTGACGAAGGGTGAGAAAATCTTCCTCGTATAATTGCCGATGGTGATCACGGATAAACCGCAATAAACTTTCTACAGCGACAAAAGTTAGTAGTGCTTCTTCTTCATACAAAACGGAACGTAATCCTTCTAGGGGATGAATATTCCCAAAAGTCGGTTGAATTTCTGAAAGAGGCATATCTGCCAAATTATCCGATTCATCATCGTCGTTATCGTGCAGTGAATCAAAGGTGAGAAATAAGCAGTCTTGCTTGAGAAAGGCTTCTTCTAAGTCTTGCTTGAGTTCATCTTCATCAGCTAAAACAGCAGCCCGAAACCGTTTTAGGGAATCTTCCGAACGATAAAACAAAATTCCATACTCAATTCCTAGCATTCCCATGACTGAGGCATAGAGTTTCTCTACATCCCATTGATTGATCTCTATGGACAAAATTTGCTGTTCTTCCAAAAATCTCCAAGGGGCAGATTGCCAGACTTCTAAGGCTTTATCATGGAGGAGTTTGGCATATTTGGGTGGTAAATCGGGAATTTGGCTGTCAATGACTTCGGCAAAAGAGCGAAATAGTTCGTCAATGATGGGTAATTCCGGTACGTAGTCAATGGCAATATCTAAGTCTTGCAAGACTCCGCGCAAGTAAAATTGAATTTCCCGGTCACGCACAACTATTCTTTGTGGTCTACCGGGTTTGGCAGGACTTTGGGGATGTTCTATTGCCCGCATCAGGGTACGCACAATGGCTTCTGGACCTAAACTGGGATCTACCATGTCCATGCCTCTAACAATGCCTTCAGAGGCATCTACCCAAAGGATACAATCTCCTTTGGCCTCTGGGTCTGCAAAGGGGGTGTGTGGTGATGACAATGGACGGCGATCGCCCTCCCATACAGAAGGAATTTGGGTTAATTTCTGCAACCGGCGACTGGTAGAGCGATTAAAACTTGTCATAGAGTAAATGAATCAAAACAAAGCGATTGAGAATTAGACTTTTGGGAATGGTTAATCTTTAAACACACCGAACCCCTCAATTCTAGAATAAAAATCTTTGGTTGCTGAAAATGAGGCAACAGTTGATAAGGAAGGGATAATTGAGAATTTTCTTCCTGTCTTCCCATCTTCCCACCAAATTATTCTTTTTTGCCGTCCTAATGTCGCTAGAATGAATACAAAAACATTCATAGCAGCCCAGAGGTATGAGAATACCTTATAGGTTATTGATAAAACTAGTTCAGGAGTTAAGAATTTATGACACAAGCAACTCAAACTCAACAACGGGGAATTCTATTATCTGAATCTGCATTGCGTCAGGTTAAGTCTCTTCAAGACAAGCAAGGACAAGATTTATGCTTACGGGTGGGAGTGAGACAAGGTGGTTGTTCGGGAATGTCTTACATGATGGATTTTGAGGATGTCAGCAAGATTACTGCTGATGATGAGGTGTTTGATTATGATGGCTTCAAAATTATCAGCGATCGCAAAAGTCTACTTTACCTTTACGGCTTAATGCTCGATTATAGTGATGCCATGATTGGTGGTGGTTTCCAATTTACTAACCCTAATGCTGCCCAAACTTGCGGTTGTGGTAAGTCTTTCGGGGTGTAATATTGTGAGGAGTCAGGAGTCAGGAGTCAGGGAGAAAGAATTTTTCCATAACAACTGACCACTAACAACTGACAACTGACCACTGACAACTAACAACTGACTAACAACAAATGACTAATACCGTTGATTCCCTATTTGATACAGGTTTAGAACGCTATAAAGCTGGAGAATCTGTAGAATCTCTAATTCCTGTATTTAAAGAAGTATGTGATCGCTCTCCTAAAGCCAGTTCAGCCTGGGTTTGTCTCGCTTGGTTATATCTTCTTGATAACAAAGGTAAATTGGCTTTCAACGCTGCTAATAAAGCTGTGAAACTCAATGCTCAAGATCCACAAGCAAGAATTAATCTAGCTTTAGCTATGCTAGAAACCGGTCAAAAGGGTTTGCGGGAACACATTGACATTGCACAACAATTGATATTTGTCAATGAAGAATGGCAAGAAGAAGTTAAAAACAGCATTGAAGATGGTTTAACCAGAAACCCTGATTGGAAAAACTTAGTTAAAGTCAAAAAATGGTTATTTGAAACAGAATAATTTGTAATTAGGGAACAGGGAATAGGGAATAGGGAACAGGGAACAGGGAATAGGGAATAGGGACAAAATATTTTCAACGAACAACTGACAACTGACAACTGACAACTGACCAATCAAAATGAAAGACAAATTATTAAATTGGCTCAACTTCATCTTAGTCGCTGATGTTTTTCTAGTAATTTTAGGTTTTGCGTGGCTTGTTATTGCTGTGATTGGTGATGCTTCAGGAATCAATCTTGGCTTAGATTTGTGGCATAAACTCTGGATACCATTATTTAACCCGGCCATTGGTATTCTCATGGGTGGTGCATTACTTAGCGGAATTATTAGCTGGGTATCTAAGAAGCTGACAAAAAATCAATTATCGTAAAATCTCCTATTTGATAGGAATCATACAGCGGATTTCGTCTGAATGAGGTACACCCATAGCTGGCTTTTTGTCCAGCACCACAAGAGTTTTATTATTCATGTTTGTACCTCATTTACCTGCAATCTGGTGTATCTGGATTAAAAATATGAATTTTATAACTACCAAATTTTACTCATATTCAAAACAAACCCCGGTAAAACAGGATCACAATTAACAGTATCAGGATTTTCTAAACATTCTTCTAGTTGTCCAGGACGATAAATATAAACTTGGCGATTTTTGCGGTCAATTAATAAGCCTAATTTTATTTCTGGTTCTTGCATATATTCTTGCATTTTATCTTTTAAAGGCTGCAAATTGTCAGAAGCTGACCTTAATTCAATTACAAAATCAGGACAAATAGGGGCAAACTTCTTTTGTTGTGCAGGTGTAAGTTTATTCCATCTTTCTAATTTTATCCAAGCAGCATCAGGAGAACGTTCTGCACCCGTGGAAAGTGTAAAGCCTGTACTGGAAGAAAAACCAATTCCTGTACCATCTTTTTCTGACCAAATTCCTAACTGTACAGCAATATTAAATTCTCGATTTCCTGTTTCTGAACCTGCGGGTGACATGATTGATATATCTCCAAATTGATTTCTCTCAATGCGTAAATCACGATTTTCTTGACAGAATTCAAAAAATTGATCATCTGTCATTGGCATTGATGAGGGAAAATGTAATATCAAAGGTGATGAAATCATAATTATTTCCTCCATCTGAAATTAAAATCAATTTTAGCACAAGCTCTTGCTGAAATTAGTTAAGATAGAATTACCAACGATTGAGCAATCAAAAGCAGAATTAAACACTGGTTTTGTAAAAATTCCCTATCAGAATATAAAATGTAGAAATTGAATCAAGGGTAAATATGCGATTACTACACACAATGCTTCGCGTCGGTAATTTAGAAGATTCCTTGAAATTTTACTGTGATGTTCTGGGAATGAAGTTACTCCGACGGAAAGATTACCCAGCGGGAGAATTTACCCTGGCTTTTGTCGGTTATGGAGAAGAAAGTGATCATTCAGTTTTAGAACTCACCCATAATTGGGGTGTAGAAAAGTATGATTTAGGTAATGCCTATGGTCATATCGCTTTGGGTGTGGATGATATTTACGCTACCTGTGAGACCATTAAACAACTGGGTGGTAAAGTAGTTCGAGAACCAGGTCCCATGAAACACGGTTCAACGGTCATTGCTTTCGTGGAAGATCCAGATGGTTATAAAGTTGAATTGATTCAGTTAAAAATTCCAGAATAATTTAAGGTAAAGGGTAGGAAGACAAAGAACTTCTTTACCCATTACCAATTCCCCCCCTAAACTTAAATTACAAGTCGAAAATCTAAAATTTTACAAATGCAGCCTACAGA
This sequence comes from uncultured cyanobacterium, assembly GCA_903848645.1. Lineage (GTDB taxonomy): Bacteria > Cyanobacteriota > Cyanobacteriia > Cyanobacteriales > Nostocaceae > Dolichospermum. Next base: position 182,687 of record CAINGU010000040.1, on the reverse strand, counting down.
TCCTGATAAATTTACTGATACAGCCTGGGAAGCGGTAACAAAATCCCAAGACGTGGTTCGTGCTTATAAACAACAACAATTAGAAGTTGAACATTTAATTATTGCGCTTTTAGAAGAACCTACCAGCCTAGCTACAGCCATTCTCACCCGTGCGGAAGTTGATTCAGTTCGATTCAAACAACAACTAGAGGCTTTTACCCAACGTCAACCGAAGGTTGGTAAAAGTGATCAACTTTACCTAGGGCGGAATTTAGATTTACTTTTAGACAAAGCCGATGAAATTAGAACCAAAATGAGAGAGGAGGAAATCTCAGAAGGGCATATAATTTTAGCGTTTGGTAATGACGAACGGGTTGGTAGAAGATTATTTAAAAGCTTAAATATAGATATTGCTCAGGTAGAACTTGGGGTTAAATCTGTTCGCGCTACTCCTCAAATCAAAGCATCACCAAAAGCAGAAGCGGATGTGCAAGAGGAAGCTTTAAAAAGATTTGGACGAGATTTGACAGAACAAGCAAAAGCAGGAAAATTAGATCCTGTGATTGGGAGAGATGATGAAATTCGCCGGGTAATTCAGGTATTGTCTCGACGTAGCAAAAATAACCCTGTGTTAATTGGTGAGCCTGGAGTTGGCAAAACTGCGATCGCTGAAGCTTTAGCCCAAAGAATGGTAAATGGCGACGTTCCTGAATCTTTGAAAAACCGCCAATTGATCTCTTTAGATATCGGTAGTTTGATTGCAGGAGCAAAATATAGAGGTGAATTTGAAGACCGTTTAAAAAATGTCCTCCGTGAAGTTACGGAATCAAACGGGCAAGTAGTTCTATTTATTGATGAACTGCATACCGTTGTCGGGGCTGGTTCTAATCAACAAGGGTCAATGGATGCAGGTAATTTGCTTAAACCTATGTTGGCGCGGGGTGAGTTACGTTGTATTGGTGCAACGACCTTAGATGAATATCGCAAATTTATTGAAAAAGATGCAGCCCTTGAAAGAAGATTTCAACAAGTATATGTAGATCAACCAACTGTAGAAAATACAATTTCGATTTTGCGGGGTTTAAAAGAGCGTTATGAAGTGCATCATAACGTCAAAATTTCCGATTCCGCTTTAGTGGCTGCTGCAACCTTGTCAGCGCGGTATATTGCTGACCGCTTTTTACCAGACAAAGCGATAGACTTGGTTGATGAAGCAGCAGCGAAATTGAAAATGGAGATTACATCCAAACCGGCGGAATTAGAAACCATTGACAGACGTTTGATGCAGCTAGAAATGGAAAAGCTGTCATTATCTGGAGAAGAACAAAGCATTTCCCCAACAAAAGAACGATTAGAACGAATTCAGGAAGAAATTGCCAGTTTAACAGTCAAACAGCAAATATTTAATGAACAATGGCAAGGTGAAAAGCATATTTTAGAATCTATTAGCGGTTTAAAGAAAGAAGAAGACGCACTGCGGGTACAAATTGAACAAGCAGAACGGGACTATGATTTAAACAAAGCTGCTCAACTCAAGTACGGTAAGTTGGAGGGTGTGCAAAGAGAACGAGAAATTAAAGAAGCAAAACTTTTAGAAATTCAAACCCAAGGTTCTACCCTGCTGCGTGAACAAGTCACAGAAGCCGATATTGCCGAAATTGTCGCCAAATGGACTGGAATCCCTGTAAATCGGCTTTTGGAATCAGAACGGCAAAAATTACTACAACTAGAAAGTCATTTACACGAACGGGTAATCGGTCAGGAAGAAGCAGTTTCCGCCGTCTCTGCGGCTATCCGTCGCGCCCGTGCTGGCATGAAAGACCCCTCTAGACCTATTGGTTCATTTTTGTTTATGGGACCAACTGGCGTGGGTAAAACCGAACTTGCCCGCGCCTTAGCTCAATTTCTCTTTGATTCTGATGATGCTTTGGTGCGTTTGGATATGTCCGAGTACATGGAAAAACACTCAGTTTCCCGTTTGGTGGGTGCGCCTCCGGGATATGTCGGTTATGAAGAAGGGGGACAACTTTCGGAAGCAATTCGCCGACATCCTTATTCTGTGGTGCTTTTAGATGAAGTGGAAAAAGCCCACCCCGATGTATTTAATATTTTGTTGCAAGTCTTAGATGATGGTAGAGTTACTGATTCCCAAGGACGGGCGGTAGATTTCCGCAATACTGTCATAGTCATGACTAGTAACATCGGTAGTGAACATATTTTGGATGTATCCGGTGATGATTCCAAGTATGATATGATGCGTAATAAGGTGATGGAAGGTTTACGAAGTCACTTTCGTCCCGAATTCCTGAACCGTGTAGATGATCTGATCCTTTTCCACACTCTCAATCGCTCAGAAATGGGGCATATTATCCGTATTCAACTTAAACGGGTGGAAAATCTGCTCAAGGAGCAAAAAATCTCCTTGGAGATATCCCAAGCCGCTTGTGACCATCTTGTAGAAGCTGGTTATGATCCTGTCTACGGCGCACGTCCATTAAAACGGTCAATTCAGCGCGAGGTAGAAAATCCTCTAGCGACAAAGTTACTGGAAAATACTTTTATCTCTGGTGATACAATTATCATTGATATAAGTGAAAATGGGTTAAGTTTTAATAAAAAAGCACCTGTATCCGTACCTGTTACTGTAAAGTTGTTAGAAGTTTGATCAGAAATATAATTTATCGTTGAGGCAAATAGTCACTATGGAATTAATCACCTCTTTAAATCTTAAAACCTCAGAATACTTTTCTAAAGATAGATTTATTAGTTACCACAACCAGTTACGTCTATTATCATCACTTGGCAAACAGGTAAAAAATGTCTTAGAGATCGGAATTTGAAACTCCCTATTCACAGATATCCTGAAGAGGAGTGGCTATAACGTCACCACCGCTGATTTTAATCCTCACCTCAACCCAGATATTATATTGGATCTTACGCAAGACTTTACACTACGGCAAGATACATTTGATGTGATTGTCCTGTTTCAGGTTCTAGAACATCTTCCCTATGAGCAATCAGAATTGGCATTGCAAAAACTCGCAGTGGCAACAAAAGAATACTTGTTGATCTCTATTCCCTATAATACTGAATACTTAGCAATACAGGTAAAATTTTCTTTTCTGGGTAGGCCAAGGCATTTATTCATTAATGTTCCTAAGTTTTGGACTAAGAAGCCTTTATCTGACTACCACTATTGGGAAATTGGACTGAAAGGATATCCCAAACAGCGGTTTTTAAACTCCGTTGCCAAAGCTGGTCTAACTATAAAACACGAATTTATAGACCCTAGCAATCCATACCATTATTTCTTGATTTTACAAAAAACCTGAGTTTGTAATTATGTCTCTTGATTTGACTGTTGCCATACCTACTTATAATGGGGAAAGCCGTTTACCCAAAGTTATAGAGCATTTGCAAAACCAACAAGGGATAGAAAACCTGAATTGGGAAATTTTAGTTGTTGATAATAATAGTAAAGATGCTACAGCACAGTTAGTTCACAATTACCAAGCTAACTGGAATCATCCATATTTGTTAAAGTATTTATCGGAGATTCAACAAGGTGCAGCCTTCGCTAGAGCTAAAGCTATTCAAGAAGCTCAGAGTGAAATTATCTGTTTCTTAGATGATGATAATTTACCCGCGCAAAATTGGGTTATAGAGGCTTATAAATTTGCTATAAATAATCCTCAAGCTGGAGCGATCGCTAGTAGAATCAGTGGTAAGTTTGAAGTAAATCCCCCAGAAAATATTAAACCAATAATATTTTATCTAGCAATTACAGAAAGAGGTGAATATCCCCATTTATTTCAACCTCGAAAACAGGGATTTCCACCAACTGCGGGGTTAGTGGTTCGTCGTCAAGCATGGCAAGATAACGTTCCCAAAAAACCTTTTTTTGTTGGTAGAGTTGGTTCATCAATGTTAGGTAGTGAAGATGCTGAAGCTTTATGTTATATCCAAAAAGCTGGTTGGGAAATTTGGTATAATCCAGCCATGAAAATAGAGCATCTGATCCCAACTTCACGGTTAGAACGGAATTATTTAATTTCTCTCATGCAAGCCGTTGGTTTAGCTTGTCATCATTTACGAATGCTAATATTACCAACCTGGCAAAGACCTTTGGCATTTTTTGCATATTTGATTAATGATTTACGCAAATTTACATTATATTATGTTCGTTATCATAACCTGATCAATAGTGATATTCTTATTGCTTGCGAAATGGAAAGATTAAGAAGCAGGATGATTAGTCCTTTTTATTTAGAAACTTTAAAAATTAGAAGATTTTTCCAAAAATTCATCACGTAATTATTATGGAACTAATTTCTGTAGTTATCCCTGTCTATAATGGTGCAAAAACAATTAAAGAAACTATAGAATCTGTTTTACAACAAACATATTCTAACTTTGAATTAATTGTTATTAATTCAGATTCTACTGATAAAACATTAGAGATAGTTTCTAGTATTCAAGACCAAAGAATCAAAATATATAACTATCCAAAAGCAAATGTAGCCGTTAATAGAAATCGTGGATCAACTCATGTTAGTGGTGAATTAATTTCTTTTTTAGATGCTGATGATCTTTGGACACCAGATAAACTGGAATTACAATATAAAGCACTTCAAGAAAATCCCCAAGCTGGTGTTGTCTATAGTTGGACCAATACGATTGACGAATCAGGCAAGTTTCTAGATACGTTGAATCATGATATTTGGAAAGGTGATGTTTATGCAAAACTGCTGTTTCAGAATTTTATTTCCAGTGGTTCTAATGTAATGATTCGTAAAAATGTTTTAGTCAAAGTTGGTGGTTTCAATGAATCTCTAACCAATACTGAAGATATTGATGTATGTATACGTTTAGCAGCCATAACCGATTTTGTTTGTGTAGCAAAAGCACAAATTTTATACCGTATTCATCCTAATTCTAAGTCATCTAATATTTTAGGAATGGAAGCATCACGATTACAAGTTATTAATAGTGCTTTTAAAGACAAAAAAGCTGCATCTCTACAGCATCTTAAACCACAAGTAATAGCTAATTACTATAAATATCTATGTTATAAAACACTAGACGTAGCTCCCGGAAAACAAAATAACGCAGCAATAGCCAGAATTTTATGGCAAACATTTAAAACAGATCCGAAACTTATACAGAAGCGCGTTATATATAAAGCTTGTTGTAAATTTGCTGTTATGGTGTTACTACCTACCCCATTAGCCAATATATTAATGAATAAATTTCCTTCATTATTTAACATGAAGACCTTATTTGGCTATGTAAAAATTAATGGTGATTGAAAAATTCATGAAATTAGTGAATATATGCTCAATTTATCTGGTGATGATAGCAAATATGATATTATGCGTAACAAGGTTTTAGATTGCAATTTTGCCCCAAGTTACTTAACTGTATAAATGAAATCATCACTTAATTATTATGGAACTAATTTCTGTAGTTATCCCTGTCTATAATGGGGCAAAAACAATCAAAGAAACAATAGAATCTGTTTTACAACAAACATATTCTCACTTTGAACTTATTGTTATTAATTCAGATTCCACTGATAGAACATTAGAGATAGTTTCTAGTATCCAAGATCAAAGAATCAAAATATATAATTATCCAAAAGCAAATGGTTCAGTCAATCGTAATCGCGGTTTAACTCATGCTACTGGAGAATTGATTGCTTTTTTAGATGCGGATGATCTTTGGACACCAGATAAACTAGAATTACAATACAACATATTAAAGGATAATCCCCAAGCTGCTGTTGTGTACAGTTGGACTGATGCTATTGACGAAAAAGGTAAGTTTTTACGATCATGTAGTCATGCTACCTGGCAAGGTGATATTTATAGAACACTTTTATTAAATGATTTTATTGCCAGTGGATCTAATGTTATGATTCGTGAAAATGTTTTAGCTCAAGTCGGTGGCTTTAATGAATCTCTAACAAATGCTCAAGATCGTGATACATGGTTACGTTTAGCCGCAATAACCGATTTTGTTTGCGTGCCAAAAGTACAAGTTTTATATCGCATTCTTCCTAATTCTGTATCATCTAATATTGTGGGCATGGAAGCAGCACAATTAGAAGTTATTCACAGTGCTTTCAAACATAAAAAAGCTGCATCTCTACAGCATCTCCAGCCACAATCAATAGCTAATCTTTACAAATATCTATGTTATAAAACACTAGACGTAGCCCCCGGAAAACAAAATAATTTATTGGTGGTGAGAATTTTATGGGAAACAGTAAAAAGAGATCCTGGACTTCTACAGCAGCGAATTATCTATAAAGCTTGCGTAAAATTTCTAATCATGATATTACTACCTTCTCCATTAGTCATGAGATTAATAAATCAATTTCCCTCATTATTTAATATGAGTACATTCTTTGGCTATACAAAAATTGATTAATAGGAATTAAATCATGAAAATAGCTTATGTAGCAGTTGATGATATTTTAAATAAAAGTTCTTGGCCGAAGTATTTACAAGGACGCTGTGAGGCTGCATATTACATCGCCAAACATCTCACAGATGAATCTACACAACTAGATTATATTTGCCCACTTGAGAAAAAATTAGCAGTTTTAACTAAAATAAAATGGAGTTTTTATAGATATTTATTTAAAAAAGATTATTATCGCTGGGCAGAACCATTAGTTATTAAAAATTATGCTCGTCAAATTGAAAATAAGTTAAATTTATTCAATCCAGATATAGTTTTATGCCCAGATAATATAGTACCTATTGCTAATATAAACTGTAAGCAACCTCTAGTTTTATGGACTGATGCAACTTTGAGTTCTTTGATCAATTTCTATCAACACATGGAGAATTTATGTGATGAGAATATTAAAAATATATATGCAATGGAAGCAGAGGCTCTTAATCGTTGTCAGTTAATTATATATACTTCAGAATGGGCTGCTAAAAATGCTATGCAAACCTATGGTATTGCTGTATCTAAAATTAAAGTAGTTCCCTATGGGGCTAATTTAGAGTGTCATAGAACCTGGGAAGATATTCGAGAAATTATCAATTCTAGAGAGAAGACAAAATGTAAATTGCTTTTTATCGGTGTTGACTGGGTAAGGAAAGGAGGAAATATTGCTTTTCAAGTAGCTCAAGAGTTAAATAATGCCGGATTAAATACTGAATTAATAGTAGTTGGATGTCAACCAATAATTAATCTGCCTTTACCAGATTTTGTCAAAGTTATAGGGTTTATTGATAAATCAACACCTGAAGGATTGAAGAAAATCAATAGATTATTTGCTGAATCTCATTTTCTAATTTTACCTTCTAGAGCAGACGCATTTGGTCATGTATTTTGCGAAGCCAGTTCTTTTGGTTTACCCTCTTTAGCAAGTAATATTGGTGGTATTTCAACAGCAGTTAAAGATAACCTCAATGGTAAAACATTTGCTCTTAATGTCAGCACCTCAGAATACTGCAATTATATAATCAACTTGATGACAAATTATAGTGAATATGAGCAACTAGCTTATTCATCTTTTGATCAGTATCAATCTCGCTTAAACTGGAAAGTGTGTGTAGAGAATACCAAGCAGTTAATGAGGGAAATAATTAATTAAGAGGAGAAAGTTGGTCTGAATTTGGATCAGATATTTCGTGAGCGGGGATTTTGTCAATATATAGAACGCCCATAAACATAATTACTCAGATATGGTAGATGCAAAAAAGAATTAAGTAGGGAAATCCGCATTAGTATTAGGGTGTAAACAAACCCATTTAGGGGAAGCGATCGCACTCACGATACTATTAAAATTCAGAGTAAGCGAATTTTATTAAACTAAGGTTATGTTAGAACAAGGCAATATCAGTATTCATACTGAGAATATTTTCCCGATCATCAAGAAGTCACTTTACTCAGATCATCAAATCTTCCTGCGGGAACTGGTATCCAACGGGGTAGACGCTATCCAAAAGTTAAACATGGTATCCCGTGCTGGGGAATACAATGGCGAAGTTGGTGAACCAGAAATTACAATTAGCATTGATAAAGACAATAAAACCCTTTCCATTACTGATAATGGCATTGGGATGACAGCAGAGGAAGTAAAAAAATATATTAACCAAGTTGCTTTCTCTAGTGCTGAAGAATTTATTCACAAATATGAAGGTAAAGCAGATCAACCGATTATCGGTCACTTCGGGCTGGGTTTCTACTCCTCCTTCATGGTAGCGAAGCAAGTAGAAATTGATACTCTATCTTATCAAGAAGGCGCACAAGCTGTGCGCTGGACTTGTGATGGGTCACCTAAATTTATCTTAGATGAATCTTCCCGCACCACTCGCGGAACTACGATTATCCTCTCCTTAGAAGGGGAAGAAGAGGAATTTTTAGAACCAGCACGAATTAAGAATCTTGTCAAGACCTATTGTGATTTCATGTCAGTTCCCATTAAAATGGATGGGGAAATTTTAAATAAACAAAAAGCTGCATGGCGTGAATCTCCTAGTAATCTCAGTGAAGAAGATTATTTAGAGTTTTACCGCTATTTATATCCTTTCCAAGAAGAACCCCTGTTGTGGGTGCATTTGAATACAGATTATCCCTTTGTGATTAACGGGATTTTGTATTTCCCCAAAATGCGTCCTGATGTAGATGTGACTAAAGGACAAATTAAGTTATTCTGCAATCAGGTGTTTGTCAGTGATAACTGTGAGGAAATTATTCCCCAGTTTTTAATGCCCATGCGGGGGGTAATTGATAGCACTGATATTCCTTTGAATGTATCACGGAGTGCATTACAAGGCGATCGCACTATTAAGAGAATAGGAGACTACATCGCCAAAAAAGTCGGCGATAGACTCAAAGAATTATACCGCGACAACCGCGAACAATACGTAACAGCCTGGAAAGACTTGGGAACATTCGTAAAATTTGGCGTTCTCAACGATGATAAATTTAAAAAACAAGTTGAAGACATCATTGTTTTCCGTAGCACAGCCAAATTAGAAGCCCCAGCGGCCGACAGCGCAGCCGTGGAAGTTCAATCTTCAGACGGTGATGCTTGGCAAGATGTCACCCCAGCAAACACGACTAGCATCCCCTATACAACCCTGAAAGAATACCTAGAACGGAACAAAGAACGCCACGAAAACAAGGTATTTTACAGCACGGATGGAGCTAGTCAATCCACTTATATTGAACTCCACAAAAATCAAGGTTTGGAAGTCCTCTATATGGACTCCTTCATTGATACCCACTTCATTAACTTCCTAGAACAAGAATATCGGGATGTTAAATTTACACGGGTAGACTCTGACCTTGATAACACCCTCCTGGATGACAAAACTGGCGAAATTGTTGATCCTACCACCAACAAAACCAAAGGAGAAGTCGTTAAAGAACTATTTGAGAAAGCCCTCAACAAGCCAAAACTCAACATCCGCACCGAATCATTGAAATCCGACGACCCCCAAGGAACACCACCGGCAATGGTGTTATTACCCGAATTTCTGCGTCGGATGCGAGAAATGACCGCCATGATGCAGCAGCAAAGCGCTGAATTTCCTGAAGAACATATTTTACTGGTAAATACTGCCCACCCTTTAATTCAAAACCTGGTTAATCTCAGTCAGGGTAGTATTATCCAAGGTAATGGTGAATCACCCTCCAGTCAATTAGTTAACATGATGTGTCAGCACGTTTATGATTTGGCTCTAATGTCTCAAAAAGGCTTTGATGCAGATGGGATGAAATCCTTTGTAGAACGTTCTAATGACGTACTTACTAAGCTAACTGAACAAGCCAGCAAATAAATAGCTAGATAACCGACTTCTCTGGGAAGTCGGTTGTAGCACTTGATTTTTTTAGAGGTTTTCTTGATGGTTAATATAAGAACGAAGCACAGTATTAATCATTGATTGATAGCCTTTTCCCTGGTGTTTAAACCATTCCAAAACATCACTATCTAAGCGAATGGAAATAGCTTTTTTAGTGATAGGTTTCACCATTTTAGCTGTTTCCCAAAAATGATCATCTAATTCGGGAATATCAGAGGTATCAATAGCAGAATCTGGGATATTTTGGATTTCTTCAAGACGTTGCAGCGAGATATTCATAGTATTGTCTCCTTTCTTTAGGGGTGGCTTTTCGGGCTGAAATCAGACGAATTTTACCGTTTCTTTCGGTATGGGCTACAGTGACAACAATAATTCCTTGTATTGCACCAATAGTAATTTCTCTAATTTCTTCATCATAGTCAAATCGTTCATCAATTGACGTAAAAACAATTCCCTGAAAAATTTCTTGTGCTTCCTCAAAGCTAAGTCCATGTTTTTTCTGATTTTGTTGATTTTTATGTTCGTCCCATTCAAATTCCATTAGACCTGTAAATACATTTTGTATATACAAAATGGTAACATTAGTGATAAATGCTAAAGATTAAGATTTTCTAAAAGGTTTGATAATACTTGCCATAATTCCCTAGATACTAGATAATTATTCTTTTTCCCGAACTTGTTGGGATATAATGGGAAGGTTGTCTTTAAATAACACTCTAGGAGATATTGATTATGTCCCGTCGTTGTGAACTAACTGGCAGAAAAGCCAATAACGCTTGTGCCGTATCCCACTCCAACCGTCACACCAAGCGTCTACAACACGCTAATCTGCAAAACAAGCGGGTTTGGTGGGCTGCTGGCAACCGTTGGGTAAAATTGAAACTTTCCACCAAAGCCATCAAAACCTTAGAATTTAAAGGTTTAGACGCAATGGCAAAAGAAGCAGGAATCAACCTCAATCATTACTAAATAGCAGGGAACAGGGAACAGGAAACAGGGGAAGGAAAAGTCTTTTGATTATACTTCTTTTCTTTCTTCTTTCTAACTCCTGACTCCTGACTCCTTTCATTAAACACTTTTTAACTTAATTATACCCCGATCAAAAACGCGATTATTAGTACCAATAGCACTCACTTCTATTCTATCTGCATACACATCATAAGCTGCAAAACTCAAATCACTGGTTGAATATTCTGTCCATTGAGAACGGCCCACGGGACGATTACCAGCACCCGCACCACAGATTAAATAGGTAGTTCCGTCAATAGCGTGAGTGCGTTCATAATTATGTTCATGGCCATTGATATAAAGTTGAACATTGTATTTTTTAAATAGGGGAGTAAAGGTTTTAATAAAACTTGTATTATTCCCATATTGACCAGATGAATAAATGGGATGATGACCAAAAACAACTTTCCAAGGTGCTTTACTAATACTTAATTCCTTCTCTAACCAGATTAATTGATTTTTCCAATCAGCATTACCATTAGTATCTAAAGCAAAAAATTGGACTTTATTTTGGCTAAATGTGTAATAACGTCCCTGCATATTAAAACCAGGATATTTAAGTTCATTAACGCCATTATTAGTGCGAATATCATGATTACCTAAACAAGCATGAAACTTGACACCATTTTTTAGTAAAGCTTGATAGGGACGTTCAAAAACCTCATTAATTTTCTCAATTTCGCCATTATTATAGATATTATCACCAGCTAAAACTACTAAATTGTAAGGATTTTTCTCATGATAAAAATTCATAGCATTAGCTACAGCATATTGTCCTTTTGTACCAGTTCCCGTATCAGCTACAGAGACAAAACGCAATAATAAATCTTTTCTAACTGGGTTAGCTGCTGTGGCTGATTCTATAAAAGAATTTTTGCTTGATAGTTTCCAACCCAGAAAACCAGATGCTATGGTACTGATTCCACTTAAAAACAAAAATTGACGGCGTTTAATATTCATATTTCATTAAATGGCACAATAATTGATTATAGTCAAAATATGTTTTCTCTATTTTTGATTTACTAATTTGGGTAAAAGTTCCATGTCAGGAGAAAAACGAAGAAAACCAAGAAATGAACAAAAAAGTCAACCTTCTCCCATACTCTACCCAAAAAATCAACCAATTTGGAAAACGGCAATTATCCAAATTTTGCGGGGAACAATTGGTATTTTAGAAACTACAGTAGTCAAACTGGAGACAGAAACACCCAATGATTCTCAGAAAAAGAAGAATTTTTTGTCAAGTTGGGATGGCTTTTTAAGGACATTTCGCTTATTCTTACCATCAAGTATATCTAACAATGTGTCAGATACGGTTTTGACAGGAATTTTTGCCGTAATTTTTGCGGTGACAATAGGAATAACTACATTTTTGTTTATTCCTAAATCTGTTGAAGTCGCAACTGTTCCCCCAGTAGAGAAAGTTATCACACCAACTCCAGTTGTAGAACCAGAAACAACTCCAACTCCAGTTGTAGAACCAGAACCAACTCCAACTCCAGTTGTAGAACCAGAACCAACTCCAACTCCAGTTATAGAACCAGAACCAACTCCAACTCCAGTTATAGAAACAGAAGTAACTCCAACTCCAGTTATAGAATTAACACCAGAACAAACTTTACTAGCAGCAATTGAAAATCAGTTTTCAGATATTAGCATTTCTGTGAAGAATACCAAAGATAAAAATATATTTTCTCAACTAATAAAACCTATGGGCGCTAATTTCCGTACCAGCGATTTAACTGTAAAAATTAGTGATATTTGGTACAATCTGGAAAAATCTCAACAGGATAAACTAGCTGCGGAAATATTACAACGTTCTCAAGAACTGAATTTTATCCATTTAGAAATTGTTGATTCTCAAAAGAAAATAATTGCCCGGAGTCCAGTGGTGGGTAATGAAATGATAATTTTTAACCGATAAAATTCGATTTCATAAAAATAGTCTATAATACAGAATTATAAGCTTGAACTAACAAATCAATCCCAGTAATTGCCCCACCAACCACAACAGCATTAGCCCCTAAATCTAAAGCTTGTTTAGCCATTTCTGGGGAAGAAACACCACCTTCACAAATCACAAAAGTATCGAGATTTTCGATGATTTGGGTGAGTAATTCCCAACCAGGAGGAGAGAAATTTTGAGTTTGGGAAGTATAACCAAATAGAGTAGTTCCCACAATATCCGCACCTGCATTCACAGCTAATTGTGCAGATTCATAAGTATCTACATCTGCCATAACTGGCTTATTTAATTTCTGATGAATCAGAGTAATAATATCTGCTAACTTTTCATCACCAGGACGATTTCTAGTAGTAGCATCTATAGCAATAATATCTGCACCTGCTTGTGCCACAGCCACAGCATGATGAAACTGTGGTGTAATATAAACATCAGAACCAGTTATTACTTGTTTCCACAGTCCGATAATCGGAACTTGGACTTTTTCCCGCACAGCTTGAATATGACTGGGAGTGTCAATTCTCACGGCTACAGCCCCATTATTAACTGCGGCTTTTGCCATGGCCGCAATTACATAAGGATCATGTAATGGAGAGTTTACAGGTGCTTGACAGGAAACAATTAATCCTTTTGGTAAATTAATCATGTTTTATTTTTAATTGTAAATTAACTTTGGATATCAGGAGCATTTGGTGGAATAAATTTGTGAGAGTTGTTATAGAATAAGATTTCCAGAATAATTAAACGCAGATGAACGCAAATGAACGCAGATAAGAATGGATTAGTCTAGTTGTTAAAATTGAAATTCCATTTACAAATCACCAATTATTAATTACTAATTATGCACAGAATCAGCGCCACACCAGGCGGATTAAATCAGTCTGAAGGATTATTTTTCCTCGAACAAACCCCCGCCCCTTTCGTGTTGATTACAGCAGCCGATACTGATATTCAAACCCTAGCGGCTGTAGTTCCTAAATTACCTAGTCAATTCCCTGAACTTCGAGTAGCTAACTTATTACAACTACAGCAACAAATAAGTATAGATGCTTATGGTGAGCAAGTTTTAGAATCTGCCCAAATAATTGTGCTTCGTCTCATAGGAGGAAGTTCCTACTGGGCTTATGGCTTAGAAGTAGTCCAGGAAATTGTACAACGTAATGCCACAACTTTGATTGTGATGCCAGGAGATGATGGATTTGATCCTGATCTTATTTCCAAATCTACAGTTTCTCAAGAAATTGTTCAGAAAATTTGGCAATACTTTCAAGAAGGTGGCATAGAAAATTTCCTCAACGCGTTGCAATTTATTACTGATACAGTCCTATCAACAGCATTTAATCCACCAGCACCCCAATCTGTTCCCCGCGTGGGATTGTACGAAAGCAGTCAGGAAGTAGGGGCGCAGGGCCTGCGCCCAGTCAAGGGAATGCGCCCAGTCAGAACTCAGCCTAAAGTTGGTATTTTGTTTTATCGCGCTCATTATTTAGCAGGAAATACCAAGGTTATTGATGCTTTATGTAATGCTTTAGTGGAGAAAAATTTACAACCTGTACCTGTTTTTGTTTCTTCATTGCGTGAACCTGGTGTCAGCGATAAATTGTGTGAATTGTTGGCAGAAGAAAATAATAATCATGTTAGTTTATTGATGAATACTACAAGTTTTTCCCTAGCAAGTTTAGAAACAGAAATACCACAAACTGAACTTTGGGAAAAATTAAATGTTCCTGTTTTGCAAGTAATTCTTTGCGCTAGTTCCGTTGAACAATGGGAATCACAATCACAAGGTTTAACACCCCGTGATATGGCGATAAATGTGGCATTACCAGAAGTAGACGGGCGAATTATTAGCCGGGCTGTGTCTTTCAAAACTTTGCAAACTCGGAATCATAAACTAGAAACCGATGTGGTAGTTTATGAACCCGTGAGCGATCGCATTGAATTTGTCGCCCAACTGGCTGCAAACTGGGTACGATTGCGGGTAAAACCGCCCCAAGAACGCCGCATAGCGCTAATTTTAGCAAATTACCCCAACACCAACGGCCGCCTTGCCAACGGCGTAGGATTGGACACTCCCGCCAGTTGTGTAGAAATTCTCAAAGCTTTAAAATTAGCTGGTTATGAACTGGGAAATATTCCCGAAACTGGAGACGAATTAATTGAGATTCTCACATCTAGCGTTACTAATGATCCAGAAGGAAAAGATTGGAAACCAATAAACCAAAGTTTGTCAACAGCAGAATATCAAAAATATTTTGCTACTTTACCAGAAATAATCCAAAAAGAAATTGTTGAACGTTGGGGAAAACCAACTTTAGATTCAGTCCAAAATTGGGCAATTTCTGGAATTCAATTTGGTAATGTTTTCGTCGGTATTCAACCATCAAGAGGTTATGATCTCGACCCTAGTTTAAATTATCATGCGCCAGATTTAGAACCAACTCATAATTATTTAGCCTTTTATTATTGGGTACGAGAATCTTTTAATGCTGATGCCATAGTTCATGTTGGCAAACATGGCAACTTAGAATGGCTACCGGGTAAAAGTGTGGCTTTATCTAATACCTGTTATCCAGAAATTGCCTTCGGTCCAATGCCCCATTTATATCCATTTATTGTTAATGATCCCGGTGAAGGTTCACAGGCAAAAAGACGCGCCCAAGCCGTAATAATTGATCATTTAACCCCACCAATGACCCGCGCCCAATTATATGGAGGATTGCAACAAGTAGAAAACCTAATTGATGAATATTACGAAGCCGAAAGTTTAGATCCTTCCCGTTTACCAACAATAAGAGAACGTATTCAAGAACTCGTCATCAAAGAAAACCTTTACAAAGATTTAGGAATTACCAACCCTAAAGACATCGCTAACTTTGAAACCTTAATCTTAAATTCCCTAGACGGTTACTTGTGCGAACTCAAAGAAGCCCAAATCCGTGACGGCTTACACATATTTGGCCAATGTCCCCAAGGAACACAACTGCGAGATTTAATAGTAGCGATCGCTCGCATCCCCAATCGCCATTATATCGGCATTACCAGAGCGATCGCCAAACAATGGCAAATAGACATAGACCCCCTCACCGATGACCTCTCAACCCCCCTCTCTGAGCCTCTGAGCCTCTGCGAGAGACTTAAATCCTGTCACATCATCGGTGATGTCGTCGAACTCCTAGAAATAGAAGCAGCCCATTTAGTAGAAGACGTTATCTCTGGGCGCAGGCCCTGCGCCCCTACGGATTGGATCAGTGACAAACTCCTCCCAGCCCTGCGAAAAACCACCGAAGAAACCACCAACCTATTACGGGGACTTGATGGCAAATACGTTCCCAGCGGTGCTTCCGGCGCACCCACACGCGGCCGCCCTGAAGTCCTGCCCACAGGTAAAAACTTTTACGCTGTTGATATTCGTGCCATTCCCACAGAAACCGCCTGGGATATTGGCAGAAAAGCCGCGGAAACCCTCATTGAAACCTACACCCAAGAACATGGAGAATATCCCAAAACCCTGGGTTTATCTGTGTGGGGAACAGCTACCATGCGGACTGGTGGTGATGATATAGCCGAAGCTTTAGCTTTACTTGGTGTTCAACCCGTTTGGGATGGTGCAGCGCGACGAGTAGTAGATTTTGAAATTTTACCTTTATCTATTGTTGGTCGTCCCCGTGTTGATGTCACCCTCAGAATTTCGGGCTTTTTCCGGGATGCTTTCCCCAATTTAATCACCTTATTCGATCAAGCTGTAAAAGCAGTTTCTTCTTTAGATGAACCACCGGATCAAAATCCCCTAGCAGATACAGTTCGTAAAGAAACGGATTTATGGACTCAAGAGGGTTTATCTTTAGAAGCAGCAGCCGAGCGATCGCAATATCGTGTCTTTGGTTCAAAACCAGGTGCTTACGGTGCAGGACTCCAAGGCTTAATCGCCGCTCAAAATTGGCAAGATGACAACGATTTAGCCCAAGCTTACATCAATTGGAGTTCTTACCCCTATTCTTCTCATCAGGGAACAGAGAACAGGCAACAGGGAACAGGGAATAAGAATATTGAAGCTTTTGAGCAACGCTTGAAGCAAATGCAAATTGTTTTGCATAATCAAGATAACCGAGAACATGATTTACTCGATTCCGATGACTATTATCAATTTCAGGGTGGTTTAACCGCAGCGGTGCGTTCTCTTCAAGGTAAAAATCCTGAAACTTATTTTGGTGATAATTCCAACACATCTCAGCCCAAAGTCCGTCAACTTAGTTCCGAAATTGCCAGGGTTTATCGTTCTCGCGTGGTTAATCCTAAATGGATAGCTGGAGTTATGCGTCACGGTTATAAAGGCGCATTTGAAATGGCGGCAACGGTAGATTTTCTTTTCGCTTATGATGCTACCGCCCAATGTGTTGAAGATTATATGTATCAAGGTGTTGTTGAAGCATATTTAGAAGATGCTGCCGTTTGTGAATTTATCCAAGATAAAAATCCTTGGGCATTACGTGATATTGCGGAAAGACTACTAGAAGCAAACCAGCGGGGGTTATGGCAGGATGTGAGGATAGAAACCCTAGAAAACCTCCGCAATTTAGTCCATCAAGCGGAAGCAACTATCGAAGAAAAATAATTTAGTTTAGGAAACAGATATGGAAAATCTTGCGTATTTACACTTAGCTTTTGCCCATGAGGATAGTGAAACTGCTGAGTTAATCTCCCTCAGTTCTTTATTCAAAAAAGCAGCAACACCAAATTGGCAACTCTTTTCCAACACAGCTTGGAAGTACATGATTCCCCTGGCTTTAATGGTGTCTATTTTGAATAGCGTTAGTAATGTTTTAGCGCTAGAAAAAAGTGATAAAGATACTGCTGTCAGCAATGTCCAACAAAATTGGATATCTCAGATTGAAACCGCTAATAACAAAGTTATTAGTACAGCCCCTACAAGCAGTCAGACAAAAGATTACATTATCCCTGTGAGCAACAAACGCCAAAACCCGAATAAATTGGTTAAAGGTGATGAAGGTGCAGATGTTAGAGTTTTACAACAACGCTTGAAAATTGCAGGTTTCTATTATGGCAATCCCACAGGGATTTTTGGTCCAATTACAGAAGAATCTGTAAACCGATTCCAAAAGGCTTATAAACTCACAGTGGATGGCATTGTTGGTAAATCCACATTAGCTAAATTACCAGCGGTGACTGATGAAAATGGCATAACTACTTCTCAAAAATCAGATAATCAAGATATACTTAGTTTAGGCGATCGCGGCGAAGCCGTCAGAATTTTGCAAGAACAATTAATTAAAGCCGGATTTCTCCAAAGTCAGCCCAATGGTTACTATGGTTCTCACACAGTTGATGCTGTAAATCGCTTTCAACAACAGCACAAACTAGAAGTTAATGGCATGGCTGGACAAACCACCCGTTCTAAATTATATAGTTTGGTTAAAAATTCAGGCAAAAATGATTTTACTACTTTAGAAATCCAAAGACGACTACATGAAAAGGGTTTTTACAAAGGTCAAATCAACGGCATGATGGCAGATGATACCAAAAAAGCAATTAGTCGCGCTCAAGAGTTTTATGGTATCAGTCTTAATGATCTGAAAAGCGGAAGTTTGTAATTCCCGCTTTCTCAATACACTTAGATTCCCGCACTACTTAATTATTCCTCCAAAATTTAGGCTGGTAATTGCCTTACCTACTAAATAGGCATTAACGCCCTTTGGCACTTAGGACACACCGCATGAATTGTCATTTGACAATCTAATAAATGGAAACCTTCTTTTTGCGCTGTTTTTCCGCCAATCTTTAAAATTGAGTCGTTTTTAAACTCAATAGTCGAGTTACACCGGACACAAATTAAGTGATGGTGATGATGGGGATAAGGCTGATTAATCTCATAATGTTTATGGCCTTCACCCAATTCCAACTCCCGCAAAATCCCCATTCTCGCCATCAACTTTAAAGTGCGATAGATAGTTGATAAACTAATCCCTTCACCGTCAGTCTCTAAGCGATGATACAAATCCTCGGCACTTAAATGCTCACCTTGCGGGAGTTCTTGAAAAATATGGAGAATCGTTTCGCGTTGTGGAGTTAAACGCCAGCCACGGTCGTTTAATTCTGCTTTAAGTGAACCAGTTGTGTACACAGTCATACTAAATTTTCTCAACAAAGCTCATTAATTGAGAATATAACAAATGTTTGGCTTGATTTGCAACAATAACTGCTTATTGAGAATATTTACTAGTTGTCAGTTGTTAGTTGCCTCTTGCTTTCTACGTTAACGACTCTAGATAGTCGCGGATAAGGTTACGGCGCTTGGGTTGGCGGAGTTTTTGCAAAGCCTTTGATTCAATTTGTCTCACTCTTTCCCGTGATAAGTCAAGGGCGCGGCCAATTTCTGCTAAGGAGTAAGCATGACCATCGGATAAGCCAAAACGCATCAAGATAACATCCCGTTCCCGACTAGTTAAATCATCGAGAAGATTATGCAAATCTTTATGTAAAGATTCCCGCATTAACATCTCCTCTGGCGTAATCGTATCCGTCTCTAGTAATTCTCCTAATTCAGTATCTTTATCTTTTCCTACCTTGGTTTCTAAAGACACAGAACGAGGAACTCTCAATAAGACTTCCCGGACTTGGATAGCCGTCATATCCAACTCAATAGCCAAGTCTTCTAAAGTCGGTGTGCGACCTTTCTCTTGGGCAATTTTCCGTTGCGCCTTTTTAATTTTGTTGAGCTTTTCGGTAATATGGACAGGAAGGCGAATAGTCCGGCTAGAAGTAGCGATCGCCCTGGTAATACCTTGACGAATCCACCAGTAAGCATAGGTACTAAAACGATAACCTTTGGTAGGGTCGAATTTCTCAACTGCTCGTTCTAAGCCTAAAGTCCCTTCTTGGACTAAATCTAACAATTCCAAACCACGATTTTGGTATTTTTTAGCTACAGATACCACCAAACGCAAATTCGCTTTAATCATGTGCGATTTGGCTTGAAGTCCTTGAGTTTGAACTTGTTCTAGTTCTTCTACTGTTAATTTAGCAATTTCTGCCCAGCGTCTTTTACCATTGGCTAAAGTTGGCTTCAGATCAGGTAAATTTATCCCCGCAGTAGTCGCCCACCGTTCCAAAGAAGGGCGGTGTCCTAGTTCCGCTGTTAACCGCTCCTGTACCTCCATTAACCGCGAATAGGGGATAATTACAGCATCTCCCTCAGTGGCAGCAGCACTAAGCAAAATTCGCATTCGTAAATATCGCTGGACTTTTTGGGCTTCAGCAACTTCTTCGTCTCGTCCTAACAACCGGACTCGGCCAATTTCTTGGAGATAGAGACGCACTAAGTCTGTACTGCGGCGACTAGTTTGCGCGGCTAAGGCTAAATCAGATTCAACAGCAGCCATATCTAAATCCGGCAAATTATCTAGGGATAAATCATTTTCATCACTACTGATATCAATATCCAAAGCTGGGCTTGGATTTTGGCCATCGTAGGCGGCATTTTTATAAAAAGATGTTGCTGGCATAATGTCTCAAACTGCTCCAGGTAACAATAGATTAGGGTCAGCTAAAATTACGGTCAGCTAATTAACTGTTGCTATTCCGTAATTTGTCATGAAATAACACGGTTTAGTCTTCGGTGTACAATTCTTCGCAAAACTTTGTACTAGCATTAAGTAGGCAGAAGTCAAGAAAACTTAATTTAATCAGCTTTGAGACTTTTTGAACTAGATAGTTATTCTTGCCATACTCCACTAGTTTGAAAAAATACATTTTTAATGAGTTATTCGGTTCTTATAGCTCTGTGACTGAACCAATAGCTATTCAAATCTCTAGCCAGACTTTAAATTAGGAGTTACCTAGTTAATATTACCATTTTTATGGATATTAACGGTTATTTTTTTAACTGATTATAAACATACTTTTAGTCATAATGATGTTTATAAACTACATAGTCATATTTACATCACTCAAAAGGTAATTTCCTGACAATTTGGCAAATTTTTCCTAGGGATTTTGCGGTAATGATTTAATTTCAATTGGACACCTTACCCTGTCAGCATTTCTGCCCTATTTACCACATTTGTTCTGTAGGAAAATTATCAAATTCAGGTTTAACATCTCGTAACATCAGTTTATCTAATGCTTGTTTAGGTGTAACTTCTCCCTCAAGTAGTTGATAAACTTGCTCAGTAATAGGAATAGCAATACTTCGTTGTTGAGCGATTTCCATTAATACCCGACAAGTGTTGACACCTTCGGCTGTGCCTGGAAGACTTGCTAAAACTCCTGTTAGCGTTTTTCCATGGGCTAATTGATAGCCAACTTGATAATTGCGACTTAAGGGGCTGTTGCAGGTTGCTAATAAATCTCCTAGACCGGATAAACCATAAAATGTTTCCGTTTTCGCGCCTAAAGTATTACCGATTCTCACCATTTCGGTTAAGCCACGAGTGACTAAAGCAGCTTTAGCATTTGTTCCCAGATGTAATCCATCACATACACCCGCAGCGATCGCTATCACATTTTTGAGTGTTCCCCCTAATTCTACGCCCACAGGGTCAGGGTTAGTATAAACACGAAAGCGACTGGAAGAAAATACTAGTTGGACAGTTTGGGCAGCATTGGTACTTTTACTAGCTACTACGGTTGCTGCTGGTAATTCCTGGGCAATTTCCTGGGATAAATTCGGACCAGATAAAACCACAACGGGATGATTAGGAAAAGTTGCTTGCCAAATTTGCGAAGGTGTGTATGTAGTCTGTGGTTCTAATCCCTTAGTTGCGGTAACAAAGATTGTCTGTGGAGCTAGGGGCAAAGACTGTACCACAGAGGCTACATCTCTTACCCCTTTCATAGAAATAGCTGACAAGACTATTTGAACATTTTCATTTTCTAATACTTTTTCTAAGGGTTGGGAGTCAGAACGTGACCATAAATGCACATGATAACCATTAATTGCTGCTAATTTGGCCAAGGCTGTACCCCAAGCACCAGCACCAAGAATGACAACAGATGTTGAATTTTGGATTTTGGATTTTGGATTTTGGATTTTGGAATTGGTCATTAGGGTAGAATAACAACTGACAACTGACCACTGACAAATAACTATCTTGGGTAACGTTTCATTAATTCTCTGACTTGTTCTGCATGATAGGAGCTTCTTGTCAATGGTGAAGAAACAACTTGTAAAAATCCTAGTTCTTCTCCAAATACTTGCCAAGCTGCAAATTGTGCTGGTGTGATAAAGTCAGATACTTGTAAGTGTTTTTGACTGGGTTGGAGATATTGCCCAATTGTCAAAATATCACAATCTACTCTTCTGAGGTCTTCCATAACTTGGCGAATTTCTGCATCTGTTTCACCCAAGCCAACCATTATACCAGATTTGGTGTAAGTGCTGGGAGAAATTTGCCGCGAGCGTTGTAATAATTCCAGTGTTCGCTCATAATTCCCCTGGGGACGCACACGGCGATATAAGCGGGGAATGGTTTCTGTATTATGGTTAATTACTTCTGGTTTAGCTTGGAGAATTATTTCTAAAGCTTGCCAATTACCGCATAAGTCGGGAATTAATACTTCAATTGTCGTATGAGGCGAAACTTCATGAATAGCATTAATACAATGGACAAATTGAGATGCACCACCATCTGGTAAATCATCTCGGTTAACGGAAGTAATCACGACGTGATTAAGCTGCATTCGCCGCACTGCTTCCGCTAGTCTTGTGGGTTCGGTGGGATCTAATGCTTGGGGTTTTTTTTCAAAGTCAATATCACAGTAAGGACAAGCCCTAGTGCAAGCTGGACCCATGATCAAAAATGTGGCAGTACCTGCGTTGAAGCATTCGCCAATATTGGGACAGGAAGCTTCTTCACAAACAGTATTCAGGGCTAAATCCCGCAAAATTTCTTTAACGTTACCAACACGCTCCCATTGAGGCGCTTTTACCCGCAACCAGTCTGGTTTTACAGTCACAGTCTACTTTTACCATTTTAGTTATACAAATCTTATGGTAGCAAGCAAAGACATCTATGGCAGAAGGAAGATTTGTTATTTTGTACTGATTGTGGTATTATTTCCTTACGATGCCATTTTTGTGGCGGGATGTGGCGCAGCTTGGTAGCGCACTTCGTTCGGGACGAAGGGGCCGCTGGTTCGAATCCAGTCATCCCGATTTTTTTGTATATTTTGCCAAATTACAGCGTACAGATAGCGGGCAAGATGCCCGCACCACAAGAGTTTCATTATTCAATCATCTTGATTTTTAGGAGATTGTTTGCCTTTTTTACCCGCATTTCGCACATTCATAACTTTCCCTAGTAAATCAAACCAAAAAGGCGCACCCATAGCAATAGCAATACCAGTTACAAGCCAACCAGCAATCATACTCAAAACACTGAAAACAGGTAAACCATGAATTCTATATTTTGTGCCGTTGATTTGCTGTTGTAAGTTAGCATTTGTCCAACCAATTGGTAACTCAACTTCTTTTAAAATCTCATTAGGATCTATGTTATTGATATCTGAAGGATTAGATCGTTGCGGTACTATTTGAGTAGCTCTATCAATAATTATTTCTCGCAATAAAGAATCCTTAGATAAGCGGTTGATGATGTGAAAAGTATCTGCATTGGCTGTGATAGCTAAAGTTATCCCAATGATAATTGCGACTCCTTTAGCATTACGTTTATAAACACCACCCGCTCTTTCCATAGAGCTATCAAAACTATTTTCAATTTCTTTTCGTAAGAGAATAATTCCTTCTTCAGTGCTTTTTGCTCTGATTTGGGCACGTTTTGCCATAGTTTCAATACTATCAACTACAGAATCTGGCAGAATATCAATTAGTTCTTTAACTTTTTTATAAGTTTCACTGTCTTTATCTTGGATAGCTGTGATAACTTCATCATGAATATCACTACCCTTCTGAATAGATTTAACAATTTCATTGATATTAGGCTTTAATCCTCCCAAGACTATCGCTTTGTCTGCATCTTCAAAAATATCTTTCCTTAAGAATTTTAGTTCCCGCAAAGGTTTATCTAAAATATCTGCATAATTGTCTATGTTTGTTTGGAAACTATCTATATATTTATCCAGGCTATCCCTCATCCGATTTATCGCCATGTATATATCATATTTATCTTTATTGAATTCATCAAAAATGCGGTTATATTCTAATTCCAACTGTCTATAATCTGCGGCAATACTGGTAGCAAATTCACTAGATAATTCCTGATTATTAATGTAAACTTGCAATTGAATTAAAATCTGTCTAATATCATCTAGACGTTCTTCTTTGAATTTTTCTAGTCTGATTTCAGTTAATTTTTTTACCAGTGTTGGCAGTTGTAGGGTATCCATAAAAGTATTAGCAAAATTTTCCCCACCAATATAGGAAGGCGCACTCCGTTTTTGATCACCAAAAACAGTTTCTTTTCTGAATCTAGAATTAGATTTTCTAAAGAGACTAAAAAATGAACCGATTACCCAAGTCGCTTTACGGGGTAAAGTTGCCAATAAACCTTTAGCTTCTTGATTAATGCTTTGAATTAAAGGATTGCCATAAATTTTATTGACTAGTTGAATCACTTCCGGTTTTTCTGAGTTTTGAGCATCACCAGCTAAAAGAATTTCAATGGATCTTCTCAGGTGTTCAGCCCGCCATTGCAGTACAGTTGTTAATAGTTCTTGAATTTCTGAAGCCAGTAAACTTAAAATTAAGTAAATAAAAATTAACCCCAGTGCTACGTCTAAAATAAAAGGTAGGTTCATTAACATTCTCCTTCAGGGTAATTGACCAACGGCTGATGGTAATATTTATATCATTTAATCGGAAAAATGCTTGTAAAGTTCCTTAAAAAAACAATAAGAAAATCTTCGCCAAAAAATTATTTCTGTTCCTAAGAAACTGAGCTAATTTGGGATCTAGCCATTGTTCAAAATATAGGTTCTAGATGGCAAAATTGGAGATTCGCTTTGATCTCTATGTAATCAAACCCAACAGTCATAAGATTCGCATAGAATATGCAAGAAGGAAGTTTTATTTGGACTCATCTAGAAAAACAGCACCGTGTGGTTGAAAAGAAGATTGATTGGTTATGGCTGATAATATTGCTATTGGCAGCGGTGCTATTGTTTACTATCAATCTTGGCGGATTGCCTTTACAAAATGGTGATGAGGCTACTGTGGCACAGGTAGCAAGGGAAATTTGGCAAGCCCCAGCAGATTCTATGGGCTGGCTTTACCCCACTTTAGGTGGTAAACCATACCAGCAGACACCCCCACTTATGCACTGGTTAATTGCTTGGGCTTATGCCCTTGGTGGTGTTAATGAATGGACAACTCGGCTACCTGGGGCGATTTTGACAGCAACTTCTGTACCTTTGTTGTATTGCATTGGTAGAGAGATATTTCGTCAACGTTGGGCAGCTATTTATAGTTCTTTGATTTATCTAACAATGTTACCAGTGGTACGTTATGGCAGATTAGCAATGTTAGATGGGGCGGTTGTCAGTTTTTTGATCTTGATGATGTGGTTTGTATTGCGATCGCGCCGGGATTTACGTTACTGCTTAGGTGTAGGGATTAGTTTTGGCTTAATTTGTCTAACTCAAGGCATGACGGGTATTTATTTAGGTGCAATTGTTTTAGTATTTCTCTATTGGGATACACCCAGACTACTAACTTGTTATTATTTCTGGATGGGTATTTTTATCGGTTGTCTACCTATATTTTTTTGGTACGGGTTTCAGCTATTCCACTATGGTTATCCCTTAAATCTTGATGTCAATAAATCTTTAAGCCATATCCAAACTATTACTCATAGTAGTTCCGAAGCACCTTGGTATTATCTTCTAGAAATTTGTAAATGGACATGGCCTTGGTTAATATTTCTACCCCAAACTATCCGCATTATTAGAGAAAATAATAATTTAAGTTGGGCAAAACTGATTATTGTCTGGTGTGGTATTTCTCTATTAATTATTGCCCTAATTAGTTTCAAACTTCCCTGGCATATCCTGCCGATTTATCCTAGTTTGGCTTTAGCTTTTGGGTTTCAATTAGCAGATATGGAAAATATCCCTTTATTCTCAGGCTATCCTCGCACTTGGGTAACGGGTTTAGCTATGCTGGCGGTGGGTGCATCTGCCTGTAGTATTTATTTTACTGGGAGAACTGTAGACAAAGTAGAGTTACAAATCATTTTTGCTGCTGTGGCTTTAACTATGACTTTAGCCGCAATTTTGGCAGAAAGAGGGGATAGACAATTTCTGAGAATTTTAATTTGGGGAAGTTATATTTCTCTATTTCTACTAATGAAATCTAATTACTGGATTTGGGAATTAAATACAGCTTATACTGTGAAACCAGTAGCGGCGATGATCACAAAAATAAATCCAGCAGTTAAGAAAATCTATACATCTTTTCCATACCATCGTCCTTCTTTGGATTTTTATAGTGAACGCACCATTATTCCTGTTTCTAATAGTGATCTCCAATATTACTGGCAGTATGATATCCAACCTTATTTTCTTCTCAACACATCTACCTTACAAAACCTAGAAATCTCATCTATCAAAGTAGTAGATCAAGTAGAAGATGGGCAATTAATTACCAAGTGATAGCAATTTTATGTGAGGCTGCACAGAATTATGAAATCCATTAATTCATCCGCGTTTATCTGCGTTTATCTGCGGTAAATTATTCTTACAGCACTTTCCGGTGTTATGAGGTACATATATAGCGGGCAAGATGCCCGCACTACAAGAGTTTCATAATTCAAGTTTGTACCTCATTAGAGCGAAATCTGCTGTAATATCTGATTCTATGCAACTTGATCTTAAGTTAGTCTAACTTATAAAAATATTTTTCTTCAGGAACGCAGTTAAACAATTTTAGATTCATTTTTAAATTTTAAATTTTGAATTGTTGATTACGCTCCCAGAAGAATCTATTTTTCACCCATATTGACTTTTTCGATCTGGGGAATTTTTTGGACATCATGACTCATATTTTCTTGAGTCATAGTCACAATAGTCAAAAAAACCGCACTTCCCAACAGCAAAGACCAGAAAGAACGCCTAATGAAAATAAAATCTCTGATCATCCTCGCTAAAGGTCGGCTTTGGCGACGTAAAGCCGAAGAAATCATCATTTGTCTCCAAATAAATGGATCACGTACATAGTGTCCGCTTTGGCAAACAACTAACTTTTCTTGACAATAAGGACAGCTAAACAAACCAATATAAGACTTAATTGGCGTTGTTCTGTTATTTCTTTGGCAAATTGGGCAAGTAACATAATGATTATCAAAAGTATTTGTACTCATCTACCTCGTCCGTCTAGTCCCTTGATTTTCTTTATAACAATACTCGTATTGAATTCTACTTAAACTCTAGTATTTTTGCCATAATTACTGATATTGATTTGCCGAATAAGATTGTGGACTTTCAGAATGGAATTGACCCATTGACATACTCCTCTCAATATTAACCCAAGTTGCTAGTACCGCCGAGTGAAAATTTTTTCCCAAAATATTTTGCTATCGAGTTAATTAGTTATTGATTAGGCAGTTGCTCCCATAATGAACCACAATAAGAAGTAACAGATAAAAAATAGATTTTTTCTGACATTTACCCCGTTTATCAATGACTCTCTTGCCTCCTGCTTCACAGAAGAAGGTCAGGGAATCCCCTACTTTTCCCACACCTTCCATTCAGTTTACTCAGTTGATTAATCGTTTCCACGCATCCCCAGAAACAGTAGTGCTGTTTTTAGCAGTGCTAATTGGCGGTAGTACGGGGATGGGTATTGTCACCTTTCACTATTTAATCCAGCTAATTAACAAGTTCATGCTGGAAAATTTCATGGGACAGATTGGTGTCTGGGGGGCTTGGACTTTAGCCGCTGTCCCCACTCTGGGTGGAATCATTGTTGGCCTCATGCGTTGGCGCACTCAAGATTTTGGGCCAGGACTTTCAACTCTGATAGCTGTTTCTCAGGGAAAAGAAGCGAAGAAGCCACTACGACCGGTCACAAAAATGATCGCTGCGGCTGTTTCTCTGGGTAGCGGTGCATCTTTAGGTCCTGAAGGTCCAAGTGTAGAAATTGGGACTAATTTCGGGGTGTTATTGTCTGATATATTACAAGTTTCTCAAGAGCGTCAGCGTTTACTCTTGGGGGCTGGGGCTGCGGCTGGTTTAGCGGCTGGTTTTAATGCCCCCATTGCCGGAGTATTTTTTGCCTTAGAAGTAGTTATGGGAAGTACATATTTTGCTACTTCTGCGGTGAGTGTGGTGTTACTTGCCGCCGTCGTAGCTGCCTTAATTGCTCAAATTGGCTTAGGTTCACAACCTGCTTTTGCTTTACCTGCTTATCAAGTTCGGAGTTATCTAGAATTGCCTCTTTATATCGGTTTGGGTTTAGGTGCAAGTTTGATTTCTCTCACCTATACTGAATCAATTCGGTTAGCTAAAGCCGGCTTTGCTGGTAAATTAGCAGGGTTAAAGTTACTAGGTAATATTCCTCAATCCATTCAGCCCATTATTGGTGGTGTAATTATTGGTATTGTTGGTTGGCGTTACCCACAAATTTTGGGTATTGGCTATGGAACTGTACAAGCCATACTACAGGATGAGGATTTTTCTCTGAAGCTATTACTAATATTACTACTGTTAAAACTGCTAATGACAGCAGTGAGTGCGGGTAGTGGTTTTGTGGGTGGATTATTTGCCCCAGCTATGTTTTTAGGTGCGTCCTTTGGGTCTGCTTATGCTAAATTTCTGGCTTTGATAGCACCAGGAATTGGGGAATATATGGCTGCTCCCCCAGCTTATGCAATGGTAGGCATGGCAGCAGTTTTAGCAGGGAGTGTGAGAGCGCCATTAACAGCAATTTTAATGTTATTTGAATTAACCCGCGATTATCGGATTGTTTTACCTTTAATGGCAGCGGTGGGTTTAAGTGTTTGGTTGGTAGAACGAATCAAGCCAACTTTAGATGCTAATTCTAATCTTCAACAGATTGGTTTACCAGAATTGAAAGATGAAAAGGTAGAACTTTGGCAGCAAATGTTAGTAGCAGATGCTATGCACACTCGTCCCCAAAAACTATCCGCAACTGTGGGGGTTCTAGAGGCTGCGGTGGAAATGACAAGGGAAAGGACTCGCAGTGCTTTGATAATTGATGATGGGGGAAAGTTAGTGGGAATTCTTTCTTTAGAAGATATTAAGCGGACTCTTACTCTATGGCAAAATCTCCCGAATTCATCTCCTGAAATTCAGGAATATTTATCTAGTCAAAGACTGATAGATATCTGTACTACTGATATTCTCTATGCATGGGTTGATGAACCTTTATCTGAAGCTTTAGACCGCATGGCATTACGTGGATTACATCAATTACCCGTGGTGGCTAAAGAATATCCTGATTGTATTCTCGGTTTACTAGAAAGAGAACAAATTGAATTAACTTGTAATTTAACAGCAATCACTAAGGCACTACATCAATATTTACCCGTTCTACCAGTGACTGATATGTAAAGGTCATTGGTAATTGGTCATTGGTCATATTATTTCGGCAAATGTAGAGATACAAATAATTTCCGCTCTGCTCCCCTGCTCTTCTGCTGTCTATTTATATCAATATTCCAGTGAACCAATATGATTAACCAATGTGCAGCCGTCAGAGGTAAAACTAAACCACTGACAACTGACAACTCACAACTAACTAATGAATATTCATTAAGCTGTAGCTTCTACTTCGGCATTTTCTAGAGATTCGGAATCTACTTGCCGGAGTCGAATGTGCTTTTTCCCTAAAGTGATGACAAACTCATCACCAGGTTGAAGATTCATCTGTTTTGTATAAGCTGAACCGATGAGCAAATTGCCGTTTGATTGCACACTAATTCTATAGCTGGCACTGCGTCCACCACGTCCATTAGCACTGGGGGAACTATCCAACTGAATACCCTCTGCATCAATTAGGGCATTCAAGAATTTCATCATATTGACGCGCTCTATACCATTTTTGGTAACAGTATAGTAGCCACACTGTTTAGCTTTTTCGTCTTTGCTGAGGGCTTCTAGCTCTTTGACTTTTGTGAGCAGTTCTTCACCGACTAGGAGTTCAATTTTTTTCTGTTTAGGCATCAACTTAGGTCGAAAACGAATTTTTGAAGTTGTTGAGTGGATTTTATTTTAGCTGACATTGAACTAATAGGAACAGAATCCTTGAGTTTTTGGATCAGCCTAGCCAAGTATATTACACTCATAGACAAAATTGTTGCATTATTATCAATATTGTCAAGAAATTATATGAAATATAATTACAATGATGCTGATAGCTACTATAGATATAGCGATCCTAAATGAGATATAAATTTATTTCTGTGATTAGGGAAAGAAAAATTTATAATAACGGAAATATGAAACTAACGACGAGGGGACACTACAGTGTGAAAGCATTGCTAGATTTGAGTTTACAACCAAAATATGGGCCTGAATCTGTCAGAGCGATCGCTAAACGTCAAGATATTCCCGCTCCCTATTTAGAAAAGCTGCTCATAGAAATGCGTCGGGCTGGGTTAGTGAGATCAATTCGTGGTAGCGTCGGTGGTTACCAATTAGCAAAAAAACCGGCACAAATATCTATTGGACAAATTTTAGAGGCCGTTGGTGAGAATATAACTAACTTACCCCTGGATAATCCCACACCTACTCAAACAGCAGATTGGGTAACATCCACTCTCTGGCACAGACTTAACCAAAAGCTCAAAGAAGCCCTGTACAATATTACCCTAGCAGACCTTTATTATGATGCTCGCAGTTGGCAAGCATCTCAAGGTGAAGAAGCCAATTTTGTGGTTTAGTCAATAGAGAAGGAGTCAGGAGAAAGAAGGAAGAAGGAAGAAGGAAGAAGGAAGAAGGAAGAATAAATGACATCTACTGTTTTGGTTTTGGCTGCATTTTTAGATTATTTAATAGGAGATCCTTGGGGTTGGCCTCATCCAGTGCGAGTCATGGGATGGGTAATTTCTCACTTAAGTAAATTAGCTCTCCAATATTGCCAAAATCCTCTTTCTCAGCGACTTGCGGGAATTCTCCTGGGGGTGATTGTAATTACTGGTAGTGGCTTGGTAGGTTGGATAATAGTTCAAAGCGCCAAGTGGGTACATCCATTTTTAGGAATTGCGGTAGAAAGTATTCTTCTCGCTAGTTGTTTTGCTTTCAAAAGTTTACGAAATGCAGCTATGGAAGTTCTCCAACCTTTAATAAATGGAGAATTAGAACCAGCGCGACAAGTTTTAAGTAATTATGTGGGTAGAGATACAGCCAATCTTTCCCCAGGGGACATTTTCCGAGCAGTTTTGGAAACTGTCACAGAAAATGCTACTGATGGCGTAATGGCTCCTCTTTTTTATACTATTATCGGTGCATTTATCCCTGTTATCGGTGCTGTCCCTTTGGCTTTAGCATATAAAGCTAGTAGCACTTTAGATTCAATGGTCGGTTATAAAGAAGCACCTTATACTTATATTGGTTGGTTTAGTGCGCGATGGGAAGATGGTTTAACTTGGTGGCCCTGTCGGTTAACAGTGATAACTTTATCATTATTATCCTTGAAACCTGTAAATGTTTGGCGAATTTGTTGCCGCGATGCAATTAAAGATCCCAGTCCCAATTCTGGTTGGAGTGAATGCGCTTATGCTGCGGTTTTAGGTGTACAAATGGGAGGCATAAATTGGTATCGTGGAGTGGCTAAAGAGAAACCACTTTTAGGAGATGCTATTTATCCCATTACTCCAGATTCTATTTATCAAGCTTTACAATTAACCCGATATGCGTTTTTACTATGGTTAGGAATAGCAATATTTTTAATTAGTTAGTTTTTATTTGCAGGGGTTTACCAATCACCAATCACCAATTACCAATCTTATGTCTACCAAAGTAGTTGAAATTCTTTCATCAGAAAAACTGCGTCGTACACTAACTCGTATGGCTTCTCAAATTGTAGAAAGGACGCGAGATTTATCTCAGTTGTTACTTCTGGGTATTCATACAAGAGGAGTCCCATTAGCTTATTCATTAGCGCGGCAAATAGAAATTCTGGAAGATGTTAATGTTTCTGTAGGCTCTTTGGATATTACATTTTATCGTGATGATCTTGATAAAATTGGCTTGAGAACTCCAGAAAAAACTGATATTCCTTTTGATTTGACAGGTAAAACGGTGGTACTTGTAGATGATGTTATTTTTAAAGGGAGAACTATTCGGGCTGCTTTAAATGCCGTAAATGAATATGGTAGACCAGAAGTAATTCGTTTAGCTGTATTAGTAGATAGAGGGCATCGGGAGTTACCAATTCATCCAGATTTTGTGGGGAAAAAGTTACCCACAGCGAAGGAAGAAATTGTCAAAGTTTATCTGCAAGATATTGATGGACGCGATGCTGTGGAGTTAATTAGTAATTGAAATTGACTTTTTTAGACAATTAAATATAAGATGGGCGGGCAGGATGCCCACCCCACAAGATTAATATATTAATTGTGGGGTGGGCTTCTAGCCTGCCCTAGTCAACGATAGTTTTTGGTATTTATTTCAGTAAACTATTAATTATGTTGGCTATGCAATAGCTGTAAAATCTCAAGACTTAGCATTCAACACCCAATGATCTTTCTATTGCCCGTCTAATATAACGTTGATAGGGGATACCTTCTTTTTGTGAAACCTTCTTAACGGCTTCTAACATTTCTTCAGACATTCTGACATTAACACTTTTGTCTTTAGGTTTAAATTCAAAGGTTACAGGTTGAAAATTTCCAGGATGAAGGTATTCTGATAAATCATTTTCTAAAAGTGCTTCTATCTCTTCATCCGTTTTGACTCTTGGGAAAGTTTTCTTCATAGGAAAGTACCTCTTTGTCGTGCATATATCTGGCACTGATTGGTCTAATCAATATTTCTTCTTGCTGATTGCGAAAAGTAAAAGCTACAAAAATGTGCCTTCCTTTACAGGAAACTCCTACAGCAAGATATCTATCTTCATCTTCAGAATGCTTAATATCTGGGGTAATTAGAACATCTTTCTGATGAAATAAATATTCGATTTCTTCTTGAGGAACACGATTCCAGCATTTTGCTCCAGTTTCCTTCATCCCAATCAAAACCATTTACAGTTTCTAGCATAGCAATAAAAATGATGTTTGTATATACAAATGTGAACATCATTTAATTTATCACAAGCTATGGCAACTGCTAAATCCTAAATACCCGACTTCTCCCATAAATCGGGTATCTGGAAAACAACAACCAAGAACTAACTACCGAGGCTGAACTTTCAACCCCCGACGTTCCAGAATTTGCCGCACCTGGGGGCTAGGATTGTAGTTATAACCGTAGCTGGAACGCTCTGAGTCATCCATAACTTGAGGTGTTAGTAATACAATTACCTCTCTACGTTCATTGCTTCTGTTTGTTTTTCTAAATAGCGCACCAAGCAGAGGAATATCACCCAAGATTGGTAATTTAGATACAGTTGTTCGATCTTGATCTTGAATAATACCGGAAAGAATCAATGTTTGCCCGTCTCGCAAGCGAATTAAGCCAGATTGAATAGAGCGTTCAGCTACTAAAGAGATAGTTCCGTTTCCTGTATTGACATCTTGTGTGGGGGAGTTAACAGTAGGTGCAACTGATAGAGAAACAAAACCATTATCATCAATCCGTTCAATTTTGACATTCAACGTTAAGCCAACTTTTTGTTTATCAATTGTTCTGTCTGTCCTAGTTCCAGCAGAAGTATCAGTTGTTTTTAAGGTAATGTTGCCTACAACTTCTTGAGTTAAATTGACATTAGCTGTTTGTCCTTCTTGCACAATTAAGGTTGGATCTGTCAAAATCTTGGCATTGCCACTTGTAACTTGTGCTTGTAAACTGGCAAGAAAGCGTTTGGGAAACTGATATAAAGTGGGCAAACTATAAGTATATTTAGCAGGAGTACCACCGCTAACTTGACTAGAATATTGAGTTGGTAGACCCGTTGTCGGATCAAATGCTATTGGTACAGATGTAACTGTTCCTGGTACTGCTGCTGTATATGCCGTTAACCCTGGTGTTGTTGGATTTGAACTTATGCCAGCACTAGCTTGTCCAGTATTTGGGTCTGTTGGGTTAAGAAAAATATTTGCACTAGTAAGTGGATTAGTAGCCGTAGGAGTTGCAGTAACACTGTTTGCTACATCACTAGCACTAGCAGGCTTAGAACCACCAAAATTGAAACTTGCTGCACCACCATCACTGGCAAAGAAGTTATTACCAAGCCCAAAAGAAAAACTGGTGTTGTAGTCTTGAGCGCCTGTTAAGTTAACATCAATAATTTTGACATTCACCACCACTTGGCGACGACGGACATCAAGCTGAACTAATTGACTTGTTGCCATTTCAACTAGCTTGGGAGAACCAATCAATGTGATAGCATTGGTGCGCTCGTCTCCTAATGCCTGTAAACCTCTCAGTAAAGGTGTTGAGTCTGTATAATTAATGCGTTGAGTTTCTACTTTGGTTTCTGTGGTAGTTTGAGTTTGGGTAACGGGAGCAGTAGCACCAACGGCTACAGCATTAACGCTGGTAACTTGTCGTTCTCGACTGACGGCACTTTCTGCACCCAAAGCCACCAAGAAATTTAACGCAGATCCCACTGTCACCTGATTTAGTCGCAAACTCCGCATGATAGTATCACGGGTACTATTAGGCAGTTTAGCAGCTACAAAGATCGTGCGTCCATTGCGGTTAGATTCTAAACCACTCAACCGCAGGACGTAGTTAAAGACATCTTGTACAGGTTCGTTTTCTATATCTAGGGAAATTGTCTGAGATGTCTTACTTGTATCAGTACCTCCAGAAGATCCCTGGGTTGATGCTCCTTCACCACCGATATAAACGACGTTTAAACCCGCAGCCCGCGCCAACAGTGATAAAACCTCTCTCACAGGAGCATCTCGTAATACCAAACGGGGAACTCGTTCCTGAGTCCCTAAATCAATGACACTAGGTGATGTATCAATATTAGACTGGGTAATATCTCCTACTGGTGGAGCAACGGCTCTGGGTAAGAAAGGAGGAGCTTGGTTATAAGGCTGATTCGGCCCTGCTGATTGGGCAATTTTACCGTCAATGGTGACTTGAGGATTAGGAACTAACACATCTGGACGTTTACCAGGTTCATCTGGTTTATATTCAGATGTGGTAGCTGGGGCAACTGGTACTTTATCTGTAGGGTTAGTTGTCGCTGGTGCTGCTAATACTTTATCCGTGGGCTTGGTGGGGTTTGATGCTGTTGAATTCGTGGTAGTCGTGGTAAAGCCCAGAGTCAGATTATTGTCTTTGCGGATTACAGGCTGACTGCTGAGAATATCATCAGTACCTGTAACTGTCACCCGAATGCTATTAGCATCTAACTGTTTAACTTCAATGGACGCAATTCCCGGTGCGGGGTTTTCTTGACGGAAATTATTGCCCTTGGGTAAACGCAGTTGAGCATTAATTACATCTGCAACTAAGGATTTGTCCTTTTTAGTTGTGAATACTTGGGGATTATTTCCCACCCCAGTTTTTAAAATTACACTAACTCCCCCGGCAATGGGATTGAGTTTGACATCAGTAACTTCTGTCATCTGTGCTAAAACTGGTTGGGCGGCTAATATAACACAAGCAGCCGCACTTGATACAAAAACACTATTATGAAACTGTTTCACAGTTCATTCCTCACATAAAATAAAAGTCTAAAATGTCACGTATTTCTATTTTTTAACCACGAATTCTAAATTTGCGGTTTTTGATTGTCTATATAGTCATCCTGTTTGATTTTTGCACAACCTCCTTATTCCTAAATCTATTACCCATTACCAATTACCCATTACCTCAAATTTGATTATTTTTTCGGGGCTTTACCTGCTGCTGTTTTTGCTGCTAAGTCTGTCGCTTCTTCAGAAGTGAGTGGCATTAAAGCCTCTAATTGAAAAGATGTTGTCAGTTTACCAATACCAATTGGTATAGGGTTATCTTTATCATCTGACATCTCTGGTGGAGTTAATTTGGAGTCATAATTTTTGACTAACAATAAAGGCTGCAATCGCTCAATGTTCCGCATAATTGATTGGGTTTGTTCAAAATTCCCCTCAATTTCGACATTAATGAGACTGCGTTTGAGTTTATTATTAACTTCTGCCCCAAAACTACCATCTTCTATGAGAATAGGTTTCTCAGAAGCAGGAACAAATTTTTTCATTTTGGCTCTAATAGCATTACCAAAAGCTTGACTATTACTAGAATCTATTAAGCGACTGGTATCTAATAATAGGGTATCCAAACTTTTTTCATCAGCAAATAAAGCTAAAACTTGTTTTTGTTGTTCTTTAGATTTTGCTAAATCTGCTTCTACTTTACCGATTTGTTCGGCTTGGCTTTTCTTTTGGGCAACTTCTGTTTGTAGTTGATCACGTTTGCTTTGCTGTTGTTGATAGGCATCCCAAGCGGGCATTGCCATATTAAATAGCATATAAGCTGCACCTGCTACACCTAAAAAGCCGACTACACCACCAATAATAGTTGGTGTTATGGTGATACCAAAGAGAACAGGGCTAGAATCCTGAATCTCTGTAGCTTTGTCTGGAAAATTTAAATCATCACTCAGTGTCATTTGCTAATGACTCCTACTTTTTGGATATTACGAAGTCTATCTACTAATCCGACTGTGCCTTTTTTCTCTAACTCTTGAATTAAATCAGATGCCGGCACACTACTCAAACCTGTTTTAATAGTGTATTTAACTACCTGGAGAGGTTTAACTTTGACACCAGATTTCTCCGCTTTTGGTGGCAGAAAACCTGTAATTGCTGGTGCGTCCACTAGTTCTGCTGTCACAATTTTGGTTTCTAGGGGATTCAAAAATTTAGATTGTCCTAGACTTAGGGCAAAATCGTTAACAAAACCATAGGAAATAGCAAAACCAGAAATTTCTAATAATCCAGCGGGATTACTAGGGGTTTCAGCTACAGCACCTTTACCGGGAAGGGGTGCGGCAATTTGTTTAATAGTTTCGATTTGCACTTTGTTAGGAATGCGATCGCGCAAATCCTGTAACATTGCTGACCAAGGACGTATCTGATCAAACACTGTCACTAAAGCCTTAGTTTGGCTATTAATGCCATCTGTTTCCGCTTTAATTTTCTTAATGTTGGCTATTCTGCCATCTAAACTTTTACCTTCCTCCTCTAGTTTTCCTATTTCTTGTGTTATTTCAGCAGTTTTCCCTTGCAAGAATGACAAACCAGCAAATACCAAAGCCGGGAACGCTAAACCTACTCCCAGTCCTATATAAACTGGAATTAAATTCCCTAGTTGAATAGGTTTTGGCTTAACCTTCGTTTCAGTTTTATTCTGGTATTCTGGACGGTCTTTAAGAAAGTTAATATCTAGACTGTACATTTTATGACACCCCGCGCATTCCTAAACCTAGTATAATACCCAAGCCAGGACGTTTAATTAAAGGATATTTTTCCGCATCTACCTCCAAAGATAAAGAAGTAATTGGATCTATTTGGATAGTGGGTAAACCCAATCTTTGAGTAAAAAACTCATCAATTTGAGGTAATCCTCCCCCAGGACCTGCTAAAAGAATCTGTGCGACTTCCAGATTTTCACTTTGATTGAGGTAAAAATCAATAGAGCGACGCAGTTCATCAGCTAATTCTCCCAGAACTCTCAACATCGAAGCCATCCCCGGATTACTACCAGTTACCCCCGTATTAATTGAATCTCCTGAAGTTGTAGGAATAGTCATACTTTCCAACATATCCATATCCCGTGATACTGGTAAGTTCATCGCCCTGGACAGGGCAGTTTGCAGTTGATATGTACCAATAGGTACTGTGCGAGAAAATTGTGGCACACCATTGATAATGATGGCAATTTCTGTACTCTCAAATTCAATATCAACTAACACGGCTGCTTCTTGAGGACCAAATAGTCGTAACTGATCACGAACAGTCCGAATTAGGGCAAAACTGTTAATTTCTAGAATATCAACAGTTAATCCTGCCTGTTCAAAGGTATTCAAATAGGTTTGGGTGACATCTTTACGAGTAGCAACCAATAAAACCTGGACTTTTTCGATACCGTCTTCGTCTATAAAGTACCCAAGTTTCTGATAGTCAACATCAGCATCTTCACGGGGATAGGGCAAATATAAAGACGCTTCATGGTTGAGTACCATTTCTCGTAACTCTTTGTCATCTAATTCCGAGGGGACAGGAATTAAACGCACAATAGAGTCTCGTCCTGGTATACAAGTAGCAACACGAGAAGCTTTAGTTTTACTTTCAGCAATTGCTTGTTGAATAATTTCTGCCATTCCTGGAGAATCAGCAATTTGACCATCAACAAATATACCTTCTGGTACTGGTACTGTTGTTAAAGATTCGATTTTTAAGTTTTGGCGTTGTTTACGTAGTTGGACTACGTTCACCCGTTCCGGCGCTAGTTCAATACCAATACCTTGATTGGATTTATTAAAGAAACTAGTAAAGGCTTTCACCACAGTTTTACCCGCTAGATTACTAAAGAAAAATACTAATGTCAGTTGTCAGTTGTCAGTTGTTAGGGAAGAGTTTTATTACTTCTTTCCCAATTACCAATTACCGATTACCAATTACCACAATTGATATATCCTATAGTCTCCACAATTCTCTATCCTTTTTTACCCAGATTAATTCTAAAAATACTACCACCTACTACGATGATTCGATTGCAAAAATTTAAACAACTTGTTGGTTGGGCATTACTAGGTTTACTTACCAGTTGGCTTGTTAGTTGTAGCACAGGTAATGTCGGTAATAATCCAAAACCTGCCGCTGCTGGAGTTGCTACGATTGAGTTTTGGACAATGCAACTTCAACCACAATTTACCAACTACTTCCAAAGTCTAATTACGACTTTTGAATCACAAAACCCAAGTATCAAAGTTAAATGGGTAGATGTGCCTTGGTCTGCGATGGAGAACAAGATTTTAACATCTGTCTCAGCAAAAATGCCACCAGATGTGGTTAACCTGAATCCCGACTTTGCTTCCCAATTAGCGGGAAAAAATGCTTGGTTAGATTTAGATGCAAAAGTTACTAATCAAGTCCGTTCTACCTATTTACCAAATATTTGGCAAGCAAGTAGCCTCAATGGTAAGAGTTTTGGGATTCCTTGGTATCTGACCACGCGACTAACTATTTATAACACCGATTTACTAAAACAAGCGGGTATTACAAAACCTCCTGCCACTTACGCAGAATTAGGACAAGTAGCACAACAAATTAAAGACAAAACGGGTAAGTATGCTTTCTTTGCTACTTTTGTCCCCCAAGACTCTGGTGAGGTGTTGGAATCCTTGGTACAAATGGGTGTGACTCTAATTAATGCTGAAGGTAAAGCTGGTTTTAACACGGATAAAGGAAAAGCTGCTTTTCAATATTGGGTAGATTTGTACAAAAAAGGTTTATTGCCAAAAGAATCTTTAACTCAAGGACATCGGCATGGCATAGATTTATACCAATCTGGAGAAACGGCTTTTTTAGCTTCTGGTCCTGAATTTCTGAAAACCATTGCCACTAATGCCCCCAAGGTTGCCCAAGCTTCGGCAATTGCCCCACAAATTACGGGTGATACAGGTAAGAAAAATGTCGCTGTGATGAATATAGTGATTCCTCGTGATAGTAAATATCCTGATCAAGCTGTTAAGTTTGCCTTATTTGTTACTAATGATCAAAACCAGTTAGCCTTTGCCAAAGCTGCTAATGTTCTACCTTCTACAGTTAAGGCATTGTCTGATCCTTACTTTAAGGAAGTTCCGGCTAATGCTACAACAGCGGAGAAGGGTCGGGTAATTAGTGCGACACAATTACAACAAGCTGAGGTACTAACTCCCAAACTCAAAGATTTTAAAGTTTTGCAAAAGGCAATTTACGAAAATTTACAAGCGGCTATGTTAGGACAGAAAACCGTAGATAAGGCTGTGGAAGATGCGGCACAGCAGTGGGATAATCGGTAATTGGTGATGGGTAATGGGTAATATGGGCAATAGACCGAACTGGAGTTTTATTTGTATCCAACTTTTTAGCACGACTTACCACACCCAAGGGGAGAGAAAATAAAGAAGCTGATTTCCTCATTTGCCATTATAACAAATGAGGAATTTTGGAAGTTGATGAACCATTTCACACCGCAGAACGCAGAGTTGAAAAACAAGAAAGATTTGATGCTGAAAGATGTTATGAAACTCGAAATGAAGTAGTTCAGCAATTTTTCAAAATGATAGAAATTGGATATTCTTAAAATAATCTGACCTCACCCCAACCCCTCTCCGACACGGAGAGGGGCTTTTAAACTAAATAATTAGTTATATTAAATTAAGTATTTAAGCCAAAATCAACTCTTCACAGAACTGTATTTGTATTTAAGCCTTTCCCCGTTGCGGGGAGAGGTTTGGAGAGGGGTTATACAATATATGGTAAAATTGAATTCAAAACCACACACAAAACATGGCTACAAAAATCCCCGTTACCGTCATCACAGGCTTCTTAGGAAGCGGTAAAACCAGCATTATCCGTCACCTCCTCCAAAACAACCAAGGACGACGCATAGCAGTATTAGTCAACGAATTTGGCGAACTGGGGATAGATGGAGAATTATTGAAATCTTGTCAAATTTGCCCGGAAGATGAAACAGAAGCAAATCAAGAAACTAATATATTTGAACTCACAAACGGCTGTTTATGCTGCACCGTTCAAGAAGAATTTTACCCGACAATGCGGGAATTAATTAAACGCCGAGATAGTATAGATTATATTATCATTGAAACCTCTGGTTTAGCCTTACCAAAACCCTTAGTTAAAGCCTTTCGTTGGCAAGAAATCCGCAACGCTGCTACAGTAGATGCAGTAATTACAGTTGTAGATTGTGCCGCAGTTGCAGCGGGAACATTTGCCAGTGATTTAGATGCCATAGCTGCCCAACGCCAAGAAGATGATAGTCTAGAACATGAAACACCATTACAAGAATTGTTTGAAGATCAACTTGCTTGTGCTGATTTAGTAATTTTGAATAAAACTGATTTAGTTGATGCAGAAACCCAAGCACAAGTTTTAGAATTAGTCAAGAAAGAATTACCTAGAGTTGTGAAAATTGTCTCTAGTGATTATGGTAAATTAGACCCATCTATCTTATTAGGATTTGCAGCCGCAGTTGAAGATAATTTAGATTCTCGTCCTAGTCACCACGACACAGAAGAAGACCATGATCATGATGATGAAATTAACTCAACTCACGTCATTTTAGACCGGACATTTGACCCCGAAAAGCTACAAGCAACATTAGAAAAACTGGCACAAGAACAAGAAATTTACCGAATTAAAGGTTTTGTGGCTGTTGAAAATAAACTCATGCGGTTAGTTATGCAAGGTGTAGGAAATAGATTTGATAAATTTTATGATCGTCCTTGGAAACCAGAAGAAGCAAAACAAACCAGTTTAGTTTTTATCGGTCGTAATTTACAATCTTCAGCAATAGAATCTCAATTAGTAGCTTTGTAATATGAATATCACAGATTTATTTAATGTTGCCAATGTTTTTGTTTTGCCTTTTTGGGCTTTGATGATTCTTTTACCTAACTGGAAAGTAACTCGCAAGGTAATGGAATCTTATCTGCCTTTTGTGGTTTTAGCGGGTGCATATTTGTACTTATTTGTCACCAGCATTACTCCAGAAAACGCTGCGGCTTTATCAAATCCTCAATTAGCAGATATAGCCAGGTTTTTTAGTGATGAAACAGCCGCTGCTACAGGTTGGATTCATTTTTTAGTAATGGATTTATTTGTCGGTAGATGGATTTATTGGGAAGGACAAAAAACCGGAATTTGGACAATTCATTCTCTAGCTTTGTGTCTATTTGCCGGTCCGTTAGGTGTGCTTTCTCATATTTTCACCTATTGGATTACTAAAGCTTTTTCTAAAGGTGCTGAAGGTGTGACAGCAGCAGAAAAAACTGCTGTGAATTAAATTAATGTAGGGGTTTAGCATTGCTAAACCCCTACTGACTGACTGTAATTAAAATTAAGCTGCTACAGCTTCTCTTTCTCTGAATTTGGCATCTAACCAACAGCGCGGTAGGTTTTCCCCAGAAGGAAATACTAGTTCTTCCTTTTTATAAATGTCCGTTTCCTGTTCTTCTTGTCCTTCTTGGTCTTGGGCGTGGACAGTTTCACTGGTGGGGTCTAATAGTTCTTGAACATCGACTATTTTCACCAAATCGTGGCTATGTTTGATTTGTAAAAACATCTTGATCAACCTCCATTATTTAAATATGTAAATTTGCCAATGGGAAGAAAATGAAGATTAGATTTCCCGTTGATATTTTTCAACAATATCTACTAAAGTAACTTGACATTGCAAGGGTAATAAATCAATTAAAGATAGTTCCTTTCTACCACCACCAACTTTGACAGTGATAGATTCTAAAGCGGCAATTACCTTATCTTCATTAACGCTTTTAGAAGTAATTAAAGGATACAATTTTTCAGCCACAACATGATGCAGTTTGGCATCTGATAGATAAAGATGCCATTTGGCAATATCTATATAAACACTTTCACCAATTTCGGCAGCTAGGGTTTCTAGTATTTCTGTGGTATTAGTATTAGCCATAAATATAACCTCATTGTTAGCAATATTGAAATATCTTAGCCTATTTCATATTATTACTCAATTAGCTAGACTTGATCTACTACCACATGGGAGAATTCCCTAGCTTGTTTTTCTTTCTTTAGGTGGATTTTGGTGGTGTGGGGTCGTAATTAGCGATCGCACCAATGTAAATTAGATGCAGTAGCAATACTCCTACCCAACCAAGTGTTAACCCAGGTAGCCATTCCCAGGAAGTAGTTTTCAAAATGTGGAAAAACCACAACCCAGAAGTGACAGTTGCACAAATACCGACATGAACAGCGAAATTCATGCGATCATCTAGTTTACGGAAATCTGGATCTTTGCGATCTGGTTTGCGAGGCCAACGGGGAGGCATAAATATAAATGTTTGTAACAGCAGTTAACGCACCCTATCTATTGTAAGGTGTTTGGGGTTTACTTGCTCAGATACGCAAATAATTTCACCCATCTGGGGATGAGATAATATTGATGGTGTTCCCCAGATGGTAATACAGCGATTTTTGCTGTTATAAGGTACACATAGCGGGCAAGATGCCCGCACCACAAGAGTTTCATTATTCAAGCTTGTACCTCATTTCTCCGAAATCTGCTGTATAGGCTATGAACTCTGCACAGTTGACTCTGCATAGCAACTATCACCAAATTCGCTACCTCTGGCGCTAGGTACTAAAGTCCAACCTGCTTTAAAGAGTTTTTGATAAGTTGCCCAACCCTTAGAACCACGAGGAACGCGATAATCTGGAACTGAAAACTGTGGAAAAGCTGTGTAAGGCCGCCAAGGTTGTCCAGGTGCAGTTTGCAAGTACAAAATCTTTTCATCATCGCCGCTAGACTTAGATAACCAGCACATTTGTCGAAGCATAAT
This sequence comes from uncultured cyanobacterium, assembly GCA_903848645.1. GTDB lineage: Bacteria > Cyanobacteriota > Cyanobacteriia > Cyanobacteriales > Nostocaceae > Dolichospermum. The sequence goes on along the minus strand of CAINGU010000040.1, from coordinate 139,267 downwards.
AAACTCCTTGATTGTTTAGCTGAAATATCACAAGGACGCTAACTGCGGATATTTAGTGGTGTGGGAAATTGCTGCAAAAGTGTAATTCATTCCCAATCTAAAATCCCGAATGGGTATGACAGGTTTTTGTGATGTCATACTGGATTGTGATAAAGTTGTTTTGTCCTTATATTTAAGGCAGTAGGGATTATTTTTGTCAGGTAAATTATTTAGGAAGGTAAACTCCTGTAGGCTGCTGTTTATAAAGATGGAAAGATGAACAAGAACAATGGTTTTTTGGTTCTTGATGTTTTTTACTATGTGAATATTTTTATCATGTTATCCACGGTTGCCAGAATTGGATGTATCCATAGTTACGATTTTGCAAAAATTATTAAAAATTTATTGGCAAGGGAATTTATCAGTTAGGAGTTAGGAGTCAGAATGCTTGTCAAATCAGGATTTAAAAGATTTGAGCTTTTTTGAATATCAACCATCGCCGTTATGATTTAAGATGGTTATATATTTGTTTTTCTATTGATATAGATAAGCGCAGATAATGAATACACCAGTTATTTGGATCAATGGAGACTGTCTGAGTCCCCAAAACCCTGCACTTCAAGCATATCCCCAAGCCCCAGCCCTTTGGGTTTGGGATGATGCTTTAATAGGAGAATGGCAAATTGGCCTAAAACGCCTGACTTTCATTTATGAATGTTTGCTAGAATTACCTGTAGAAATTCGCCGGGGAAATGTAGCACAAGAAATTTTAGCTTTTGCAAAAGAACATAATACTAATTTAGTTGTAACTACAGATAGTCCCAGTCCGCGATTTGATGATATTCGTCATCAAATTGAAAAGTCTGTAAAATTAGAAGTCTTGGCTGGAGAACCGTTTTTTGAATATGACGGATATATTGATTTAAAGCGGTTTTCCCGTTATTGGAAAGTAGCCCAAAAATATGTTTTTCAATAAGAAAATAAATGTAATTTATCGCGATTCATAAAATGACAACTAAACTTACTGATGTTCAAAATATCCTCTCAGATTTAATTTCCCGTTACTCTTCTCGTGTGGATTATTTGATGATTCGCTTGGAAGAAGCCGAGGGAACAGATATTGTTTTGCGTGGTGATAAAGTGGAAACTCTCAGCGAAGGGATTTCCATTGGTGGCCATGTTCGCACTTGTTATAAAGGTGGCTGGGGTTTAAGTAGTTTTAATAAATTAGCAACCATTGAAGAACGCATAGAAGAAGCCATTGCCGCAGCCCGGATAGTGGGTGATGAAGAGACTATACTTGCAGCGATTGATCCCGTACAAGCCGTATGTAAATTACCTTTACTGGGTACTGATCCCCGTCAGGTTTCGCTAAAGCAGAAAAAGCAATTATGCGATCACTATACTGACCTTTTAAAAACAGTTGATCACCGCATTACTACCACCTCCGTTCATTATAGTGACAGTACCCAAAGAGTGATTATTGTCACCTCAGAAGGAACTTTTATTGACCAATCTTGGGTAGATATGGAAATGCGCTTTGCTGCTACAGCAAGGAATGGGGACACAGTGCAAACTGGCAGAGAAACCACAGGTTCTCGCAAGGCTTACGAAGACTTAACTAATTTAGACAAGCAAGTTAAAGGTGCAGCAAAAAGAGCAGTTACGTCTTTATCTTTACCGCCTGTCAAAGGTAATACTTACACCGTAGTTATTGATCCCATTCTCAGCGGTTTATTTGTACATGAAGCCTTTGGACATCTTTCCGAAGCAGATATGGCTTATGAAAACCCCGATATTCTCGAAGTTATGACTTTGGGAAGACGTTTTGGACCCGAAGAACTGCAAATATTTGATGGTGCTGCACCCCAAGGACATCGCGGCAGTTATTTTTACGACGATGAAGGTACACCTGCGACGACTACCCAATTAATTGAAGATGGTGTATTAGTTGGTAGACTCCATTCCCGTGAAACTGCTGGTAAATTAGAAGAAAAACCCACAGGTAATGCTCGTTGTCTTAATTATCACTATTCCCCCATTGTGAGAATGACAAATACCTGGATTGAACGGGGTAAAACTCCCGTCGCAGATTTATTTACAGGGATTAAAGAAGGTGTTTTTGCTCAAAATTGGTTAGGGGGAATGACGAACGGGGAAATGTTCACTTTCAGTGCTGGGGAAGCTTGGATGATTAGAAATGGCAAAATTGCTGAACCTGTGAAAGATGTTACTCTTTCTGGTAACGTCTTCCAAACCCTCGCAGATATCGAAGCCATTGGTGATGATTTTTACTGGGATGAATCCGGGGGTTGTGGTAAAGGTGGACAAAATGGTTTACCTGTTGGTTGCGGAGGTCCCAGTTTACGAATTCGAGATGTTGTGGTTGGGGGAGAAAGTGCAGAATAGTTCTTCCTTATCAAGATCTAGTCTAACAGATTTTTTGGTGCAAGTCAATAGCCTCAACCCATAAAACGCGAAAAATTATCATTCATTTTAGAGGATGTTTGAAAAGTTTATGGCTAACGCCACGCTACGCTATCGGCGAATATAATTCGCTACTACACAAGCGAAGTCCACCTTCGTGGACTAATGAAAAATCAAAGCTTCTGAACCCACATATCCCTTACCGAACCGAAGGAATAGGTGGGTTTTGTCTGTGTAGCCGCGATTTCTAATCGCCCAGAGAGTATGAATTTAGACTTTTCAAACACCCTCTTAGATACTCGACTTTTCCAAGGAGTCGGGTATTTGATTTTTGGGGATTTATGGGAGATGTTTAGGAAGAAAGAATCAAATTTAGCACATTTAATTCATGAGAATTTAATAGGTACTTTTCTGTAAATATTTTGTTTCTGATTTCTTCTAAGCTATAACTTCTAAATACCACAAAGGGAAATTCTTTGTAATTATGACCAATTGGTAAAACATTACCAACGGGATATAATGAGCGAATATAGGTAGATAAAATATCCCGAAAAAGTTGATCTTCCGGTTCTTGTGGTTCATTTTCAAAATATTCTTTCATAACTTCCCCACTAATAAATGCAAATAATGGTAAAGCGTAATATTGATCATTGTGTTGACTACTTTGTTCCAGTCTTTGTGTTTTCTTCACATCATCTTTTAAATTTTTTACTAATTCTATCGCATCTTGAATAGCAAATCGTAAATTTTCTGGATAATAAGATTTGCGACGGGTAATTTCGTGCATATTTTTCCACAATTCTTCATTAGCATAGGTTGTTATATCAGCTAGTCGCATTTGATAAGTTTCTTCTAACTTATTATTAGCAATAGGTACTACCAGCAAACCACCACTAATATAACCAGGTTCAAGTTTACCAAAATCTAATAACTTATCGAGAGTATGAGAAATTTCTGAAAACTTGCTGTTAAAAGACTTTTGTAGTGCTAAATAATTAGATTCAGTTGTACTTTGAATTACGAAATCCTGATAACAAGTTTTTAAGATATCTACATTTTCCCGTTGAATGGATATTGTACTAATTCCGCGATCGCTATATCCTATAGAATTGAAAACTAGATTTGCTGTATCTGGAAGAATAGTAGTTTTTTGCAGAAATTCATAGAAGCTATGGAGATAACAAGCAGCTTGAATTGATTTGGTACTTTCTTTATCCCTATATTTAAAAGCAGTAAAGTATGTCTTTAAACCTTCTGAAAATTCTAACCCTAAAGATTCAGTATCAATTCTCAGACTAGAAAAGACACTTTTTGAACGTAAATAGCTAATATCCCGCATTAATAACCTGCGGATAATTGCTATATAATCAATATCTTCAACATCTTCATTGGAGTTGATAGAAAACACCGATAAATCAACACAAATAACTCGATCCTCTTTCCTATGACGTAATAAAATTAAAGTATCTGCATTCAGAAACTCGCCTTTTTTCTTATACTTTGTAATATATTGAGGGATATTATCTAAGTTGTCAAATTGAGATAATACTTCCCTAAACCACTGAGAATCATCCTTGGTGTCATAAGTACCAATACTATTATCACCATTAAACCGACATTGATAATATAATATTTCCACATTTGGTAATTTGTGTGGTTTATCCCAACCTGTAGATTTGATGTATTCTCGGAAGAAATTAAAACCACTTAAAAACCCCTTTTGAATAAAAAATATACTCCACTTTTTAGCCATTTCTCTTTCTACAGTGCTGATAACTTTAGCCACAAATCGCTGTTGGATGTTAGATAATTTTAGCTGCTGTAATTCTTGACGATATAAGTCACCAAATTTGTGCTTAATTTTCTGTTCTTGAATATAAGCAATAACTCCAATATTAAAACCTACTTCAAATAAACGTCCTAAATCTTCAGCTATTTTAGATTTCATGTTAATTTTCAGATGATTTTTGTGTTAACCTTTGCTTTACTTTGCATTTAACACTTTTCTCACAAGAGTTAAAAATGCTAAAGAGTTAAATTCACCTTTTCCTTTAAAATGATTAAGTAAAGAAAGTTTACCCACGGATTTATCTCCGATTAAATTGTCGTAAGGATCTAGTTTGACGTGAATTTGTTTGTCGGCTTTTTGGTAGCGGGAGAAGTGAAATAAAGTCAAATATTGCAAGATATCGTCTTTTAATGAACCATCAAAAATAAGTCCTTTGTGAATATCTTCATCGTCAAGGATTCCTTGATAAATATTTAACAGCGTCGCATAAGAAATGACACCTCTATAATATCTTTCTTCCTCTTTACCTACTTTCATTCCATTAAATAAGTTGAAAAATACAACAGATTTTTTGCTAGGATCTTCGAGTAAATTTGTTAGTTCTACTGTGTCTTGAATATACAAAGAACTAGCTGCAATATCTTCCAGTCTAACCGCATAGTATTTATCAAAAAACATGGGATAGATTTTGATATCATGATATTCAGATTTTAAACCTCTAATTACGTCTCTTGACATAAAGAAAAGTCCATCATCATCTTCTGTTTGTGTTAGATGTAATGTGCTAGTAAAAGGTGCTTTCGCAATATAGACAATGTGCTTGTATCCCAGTTGGTAAAGTTCAGTAACTTTATCAATAATTACGCTAGGATTTGTATACATTTCTTGCTGGTTATAGTTGTCAGAAAAAGTTGTCGGTAACTGAAATTTGACTACCCCATTTTTCGTGTTTACACCTATAATTTCTCCCATTAAATTGTAGATTTTTGCAGAACCATTCCAACCACGATCACTTTCACGACTGGAGACAATAATAATGGCTAGTTTGTCTAATTTGGGAGATTTTGAAGAACTATGAAAAGTGAATTTTTTGGGTAAAACAGAGTACAACGAACTCATAGTATTAGGAATTTTAAATCCCAACTTTCTAATATCAAATCCTTTCTTATTAGCACGATGGGTTTCATTGAATAAATGAGATAAAACAGCAGATAAAGAAACTATAAATTTTTCTATCGGTGCATCATCATCTTTACCGTGCAGATGTAATCTGAGAATGGGAATAAATAATCTTGTCTGCTTTTCCAGTAAAAGTTCAAGACAAATATAAGCAAGCAAACCGTAAGTAAATTTATAAACAAAAGCTTGAGGAGGTTCTAGTTTTTTATTTTCTAAACGATAGGGAAATAATAAAAGTTGTCGAGTTTTGAAGTGTTGACTGCAAATACTTAAACATCTCGGATCATCTAAAGGTGCAAAAATTACTGGTAATGCGCGGATAGCGGATAGCAGTTAAATCATATTCCATGCTAAAGGTTTCTTGATCATCTGTAGCAAAAAAGTGAATGTCGTTGATAGTAACTTTAGCTGGTAGGGTACAAAGGGAATTTGTTTCTGTATTTGGTTTTCCTAAAGATATGTATTTGAGAACTTCTTTAGGATTTCTTCTGACAACAGGTTTGAAAAATGTATTGTTATTGAAAATATTTCGGGTATCTTCTTCAAGAATCCCGTTTTTCACAGAAATATGTACAGGATACTCTCTTGTAGGAAAGGAAGTTTTCCGTTTGAGAATATCTTGCAGTATATCTTTGAGAAAATTGATTTTAACCTGAATATTAAATTTAGTAAAACCTTTAAGAATTTTCCGCAATAAGTCCTGTTTTGCTATATCATCAGAACCTTTTAGGATTGATATTACTCCTTGTTCAAATCCCGCAATAGGATCATATTTTAATTCATCATTGGGGTTGTAGTTTTTTTTTTCTGGATCTTGACGAGATGCAAATACAAAATAGTACAAAAATGCTATTCTTAATACCTCTTTTGCAAATGATTCTCGCTGTAAAGGATCTGCAAGTGCATCTTTATGTTCTTGACTATCTGGATTCAGGATATTGAGACGATAATCAAAAACGCTTTTACCACCGTCAGTATGAACTTTACCATCAAACTTCAATTTGAGTCCAAATACAAATTGAATTTCTCCGCGATTTTCATCTTTTGTTTCTCCCAAAAAACCTTCTACTATGGGAATAATTGGCAGCTTATCAAATGCTTCACCACGAGAAAAAGCATCTTTGTAATTAACTTCAGCACCTGCATAATTGACGAGATAATCACCATCAGCTTTATTGCTATCGTTGATATATTCTTCTATAAGTCTTAGTCTTCTAATTAAATCTTCTAAGTATATACCACCTGGGATAGCACCTGTGGAATTGAGATTTCTACTATTGGTGTTAATATTTTCTAGCAGGAACTCTAAATAATTTATCTGTGCTTGTTTTTTGAGTTTTCCTAATGTTTCTTTATTGACAACATCCCGCAACCGAAAAAGGTCAGAATTTTGATCTTTTTCTAAATCTTCAAGAATGTATTCTAAATCTTGTTTTTCTTCAGCATTTGCACTCGCAAATTTAACACGAATATAATGTTCTAAACCCTTTCGCAATTCTGCATCAAAATCACGAGTTTTCTGAACAGAAATAGTTAGCTTGTGGACTTTTAGTAATTCTCTGTTTTCAGGATTTTTTTTATTAAAGGTTAAACGTTGCTTTTGCAGATTATCATAATTAGGAAAAGGATAGGTAAAGTCTAAGTTAGCTTTTGTTCCTTGGAATTTCTGTAAATCTGTAATTAGGTTACTAACAAATTCTTCTATTGATTTGCTATCTCCTAAGAATGATTGTAATAATTTCTCAACACAATCTTTAATTTCGTGAATTTGAGTCCGAAACTTTGCTTCCGAACCTGGACTAATATTTACAGTAGCAGAACGGACACTGTTTGCAGATGCTCCCAAGGGATTTTCTACCTGCATATTAGCAACTTCAGTTACCACCTGATCAATATTGATTTGTAAACGTTTATTATCATCATAAAGTTTAAATATTTCCTGATTTGGTTTTTGCAATACCAATAAAATTTTTGCTAATAAATCAGTATAATCAACATTGGCTAAGTCTGGATTTATTATTATTTTGTTCATTTGCACCCTTAATAGTTGTTTCTAAAATTACTTACTATAAATAATAAACTTATGAGGCTTGACAAGTCAAGATGTAAAAAGAATAAAATTACCCAACTTCTCCGCAGAGTTGAGTATTGAAGAAAAAGGGTGTCTAGGAAAGATTTTTCACCACTATATCTATTTGTTGTAATAGTAATTCTAACGTTGAGGAATTATCTAAATTTACGTCAGCACGAGCGATTTTTTCAGTAATGGGTAATTGGCTATTTATTCTTGCTGCTGCTTGTTCTAGTGTTAAATGATTTCTTTCTATTAATCGTTGTTGTTGCTGTTGTTCTGAACAAGATACAACCCAAATTTCATTGACTAGGTTTTCTAGGTTGGCTTCAAATAATAGGGGAATTACTAAAATTAAAGTATTTGCAAATGATTCGTTAATGGCTTTATCAAAACAATTTCTCACATAAGGATGAATTATATTTTCTACCCAATGACGTTCTTCTAGATGATTAAAGATAATTTCTCCTAATTTTGCTCTATTTAAATTACCATCATTTAATATAATATCTTTACCATATTTTTCAGCAATTTGTGACAAAATAGGAGAACCTATAGATACAGCATCTCTCGCATAAATATCTGCATCTAAAATCGGTAAATTGTAAGCTGTAGCTAAATAATTAGCAACCGTACTTTTACCCGTCGCAATACCACCAGTTAAACCAATTAAGTTTTTATTCATTAGTTATTGCTGATTTACCCATTTAATAATTGCATTTGTTAAACCTTCTAAAGTATATTCTTCCGCTTCAATATCTACTCTTCCAAATACAGAATGACAAGTTTTTGAAGTTTGGGGACCAATGGAAGCTATACAAACTCTGGCTAAATTTTCCGGGTTGTAAGTAAAAATATGTGCTGTTAACTGTGAGAAAAATAAGACTGTTTTAGAACTAGCAAAAGTAATGACATCTATGGTATTATTAACCAGGGCATATTCAGCCGCAGCCGGGATACTTTGAGGACAGCAAGATTCATAAGCAGGAACTTCAATTACTTCTGCACCTTTGGCGGTTAATTCTTTAACTAATACTTCCCTTCCACCACTTTCTACTCTGGGAAATAATATCTTTTTACCTGTTAGGGATTCGGGAAAATTTTCAACTAAAGAATCAGCCACAAAGTTAGGAGGAATAAAATCAGCTTGAATATTTTGCTTTTGCAAACTTTGGGCAGTTTTTTCACCGACAACGGCAATTTTTACCTCAGCTAAAGCAGTTTTATCTTGACCAGATTTTTCTAATCTACTAAAAAAGTATTCTACACCATTACTAGATGTGAGAATTAGCCAATTGAAAGTTGATAAATCCAAAATTGCCTGATCTAAAGCTTCCCAACTGCTAGGGTGTCCAATTTCCAAAGTTGGCATTTCTATTACTTTAGCACCTGCGGAGGTTAAGCGATCGCTAAATTGATTTGATTGTCCTACGGAACGGGTAACTAAGATGGTTTTACCAGCAAGGGGGGAAAGATTTTGATTCACGGTTGACATTGAATTTGTAATATTAATAATTTTGGGTTTCACGCAAAGTCGCAAAGACGCAAAGAAGAGATTTTTTCAGATTATAGGTAATCGCGTAATCGGACAACTTCACCAATGACTATAACTGCGGGAGAAAGAGATAAATCAGCGGTTTGTTCGAGGATATTTCCCAGTTCTCCTGTCCAGATTTGTTGGTTTGGTGTTCCAGCCCAACGGATGATAGCAATGGGTGTAGAATAGGATTTTCTATATTTTATCAGTTGATGGATTATTTCTGATAAATTTTTTCCTCCCATCAAAATTACTAAGGTTTCTAGGCTTGCTAATGCTTCCCAGTTTAAGGTTTCTGGTTCATGGGCTGTACAGACGGCAAAACAACGACTAATAACGTTATCTGTGAGGGGAATTCCGGCTAATAGCGGTGCGGCTAATGCGGAAGAAATTCCGGGAATTATTTCAAATTCACAACCTGCTTTTTTTAATGCTTCAATTTCTAAAAGACAGCGACCAAATATAAATGGATCTCCTGATTTTAGTCTAATTACTTGTTGTCCTTCTAAACAATGTTTTACTAGTAAATCGTTAATTTCAGTTTGGGAAGTGCTGGGTTTACCACCCCGTTTACCAACATCTATTTTTAGACAATTAGCGGGGACACAATCTAATAATTGACTATCAACTAAAGCATCATAAACTAATACTTGAGCAGTTCCCAAAAGCCGATAGGCTTTAACTGTTAAATATTCCACATCTCCAGGACCTGCACCAACAAGATAAACTTTACCAATTTTTATAATCATGTTTAGTAGTTACTCCTAAATAAAGGTTTTTATATTATAATAAAGTTACTCAAACATGATATAATCCTTATGAAGTCTTTACAAGACTACACCACAGTTATTCGTCCTGATGACAATGGTACTTATGTTGCTTATATCCCAGCAATTTCTGGTTGTCACGCTTGGGGAAAAACACCAGATGAAGCACGTCTTGAACTGAATTATGTATTTGAAATGATTCAAGAAGAATATACAGAAAACGGTTTAGTTATGCCAGATGATATTGAATTAGTAATAGCAAATGCCAGCTAAAGCAAGTGAATTAGAAAGAGTTGCCAGAAAACTCGGTTTTAAAAAAGTCCGTCAAAAGGGTAGTCATGCACGTTGGCAACATTTAGACGGACGTGCAACCACTATTCCTATTCATCGAAATTCAGAAATTGGTGGTTGGTTATTTCATGAAATTCTCAACCAGTTGAATATTACAGAGGAAGAATTTAATCAACTCAGATAATTTTTACCTACACCTTAACGTATAATTATACTGAAATGATTAGCCCCAATGAGTATCTATGAGTCAGTGTCTTAACCCCGAATGTCTACAGCAAAATCCACCGAAGACGATATTTTGTCAACGTTGTGGGAGTAAACTGGTATTACAAGAGCGGTATCGTGGTGTGCGGGTTATTGGAGAAGGTGGATTTGGGAGAACGTTTTTAGCAGTAGACGAACAAAGATTAGATACTCCCTGTGTAATTAAGCAATTTTTACCCCAACAGTCGGGAAGTGCGGCTTTAGAAAAAGCGACGGAGTTATTTAAACAAGAAGCTTTTCGACTGCGAGATTTAGGGAAACATTCACATATTCCAGATTTACTGGCTTTCTTTCAACAAGAAGGAAGATTATATTTAATTCAGGAATTTATCGAAGGTAAAAATCTCTTAGATGAATTACAACAAAAAGGAAAATTCAGCGAATCGGAAGTTAAACAGATATTAGTTGAATTATTACCTATTTTACAATTTGTCCATGATAAAAAAGTCATTCACAGAGATATTAAACCAGAAAATATTATTAGAAGTTCTCAAACTGGTGCTTTATTCCTAATTGATTTTGGAGTTTCTAAGGAAGTTGGTGGAAGTGTTTTGAGTAGAGTGGGGACAATTACAGGTACACCGGGATATGCACCACCAGAACAATTTCGCGGGATGGTTTTTCCTAATAGTGATCTTTATAGTTTAGCTGTAACTTGTATTCGTTTATTAACGGGATATTTTCAAAAAGGAGATGGTTCTGACCCGCTGTTTGATGCTATGAGAATGCAGTGGGTATGGAAACAATATGTTTCTGTAAGTCAGGAGTTGGAATTAGTTTTAGATAAGATGTTGCAGGATTTACCAATTAATCGGTTTCAGTTTGCAAATGAGGTTTTATTAGAATTGGAAAAGCAGGAAGTTGGAACAAACACAAAAAGACAAGTTTCTTCTATTCTTTCTGTTAAATTGATTTCATCAATAGGTGTTGACTATCGAGAATTAGATAAACTTTTAGCATCAGGGAAGTGGAAAGCAGCAGACATAGAAACAGGTAAGGTTATGCTGAAAGCAACAGACAGAGAAACGGAGGGTTGGTTACGTGTAGAGAATATTGACAATTTCCCCTGCGAAGACCTCCGCATAATTGATGATTTGTGGGTAAGATACAGCAAGGGAAGGTTTGGTTTTTCCGTCCAAAAACGCATTTATCAAAGTCTAGTAAATACAAATGAGTCAGATGCAAAAAGTTTGCAAGCATTTGGAAATGCAGTAGGTTGGATAAAAGGCGGAAAACACCGGGTGTATGACTTTGATATTGCTTTTAATATAACAGCACCAGAAGGACACCTCCCATCAGTTATGTTTATTCCTGGATTGCGTGGCTGGGGGTTAGGGTGGGGGAATTTAGTAAGGTATGGTAAACTAAATAATATTTCTTCTCTAGTGTTGAGACTTACAAGGTGTCAAAGATAACGCTTACATAAGAGTATAGAGAATGATAAATTATCCATTTCTTAGTTATAAATCTTCCATTTTTCGTTTCGCTTCAAATTCAATTTGATTTTTATCATAAGCATCATCAAGCTCATTGAATAAGCCAAAATCTTTAAATAATCTGTGAGTTCTTATTAAGATTTTTTCTTCCATGTTATCTTTCTTTGGTGTAATTTGTGTACCTTTATGGATATCAATACACACTTTTTGAGTATAGTAATATTTCACGCATTCTTTGTGATTGTTGAAATATTCATAATCCTGAAGAATTTCTTTGGTGATAATCATCATATCTAATTTTGTGTTAATATCAAATTCGCAAATTTGTTCTTGCAAATTACACATAAAACCTAGCTTTTTTATATCCTGTATTTTTGAAATTTCATATAAAATAGAGTTTAAAAACCTAGAGTAATCGTAAATTATATTGATATATTCGCTTTTGAGAATTCCAATTTCTTTGAGTGCTGATTCATATATATAATCATTTTTAATTTGCTCAAGTCTGCCATCAATATTTTTAAGACATAATTCTTGATAGTTAAGCCCTTGTTCTTGATTTCCTGGCAAGAATTTTTTATTTGTTTCTTCAAATAAATACTCTTCAAGGCATCTAATAATTTCCGATAGATATACTAAATGACCTTCCATGCTCGCAACGATTACTTTTGCTACCTTCTTTCCTCCCTGAGTTTTCCTGAAGCTTTCTAAAGCTATGTTTCCAATATAGATGCTTATAACTGTCCCAAAAGTTGTTAATAATTGTCCAATTATTCTGTTGTCAAAAATCTTATTTAAATCTGCTGGTAAATTATGAAAAATATATGTAGACAAAAATGGAAACATTAAAAAAAATAAAGAAGGTAAAATGATAGGTCTATCCCTAAACCAGTTAACTCCTATTTTGAATATATCAATATTAGAGTTTATTTTTATAGCTTGCCAAATTAGCCATAAACCTATCAAAATTTCTAGAACTAAACTCAAAATAACTTCTAAAGGTAAATTCATGCTCAGGTTTTAGGAAAAAATTTAAAATGTGATTACTCACCTATTATATTGTATAATTAGTTCATATCAATTAGCTTGACTTAAGGAAATCCAACAACTTCCACAATATTGAAAAAACAATGCGTAAACAAACTATTCAATATACATCACCATTAGATGCTTTAGTTGCGGTTGCAAAACGGTTGAGTATCTATGAAAACCAACAAAAAATGGATTCTGAAGAATTTTTTTACCAATATAATCAAGGTATATTATCAGATGATGCCCTATTTATAGAATGGGCAAATGATTACCGTCACTACCTTGCTTTACGTCAGGAACTAGAGCAAAGATTTAACTATGCTGCCTAATATTCTATCTGATTACCTCAATCAATTTGAGCAGGCAGTTCTTATGTACAGTAATGTTTATGTCGAACGTTACGAAGAGGAAATTTTGACTCCCAACCGAGCTAATATCAGAATTCGATTGCGTTTCAATCAAACACATTTACTGGAAATAAATGAAGCTATCGTAGTCGCAGACAATCAATTACAATTTCTCGATTATCGTTACCATTTTCAAAACGAACATAATTACCTGATTTTTCGTTATGATAGCACCCCTCACTTTCCTAATCTGCCGAACTTTCCCTATCATAAACATTTACCAGATGATGTAATTGCTTCTGATAAACCTGAAATCTCTCAAGTTATAAAAGAAGCAAATGGACTATTAATTTAACATCAATAATCCTAAAAATCATCAAAATCCTAAAAATCACAGTTTAGACATTTTATCCAACAAAGCACTAACCTTTTTAGCCCTTTCTGGTTGACGCTGTTTTTGCAATAACTCCTTTGCTTGAACTAAATTACTTTTCGCTTCTACTTCCTGTTGTTCCTGCATGAGAATATTTGCTAAACGTAAATAAGCATCAGGATTTTTAGGACTGCTATCAATTACTCCACAAAATAACGCTTTTGCTTCGGCAATTTGTCCCTTTTGATTTAAAATATCTCCTAATAGCAAACGTACCATATCATTGGTAGAGTTGATAGCAATAACTTTTCTCAAAGCTATTTCAGCATTTTCAAAATCTTTGGCTTGATAAAAATTGATGCCTTTCTGAAATAAATTGGAAGTAATCAATGTTTTGATACTCAAATAACCAAGAATACTAAGACCAACAATGACTACAGAAATAGCGATAATATCAGACGAGTTGGGAAATGTTTCTAACATGAATTTAAGCTAATAAACAGGAAACGGGAAAAATCAGATATTCAATGAAAAACAATTTCCAGATAAATTGATAGAAGTTAGTAATGGCTTTTTTGTCTTGTAAATCTACCCCATTACCTTGCCACCACATCACAATTAAAGCTACTGTATGGGTGATTAAGATGAAGATAGTGTTAACTTCCGCAAGATGGAATAACGCTACTAAAATCATGCCTCCATAACAGATTGTTAATACCCCAAGTGCGAGACTAAATACTTTTTGTTGTCCGAGTTGGAGAGTGAAAGTTGTGATATTATAAACTCTATCTCCTTCCATATCAGGAATATCTTTGAAAATAGCGATCGCAAATGTAAATACCAAGATAAACACAGTTAAAGCCCAAACTGCACCCGGAATCCCTTGGCTTCTTTGCAATACCCAGCTAAAATGCAAAAACAAACCTAAATTAACAATCGTTCCCCGCACCGAAAAAATACACAAAGCAGCCCAAAAAGGAAACTGTTTTAACCGAATTGGTGGTAAAGAATAAGCCGTACCAATTGCCAAACTTATCGTTACCATTCCCATTAAAAATGGTCCTGTTAGCCATGCTAAAGCTAAAGCCACAATCCCAGTAATAATAACAATTAATTGTCCTTGTCCTCTGGTAAATTCTCCCGACGCTAAAGGTAAATCTGGTTTATTGATTTTATCAATGTCAATATCTTCCAATTGATTCAAACCAACAATATAAATATTGCCACAGATACAAGCAACCCACGTTGCTAAAATCTGACTAATATGCAAACCAGAAAACTTTGTCGAAGTGACACCCAGGGTAATTAAATATAAACCCAAAACACTCAAAGTTGTTCCCATAATTGTATGGGGACGGGAAAACTTCCAAAAAGCATAAAACCAACTTTTTGGAGAAATAGCCGAATTTTGTTGATACAATTGATTCATCTTTTCTTATTTTTTATTTCTGACAATACATTTGATATTGCTAAACCTCTAGTAACTCAAGTTGCTAATTGAGGCTAGTAATTGGTGATAAAATCTCTAGTTTTCATCCTGTTAATCCTTTAATTCTGGATATCCTGATTCTGACAATGTTACTATTTTGTCCCGCGTAATAATCCAAATCTAACTAATCCAGTTTCATAACCTCGACGCATTAAGCCTAAAGATAATGCCCCCTGAATTGTAGTCCAACCAGCCATTAATAAACCGATAAATGCTTGGGGTGTAAATGCTGAATCAATGACCACATTCCAAAAAGGTGCAACAGCGGTTGACCAATCAGCCGTGCGAATATTATTTAATGGTAATTGCCAAGCGATCGCTTCATACTCCGCTAAAGAAATAACATAAGGTAAACAATAGACTCGATAAATATCTTCTAAGTGCTTTTGCTCATCCGTTGTGAGTGGTGACTTATCTGTATTCCGATGACACCATGTAACCATAATCAAAGTCCCACCAGGCTTTAACACGCGATAGCACTCTTGTAAAAACTTAGTTTTATCTGGCATATGTTCACCGCTTTCCAGTGACCACACCAAATCAAAAGAATTATCCTCAAAGGGCATTTCTTGGGCATTGGCAACCATGAATCTAGTCTTTTGACTCAAATTCATTGCCAAAGACCTTTCAGTGGCTCTAGCGGCTTGTACAGGACTCAATGTAATTCCCGTGGCATTTGCCCCAAACTTCTCAGCTAAGTATAAAGAACTACCACCAATTCCACAGCCAACATCAAGGATATTTTCAGCACCTTTAACATCTGCCCATTTTAGCAACTCTTCAATTAAATCAATTTGTGCCTGACGGCGTTCTTTCACCTGTTTACCATCTACACCATAATAACCGTGGTGCATATGTTCCCCCCAAATCTGTTCCCACAAACTGGAAGAAGCATCGTAAAATTCCTGAATTTGTTTGTAAAGTATTTGACTCATTAATTTAGTAATAAAAAGATGACAGGAAATTGAAAAAAACTTATTCATAGGCTACCATCTATGTTTTTAATTAGATAGAGATATTTTTTTGCCTGGGAATAATTCATTAATTCTACCTTGCAAAGATATCAAAATAACCCAAAAGTAGAAAGTTTATTCATTTTTCATTTTTAATTACTTATGACTGTTGCGCGGACAATTTGTTTGGGATTTGTCGCTGTCATTCTCTTGGGAGCAATTCTCTTGACAATGCCTTTTTCCACTGGTAATGGTAATTGGAATGACCCAATTGTTGCTCTATTTACTTCAACTTCGGCGGTTTGCGTCACAGGATTAGCAGTAGTAGATACTGGTACTGAATTTTCCTTTTTAGGTCAGTTATTTATTGCCCTATTAGCCCAAATTGGTGGTTTAGGTTATATGACAACTACGACATTTTTAATGTTATTAATCGGCAGAAAATTTGACCTTCGACAAAAAGTAGCAATTCAACAAGCTTTAGACCGTCCAGGCATGAGTGGTAGCACGCAAATTATCCGTTCTATTATTGCGACTACCTTATTATTCGAAATCACGGGAGTATTTTTATTAATGATAGCCTTTGTTCCCGAAAAAGGTTGGCAAGAAGGAACTTGGTTAGCTATTTTTCACAGTGTAAGTGCTTGGAATAATGCTGGATTTAGTCTATTTAAAGACAATTTAATTGGTTATCAATCTTCTCCTTTAGTGATTATAACAATTGGTAGTTTAATTATCTTTGGTGGCATTGGTTATCAGGTAATTTTGGATATGTATCTCTGGTTGCGTGACCGCATCATCAAAAAAACAAGTTGTTTAGTATTTTCCCTAGATTTTAAAGTTGCTACTAGCACAACTTTGATATTATTAGTAGTAGGAACAATTGCTATTTTCTTGATAGAACTTAGAAATGATAGTATCTTTGGGCAATTAAATTTATCTGACAAACTATTAGTAGCTTGGTTTCAATCAGTCAGTACCAGAACCGCTGGTTTTAATAGCATTGATATTGGAAAAATGACCAATGCGGGATTATTCATTATGATTGCTCTAATGTTTATTGGTGCAAGTCCTGGGGGTACAGGAGGAGGAATCAAAACCACTACTTTACGAGTTCTGACCAGTTGTACAAAAGCAATTCTGCAAGGGAAAGAAGAGGTATTATTATATAATCGCAAAATTGCCATCTCATTAATTTTAAAAGCTGTTGGTGTAGTCTTCGGTTCACTAGCAACAGTGATTGTTGCCACGGTTTTAATTAGTATTACTGACCCCAAATTGGCTTTTATTCAAATCCTATTTGAAGTAGTATCAGCTTTTGGTACAGTAGGACTTTCCACAGGGATTACAGCTACTATTTCTACCGCAGCAAAATTAATTTTAATTCTCACAATGTATATTGGTCGAGTTGGTGTTTTATTATTAATGTCATCCATACTAGGTGATCCTCGTCCTAGCAGAATTCACTACCCCGAAGAAAATCTCCTTGTTGGATAATTACCAATTACCAATCACCAATTACCAATTACCAATTACCAATCACCAATTACCAATTACCAATTACCAATTACCAATTACCAATCACCAATCACCAATCACCAATTACCAATAAAATTATG
The DNA here is from genome assembly GCA_903848645.1 of uncultured cyanobacterium. Lineage (GTDB taxonomy): Bacteria > Cyanobacteriota > Cyanobacteriia > Cyanobacteriales > Nostocaceae > Dolichospermum. The sequence goes on along the minus strand of CAINGU010000040.1, from coordinate 121,714 downwards.
AACCTTTCATCCTTAAAATTTCTTCGCAGTTTACGTAAAGATAACCACCAATTTGCTGTAATTGGGTTAGGTCGTTTTGGTCGTTCTGTCTGTTCAACACTGCATAATTTAGGCTATCAAGTCTTAGCTACAGATGTTGATGAAAAACGGGTTTTTGAAGCCTTGAATGAAGAAATAGTTGGTCATGCTTTGCAGCTAGATTCAACCGAACCAGCAGCCCTGAAAGAAGCCGGAATTTTTGAATTTGATACCGTAATTGTTGCCATTGGTAACTACGTTCAGGAAAGTATTATTACTACTTTAAATGTGAAAGAAGGTGGTGTACCTCACGTAATTGCAAAAGCCTCTAGTGAAGTTCACCGCAAATTATTAAACCGAGTGGGGGCAGATCATGTAGTATTTCCTGAATATGAAGCTGGTTGTGCTTTAGCACGCACACTTACTAAACCGGGAATTTTAGAAAGATTTGATCTTGACCCAGATAATAGCATTGTTGAGTTAATTGTCCCTGATGAATTTCATGGAAAAACCATTGCTGAACTGCAACTTCGTAACCGCTATGGTTTAAATATGTTGGCCGTGAGTCATGATAATAAATTTATCATTAATCCCGAACCAACTAAACGGTTAGAAAAAGGTTCTGCAATGGTAGTAATTGGTTGCAATAAAGATATAAATCGTTTACCAATTTGAGGTAATAGGTAATAGGTAATAGGTGGTAGGGAGCAAGAATTTTTCCCATGACCAATAACCAATTATTTGGGATTTATTATCTATTTTTTTGGTGTCAAATTAGGTAAAATAATTTCTTCAGGTTTTGGAGTATTTGCAGGTGCTTGTTCAACTGGTGGAAGATTTGCCGGCGCTTGTTCCACTGGTGGAGTAGTAATAGCTGTTGTGCTACCTGATGGATTTACTGGCGATTTCTTGGGTGCTAAAACTTGAGCAATTTGCTGCATTATTTGCTCAGTTTTGGCAATTTGCTCAGTATTTCCCTCAGTTGCATACTGTTGACGAGCGCGTCTAAATGCTTGAGCAGACTCCTTCAAAGCACCTTGATTATATAAAGTTACTCCTAAGTTATAGTAAGCTGATGTATTTTTGGGATTTTGACTAATTGCTTCTTTGTAGATCTTAATTGCTTCAGAAATTTTGCCTTGATTTACTAAAAGACTCCCTAAATTATTGTAAGCTACAGCATTGTCAGGATCTATTTTCAAAACTTCCCGATAGGCGGAAATTGCCGGTTCTACTTGACCTTCTTGTTGTTGCACAATTGCTAAATTAAAGTAAGCATTTTCATGATTTCTATCTAGGTTAATTGCTTGTTCATAAGCAGCAATCGCATCCTGACGCTGTTCTTGTTCATAAAACAAAACTCCCAAATTATAATGGGCATTAGCCAATGTGGGACTGACTACCAAAGCTTGACGGTAAGCAGTAATAGCAGCTTCTTTTTGTCCTTTTTTTTGTAAAGCTACCCCCAAATTATAATAAGCTTCTCCCAAATTGGGATTTAATCTAATTGCTTCTCCATATTCTTGAATAGCTAAATCTAGACGATTTTGCTGTAAAAGAATATTACCTAAATAATTTCGCGCTGTAGCAATATTAGGATCTCGCTGTAAGGCTTTCCGAAAAGCCATTTCTGAACGTTGAAAATCTTGACGATTGTAGGATGTTACTCCCTGCTGAAAAGACATAGCTGCATCTAAATCTTGAGAAACAACTTCTGCTGCTAACAGCTTGCTACTTGGAGAATTAATAATTGCAGGTAAAGTCAAAATTAAAAATGCTGAAGAAGCAGAGATTATTCCCATTAATACCTGTCTATGTGCAGCCTTGGGTACGGTTATCCACTCATGTCTGTGATATTTTTGATACATAACTTGCAACTCTTTAGTTATATTGATCTCATCCAAATTAGATTATCTATCACTACATGAAAAATTCACAATTAACAATTGAAAATTCATAAGTTAATGCTTTTTCCTTCTGGTAGAATCACCATGGCATCACCGAAAGAATAAAAGCGATATTCAGAAGTAATTGCTTCTTGATAAAGATCCAACAATCTTTCTCTACCAATCAAAGCACTAACCAGCATCAATAAACTAGAACGGGGTAAATGAAAATTGGTGATTAAACCCTCTACGACTCGCCATTGATAACCAGGATAAATAAACAAGTTAGTTTTACCCACAAATGGCTGTAAATCGCCCAATTGCGCCGCCCCTTCCAAAGCTCTTACCGCTGTTGTTCCCACCGCAATAATCCGCCCACCAGCAGCCTGAGTAGCCCGAATTTGCTCAACGGTATCAGCAGGAACTTCTATCCATTCTTCGTGCATGGCGTGGGTAGTGACATCTTCTACTTCCACTGGGCGGAAAGTACCGACACCGACATGAAGAGTAATGAAAGCTTGATTAATACCACAACTACGCAATTTTTCTAATAATTCTGGTGTGAAATGTAACCCTGCTGTTGGGGCAGCGATCGCTCCCTCTTCTTGAGCATACACCGTCTGATACTGTTCATCAGCAGCCGTAGAAGCATTGATATAAGGTGGTAAAGGAATCTTGCCAAATGTTGCCAACACCTGAACTAACGGAACTGCTGCGGGCAAATCAAACTCTAATAACCGCCCCCCAGTTTTCGGATCTGATTCTACCACTACTGCCCTCAATTCTTTTTTTTCTCCTGCTTCCCCCGCTGTAAAAATAATCTCACTTCCCAACTTAAACCGCTTTCCTGGCTTCACCAATGCTAACCAGCAATTATGTCGTCGTTCTTCTAACAGCAACACCTCCACGCCCCCACCAGTAGACTTACAGCCATACAAGCGAGCGGGAATTACTTTTGTATTATTCATCACTAGTAAATCCCCCGGTTTGAGCAGTTCCGGTAAATTACGGAAAATGTGATGTAGGGGTGGTATAGTTTTAGCAGTTTCGGTAGAATTTACCACCAATAACTTAGAACTATCTCTAGGAACAGCAGGGTTTTGGGCAATTAATCCTGGTGGAAGTTCGTAGTCATAACTAGATAAGGAACAATCTAAATTCACATCCTGTACTTCTAAACTAGACATTTTCTGCAATTTTACTTGTACTATTTGTTGCTCTATCTTGATTTTAAAGCGAATCGGATTGAATGGGTAAATCTCCCCATTAAAAGACGGGTGCTTTTACCCTACCGGGAACGCCACTCCATTAATGAAGATAGAGAGGTAGAACTAAATTTAATCCCATAACATTATGATGGAATACTTATACTATCTAGGAAATGCCAGCCTCACTCTGAGAATTGTCCAACACTTACATGGTAGACCAGAACTTCCTGTTTCCTTTGTGACCGTGATCCATCAAATTGATGGCTGGGTAGTCAGAATTAAATTCAAAGAACCAGTCTCAGATCAACAAGATGGCGATTTTCGGGCTTTTCTGAATGAATTAGGCATTAGCTATCAACCACCAATGAGAGTGCAAATGGCGTTTTGGAGTTTGGAAGCAGGACAAGCTCCTGTTGATGTAATGCGTCGTTATCAAGTAGCAATTGTTTCTCATGGTCATCCTGAAAGAGAAGAAATTGAAGCATTTAGACAGCAGTTTGTTCGAGGTTTAGGCTACTGTCCCGAAACCCTCGCTTAAATAATTCAAAATTAAAAATTAATTGTCCAAAAGTGAAAAATAATTTTGCACTCATGGTTATTATTTGTCAAAGGCTGCCTCAATATATTGTTGCAGCCTAAAATCATATCCAGATATAGATAAACGCTCTAAAAATTCTGCCCCAATGACTTTTTTAGTTTCTAGTTGATAGTGAACAAGAGCTACATCAAAGCGACAAGGATAATCAGCCTTTTCTGGATATTCAGCTAAAAATATTTCCGCCGTTCGCCAAAGTTTGGCTTGTTTTTGCGGAGTAATGGCATTTTTTCCCCCTTCGTCCCAATTACCAGAACTACGGGTTTTCACCTCTATAAACGCCACCGTTTTGTCTTGATATTCGGCAATAATATCAATTTCTCCCCAGCGACACCAAAAGCGACGGTGCAAAATTTCCCAACCTGTAGATTGTAACCATTTGGCTACCAGGTCTTCACCTATGTTACCAATATCTGCATAATTAAATGGAGAAGGATTAGCCATTTATTAACAATACCATGAATACTACGCATCGCAATTGGACAAGTATACTCAGTTTATTACTTTGGATCATCATTTCCACCACAGCCTTAGCGACTTTTGTTCCTTCTGCTGTAGCACTGGAATATAACAAAGAAATTCTCATCGGTGCTGATTTTTCTGGACGTGATTTAACAGACTCCAGTTTTACTAAAGCAAATCTTCGCTCCAGTAATTTTAGTAACTCTAACTTAAGTGGTGTAAGGTTCTTTGCTGCCAATCTAGAATCAGCAAATTTGCGAGGGGTTAACTTAACTAATGCTACATTAGATTCAGCCCGTCTGATTAAAGCCGATTTGAGCAACGCTATTTTAGAAGGGGCATTTGCAGCTAACGCCAAATTTGATGGTGCTATAGTTGACGGAGCAGATTTTACTGATGTGCTACTGCGCCCAGATGAACAAAAGAAACTATGTAAGCTGGCAAAAGGTACTAATCCCGTGACAGGAAGGGATACAAGGGAAACTTTATATTGTCCTTAGAAGATGTCATATTTAGATCCCCGACTTCTCAAAAAAGTTGGGGATCTATAAATCATACTGGAGAAAACAGTAAATGCTAAAGCCGGTAAAAATTTGCCTAAAACTTTTTCAAGCAAAGTTATCACGGTACATAGTTACTTGGGTATTTACTAGCATTGTTGTCATTGAAATCGCAATTTTAATCCCGTCTTACTTTCGACGGCAAAATGAGTTACTTTTTAATTTAGAAAATGTTTCTAATGAAGTTTTTTCTTCCCTAGTTTACCGCATTCAACAGGGAGCAAATTCTCAAGAAATTCTTTCCATGACCAGTCAAAAACTCAAACCTGATTCTGTAATTTTAGGGGGAGCAATTTACCAAGCTAATGGTAAGTTAGTGGGAACATTTGGCGAAAAACCTAGTATTTCCTATACTCATCTCGGTAAAGCCAAAATTATGAGGGTACAAAGCCAAAATGGCACACGCTATGATGTAGCTTGGTCTGCTTCGATGTTAGAAGGAAAATATGTATTAATTATTCGTCATAATTCTACTGCGGTTAAACAGGAATTATTTGCTTTTTCTTTAAGGGTAGCAGGTTTAATATTTATTATTTCAGTTTTTGTGACTCTGACCACGATGTTAACTTTAGGAGTAACAGTAATCAGACCAATTTTACAATTGAGAGATGATTTGATCATTGCGGGAGAAGCTATTAGCAATGATGGTGATGATCCCATTTTTTCTACCATGTCTAAGGAACGTCGGGATGAAATGGGTGAGGTAATATTGGCATTTTACCAAATGTTTGCTAGAGTCAGACAAGAAATCCGCGATCGCCAACAAGTAGAAATTAGTTTACGCAATGAACAGGAAAAATCCGAACGCTTATTATTAAATATTCTCCCCGCAGAAATAGCTCAACAATTAAAGCAACAACAAAGCGCAATTGCTAATCGTTTTGATGAAGTGACAATTCTTTTTGCTGATCTTGTCAATTTTACAGAATTAGCTGCTCAAGTCTCACCCATAGAATTAGTTAATTCTTTAAATCAAATTTTTTCTAGTTTTGACTGTTTAGCAGAAGCCTACGGGTTAGAAAAAATTAAAACTATTGGTGATGCTTATATGGTAGTTGGTGGTTTACCTAATCCCCACCCAGATCATGCTGTAGCTGTCGCTAAAATGGCACTGGATATGCAGCAGGAAATTACTAAATTTCAAACCGCTATAGGTGAATCTTTTCAATTAAGAATTGGCATTAATACGGGTTCTGTGGTTGCTGGTGTTATTGGTTTGAAAAAATTCAGTTATGATCTATGGGGAGATGCAGTAAATCTAGCCAGTCGCATGGAATCTCACGGGATTCCTGGAAAAATTCAAGTTTCGGAAGCTACTTATTTATTAATTAAAGATGAGTTTCAATTAGAAGAACGGGGGATAATTCAAGTTAAGGGGAGGGGAGAACTAACTACTTATTTTTTAATTGCTTGATTTTACGGTTATTTTTGATTATTTAATTTCAATTTAAAAAGCGAACTTGAGAAGATATGAACCAGAAAAAAATTCTACTTGAACCAGGTACTTTATGGACAAGTATTAAAAAAACAACAGAACTAGCTTTAAAATCTGGAGCTTTAAAATCTATTCCTACGGAATTAGAAATTATTGAACAAGCAGGAATAAAATTCATAGTCAGAATTTTAGAAAATATCAACCGCAAAAACGTTGATAAAGCTAAAAAAGATCAAGAAGCTGCTAAAACTGGTAAAGAGTTTAATCCTTTTTTACCTTATGAGGAAGATTTATTTGTGACCGATATCTCTGATACTCATGTTTGTATTTTAAATAAGTTCAATGTTGTTGATTATCACTTGTTAATTATTACCCGCGTTTTTACAGAACAGGAAAGCTTACTAACTTTACAAGATTTTACAGCAGTATGGGCTTGTTTAGGAGAATTTGCAGGATTAGTATTTTATAATGGTGGTAAACTGTCCGGTGCGAGTCAACCACATAAACATTTACAAATTGTCCCTTTTTCAGAAACAGATATTCCTATTTCACCACTTTTAAAAGCTGCAAAATTAGTAAACTCCATTGGGACTATTCCAGAATTTACCTTTGTACACGCTTTCACTACTATTGATTTAGGAGAAAGTGCCGAAATAACCTTAAAAAAATATCATACTTTATTGCAAAGTCTGGGAATTAAACCTCTCGAAAATAATATGCAATCAGGAGCATATAATCTTTTAATTACGCGAGAATGGATGTTAATTATTCCTCGAAAACAAGAAGAATTTGCAACTATTTCTGTCAACTCACTAGGGTTTGCAGGTGCATTATTAGTAAGAAATCAACAACAAATGCAATTACTTAAAAATATCCAACCTATTAACCTTTTAAGTAATGTTGCTTTTCCTATAGAACAAAATTGCATCTTAGAGGGTGTTTGAAAAGCGATTAGAAATCGCGGCTACACAGACAAAACCCACCTATTCCTTCGGAACGCTACGCGAACGTGGGTTAAAAAGCTTAATTTTTCGCTAGTCCACGCAGGTGGACTTGGTTTGTGTAGTAGCGTTTGCCCTTGGCGTGGCGAAGCCATATTATATTCGCCCAAAACTTTTCAAACATCCTCTTAGACTACAATATGAATTAATATATTTCTTCCTTTGCGCCTTTGCGTGAAACCTTCATTAAGAAAAAGAGGAAAAATCATGGAATCTCTAGACATAAAATGGATTCGTTCCCAGTTTCCCGCACTTACACAAACAATTAACGGAAAACCAGCAATTTTCTTTGATGGACCAGGGGGAACACAAGTACCCGGTGGAGTATTAGACGCAATTAGTGATTATTTAGTCAGGTCAAACGCCAATGCTCACGGGGCTTTTGCTACTAGTATGCGAACCGATGCTTTGATTATTTCCGCTAGGGCAGCGATCGCTGACTTTCTAGGATGCGATAATGATGAAGTAGTATTTGGCGCAAATATGACCACCCTCACCTTCTCTGTGAGTCGCGCTATTGGTAGAGAATTGCAGCCAGGTGATGAAATTATTATTACAAACTTAGACCACGCTGCGAATATTTCTCCCTGGTACGCCTTAGAAGAAAAAGGAGTAATTATTCGGACTGTTGATATTAATATCGCCGACTGTACATTAGATTTAAACGATTTAGAAAAAAAGATAAATTCCCGCACCAAATTAGTAGCAGTAACTTATGCTTCCAACGCCGTTGGCACAATTAATGATATTGCTAAAATAGTCAAACTCGCCCATAAATTCGGGGCTTTAGTATATATTGATGCTGTCCATTATGCCCCCCATGCACCAATTAACGTCCATCATTTAAACTGTGATTTTCTAGCCTGTTCCGCTTACAAATTCTTCGCGCCTCATGTAGGAATTCTCTACGGAAAAAGAGAACATTTAACTAAATTTTCTCCCTATAAAGTCAAACCAGCATCAGAAGAAGTTCCCTCAAGATGGGAAACAGGAACTTTAAATCATGAAGGTTTAGCCGGTTTAGTAGCAGCAATTAATTATTTAGCAAAATTAGGTTGTCATGTTTCCCCAACCTTAGATAATGAATTACTTTCCTCATTAATGGAAGCCGACAAAGAAGGCTTGACAACCTTCCATTGTCCTCGCTTCCTCACCGAAACAGCACAACCAAACCATGAATTAGCATCAGCTTATCATAGCCGACGAGCCGCATTATTAGCAGCCATGTCAGCCATTCAACAATATGAAAGAGAATTAAGTAAAAAGCTAATATCAGGATTATTAAAAATCCCCGGTTTAAGCCTGTATGGCATTACCGAACCCAGCCAATTTACATGGCGCACACCAACAGTATCTATTCGCATAGAAGGAAAAACACCCGCAACCATAGCCAACATATTAGGAGAACGGGGAATATTTGCTTGGTATGGCAACTTTTATGCAACTAACCTCACCGAAAAATTAGACGTAGAAGCATCAGGTGGCCTATTACGCATAGGACTAGCCCATTACAACACAGTCGCAGAAATTGATCAACTTCTGCAAACCTTAAATGAAATCGCGTAGAACCTTGAAATTACAGCCATTTTCATGTATTTTCTTTTTTGCTCCTTAGCGCCTCTGCGCGAAACAAACTTGAAAATAGCTGTAACACCCCACTAACCGCAGTCTTCAGCCTCACAAACCCGACGAATATTGAGAATATCACTCATTTTTTTGAGTTGCACAAATAAATGTTCCAATTGAGAACAATCGCGGACATCAATTCCCAAATCCATCAACGCAGGTTGTCCCAAACAGGTTTTCACTTGAGCATGACGAACATTGATACCTTGGTCACTTAATCGTGACAACACATCTTTTAATACTCCCACTCTATCCATAGCCTCAATTTGCACATTAATAGGGTAAGTGTGAGGACGGCTGCGATTTTCCATGGACGCATTCCAACGCACTGGGACTAAACGCTCATATTCAACAGGATCTACATTATGACAGCCTTGACGATGGATAGAAATCCCTCTTCCCCGTGTGACTACGCCCACAATCGCTTCCCCAGGAATGGGGGTACAACAGCCAGCAATATGATGAACTAAACCTTCCATACCAATAATTGGGGAATCACTAGCACGGGAACTAGTGGTTAATATATCCCGTGAAGTTTTTGGCGTTGGTTCTTTGGGGATAAATGGGACAACATCACTTACAGGTTGTCTAGCTTTGACGACTTCCCGCCAACGGTTCAGTGCTAAGTTTGAGGTAATTTCCCCATAACCCAAACCGGCGAGTAAATCTTCCACACTGTGATAATTACATTTTTCCGCCACGGTTTGCATAGCGTCTGATTTGAGCAAACTCTCAAAACCAGTTTTCCCCAGTTCCTTTTCTAATAAATCCCGTCCTCTAGCGACATTTTCTTCTCGGCGCGATCGCTTGTACCATTGCTTAATTCTATATTTAGCCGCTGAAGTGCTAACAAAATTTAACCAATCTAAACTGGGATGACTATTCTTTTGGGTAATAATGTCAACAATATCGCCATTATGTAGTCGCGTTGACAAAGGAACAATGCGCCCATTTACCCGCGCCCCTGCACAGTGGTTTCCGACTTCTGTATGAATCCGATAGGCAAAATCAATACTTGTAGAACCAGGACTTAAAGGAACAACATCCCCCTTTGGGGTGAAGACATAAACGTCATCTTCAAATAGATTGTCTTTAACACTATCTAAGTATTCCTGAGCATCTTTTAAATCACTTTGCCAATCTAGCAATTGGCGTAACCAAGTAAACTTTTCATCAGTGCTGGTAACAGGAGTATTTTCAGAACCCCCAGTTTCTTTATACTTCCAATGTGCCGCAATTCCATATTCCGCGATATGGTGCATTTCCAAAGTCCGAATTTGCACTTCCAACGGGCGGCCAGTCAAGCCAATTACTCCCGTATGTAGGGACTGATAATGGTTTGGCTTAGGCAGTCCAATGTAATCTTTAAATCTACCAGGGATGGGACGAAAAGAATCATGAACAACCGCCAAAGCTCGATAACATTCTTCATTGGTTTGCACAATAATCCGCAGTGCCGCCAAATCGTAAATTTCATGAAATTCCTTTTGCTGCCGCTGCATTTTTTGATAAATGCTATAAAGGTGTTTAGGACGACCGCTAATTTCCAGACAGTTAACACCCGCTTTGAGTAACCGACGGCGTAAAGTATCCGTAGCTTTGAGTAGTTTTTCTTCCCGTGCCGTGCGTTTTTCCGCGACACATTGCTGAGTTTCTCGATAAGCTTCTGGTTCTAAATATTTAAATGCTAAATCCTCTAATTCCCATTTAATCTGCCAAATCCCCAACCGATTCGCCAAAGGTGCAAAAATATCTCGCGTTTCCTGGGCGCTGCGTTGACGACTAGCTTCTGACATATATTGGAGGGTTCGCATATTATGCAAACGGTCTGCCAGTTTTACCACAATTACGCGAATATCCTGTGCCATTGCCAAAAACATTCGCCGGAAATTTTCCGCCTGGCTTTCGGTTTTGCTAGTAAAATTAATTTTCGACAGCTTGGTAACACCATCTACCAAGAGTCGCACTTCTGGTCCAAACCGGGCTTCTATATCTTCACTTGTAACTTCTGTATCTTCCACTACATCATGCAGTAACCCGGCTGCTATCATGGCCGGACTACCACCTAATTCACGGAGTATTTCAGCTACAGCAACAGGATGGGCAATATACGGTTCTCCCGACTTCCGAATTTGACCCCCATGCAGTTCGTATGCAAACTGAAAAGCCCGACAAATTAAGGCGTTACCGTTATACGTTCGGTCTTCTTCCTCCGTAAGTATCGGTGCTGGTGGTGCGATTAAACATTTGTTAAGCCAATCTGGGAGAACGACATCAACAGGGGGTTTGACAGCTACACTACTCATAAAATAAAAAAGGTAATTTGTGGATAGGTTAAGAGATAAGCAAAATTGACAGCACCCCTATAAAATAGATGCTGTCTGCTGGAGGCTTAGAGACAAAGTTGGAGAGATGATGTCCTAATTGCCTGTGGTCATCATCCATTGCAGGTTTCCTTCAAACATAATCAAAAAAAACCTATTGACGGCAAACCAAGCCTTAAATCTGATTTTAAGGCTTGTAATTTTGATAATAAACAAAAGAAATTTCGGTTGTATGAGAAAATTTTCTTGACATTAATACTATCTTAACTAGCAACAGATGTCTTTTAATTGTGATAAATATCAGGAATTGGCAACATTTCTAGATGAGTTTCGAGCTAATGTAACAGCAAGTAAACTTAATTTACAAGAATTAAAGCAGAATTTAGCCCAGTTGCAGGAATTTTTTGTGCAGCAAATTGTCCCTTTAGTTGATGCTAATTCGCGGGAACAATCTTATAAAACTGAAATAAATAAGCAGTTGCGACTCTTGGAAGTAGATATGATGTTTCTCCAAGGGGCAAAGCAATTAACAACGTCACAAGCTAGGTTGAAAACCATTGAGGAGCGTCTTGATACTTTAATTAGATATTGTCAAGCTATTACCCAGCCAATAAAACAGGAAGAAAAATAAATTTTTACATATCGCTTTTATTACCTTACCGTTAGGGGATGTGAAGTTGGCGGTTTGAGTTAGATAAGAGTTTTGTTTCGCGCAGAGGCGCAAACAAGAGCGCGTAACTAATTTATTTGAATTTTTTAGTTAATATTTTGACTATTAACTGCTTTTTGAGCGTAATTTATGTATTTTTGATAATCAATTATCTTTTGCTGTGCTGCTTCATAATTAGGATCAGAAATTGGTACTTTTTTCATCATTTCTATAACTTTTTCCCATGCAATACTTGATTGATACCACTCGGCTTTACTTTTAGCAATGCGAGTCATTTGTGCTGCTCTTTTAGCTAAATTCATAGCTTCTTCAAATTTATTTTTTTGTTGTGAAATTGAAGATATTGGGGAAGTTACTGTTGATTTTTTTGATTCTTTCATTTGCGTGAAACCATTATCTCCCTTTAGGTTATTTAGTTCTACTTCTACATGATCGATTTGAGCTTCTTGGTTAGGACTAGTATTTGTTAATGAGATTGATAATAAACGTCTTTTAAATAAAAAATCAACTTGATAAATTAATGCCCCAGTAGTTATCCAAGTTAATCCCAATATCGTTAATATAGTTTCTTGATAACTTTCATAATTCCTATAGAATTTGGTGGTCTCATAAAAATTTACATCCGAAATAGGAATTAAAAATATAGTGATAAGGGCTGCTATTAGTGAAGATAAACAAATAACTAACCAACCATATAAACCTTCCCAGATACTCACGATTGTTGGTATATATCCTTGAACATTTTGCATCTCTGGAGATTGAATTTTAGGGAATAATTTTTTGATAAATATATGAAATATATGGTGAGTAAAAGTGATTATAAAAATTGGCAAGATAATTACCAAAATTGTAACTATCATAAATAATTCTGGGCTATTGGCAAAATAAGCTATTTTATAGCCAATATTTCCACTAAATGAAATAATTCTGCTCATAATTCCTAAAAATAAGGCTAAAATAAAGGCTTTTAACCAGGAACTAGGATATGGAAACCACTCTGGCCAAGTAAATTTGTTCGGCTTTGGCTTAGTCATAACTAATATAAGGTAAGCTGTACGAATAGTATAACTATAGTATCACCATAGTGTCACTTTAAACTTAATATTTATACCACACTCTTGATTTCTCTCTGTGACTCTGCGCCTCTGCGTGAGACAAAAAAAGTGAAGTCAACTAAAAATGCTTTAAAATAAACAAGTAACCAGAAAGTGGTAAATTAATTTCAGTTGTAACTATTCTGAATCCTGTTTATATGTTTACCAGAATACGCCGTCTTTCAAATCAGTTTTTTAATAACTCTCGAACGGTAAACAACGAACCACTAAATAAAGTGAGTTTGATTGTCATTATTTTAGTTGATATTTTTATTTTAATTAATGTTTTTACGGGTTTAAATAATATTAGTGAATGGCATCTTAGTCCAACTCAAGCTTATCCATGTTATTCAGAATGGAATAGTTATAAAACACAAACTACTAAAAATAAAGATTATGAATTTTTGAGAAGTTCATTACCTTATGGTAGCAATGAGCAAAGAATTCGGCAAAGATATCAAGACGCAGAAGTTGGACATTTGGGTAAGGTTTCTGAAATATGTTTGAACTATGGTGAATCTAAAGATAAACTGAATAATTCTCAAAATCAGAAAATTCTCATAACAATAAATCAGACACAAGATCAGATTAATAAACTTGAACAAACAAATGCTACTATTCGTAATCAATATGATTCCACACTATTAGAAAAAATTGCTGGCCAGTCTTCAGGTAATTCTATTAATCAAGTTCGCGCCGAAAAAGCTAAACAGGAATTAACACAAAATAGCCAGAAAATTTCCACCTTAAAACAGGAAATTGCTAACCTGCAAAATCAACTACTGACAAAGCCTGAAAGTATTAATTTCCTATCTTTTCTCAAAGATGAAACTAAATTTAATGAAGTTAAAAAAGGTTATAAAGACGCATCATTTTGGTATCCCAGCATTCAGTTAGTATTTCAGGCTATCTTTTTACTCCCACTCATTCTTATTGCCTTATTAGTTAATAACTTCAGCCAACGCAGAGGATATGGATTAATAGCATTAATTAGCTGGCATTTATTAGTTATATTTTTAATTCCGTTAATTCTAAAAATATTTGAATTTCTGCAAATTGGTATAATATTTCAAGCCTTTTTTAATATCATTATTTCCCTGTTTGGTGGATTAATTTTCCTAATTAGTTACGCTTATATTTTGCTAATTCCCTTAGTTGGTTTTGGCATGATTAAATTCTTCCAAACAGTTGTATTTAATCCTAAAGTTCAAGCAGTTAGCAGAATCCAAAAATCACGTTGTATTCGGTGCGCCAAGAAAATTCGTCCTCAAGATAGCCACTGTCCCCACTGCGGTTATTATCAATATGTTGAATGCCATAACTGTCATAACTTGACTTATAAAGAATTACCTTATTGTCATCATTGTGGTGCTGATCAAAATTCTAGTACCACGTAAAATTACTGTTTTAGTTGTTAATTTTGTACCATTTTCGGGCAAAATAGAATAGTAGCTCCATAAATACAGCATCTACCAAAAAATATGACAGCTAAAGTAATTAGTGTTTGCAACCTTAAGGGTGGAGTTGGCAAAACTACCCTCGTTATGGCCTTAGCGGAGTATTTAGCCGGAGATACAATGTATAGCCAGCGTGTTCTTGCTATTGACTTAGACCCCCAAAGTAACTTAACTACTGGCTTAATGTCTGAGGAAGTCTGGGAATGGCAATATAATCACCGAGGACTGACATTACCTTTTTTGTTGAAAAATGCGGAACTTTTTTTAAGAACTGGTGATTATGATAAATTTATAGTTAAAGAAGCAGTTTCTAATGTCAGAAATAAAAACTCTTTTGATTGCTTGCATCTAATTCCTAGCAGTCCAGGATTATTTGAAATTCAAGAGAATTTACCAGACAGTTCTGTTTTTATTTTGCGTCAAGTTCTCACGCCATTACTAACAGAATATGACTATATTTTAATAGACTGTCCACCCAGTATTAATAATATTATCAAAAGCGCATTTTATGCCAGTGACTTTTGTATTATGCCCTGTGTACCTAGTCGAATGTCAATTCACGGTTTAGAACTATTACTAAAACAGATTGAGAAGTTTAATCAAGATTATGAACATCACCTCAACCCCATAGGAACTTTAATTTCTCGTTATAACGGAACAGTTGCTCAAACACAGAATTTAAACTTTATTATTGTCAATCCTTTTTTTCCCCCAACTTTCGCTAATAAAATCCCAGAAAGAGCGAAAGTCGCCGAAAGTTTAGATTTTAGTATGCAGCTAACATACAAACAAAAATATGGTGATACCCATGAGGCAATGGTAAAATTAACTAAGGAATTTATCCAAAGACTAAATCAGGATTCTGTTAATCTGTTACAAATGGCTAGTTTAGTGTGAATAGCAGGTATTAACCCTACATCTGATCTTATTTGTGAGGTTTTGAATATGGTTGCTTCTCCCCAAATTTACATCACCCCAGAAGAATATTTAGAATTAGAAGAAAACAGCCCTGTCAAGCATGAATATATTGATGGATATATCTACGCAATGGCTGGCGCACTAGATCCTCATGTTACCATTGCTGGAAACTTGTTTACACTACTTCGTAATCATGTGCGTGGTTCTGGTTGTCGGGTATATATTTCTGATATGAAAGCCAGAATTGAATCTTTAAATAGATTTTTTTATCCTGATATTATGGTAACTTGCGACCAACGTGATCAAGAAACACCAGGATATAAAAGATTTCCTTGTTTAATAATTGAAGTTTTATCTGATTCTACAGAAGGATTTGATCGAGGTGATAAATTCGCCGATTATCAAACTTTAGAAACTTTACAAGAATATATTTTAATTAATCCAAAAAAACCGAGAGTTGAATGTTTTCGACGCAATGAAGAGGGACTTTGGGTATTACAGTCTTATGCAGGAGAAGAAAGTTCATTTCAATTACACAGCATTAACTTTGAGGGAACAATGGTGCAACTTTATGAAGATGTAAATTTTCAACCTCCAGCGTAATTTTTCTAAATTACCAATCAAAAATTTTGGACTTTAGACCTTAGATAAATAATCCAAAATCCAAAATCCAAAATCTAAAATTGTCTAAGCCATTTGATTTTCAATCGCCCAACGTGCTAATTCAGTACGGTTGTGGAGATTAGTTTTGCCCAACATATTGGACACGTGGCTTTCAACAGTCCGCTGACTAACATTTAATTCTTCAGCGATTTCGCGGTTTGCTAAACCCCTAGCTACGAACTGGACTACTTTCAGTTCGGTTGGGGTTAACTGGACATCGAAAGGAACTTGGATACGAGAACCGTTCTCGCCGCCTTTAGTTTGATGTTCTTTCCAACGAACAGTTTGCTTAAGTGAGGATTCTACTTGTGCTACGAGTTCTTCTGGTTCAAAGGGCTTGACCATATATACGTCCGCACCTTTGTTTAAACCCTTAACTCGGTCTGCACTTTGACCTTTAGCTGAGAGGAAAAGAACGGGAATCCAACTAGTGCGTTCGGTTTGTCGCACTTGTTCGACAAAAGTGTATCCGTCCATTTCCGGCATCATCACGTCACAGATGATCATATCTGGAACTTCCGTTTCTAGAAGTTCTAGAGCTTCTCTGCCGTTTTCAGCCGTGATGACTTCATAGCCCCGGAATTCTAAGTAATCCTTCACCAGCAAGATGAGGTTAGGGTCATCATCAATAAGTAGAAGTCGTTTGTGGTCTTTCATGCTGGGTTCTTTCATAACTGTGGCACTTGTCGCGCTTCGATCCATTAAGGTATTGATATAGTTATCCTGTATGGTGGATGACTTCGGATGTTGTCTTTTTTCCCACTTAACTTACTTTAACCCTCCCGAAGTCTTAAAAGTGGTAGTCACTTTCAACAGAATTCCAGGTGGATGGAAAAAGTCTAGTAAGGATACGTATAGCAGTAGTCTTTATAATGCGCTATTATAGATCCGTTTGAAAGGTGCAGGCTAAAAAACCCTGATTAAATTATCGTTCTTGTGATTCACAAGTTGGTATTTTTTCAAGATGACCCTAGCTCAAAACTCACCCACGCTTTCATTGGTATACTGCTGCTTTACTTATCCTTCGGATGTGAAGCCTCTATCAGAGGTTCAAAATCAACCGGGGAATTTTTTGGACAAGCATGGGTTAAAAATACAGATTTTTTCACCATACTCATTGCCAATGTACTGGTCTTGGAGGACCTGCTCTCATGACTTCTGGATTTAATTGGCGATACCAGACCCCATCTAGGTAAACTACCATTATCGTTCTAGAACAACAAACACGCAAGTTTTTGGCTTGGGTTGTGAAGATGCCTATCGAAAGACTGTGTGGTGACAGATGGGGTTATTGCTTCCCCAGCCCTTGTTTACAGCATCCCCAAGTTCTAGACTAGCCGATTTGTAACAGATTCGAGCATTTATCTGTTTGTGTGCATGAGGAATGGGTAATTGGTAATTGGTAATTGGTAATGGGTAATTGGTAATTGGTAATTACTCACTGTTCCCTGTTCCCTGTTCCCTGTTCCCTGTTCCCTGTTCCCTGTTCCCTGCTCCCTAGTAGTTTTGGGGATGAGATGCCTGTTCGTGGATCACTGTGCTGTTACTCATTGAGTAGATCCCTGATTACAGTTCTATAACAATTTCCCAAGTTTGCAAATAAAGTTGTCCATATCAAAATATTCATTACTTACGCAACAAACCCTGACAACTAAAATAATTAGATATTTGCACTTAAGTATCGCCACCCTAGCTTTAGTTCGGAAACCCGTACACAAGCCATGATTGCTATTATGTCCCATCTTTCGCTAAATTAGCAGTCATGAGTCGAGAGTGCTAATTTAGCAAAAAATTTTGTATGGCAGCTGTATCTCTAAGCGTTTCCACCGTTAAGCCCCTGGGCGATCGCGTTTTTATCAAAGTTAGCGCCCCCCAAGAAAAAACCGCAGGCGGTTTGTATTTGCCCGATAATGCTCAGGAAAAACCCCAAGTAGGCGAAATCGCCGCTGTTGGACCTGGCAAGCGCAATGATGACGGTACTCGTCAAACAATGGACATTAATGTTGGCGATAAAGTGTTGTACTCCAAGTACGCTGGCACTGATATCAAGCTGGCTACAGAAGAATATGTACTACTTTCTGAAAAAGACATTTTAGCAATCGTCAGCTAATTGGGCATGGGTGATGGGTAAGGAGTTTTCCGAATTACCTGTTCACCACTCACCAATTTCTTTGAAAATCAGAAAAATTTAATTTACTACCTGGATTTAGACTTATTATGGCAAAGCGCATTATTTACAACGAAAACGCCCGTCGCGCTCTAGAGCGTGGTATTGATATTCTAGCTGAAGCTGTAGCTGTTACCCTTGGTCCTAAAGGTCGTAACGTAGTTCTAGAAAAGAAATTCGGCGCACCACAAATCGTTAATGATGGTGTCACCATCGCTAAAGAAATTGAATTAGAAGACCACATCGAAAATACTGGTGTAGCTCTAATTCGTCAAGCTGCTTCCAAAACCAATGACGCTGCTGGTGATGGTACAACCACAGCTACCGTTTTGGCTCACGCCATTGTTAAAGAAGGGTTGCGGAACGTTGCGGCTGGTGCTAATGCGATTTTATTGAAACGCGGTATTGATAAAGCATCTGCGTTTTTAGTCGAAAAGATTGCTGAACACGCTCGCCCTGTAGAAGATTCTAAGGCGATCGCTCAAGTTGCGGCAATTTCTGCTGGTAACGACGAAGAAGTCGGTAGCATGATTGCTCAAGCTATGGACAAGGTGGGTAAAGAAGGCGTAATTTCCCTAGAAGAAGGGAAGTCTATGACCACCGAATTGGAAATTACCGAAGGTATGCGTTTTGATAAGGGTTATATTTCCCCTTACTTCGCTACTGATGCAGAACGGATGGAAACCGTTTTTGATGAGCCTTATATCTTGTTAACTGACAAGAAGATTGCTTTGGTACAAGATTTAGTTCCTGTACTTGAACAAGTAGCTCGTTCCGGTCGTCCTTTGGTAATTATTGCTGAAGACATCGAAAAAGAAGCTTTAGCAACTTTGGTAGTTAACCGTTTACGCGGTGTCCTCAACGTGGCTGCTGTGAAAGCTCCTGGTTTTGGCGATCGCCGTAAGGCTATGCTAGAAGATATCGCCGTCTTAACTGGTGGTCAACTTGTCACCGAAGACGCTGGATTGAAACTAGATACCACCAAGCTAGAAAGCCTCGGTAAAGCTCGCCGCATCACCATTACCAAAGACAGCACCACAATTGTGGCTGAAGGTAATGAAGCTGGTGTCAAGGCTCGTTGCGAACAAATCCGTCGTCAGATGGAAGAAACCGAATCTTCCTACGACAAAGAAAAACTCCAAGAGCGTTTGGCTAAATTGTCCGGTGGTGTAGCTGTTGTTAAAGTTGGTGCAGCTACCGAAACCGAAATGAAGGACAAGAAGCTACGTTTGGAAGACGCTATCAACGCTACCAAGGCTGCTGTAGAAGAAGGTATTGTTCCCGGTGGTGGTACAACCTTGGCTCACCTTGCTCCTCAATTGGAAGCTTGGGCGCACATCAACCTCAAAGATGAAGAGTTGACTGGTGCTTTAATCGTCGCTCGTGCTTTACCTGCTCCTCTGAAGAGAATTGCAGAAAACGCTGGTCAAAACGGCGCTGTAATTGCTGAACGCGTGAAAGAGAAGGATTTCAACATTGGTTTCAATGCTTCTACCAACGAATTCGTTGATATGTTGGAAGCTGGTATTGTTGACCCCGCTAAGGTAACTCGTTCTGCTCTGCAAAACGCTGCTTCTATCGCTGGTATGGTCTTGACAACCGAGTGTATCGTTGTTGACAAGCCTGAACCTAAAGATGGCGCTCCTGCTGCTGGCGCTGGTATGGGTGGCGGAGATTACGACTACTAGAATCTTTTCCTACCTTTAAATAATGGCCGCTTCCGCAAGGGGGCGGCTGTTTTTGTTGTTAATGGTTAATTTTTAGCCAAAAAGTCCCAATTTAATAATATACTGAATCAAGCTTGAACTTTAAGTTTAACAAGTATGGAAGATTACCAGGCAGCTTTTATGGAGCGCCATACTGATACTAAAACACTAAACCCTGTTAGGAAAGTTGGAGCTATGCACTTTGGTGGTGTAACCATTGAGTGCTTACTAAAAGCAATTATTTGTAATACTCTACCTGGGGTTACAAGTCAGAACTTAAGAACACATAGTTACACAGAACTTCTTAAACAACATAATAAACTTAAATCCAGAATTGATAATTTTTCAGAAGGAAGGAAATGGCTTGATCAAGTAGAAAATCCAATGGGTCAACATTTCATAGATATGCGTTATTCTAGTATCGAACCTGATGAATTAAATTACAAACGCTGGTTATACGCATATACAAGTATTAAAAGTTGGTTACTGAAGCAAGCTACTCAACTTTAAAGAGGTGATTAAATGCAGGAAAATTGGCAGATTTTACTAAAACAGGAAATTAAAAACCAGTATGTACAGAATTCACAAGAATGGGTTGATGTAAATATTTCTACATCCGGTTTATTAAATTTAACTATTGTAAGCGATCGCTTTATAAGTTTATCTATTCCTCAACGCAAAGAACAAATTTCTAACTTACTTAAATCACAAGTTCCTCATTTATCTCCTGGTTTTCTCTCCCTATATACACTTCAAGAAGCAGAATCACTCAATCTTTCACCACCACAGATTGTTGATTCAGCATCAATACATACTTGGCAAGATTTAGCTATCCAAGCAGCAAACCCGCAAAATCAATCAATAGCACCACAGCGCGAACTTAGTCTACCCAGAACAGTTACATTTTATTCTTTTAAAGGAGGAGTAGGACGCACTACAGCATTAACTCATGTTGCTTGGATTTTAGCAATGCGAGGACGTAAAGTTGTGGCTGTAGATTTAGATTTAGAAGCCCCTGGTTTAAGTACAGCATTTAACCTGCAACCACAACCAAAATATGGAATTGTTGATTATTTTTATGAACGTTCTTATTTACCAGAAGGAATAAAAGCGAGTATTTCCATTACTGAAATATTTGGTGAAGTGAGAATACCTAACGCTACAGGAAGATTATTTGTTGTTCCTGCTGGTTGTCTTAGTCTTGATTATATTTCTAAGGTTGATGATCTTCATGCTAATACTGTTATTGATGGAGATCAAAATCTTTGGACTGTTTTCAAGCGGGAAATTTACGAACAATTAAAACCAGATATTCTCTTAATTGATTCAAGAACTGGAATTAATCAATGGGGAGCTTTATCATTAATCCAAGCTGCTGATGAAGCAATTATTTTTCTTTTTCCTAATGAACAGAATAAACAGGGAATAGAACTACTTTTACAATCACTTCAAAACCTTAATAAATTATCAATTAATTTTGTTTTTTCTCCCGTCCCTGATGTTACTAAAATCGGTTTATCTAAAGTAAAATCTATTTGGGAATCATTGCTAAATAGGATAAAAACGACAACCAATGAAAACTATGAAACAGATGAAGATGAGTCGGATTTAGATAATTCTCAAACTTCAATAGAAGAACTTTTAGTAGTTCCTTATCTTTTGCCAATTGCTTTAGCTGACAGCTATCCTGCACCAGGAATGCAAGATTACTACACTAAAATTGCTAACTTAATTGATGAAACAACTGATGAAATTAACCGTAGCAATGTTTTAAATACTATAGATCAGCGATGGAAAATTATTGAAAGTCTGCAATTTCCTGAAGTAAGTGCTGATGCTGCGGATCAGAAACAAGATTTGAGTCTTTTATTTCAGCGCACCACTGATTTTGAAAGATTTTTAGACAATACAACCTGCCTAATTAGAGGACGAAAAGGAACAGGTAAAACTGCGCTATATTTGCTTTTTTTAAAATACAAAATTGTTGCTCAAAAACTAGCTCATGGACGGTTAGATAATACTGTATTTTTGTCAGCACATGGTAGATTTCAGGAAAGTCGCCCATCTCGTGGGGATTTTGAATATATTCATAAAAATTTGCAGGAAAATAGTGGCACATGGGAAGCTTTATGGAGAGCTTATTTACTGCTTAGATGTCATCAGGAAAATTTATTTAAGTTTCCTAAAGGTAAGAAAGGTACAAAGTTTGCTGAACTGAATAAAATCATCAATAATTTACCTAAAGAAAAATGGCAGTCTGAATGCACTCAAGCCTTATTAGAATTATCTACTAACTCTGAACTATGTCTTATAGTCAAAGATGCTATTAACATTCTTCTTGATGAAGAAGTCGGAAATAATTCTCAAAAACTATGGTTTCTTTACGATGATTTAGATGAAGATTTTCCTGAAAGAGAAGGAATAAGACAACAAGCACTCACTGGCTTATTTCAATTAGTTCAATCTTGTGATGCTAACAGATTAACAGAAATTAGATTCAAAATTTTCTTGAGAGAGGATATATGGAATCGTTTAAGTTTTGACAATAAAAGTCATTTTACCGGAAGAGATATTATCTTACAGTGGGCTAAAATTGATTTTTTACGGTTAGCACTTCGCCAAGTAATACAGTCTAAAGAGTTCAAGAATTTAGTTGATCGATCCTCTCCTATTGCTGTTGAAAGTATTGATCAAGCTAGTGAAGAGGCTATTGATAAAGCATTAGAACTACTTTGGGGAAGCCGTCGTCGAGGTGGAAATAGAGCTAAAAATGTATCTCGATGGGTTTATGAAAGATTAACAGACCCCAGTGGTACTACTTTTCCTCGTAGTTTAAGTATATTCCTCAAAGGAGCAAAAGAACAAGAACTAACCTATAAAGGACAATCATCAAGCAAATTCCGTACAGACCGCCTACTTCAAGGAAATTCCCTAGAATTTGGCTTGAAAAAAGCATCAGAAAAACGCTGCGAAGAAATTAAAGAGGAATATCGTGATTTAACTAAATTTTTTGATTCTCTCAAGGGTAAATTGGCTTTCTTATCTAAAGAACAGTTACAAGAAGTATGGCAAGATTCAGCGCGTGATATAGCAGGTTTTGAAGAATTTGTTTCTTTTTTAAGTGAGATTGGTATTATTGAATGGCGAGAAAAAGAAAAACGCTATAAAGTTGCGGATATCTATGTATATGGATTTGAAATGATTCGTCAAGGTGCAGTATAGAAATATTTTTGACTTTATATCGCTACTTGTGTAGAAGTTCTTGCAGGTAAATTTAATTAGTATATTTATAGAGATATTTTATCTTTTCATAAAATGCTAACTTTCGTTTTCTCTATGTTTAGAAAAAACAGAAAAATACGTGAATATACGTTTGTGTATCAGCAGTGCTTATATTTAAATGTATTCAATAGAATTTTTAGCATCTATCAAGTGAATAACATATTGAAATATGGCGAAACCAAGGTATGAAGGTTATAGCGACGAAACTCCTACAAAATGCGTGCGCGAAAAATTTGGAGATACTACAGTTTACGCCCAAAATGCTAAATCACTGCTAACAAAAGCCACTGGCTTTATTGCTGCTTATGATTTTACCCTCAATCCTTATCGAGGTTGTCAATATGGCTGTAGTTATTGCTATGCTGCTGCATTTAGTCCTAATCCTCAAATGCGTCAAGACTGGGGTAAATGGGTAATTTATAAAGAAAATGCGGCGGTTGTTTTAGCAAAAGAATTAGAAACTTGGTATCGGAAAAATCCCAATCAACCTCCCAGAATTTACATGAGTAGTGTAACAGATCCTTATCAACCTTTGGAGTCTAAACATCAATTAACTCGCAGTTTATTAGAAGTAATGCTTGATTATCGGCCAAATTTAGTAATTCAAACTCGCAGTCCCATTATTACTAGAGATATTGATTATTTACAAAGATTTCAACGGTTACGAATTAATATGAGCATTCCCACAGGTAGCGAAGCTGTGAGGAGAGATTTTGAACCCCGTTCTCCTAGTATTAAAGCTAGATTAAATGCTATTAATAAAATCAGACAAAGTATTGATAGTTTTAAAGGTTTTATTCCTAAGATTTCTATTACAATTACACCTTTACTTCCAACATTAATAACAGATGAAGATGCTTTTATTAAGAAATTAGCTATTGCAGATAGAGTAGTAATTCAAGATTTCCATCCTAATAATAATCGTTCTCTTGTCGCAGGAACTCGTCAAGAAGCTGAAGAAATTAAACAAAAGTATGCTTGGTGGTATAATTCCGAGAGATTTAGTTATCAGAGATTTAAAGAAAAGTTAGTTTCTCAGCTTCCAGGGGTAGAAATCAAAGAAGGAAAAGACGGGTTTGGTTATGAGTAATTTTATTATTAATTGGTGGAGAAGTCAGAAATTTAAATCAGCATTACAGCGTGGTGATATCCGAGGTGCTGTACAAGTTTTGCAAGAAATTCAAAAATCGGGAGCAAGTTTTTCATGGTTAGAGAAACTATTTAGAGATAAACTGCAACTTGAACGCAATTCGCAAGAATATAAACGAGAAACTGCAAATTTAAGAAAACAAATAACAGAAGTCAAAGAATCAAAATCTCATCTGTTATTAAATCCAGATGCAGAATTTATTAAGTATATATATGAAGCTTTTAAATTAGTGGAGCATGATGAATATAAACTACAAGCAACAGGAATTGATGAGAGGATATTTGATGAGTTTGAAGTTAGACTAGTGGAATATCTGCAAGAAGAATTTAGTAAAATTTCTGAACAACAATTAGCAATTAAATTAGAAGATGCTCTTGATGATATTAATAGCTTAAAAATTGGACAAGATCCAGACTACCGTTTTAGTCTGACTCCTCATGTCTATTTTATGAAATATTTTTTAGAAAATGTCTATTGTCTCTATTTAGCATGGTTTTTAATTTACCAAAATGGGTTGCTACCAACTAAATTGAACATTCTTGATATCGCTGCTGGACCGGGAACAACAGCTTATGGTTTGGCTTTATTTCTTCAAAGTTGTAGCAGCTTTTTTGATATTCCCCAAATGCACGTATCTTACTATTCTTTAGAAAAACAAGACGCTTTCCAGTATCGAGGATTGCAATTTTGGCGTAAATATATCGAGTCGCAAATAAATCCTCTAAATAATTACTTTCGCTTTGTTAGTTATGACATCTTTTCATGGAATCCGAAATCTAGTAATATTCCCAAAAACTTTTTTGATTTCATCGTTATTTCTCATTGTTTCTTCGCAGATAATACCAAAAGGATTCAAGCTAATAATATATATAAAGAAATATTTGCTGAAAGCTTAAATGATCAAGGGTATGTACTTTTAATTATCCAAGATAAGAAGCTATTCAAGGCTTATGATACTGTTAAACTTGAAGATAAAGAAAAGGAAAGAATTCTGGTTAACCAATTTATTGGTGAGATGGGATTAGAGTTAGTTTGGTATAGATATTTAACATCTACCGCTTCTAGAAAACTTTTATCGGGTAATGAGTTTGGTAAATTTGCTAAAGATAACTTACCTAAACAAGTACATATAAGTCTCATGCTTCAGCAGTATCTTGAACAAAAATATTTATCATGCTACACATTAGATGATTATGTAATATTAGCCAAAAAATAGAGAATTTAACCTCTAAGAAATCCTTCTGGTTTAATCCCAGCTTCCTTTAAATATGAGCATTCCCATAGGTAGCGAAGCCGCGAGAATAGATTTTGAAGCCAGATATCCTAGTATTAAAGCTAGAATAAATGCTATGCTGCCAATAGTATTATCTTCGCTAACAACTGAATTAATGACCAAAAAACGACCAATTGCAGTTGACTTATTTGCAGGTGCAGGAGGAATGACTTTAGGCTTTGAACAAGCTGGTTTTGATGTCTTTGCATCCGTGGAAATAGATCCAATTCATTGTGCAATTCATCAATTTAATTTTCCCTTTTGGACGGTGATATGTAAAAGTGTAGAAGAGACAACAGGGAAGGAAATTAGGAATAGTTCTAAAATTGCTAATCAAGAAATTGATGTAGTTTTTGGTGGTCCACCCTGTCAAGGTTTCTCATTAATGGGAAAACGTTCTTTTGATGATCCGAGAAATTCTTTAGTTTTCCATTTTATTAGATTGGTTGTAGAATTACAACCCAAGTTTTTTGTATTAGAAAATGTCAAAGGAATGACAGTCGGGAAACATAAAGAATTTATTGCTGAAATTATCAGTCAATTTTCCGAAAGTGGTTATCAAGTTGATGCAAATTATCAGGTTTTAAATGCAGCTAATTATGGAGTACCACAAAATCGGGAAAGGTTATTTTTACTAGGTGCGCGGGAAAATATAGAATTACCGAAATACCCAGAAAAAATTACATTCCCTCATCAAACATCTCCCACAGTTTGGGACGCATTGCAAGATTTACCAGTCATAGAAAACTATCCAGAACTATATCAACAAGATTGGATATTAAGCGAATTTGGTAAACCTAGTAATTATGCTAAAAAACTGCGTAATCTTGTAACTGTAAAAAATAACTATTCCTATCAACGTCAATATGATCCGGCTTTACTAACATCAAGTTTAAGAACTAAACATTCATCAGAATCTATAGAAAGATTTGCATCTACACCTCATGGTAAAATCGAATCAATCAGTCGTTTTCATAAACTTAATCCTGATGGTTTATGCAATACGTTAAGAGCCGGAACACCTAGTAATAAAGGTGCATTTACTTCTCCTCGTCCTATACATCCTTTTATCCCCAGATGTATTACTGTGAGGGAAGCTGCGCGTTTACATTCCTATCCTGATTGGTTTAGATTTCATCCCACAAAATGGCATGGTTTTCGACAAATTGGTAATTCTGTACCGCCACTTTTAGCGCAAGCAGTCGCAGAGGAAATTATTAAAGTGTTAGATATTAAATCTTCTCAACCTCAAGGTGTTAAAGATTTAGGGGATATTAGTTTATTAACACTTGATATGTCAGCAGCAGCAAAATATTTTGGAGTGAACCCTCATGTTATAGAACCAAGAACTAGAAAAAAATAAATTTTTAGTATTTAGCTAATACAGCAAATTATTTAGTAACAAGGAATTACCATGACGAAAGAAGGTTTATATAACTCTGTTATTACTGGAATTTTTCAACGCTATCACCAAACAGGATTAGAATATTTTGAATTTAACCGTAATGAACTTCCAGAAATTGCTAAAGAGTTGGGTATTCAATCTGCAAAAAATTTAGGAGATATTCTTTATGCTTTTAGATTTAGAAAACCACTACCTAAAGTTATTACAGATACTGCTCCTACAGGTTTAGAGTGGATTATTGAATTAAATGGTACGGGTAATTATTGTTTTAGACTTGTAAAAATTAATCGCATTATACCCAACCTAAACTTAATACCAATTAAAATACCTGATGCTACACCTGAAATTATTAATCAATATATGTCAGGTGATGAACAAGCTCTTTTAACTAAAATCCGTTACAATCGTCTAATAGATATATTTCTTAGTGTGACAGCATACTCCTTACAAAATCACCTGAGAACTAATGTTAAGGGTATTGGACAAATAGAAATAGATGAAGTTTATGTAGGTGTTAATAGTAATGGTATGCAATTTATAGTACCTGTTCAAGCGAAAGCAGGTAATGATCAAATTTCTATAGTCCAAACAAAACAAGATATTAGTTACTGTTTTGAAAAATTTCCCAATTTAATTTGTCGTTCTATATCAGCACAGTTTATGAAAAACTCTCTCATTGCTATGTTTGAATTGACAATATATGAAGGTGAAGTAAGAATTGTACAGGAAAAACATTACAAGTTTGTTCCAGCAGATCAAATTTCTGAAACCGATTTACAAAATTATAGGAATTATACATAATGAAGAAGTAAATCGGATTATTGTTTCTAGATTTATATCCAAATATTGTAGTTATTGAATTTCAGCAATCAAACTAAGAAATAATATTTATCCCCAAACAATTTCCATATTTAAAATAAACCCTGGTAAAATATCTTCACCTGATAATTCTTGAGGAAAGTCTAATATTTCCACTGGTTTACCAAGACGATAAATTTCAACTTGACGCATTTTCCGATTAATTAACCAACCTAATTTAACTCCGTTATTGATATATTCTTGCATTTTTGCTCGTGTTTCCTGCAAAGTATCGCTAGGTGACATTAATTCTAAAACAAAATCTGGAGCAATTGGTGAAAACTTTTCTTGTTCTGCTGATGTAAGTTTATCCCATCTATCCTTTTTTATCCAAGCAACATCAGGAGAACGATTTGCACCATTGGGAAGTTTAAAACAGGTAGAAGAATCAAAACAAACTCCTAATTTAGTTTGACGATTCCAATTCCCAAAATCAATACCAATTTCAAAATTACGTTTTCCTGTTTCTCCTCCTGTTGGTGACATGATCAATATTTCTCCTTTTGCATTGCGTTCAAATTTGACTTCAGGATTTTCCCGACAGAGTTGATAAAATTGGTTATCAGTAAGTTGGATAATGGGGTTTAAATTGACGGTAATAGCTGTCATGATGAATCTCCTTGAGGATGATATCAACTTTAACTACAATTATAGAAGAAATTTCATTTTAACGCTTCCTTTAACAAATCTCGATGCAAAAAAGCCTCATTTACTAAAGATTGAATTTTATGAGATGACAAAGATTCACCATGATAATAATAATCAATCCAAGTTTTACTAATTAACCCTACATCATCTGGTAAATCCTTTAAATCCCAACCAGGTATTTCTAAATCTTCCATTAATCGGTTGACTTTCGGATCATAACTTAATGCAAAACAACGCGAACCTTCACTTGCTGCCATAATTAAACTATGTAAACGCATTCCTATGGACATTTCCACGCCGCGAAACACACCTTTTAAAACTTGTGGATCTTCGGAACAAATAACTCTACTCACATCTTTTAATTGAGTATGAATTTTTTCCGCAATTCCTAAATCTTCACTTTTTTGAAATGGCAATAATAAAATAAAAGCTTGGGTTTCCTTCTGCAAATTAACTAAAGCCTGAGTTAAATTTGTTAACCTGTTTTCTGTCAATTGAGGATGATTTCTTAACGTCACCGCAATTCTCGGTTTTGGTAAATCTACTAATTCTGGTACTGGCTTCGACTCTAACGCCCAAACCGGGTCAGGGGCAAGGATATGGGGTATACTCCAATTTGATAATAACCGAGAACTAGAGCGATCGCGCACACTCACTTGAGTACAACCTGCAAAATTCCTCTTCGCTAAAAACCGAGTTTGGGAACGCAACAAAGGACCTATACCCTGTCCCCAAGCCACAGTTTTCAAACCCATAACTTGAGCTAAAGCCATCAATCCGCCATAATAAAAAGGGCTAATAGTGCTAGTCGTATCTTGAATTAAACTCCCACCACCCCAAACAAAAGCATCACAGGAACGCAAAGCTTTGATAACCTGTAAAAATGCCATCCGGTTGTAACATTCCACACCATAATGCCGATGAGTTTCTTCAGGATTTCCAGAAAGCACCACAGGAGTAACATCAAGTGGTAACATTTGCAGAAGTGTGGCTAACAAAGCTTCATCACCACCATTACCTTTACCGTAATACCCAGACAATAAAACCCGCATTTTCCCCATTTTGAATTTTAGATTTTAGATTTTAGATTTTGGATTACCAAGTTTTTTTAAACTAGTTATCTACCACTGACAACGGACAACTGACAACTGACTATTAATTATGCACGCCCTTTCAATTCCCACCTGGATAATTCATATTTCTAGCGTCATTGAGTGGATAGCCGCGATTTGGCTAATTTGGATCTACGGTGAACTTACAGAAAATCGGAGTTGGTGGGGATTATCCTTTGCTATGTTACCAGCTTTAATTAGCGCAATGTGTGCTTGCACTTGGCATTATTTCGACAATTCTGAATCATTAGAATGGTTAGTCACCTTGCAAGCTACCATGACATTAGTTGGTAACTTTACCCTTTGGGCAGCAGCATACATAATTTGGCGTTCTACCAAGTCTGCAAGCACCATTGAAGCACAATCCATCAAATCAGAACAATGATATCAAAAGAAACCCTCTTTGCCCTCTCTCTCTTTCCCTATTTGGGTTTCTTGTGGTTTATCAGCCGCAGTCCACAAATGCCCCGGCTAGCCCTATATGGATTTTACGGCACATTGGTATTTGTTGCCATCACCATTCCCGCCGCCATTTACGCCAAAGTGCAGTACGGAGAACAACTAGCCAATGTAGACTGGTTACATGGCAGCGCAGAAGTCTTTCTAACCCTTGCTAACATCTTACTAGTCTTAGGTTTTCGCCAAGCAGTACAAGAATTAAAAAATAGGTAATGGGTAATAGAGAATGGGTAATGGGGAATAAATTTTCACCAATTACCAATTACCAATTACCAATTACCAATTACCAATTACCAATTACCAATTACCAATTATGGAAGTAATACCCGCAATTGATTTATTAGAAGGTCGCTGCGTGCGACTATACAAAGGAGACTATGCACAATCCCAAGTATTCAGCGAGAACCCCCTGGAAGTTGCGAAAATGTGGGCAGACCAAGGCGCAACAAGACTACATTTAGTTGATTTAGACGGTGCGAAAGCTGGTAAAATAGTTAATTTAGCCGCAATTGAAGCCATTAGAAATAATCTTGATATACCCATTGAAGTTGGGGGAGGATTACGCGATCGCTCAAGTGTGCAACAATTATTTAACCTAGGTGTAGATTGGGCAATTCTCGGAACTGTTGCTGTCGAACAACCTCAATTAGTCCAAGAACTTTGTCAAGATTTTCCCGAAAAGATTATTATTGGCATAGATGCCCGTAACGGCTTAGTTGCAACTCGTGGTTGGTTAGAAACATCAACAGTATTAGCCACCCAACTAGCAGTACAAATGCAAGAATTAGGTGCAGCAGCCATCATTTACACTGATATTAACCGTGACGGCACACTAGAAGGACCAAATTTAGACGCATTACGAGAACTTGCTGCGGCAATTTCCATACCCGTAATTGCTTCCGGTGGTGTCAGTTCTGTCACCGACTTATTAAGTTTATTAGCTTTAGAACCCCAAGGTGTCACAGGTGTGATAGTTGGTAAAGCCTTGTATACCGGTGATATTATCCTCAAAGAAGGATTACAAGCCATTGGACCGGGTAGACTACAAGATATTCCTCCCAATTTAGACTTTTCTAGCTTTGCTTAAAATCAATTTAACCTAAATTTTGGTGGGTATAGCTGCAATAAAACGACAGCGAAACCCGTCATTATTCTCTGATATTAACTTTTGTTCCTTCCGTCTAAACCTTTCTGAACCCAATTTAAACATTCATAGGATGATGAAAATAACTTAGGTGCGGCAATATTATTTAATGATTCTGGTGCATAATGGTCATAAAAGCATCTACCATTTTTTTGATAAACAATAATCAGATTATGACGGTAAATATAGCGTGATTTAAAGAAATCACCTTGACTCACAAAGTCTATATTTACATCAATATGTTCTTTAGCAATATCCAGAATACTGATAATACTATTATCATACATTGTCGCTGGATTTTCTGAAGCGTGAAAACGGCTTTTATGTCCAACTTCAGCTAATAACTTATATGAATAAATTTCACAATCATCAACTTTACTAAAAACAAAAGGAATAATTAGATATCCTTTATATGAGACAGAACTTTCATAAAGAAGACGATTCATGTAAATTTTCTGGGAAATTAATTGTTGTCAATCAATTATATTACTACCATAGACTGAGTTGATGAGGAGATTGTTACAAATTATTCCTAGAAAGAAGTAGAACTACTATACCACTACACACCAGATATAAAAGTTTACAAAATAAATCGCTTCAATATGTTCTATTAAATTGTATAAGCTGGTAAAAAAAGATTGATTCTTGCTAGGATTGTATCAGGATTATACTTACTCCATAAATTAGTGATTTTATGCCAAGAAAAGACCAGGGTTGGGTGACATTTCAAACATCTGAAGAAGAACGCAAGATTTTAGAAGAGTTCTGTCAAAATTCCCAGCGGACTAAAACTGAGATTTTGCGGGAATTAGTGCGGGGACTTAATAAATATTCATCACCATCAATATCATTATCAACTCCAGCAGAGAAAACAGAAACTAAGCATCTTGAATTTGAAATTGTTAGTCCTAAGAAAGCATTAAAAGTAAGTTCGCGTAATGTCCTCAAAGGAGTCGTGAAACGAGTAACTACAGGAAGTGTAAATACGGAAATAACTTTAGAAATTGTTCACAAAGTTGAGTTAACTTCCATGATTACTAGAGTTTCCGCTGAAGAGTTAGAATTGTTTGAAGGTACAGAAGCTTATGCTGTGATTAAATCTAATGATATTGTCATTGCTAAAGATTAGAAATAGATGTAGATAAACTTCCTTGAACTTCCAAAAATAAAAAACAATTTAGTCGGTTAAAATCGACTTTAGCTATTATTAGCCAGGGAATTAATTCCCCGGCTAGAATGGCTAGACTAACCTATGGTAATTTAATCTTAGTCTAAGCTTCGACTTTTACACCTTTCCAGAAAGCAACATAACCTTCTATATTTTTGGCTTTTTCCTTAGTGCTAGGATAGTACCAAG
The DNA here is from genome assembly GCA_903848645.1 of uncultured cyanobacterium. Taxonomy (GTDB): domain Bacteria; phylum Cyanobacteriota; class Cyanobacteriia; order Cyanobacteriales; family Nostocaceae; genus Dolichospermum. Next base: position 89,236 of record CAINGU010000040.1, on the reverse strand, counting down.
CTGCATCTTTATTAACTTGTCCATTAACTTCAACACTGTAGTAACTAGCAACTCCTTTCCAGGGACAAGTGGTGTGAGTGCTGCTCTGTGTAAAGTATTGCTTGTTAATAGCGTCAGCAGGGAAATAATGATTGTTTTCGACAACTACGGTATTATCACTTTCGGCTAAAGTAGCGCCATTCCAAATTGCTTTTGGCATGATCTGAGTTTCAAAAAAGTTAACAATTTATATTGTGACATTTAAGATGACTAGTACCGCAGGGCGGAAGTCAAAAGTCAAAAGTCAAAAGTCAAAACGAAGACAGCATAGGATTGTCGGAGATTTAGAATGGTTGGTTTATTTACGCCGTGCTGTACTAGTAAAATAAGAATACGCTGCTGTAAAGGGGAAAGAGTAGTTAAATGAGTATAGACTTCGTTGTTAACCTCAGTTAATAGCAGTGGGACTTTTTTAAATGTAGCAAGGGTCTGCTTGCGATAGGATAGGGGTGGATCAGATCACTGCTACATTCCCCAAGCTTTGTCCTTAATATTACAAAACAAAGTGCATAATCTGGCATATAAAAAAACTTTATGGGTAGGAATTGGTTGTCAAAAAGGAATTTCCCAACAATTGATTAACACAGCAATTAAAAAAGTTTTTCAAGAATACCAACTTATTTATAGTCAAATAGCTGGAATTGCAACTATTGATAAAAAAGCTTCGGAAATTGGTTTGCTAGAATTTTGTAACTTAGAAAAACTACCTTTAAAAACCTTTAGTGCCGAACTTTTAAATAATGTATTTGTTCCCAATCCTAATAATAGTATTACTAAGTTAATGGGAACATCTAGCGTAGCGGAGGCATCAGCCATTCTCGCCGCTTCGGAAATTACATCTGCGGAAATAACGTTATTAGTTCCTAAACAGATTTTTCGATTACAAGGAGAAGCAGGAACAGTAACAATAGCTGTTGCTAAAAGTGATAACCTGATATTCTAATCAACTACATTAACAATCTGGTTAATAATACCAGAGACAATTGATAAAACAATTGAACCTAAAAAAGCGGGAATAAAACCCCGAATTTCAAAACCATAACTGGAAGTTATCGTACTAGCAAACCATAGAGTTAAGGCATTAATCACAAGAGTAAATAAACCCAAAGTAATTAAGGTAATCGGAAATGCTAAAATCTGCAAAATTGGCCGGACAATGGCATTTACCAAACCAATCACAATAGCGGCAATTAAAGCAGCAGTAAAACTAGTGAGAATGATACCAGGAACAATTTTAGCCGTAATTAATAACGCTACCGCAGTACCAAGCCAAGTTAAGAGAAAGTGCTTCATAGTTTGATATTAAAGTTACTGGGAAGTGCGTTTTAAGAAAACTTTCCATGTACCACCACCGACAACACCATCAGGTTTTAAACCATAACGAGTTTGAGCAGCTTTGACTGCTGCTTCTGTGGATACTCCGAAATCTCCATCTATCGTACCAGTTAAAAACCCCAGATTTTGTAGTTGTTTTTGCAACTTAATTACTTCTGTCCCACTCATGCCTAAACGCAAAATTGGCCATCCTTCGGGAGTATACTGGATACTTGGTACTTGCTGATTAAGAGGAGTGGCTTGACTACTAATATTAGGTTGATTTTTGGGAATTGTGCGTCTAGTTGGTGGTTTTATAACTCTAGTAGGTTTGGTGGGAACAGTAGTATAATTACTGACAGGATTAGGCGCGGAAGCAATAATATTTGAAGGGCTGGGAAACAGTCTTTGCCAAGTGATATTATCTACATTACCACTGGGATTTAAGCCAGCAGCTTGCTGAAATTGGGAAACAGCAATAACTGTATCTTGTTTATATGTACCATCCACAGCACCTGAATAAAAGCCCAGTAATTTCAAAGCGGCTTGGAGTTCTGTCACTCGTTCACCTTGACTACCTAAGTTGAGAGGAGGACGATTAATTTTAACTTCTGTGTTAACTTGGGCAATTGTGACTGGTGTTGCTGTTGATATTAAAGCAGAGGAACTAATCAATACGGGTGTGGTGGTGAACAAGAGTAAGCAATACCAAGAATTTAGGCTCATGTAATTGTGGATAGTTGCTATCAAACTAACTTTCATATATTTAAAATGATGATGATTTTTTTATGATTTCTTACTGACAAATACAAAGCCGCGTGTTTTTTCAGCAGTTGAATCAACTGTATTCATGGCTTTCCATAAATCTACTGTTTTTACCCAAACTGGTGGATATTTATAGCGAGCAACATCCATAATTAAAAATCTATCTGTGAGTTCATTGTATGCTGCTAAAGGCGAAATATGCCCACCTCTTTCTTGACCAATCTCTTTACGCAAATAGTTAATAATCACAAAGTTTCCTGGTTGTTTTAAATTCTCTGCTGCTAAATTGCGAAACTGATCTAAATTCGTATCACTTGCATGATAAACCTTAACTTGCACATTGTAACTTTCTAGCAATCCTCCCAACTGATCTAAAGTCATACCTTGACGAGAAACAACTTCAGGAGTTACTACATTTCTAGTTTTTTCATAACTAAAAAAGTTATTTTGGGTAAATACCCGAAATGGTTTATATTCAGGTGCTTCTGGTGCGGGAATTTTCAAACTATTTAGTACCATGACAATACTAGCAACTCCACAATATGCTTGATTACTTTGTGTAACAAATTGTGTACTTAATGGAAAGAAATCATTTTTTGATTTACTGGCAATTAATAAAGTTTCACCTTCAGGAGTATCAAAACCAATCAAGTTAGGCGAAAGTGATAATGTTTGAGCAAAGACATTGCCTCCAGCTAAACAAATACTGAGAATTATAACTCTAATTGATGCTTTAATAGGATTGATTGTTCTAAATATCATAGTTCTACTGTTAACTTAATTTACCAAAATACTTACTAAGTACATATAGCTTTTGTGTGACTTTTTATGTTACAAACTGAAGTGCAGAATGTGGACAATAATATCCAGATTGCCATTAATACCGAGGCGGCTACTAATGGAGATGTTACCATCGCTGCTAGAATCAGACTAGTACCGCAGCGTGGAATTAAAAATTAAAAATTAAAAAAGCAGATTGTATCAGCTTTTCAGGGATTTTTAATGGTTGGTTGATTTACGCCGTTGTGTACTATAGGACTAATATTTGATTGTTGAAATATCCGTAGGGTGGGCAATGCCCACCGTAGGGGGGTTTTGGTGGGCATTGCCCACGCTACACTACTTAAAATTTTCCAAATATCATTTATGATTCCTATAGTTTGATATATAGTTCTCAAAGATTTATCAAGATTATACCTAAAACAATTCAAAATTAAGCATTAAAAAAACTACTGCGCTATGCCTCTTTTCTTCTTTAACTATTAAACACAAACAGGAGCAAAAACTTGAATAAAGCTGGGTTTCCTAAAAAACCGCACAATTCATATCCTCACTCTAGTGATGATATTCCAGCGGCTGTGCGCGATACCAATGATGCAGGAAGTAAGATAAAAATACAACCTGTGGTTTTGATTATAGGTGGATTTGCTGGATTCTTGCTGCTGGCTGTCATCAGTGGTTTTTTATTTTCGCTGACGACACCTAAGCCAACTGCTAATTCTGTAGCTCAACCAATTAGTTCTACACCTATCGCTACAACTAACCCAGTTAATAATGATACGGTGTTGGGACATTTCCTATATTCAGAAGCACCAGAATCAGAATTAGCCCCAATTACAGGTGACAGTAGAATTAGAATGCGAAAAGCTGCCGCTGTCAAATTTCAAGCCATGGTACAAGCCGCTAGAAGTGCGGGTGTGATTTTAGTCCCAATTTCTGGCTTTCGTTCTGTACAAGAGCAAAAGCAGTTATTTTTTGGTGTTGGCGCACAGCGGAATCAAACCCCAGCAGAAAGGGCAGCCCTTAGCGCACCACCAAATCATAGTGAACATCATACAGGTTATGCTGTAGATGTTGGCGATGGCGCAGTCCCAGCAACTAATCTCCAAGCCAATTTTGATAATACCAAAGCTTATCAGTGGTTACAAGCTAATGCGGCTAAGTTTAGTTTTGAAATTTCCTTTCCTAAAAATAACCTCCAAGGTGTGAGTTATGAACCTTGGCATTGGCGTTTTGTAGGTGATACTGATAGTTTAGAAACATTTTATAAAGCCAAAAATATCAAACCTGTGAAAACACCATAATGATAGTTAGAGAATATCAAATATCTGACACTGAAGCAATTATGAAACTGTTTTATTATGTTTATGGAATGAAAAGCCGGTATCCATCAAGATTGTAATCCACTAAAAATATCATGGCTTTATTGAGGTACGTTGGGCTTTTTGCTCCTCAAGTTTCGCCCAAAGAGCCTGTTTTTCGGGCTTTTGTGGTTTTGCTGCGATTTTTGCAAAGTGTTCGCGGTTACGTTCTTCCCAGTATTGATAAATTTCTTCTCTAGTTTGCAGAACTTCTTGATATTCAGCTTAATCAACAAAATCGGTGCAGTTTCCCCACACCGATTTGCATAGTTTAACTCTAGTTTTCCGTGCCATATTCCTTACGCTAAGGCAGAAGCTTGGGGTTTGGCAAAAATCATCCTCCCAGCGGAGGTTTGTAAAGCGCTGGTAACTACTACTCGCAATTCACCACCAACATAAGGACTACCTTCTTCAACTACTACCATTGTGCCATCATCTAAATAGCCAATTCCTTGACTTGGTTCTTTTCCTTCTTTGAGAATTTTCAAATCCAGATTATCACCAGGTAAATAAGTGGGACGCACAGCATTTACTAAATCATGAACATTCAAAACTGGAACTTTTTGCACACTAGCAACTTTCGACAAATTGTAATCATTGGTGAGTAATGTCCCATTGATTTCCTGAGCAAAACGCACTAATTTGGCATCAACCGTGGCAGTATCTTCGTAGTCCACAGGATTAATTAAAATGCGTTCCGGGTAAGTTTCTCGAATCCGGTTGAGAATTTCTAATCCTCTTCTTCCTCTCACCCGTTTTTGATCTTTACTCGCGTCGGCTACTTGTTGTAATTCTTGTAAAACAAATTGAGGCACAAGAATTAACCCTTCTAAAAACCCTGTTTCTAGTAATGTTTCAATCCGTCCATCTATAATACAGCTAGTATCTAAAACCTTAGTATTAGCAGGTTTAAGAGTTCCTTCCACCACCATACTTTCTACAGTATTAGGGTTAATTAATCTTAACAAACCCCGTCCGTGAGTATCTGCCAAGTTCATCCCTGTCACAGAGAGGATAATACTCCCAACAACGGCAACAAGGGGTTTAATAAAACCAAAATCTGGGGGAATGGGTAATAAAAATAGCGGGGCTAACATTAAATTGGCGAGTAATAGCCCAATTACTAAGCCAATGGCACGGGTTAAAATAACTTCTAAGGGCATTTCCCGGACTTGCGATTCTAGACGACGGTATGTAGTCTGGAAACTCAGCCCGACTGCACCACCAATAATGGCAGCAAAGACGGCTAGAATTAAGCGTAAGGCATCTAGATTAGTGACTCCATTAAGAGTACCAGGGGGCAGTAGATCGGTGCTGAAATAACCTATCCCCGCCGCTGCCAAGATAAATGAGAGAATAATAATGACATCCAGCATGGTTGTGTTATGTTCCTACAACGGTATGTATTTGATAAAGTAAAGTATGCTTGTTTCTATCCTTTTTGGTAAATTCAGAAATATGAAATCATACTAGCTGATCAGGCAGACAGAATATGCCAACATTATAACCAAAGGGTTTTTACTGCATATTATTTTTATTTTTAGGCAAAAAGGATAAAAAGTTGTAAACAAACTCCTCATTTTCATTATTTTTAACAGTCAGATTAAATTAACTTCACTATTGATCAGAATGAGTCAACAAGATATTGGTTGGAGAATTCCCAGTTCTGCTTATGTGCATATTCCCTTTTGTCGGCGAAGATGCTTTTATTGCGATTTTCCGGTGTTTGTGGTGGGCGATCGCTCACGGGGTGAAAATTCTGGGACAATTGGCGAATATGTTGAAGTTTTATGTCAAGAAATCAGAATTGCACCAATTTATGGTCAACCTTTACAAACAATTTTTTTTGGTGGTGGTACTCCTTCGTTATTATCAACAACACAGTTGCAATCTATATTGACAACCTTAGAACAGCGATTTGGGATTGCGTCTAAGGTAGAAATCTCTATGGAAATTGACCCAGGGACGTTTGATTTCGCACATATCGCCGGTTATCGCAGCTTAGGAGTAAATCGCGTCAGTTTGGGTGTCCAAGCTTTCCAAGAAGAATTGTTAAAAACTGCTGGGCGATCGCATTCCCTTGTAGATATATTTACAGCTATAGAGTTAATCCACAAAGTCGAGATTCCCGAATTTAGCTTAGACTTGATTTCTGGCTTACCGCATCAATCTTTAGCACAATGGCAAGATTCCTTAACCCAAGCTGTAGCAGCCACACCAACTCACATTTCCATCTATGACCTGACCATTGAACCGGGAACAGCCTTCAATCGTTATTACAAACCGGGAGATCACCCTTTACCCACAGATGAAACCACAGTCAAAATGTATCAAATGGGGCAAAAAACCTTAACTGATGCCGGGTACGAACATTACGAAATTTCCAATTATGCCCAACCAGGACATCAATGCCAGCATAATCGAGTTTATTGGCAAAATCGCCCTTATTATGGCTTTGGTATGGGTGCAGCCAGCTATATACAAGGTAAACGCTTCACCCGTCCCCGCAAAACCCAGGAATATTACCAATGGTTAAAAAATGGTGCTGTGATTGATTGTGAAGTCACACCACAGGCAGATGTTTTGTTAGAAACTTTAATGTTAGGGTTACGGTTAGCCGAAGGAATCAGTTTAAATTCTCTGGCCACAAAATTTGGCAATCATCAAGTAGAGAAAATTCAAAGCTGTTTGCAACCATACTTTGCCCAAGGTTGGGTGAAGATCATTGGGGATAGGTTGCGTTTTAGCGATCCCGATGGTTTTATATTTTCTAACGTGATGTTAGCGAAGTTGTTTGAAAAGTTGGGAGAATGATAGATTATTCCATCAAATCATCATTTGCAGATTCACCAGGATAAAAGTTTAAGTTTATTAAATCTTCCCATAAATATAGGCATTGAGGAGGAAAGGTTGATAACGGTAAATTGGTTTCTCCTGATGCTAAATCCCTAGCATTTTCATAAGCTTCCTGAAGTGCTACTTCTAGAGAAGACTGCAAACTCGGATTTTCATGCAGTAATTTTATAATATCCCGGCGTTGAATCCGAATAGTTGCTAACCAACTGCGACTACGTTTTGATGATTGATATTCCCACTTGAGTAAATGTCCAATTAAAACACTCAAACGACTTCTTAATTCTTGGCGTTCCTTTCTCCCCAAAGATTCAACTTCCTCAATTAAATTAACTAAATCAACTTGATTCCATAGTTGATAACGTAATAAATTAGCCTGTTGTTGAGTCCAGGCGTAAAAATCTGTTTCATAAAGGTGATTATTCAGGTTTACAGCGGATTCTTTCCCCTTTTGTGTCTGCATAATTAAAACCTGGTGAACTTGAATTAATTATAACTCCTTTCTTCCTTTGCGCTTCTGCGTGAGAAAAAACCTAAAAAGTCACCACACTCCGAATAGACTCCCCCTTGTGCATCAAATCAAAAGCATCATTAATCCTTTCAATCGGCATTACATGAGTAATTAAATCATCAATATTGATCTTACCATCCATATACCAATCTACAATTTTCGGCACATCTGTCCGCCCTCTTGCACCACCAAAAGCCGAACCTTTCCAAACTCTTCCCGTTACTAATTGAAATGGACGAGTGCTGATTTCTTTACCCGCACCAGCCACACCAATAATCACACTCACACCCCAACCTTTATGACAACACTCCAAAGCTTGACGCATGATATTGACATTACCAATACATTCAAAAGAATAGTCAGCACCACCTTTTGTTAAATCTACTAAATAGGGAACTAAATCACCCGCAACTTCTTGGGGATTGACAAAATGCGTCATCCCAAACTTTTCAGCTAATTCGCGTTTTTTAGGATTAATATCTACACCAATAATCTTATTTGCGCCCACCATTCGCGCCCCTTGGATGACGTTTAAACCAATGCCACCCAAACCGAAAACTACCACATTTGCGCCTGGTTCTACTTTAGCTGTATAGATAACCGCACCAATACCTGTTGTGACACCACAGCCGATATAACAAACTTTATCAAAAGGGGCATCTTCCCGAATTTTAGCAACGGCGATTTCTGGTAATACCGTATAATTAGCGAAGGTGGATGTACCCATGTAATGGTGAATCATGTCGCCACCGATACTAAAACGGCTAGTGCCATCTGGCATTAAACCCCGTCCTTGTGTACCGCGAATTGCTTGACAGAGATTAGTTTTAAAGCTCAAACAATAATCACATTGCCGACATTCAGGGGTGTATAAAGGAATTACATGATCTCCCCTTTTGAGACTTTTGACATCAGCCCCGACTTCAACAACTATACCAGCGCCTTCATGTCCTAAAATGGCCGGAAACAACCCTTCAGGATCATCACCAGACAGGGTAAAAGCATCAGTATGACAAACCCCACTGGCTTTAATCTCAATTAATACTTCCCCTGCTTGTGGTGCTGCTAATTGTACGGTTTCAATTGTGAGGGGTTTACCTGGGGTGTATGCTACTGCGGCTTTGACTTCCATTTGATTCTCCTGATTGCTGAGGATTAATTTTATTAACTGCTTGTCAAATAATTCCCCGTATAGTACATTAGTATCTATCACATGAGAAATCCCCCACCTTCACAAGTGGGGCTTTATTAACTACCAGATTTTGTTAAAATCGCATTCACTGGTTTAGATTGGTGAAAGGCAGTGGCTATTTTAGCAACTATGATAAACTTTGTTTTAGCTGCAACCACCTTTTAATTTATCCACTTTTGCGATTAATTCAGTCTGTAACAAACATGATAAAACCTGCCCTTACGAAAATTGGCGCTCAAATGTCCAACTTAACTGGCGTAAGAGCGATTATGAAAGATATTAACGAAACCCTCAGAGCTAGTAAGGGACAGGAATTATATAATTTGAGTGCTGGCAATCCGTTGATTTTACCAGAGGTAGAACAGTTATGGCGCGATTGCACAGCAGATTTATTAGCTAGTTCTGAATATGGTGAAGTTGTATGTCGTTATGGTTCTAGCCAAGGTTACTCACCATTAATTGACGCAATTGTCAAGGACTTTAACCAGCGTTATGGGTTAAGTTTAACCGAGCGGAATATTTTAATTACTGCGGGTAGTCAAACAATCTATTTTTATGCCGCTAATGCTTTTGGTGGCTATACTGAAGATGGCAGCTTGAAAGAAATTGTCCTGCCGTTAAGTCCAGATTATACTGGTTATGGTGGTGTTTGTTTGTTTCCAGAAGCTTTGGTTGCTTATAAGCCTACTCTAGATATTGATGCAGCCGCACATAGATTTAAATATCGTCCTGATTTTAATCAACTTTCGATTACAGAAAATACTGGTTGTGTGATTTTTTCCCGTCCTTGTAATCCGACGGGTAATGTTTTGACTAATGATGAGGTAAATAAAATCACTGATTTAGCTGCACCACATCATGTACCTGTATTGATTGATTCGGCTTATGCACCTCCTTTCCCAGCTTTGAATTTTACAGAAATGACTCCGGTATTTGGGGAAAATATTCTCCACTGTATGAGTTTATCAAAGGCGGGTTTGCCTGGAGAACGCATTGGGGTAGCGATTGGGGATGAAAATCTGATTCAGGTTTTGGAATGTTTCCAAACTAATGTGGGAATTCATTCTTCTCGATATGGTCAAGCGATCGCAGCTAGAGCGATAGAATCAGGGACATTAGCGCATATTGCGGAAAATGTGATTCGTCCTTTCTATCAACAAAAGTTTGATGTTTTAGAAAGTACATTGGAAACAGCTATGCCTAAGAATATACCTTGGTTCTTACATCGCGGTGAAGGGGCGATTTTTGGCTGGTTATGGTTGCAAGATTTACCCATGACTGATTGGGAATTCTACCAGGAATTAAAGAAAGTGGGTGTAATTCTTGTCCCTGGTAGTAGTTTCTTTCCTGGTTTAAAGGAGGACTGGGAACACAAACACCAATGTCTGCGAATTAGTTTAACTGGTAGTGATGAGGAAATTACTATCGGTATGCAGCGTTTAGCGAAGGTTGCTGAACAGGTTTATCAAAGTGCGGCTGTAAGTGTGTAAGAAAAATGAACCACGAAGACGCAAAGAACACGAAGAAGAAGAAGAATGTAGGGGCGGGGTCTCCCCGCCCAAAATCTGGGTCTCCCCGCCCTCCTAAGCCCCAGTCTCCACCTATTAACCCAGTCCCCAGTCCCCAATCCCCAGTCCCCAACCTTGATGATTGGTTGGAAATTGGCAAAATTGTCTCAGCACAAGGTTTAACTGGGGAGTTGCGGGTTTATCCTAATACGGATTTTCCTGAACGCTTTGAAGAACCGGGAAAACGCTGGTTATTACGTCCTGGGGAAACGGAACTACAACCTGTGGAGTTGTTAAATGGGCGGTATCTTGATGGGAAGAATCTCTATGTGATTAAATTAAAGGGAGTGAGCGATCGCCATCAAGCTGAAAATATGCGTGATTGTCGGTTTTTTGTGCCTGTGAGCGATCGCCCAGAATTGGCGGAAGGTGAATTTCATGTGTTAGATTTGCTAGGGTTGCAAGTCTTTATGCAATCATCTGGGGAATTTGTGGGAACGGTGGTGGATATCTTACCTTCAGGTCATGATTTATTGGAAGTTAAATTTGATCCTGCTTTTGTGACTAATAATGAAGAATTGACAACTGATAAAGCCGAAAAAACTGTTTTAATTCCCTTTGTGATGGAAATTGTTCCTGTTGTTGATTTAGAATCCCGTCGAGTTGAAATCACTCCTCCCCCCGGCTTATTGTCAATTAATAATTAGACACTTCCCAATAAAAAAATCTCCCAAAATTTCTTGTGGTGCGGGCATCTTGCCCGCTAATGCTGTACATCACTCAGATGAAATGTGCTTTAATAATATAAGGACGGGCAGGATGCCCATCCCACAAAATTGGGTAATTTATTGTTTACTAAAACACCCGATGTTGTAAAGATGGCATTTGCCGGCGCACTTGTTCTAATCTGGAGGGTTTAATTTCGGCGATCGCTACTCCCGGTTTTTCCCCAGCGTCTGCTAAAATTACACCCCAGGGATCAATAATCATGGCGTGTCCATGAGTTTGGCGACGGTCATAATTAGTACCAGTTTGGGCAGGGGCAATCACGTAACAGGTATTTTCTATTGCCCTAGATTGGAGTAATACTTGCCAATGGTCTTTACCCGTAAAAGCCGTAAAAGCGGCGGGGACAAACAAGATATCTGCACCCTGATTTGATAAATGTCGGTACAGTTCGGGAAAACGGACATCATAGCAAATAGAAAGGCCAATTTTCCCCAAGTCAGGGGAAGCATAAACAGAAGGTAATTCAAGTCCTGCCATGACAGTGCTTGATTCTTGATAGGTATTACCATCAGGAACATTGACATCAAATAGATGAACTTTTTGGTACCGGGCGAGTTCTTGACCGTTGGCGGCTATGAGTAATGCTGTATTATGAACCTTACCGTTACTATCTACAGGAATAGGGAAGCCGCCGCCGAGAATGGTAACTTGAAAGCGTTGTGCCATTTTGTGGAGAAATGTTTCCGTGGCTTGGGCGATGGCATTTCCTTGTGCTAGTTTATCCTTTTCTTCTCCCATAAAAGAGAAATTTTCTGGTAAACCCACCAATTCTGCGCCCTGACGCACGGCCAAATCAATTAATTCTTCTGCTTGTGCGAGGTTTTTTTGTAAATCTGGCACACTGGTCATTTGAATAGCGGCGGCTAAATAAGACTTCATAGATTCAAGAACAAACGGTAGATTGAGACAATATAGATATCTAAATATATCGTCATATCATATCACTTTGAAATTCTATAGCAGGAGACAGAAAAAGGAGTCACGATTTACTCAATCCTGCCATCAGATTCTCACAAAAATCGTTTTTTTAAAGCTAATGGCACATTTTTCGCTATTTCTAAACCGTCTGCATTTTTCCAGTTAGTTTTTTCGTCCCAACGGATATCACCACAGGTATCATCACTGAATGTAGCACCCATAAAGTTCGCACCATCAAAGTTTGCACCTCGCAAGTCCGCACCACTGAGGTTAGCGCGACTCAAATCTACATCTTTGAGGTTTGCTCCATCAAGATTAGCACGACTGAGATTTGCACCACTCAGGTAAGTTTCTCCTAAATTTGCTCCTGTAAAATCTACATCTCTTAAATCTGCACCAATAAAATAGGCGCGGTTAAAATTAGTGTAGCTGAAATTTGCACCACAAAGACTAGCGCGGCTCAGGTCTGCTTCGGTCATGTCTACGTAGCTCAGATTTATGTGTAAGAGACTTGCACTGCGAAGATGAGCGCCACTGAGAAATTGACCAACTAAACTGCGGAAATTTTCATTCTGTAAACAACTACAGTAATGAATAATATTTTGTAATTGGTAGGTGAAATTATTTCCTTCTGGTTGACCAGATGGATAAAAAATTATATGCTCTTTGAGTATCTCATGTTCTTGGGCATAACGCTGTATAGCTAACAGTAGAATCATCACGTTTAACCCAGCATAAATATCTACTTGACGCTGACCTAATTGATAAATACCAGCATTTTGTAACTCTCGCAGTTTTGTTTGCGGTAAAGTTTCTTCGTAGGTATCAATAAATTTACCTTGACACCAACTAGCGTAAAAACTCTCTAACCGTCTATATAGTTGTATCCAACGAAAATTGGGAATACCAATAATTAAGCCCATTAAATATTCCACTATTTCTTTGCTGAGAATCCCAAAACCTAACAAATCATAAATTTGCCAATTCATTTGGGCTTCGGTGATAATTAGTTCTTTACCAGCTTCGCTATCATTATACTGTGTCCAAGCAATGAGACTTAATTTCAAACGTTCAGCAAATAGAAATTCACTCAAATTTTGATGCCTAAATTTTAGCTTATTATCTGATTTATGACCAGGAGAAATATAAAAATCTACTAAAGGATTTTTGATAATTTTATCGGTAATTATTTCTAAAGATTTTATATCAGCTTTCAAGCGAGATTTTAGCAGGGAGATTGCGGCAAATTCTTGACCTGATTGCACTACAGCAACAGCAGCTTCTGTGAAAACCTGATTTATATTTGGTAATTGTTCATGTAAATCATCACTTGATTTTGATATTAACCAATTTATTGCTTGTTGATAAATCAAAGCTGTAGCAGTTCTAGAATTATCTGCTACTAAATTATCAATTATTAGTTGATCATCTCGATACATTCCCGCTAAAAAATAAAGTAATAGCGGTTCATGAATTAATTCTTTAAGAATTGTTGGACATTTTTTATTTGTTAAAAACTGCTGTAAATCTGTATTTTTACCATGATTATCTGGTAAAGATTGCCATTTTTCCAGCCATTTTAATTGTTGTTGTTGATCGAAAGGTAGAATTTCCACCCTGTCTAAATTTATGGGTAAATTAGAAATGGTTGATAAAGGGATAAGATTACTAGTAATTAAGATCCTATGTCCCATTTGATTGTCATTTTCACATTGGTGCTGAAATTCGGCAACTTGCTGAATAAATGTTTCTAAAATGTGATTATTTCTAGCAGCAACTGGTAATTCATCCCAGCCATCAAAAATAAAAATAAAGCGGGTATTTTTATTTCTTAACCAATGATCATCATCGTGAACAAACCGAATATTTAGATTAGCCGTTAATGTATCTTCTAACTGAGATGATAAAACTTTGATATCTTTGACATTAATTAAAATTGGTGTCCAGAAAGGATGTAAATGTTGTCTAATCCAATCTGCGAATATTTTGCAAAAAACACTTTTACCTCTGCCTTTTTTTCCTTGGATAAGCAGAACTTTTTTTAAGTTGTTTTCAGTGAGAATATTTTTCTTTACCCATGCTTCTAAATCCCAAGTTTCAGCATTAATCTCTATTTGCCCATATTTATTTACAGGTTTAACTTTCAGGGGAATATAAATATCCTTAAATGAGCAAGTTTGACCAAAAATCTGTTCTAATGCTTGAGTAGCAAGTTGATTTTTCAGATATTCACTAATGTTTTGAATATTCTCAGCTTCTTTTTCCCATTTATCTCGACAATTTGGGATAAGTGTTTGGATATCATTACCCAAATCTAGCAAAGATTTAATAATATATAAGTTAGTATTTACAGCAATTCTTTTTGCTAAAAGTTTCGCTGGATATTGGCTAAGATGTGGGGATATTAATCTTGTAGATAATAGATGATTAAAAGCTGCTGCTAATGGAGATTCATGAAAACATTCAATTGTTTGAATAGCAGTTTTTTCATCTAACTCAATATTATTGATATTTGTGAGAATTTTTACCAATTCCTCATTTTCAACTTGGTTCTCATAGTTCAAAGATGGATATAAAGATAAAATATCGCGGATACTTTCTAAATAAGCAGTTTGACTAATAATAGATATGTAGTCTTCTAAAGTAGGTGCTTGTTGAGAAATATCACGATAAGACTTGAGTAAAGCCACTCCCAGAGGTAAAAATGACAATTCTCCATTTATTACCTGAGTTAACGGTGAAAATAACACATCTAACAAAGAAGATGAATCTTGCAATAACAGTTGCAAAACTTCAAAATTAATGGCTTTTTCTTTAATAGTTTTTGCCGCTTTTAAAACTGCTTCGCCATCTTTAGTATCTGTATTTATACCTTCTGTTAGGGAAAAAGATTGACGAAACTGATACCAAATCTGCGATAGGGATTTTTTCATTTGTTACCACTAACCAAATTACTTAACAATCTAATTTCTAGGGTAACAGCGATCACCTATGAAGATGGCTATATATATAATCTTTGCAAGAAAAATTTACACCATAAACCTATATTATCAGTACAATTACGGTATTATATCCTGGTATGTCGGTTAATCCAAATGCCTCTCATTCCTGCTGCTTTAGCACCTTGATAGTCATCCCTTATACTGTCGCCAATGTGCCATGCGTCTTCTGGTAAACACTTATGCTTTTTTAAGGCGATTTTAAAAATTTCTGGATCTGGTTTAGCAGCACGGACTTGAGTGGAAATGGTAACAGAAGTAAAATATTCTTTCAGTCCCAAACCTTGTAATACTAAATACAGACGAGAATCAAAATTAGATAACACACCTAATTCAACTCCTAACCGTCGCCAATTCATTAAAGCTAAAACAACGTCAGGATAAACATACCAAGGTTCAGGAGTACCAAAGTGGATATAAAGTTCGCTAAAAAAAGCGGGAAAATCAGAAAATTCCTGGAGAACACCTGCACCTTCAAAGGTATTCAAAGCAATAATTCGCCACCAATCATATTCGCGCTGAGGAATATCTTTAATATCTGCATCAATAAATATAGGAGGTGGTGCTGATTTGAAGCTTTTCACAAAGTTTTTATTCAAAATTTGGGCGGAAACTTCTACACCAAATTCCTGGGCGATTTGTCGGTAAACTTCACCTACACTACTTTTTACCCCAAACAATGTACCTACAGCATCTACAAAAATAACTTTAGGTTTTTTCATAAAAATTAATACTTCAGTCCTCAGTAGTTAATAAATATATAGCAATGATATCTGAATTTGTGTAGTTTACCGTTGCAGATCCCCGACTTCTCAAAGAAGTCGAGGATCTTTAGGGGATGTTTAATTACTTAGAAATGGCTTCTATTATAGGGCTAATGAGCCAGTTAAAGCCGACTTTCAATTGATGATTTAAAGTGGGTAAACGATACAGATAAGCCAGACGACGGGCTAAATACGCAAAAGAACCGTCTAATTGAACACCTAAACCTGTAAGAGTAGCGTTATCTATTCCCAAAGCCATCATTTCTCCTAATGGTTGATAGCGGAAAGGAAGTAAAGGACGATTGGTAATAGTAGCCCAGATATTCCAAGCAGTATAATCAGCTTCTTGGAAAGCAACTTGGGCGGTTGCGGGTACTTGTTTTCCTTCTGCGTCCAAACAGTCTGCTAAATCTCCTAAAGCAAAAATTTCGGGATGTTCTAGAACCTGTAATTGCGGTGTGGTGGTGATTTGTCCTCGCTGATTTTGCTTGACTGGTAAGGCTGTCACTACTGGGGAAACTTTTGTCCCCACTGTCCAAATTACCAAATCTACGGGAATAGTATCTACTTGATTTTTATACTCTAGGGAGATGCTATCTTGGTCAATTGCTACTACTTTGGTTTCTAAGTCAATAAATACGCCTTTACTATCTAAGGCTTTTTTGGCGGCTTCGCGGTTAAATTCTGGGGAAGTTCGCAAAATTTGATCGCTGATTTCAATCAGACGGAAACGTCCTTTTTCGCCGATTCTATCTGCTAGTTTACAGGCTAATTCTACACCACTGTAACCCGCACCAACTATGGCAACACGGATTTTTTCTGGATTTGCGGCTTCAAGCATTCGCAGCCGTTCTTCTAATTGGTAAGCATCGGTAATAGTACGGAAAGGATAAGCATGGGTAGCAGCACCGGGAACTAAATCTAGTGGTGTTTCGCCACCTAATGCTAAGACTAAGCGATCATAATTTAGTTCTGATTTATCTGCTAATTGGACTTTTTGCTTGTTAATGTCTATGGCTGAAACAGCCCCTTGGTGAAACTGGATACCCGTTCCTTGGAGTAATTCTGAGTAAGGTGGGGCTATTTCCCAAGTTTGGAGTTCTCTGGTGAGGAGTTCGTAAAGCAGGGGAGAAAAGACAAAGCGATCGCTCTGATCTACTAAAATAATCTCAGGTTTTGGTGTAGATTCCCAAGGTAATTGGCTTAAACGCAGGGCGGTGTAGAGTCCACCAAAGCCACCACCTAGTATACAAATTTTTGTAGTTGCTTGAGTCATAATCTTTTTGAGCAGCTAAATCCTAACAGGGTAATATCTTCTTAGTGTAATGATTTATTGCGTTATCTTGCCATCAGTCAACAATCCTGATAGCCCTAATTGATGAAATAATATATAGCCCAAATGTTATGTATGGTTTGGGAATTTTTCCAGAGTAGGCCGAGTAGAAAAACTTCAAGATCATGAAAAACCCTCGATTATATCTTTTGTCCATACTGCTGAGAATTACTTAATATATTGTAGGAATTATATCATTACTTAATTGGTTATATCTCCGAAATATTACAGAATTTGTGCATCTTTTAGTCTGGAAATCACGCCCTCATTTTTGATATAATAATTAACTAGAACTGAATAGGAGCAAAGAATGTACGACAGCGATAAACGTAAACTATTATCTGCGTTGTGTCATGGAGCAATTTTTTTCAGCACCACAATTGTCTCCGTTGGTTTACCTATAGCCATACTATTTGTATCAGATGATCCTGTCGTCAAAGACAATGCGAAGGAATCCATCAATTTCCACTTTAACGTTTGGTTATATGGAGCGATTTTGGGAGTTTGGTTTTTTCTGACTGGTTGGTTGGTTTTACCGCTAATCATCTTGTTACCAGTGGCAGGTTTAGGATATATTATCCACTGGGGATTAACAATTTGGGCGCTAATTGGCGTTTTTAGCAATCCTAATCAACCTTGCCGTTATCCATTTATTTTCCGAGTTTTTTAGGATAAGATTAGGGAAAAATATGGTAAGTTGATTAATCACAGATTTTTGATTAAACAATTTACCAAAATCAATTGCATAAATTTCTTAAGATTGTTTTTTGTAAATTTGTTATAAGCAAATGTCCATCAAGTTGTAAAATATAAAATTGCCCCACAGCTTCATCAACAGTAGGGCAAAGACAGTTAAAGCACTGTTTCTAGTTTGTCTGAATAAAGCCGGCTAAGAACTTGCTTTTGTGACGCTTTATTCTGTGTCTATTGTATTGTTTTGTCTGCACAAAATTTATGTTTCCTATCCACCGTCCCCGTCGCCTCCGTAGCCATACCCAATTACGCCGTATGGTACGTGAAACCGTTTTAACTACTAACGATTTGATTTATCCATTGTTTGCTGTACCAGGAGAAGGTATAGCCAAAGAAGTCAAATCTATGCCCGGTGTTTACCAACTTTCAGTAGATAAGATTGTTGAGGAAGCTAAAGAAGTTTATGACTTAGGAATTCCTGCGATTATCTTATTTGGAATTCCGGCAGATAAAGACATAGATGCTACCGGGGCTTGGCATGATTGTGGGATTGTTCAAAAAGCAGCAACCGCAGTAAAAAATGCCGTTCCTGATTTAATTGTCATGGCTGATACTTGTTTGTGTGAATATACAAGTCATGGTCATTGTGGTTATTTACAAGTTGGTGATTTAACAGGTAGAGTTTTAAATGATCCAACTTTGGAATTATTAAAGAAAACCGCTGTTTCTCAAGCTCAAGCTGGTGCAGATATTATCGCACCTTCGGGAATGATGGATGGTTTTGTCCAAGCTATTCGCGCTGGTTTGGATGAAGCAGGATTTGAAGATATCCCCATTATGTCCTATGCTGCTAAATATGCTTCGGCTTATTATGGACCGTTTCGAGATGCAGCCGACTCAACACCACAATTTGGGGATAGACGCACTTACCAAATGGACCCCGGTAATGCTAGGGAAGCGCTGAAAGAAATTGAGTTAGATATTGCTGAAGGTGCTGATATGCTGATGGTAAAACCAGCTTTGGCATATATGGATATTATCTGGCGCGTTAAGGAAGCTACTAATTTACCTGTGGCGGCTTACAATGTATCCGGTGAATATGCAATGGTGAAAGCTGCGGCTTTAAATGGTTGGATTGATGAGCAGCGCGTTGTCATGGAAACTTTGACTGGTTTTAAACGGGCTGGTGCTGATTTGATTTTGACTTACCACGCTAAGGATGCAGCTAGGTGGTTGTAGGTTAGGATATTATCTCACGCAGAGGCGCAGAGGCACGGAGAGGGTTTTTGTGTTTGGGCGTGAGATTTTTGGTATTTTGGATAAAGTACAGGATAATTTTTTATGTCTTATGCAATATTCAATTGAACAAATTCCCGTCAACTTTAATAAAATGATTCAGGAAGTTGAACAAGGTGAACAAATCGAAATTACCCAAGCAGGTAAACAAATTGCTGTGATTATTTCTACCGCTGAATATGAAAGATTATTAAATAAAATACCAAGTTTTGGGGAATCTATAGAACGATTTCGTCAGGAATATAATGTAGAGTCGGCGGAAATTAACCCCGATGAAATTTTTGCGGGGGTGCGTGATAAATCACCTGGAAGAGAGGTAGTATTTTAGTTTTATGCTCTTCCTTTTAGATACTAATATTCTCTCAGAACCGTTACGCTCCCGCCCCAATCCAGTTGTTATCAGGATGCTACAACAATATTCTAGTGATATTACTACGGCTACTGTTGTATTACACGAACTTTTATTTGGCTGTTATCGCTTACCAATTGAATCAAATAAACGCCAGATAATTGAGGTCTATTTACAGAGAGAAATTAAACAAAAAATTCCCATTCTTCCCTATGATATTGCTGCTGCTGAGTGGTTTGCTAAGGAGCGATCAAGATTAACAGCAATCGGTAAAACTCCAGCTTATGCAGATGGACAAATTGCGGCAATTGCTCAGGTAAATGATTTGACTTTGGTAACAAATAATGTTGCAGATTACTCCAATTTTCAAAACTTAAAAATTGAGAACTGGTTGGAACTGTAGCCTCTAATTCAGTGTTAAAACCTCTACTGATTTGATTTTGATTTACCACGCTAAGGATGTGGCTCGGTGGAGCTATTAATAAAAGCGTCACCGGCTGTAACGGGTGTTAAGGTAGAAATTATGATTAAGACTTCGGATAAAGCACCAAGCTACATTAATTTATTACAAACTTTCCCTCCTAGACCTGTTCATCCTTAAATCCTGGAAATCCTGATTCTGACAATTATTCATAAATTAAGGATATACTGACTGATGATTTCTTTTAGCTCTTGAGGTGCTTCACTAGCAATAGCCGCTCCCAAATCAGGACGAATAACCCACCACCAAAGCAAGGTTTCTAACTGGGTTGGTGGCTCATTATCGGGACACCATTCAATATAACCTTCATTCACACCAATAAGATTTGCACAAATTTCATTAGCTATAGCAACACGTTCATCTAATTTTTTAAATTGTACGATATCTTGCCAATTCACTTCATTGGGAATTGAGGTTAAAATTGATTGTAAATCTATAGTCAGCATTAAATAACTCCTCCAAAAGCTCTAATAACTCCGTAAGCCCTAAATTCCTTTAAAAACTGATGTGGATTGACTATTTGTATTTCTTGGTAATTTTTTAAAGGTAATAAGTGTTCTCTGTCTAAACTTATGATGTAATCAGCTTTACTTTCTAAAGCTGCGGCTAATATCATATTATCTTTTATATCTATATCATCTAATTTGTAGCAAGTGTAATCACCCGATATTATGATTATATTTGATTTTATGCCACTAAAAAAATTCCGAACATAATCTTGGGTAAAACCATGTTTTAGTCTAGTAGCAACATCTTCAGTTTCTAAAAATATTTGAGGGCTTACAATAGCCAAAAAATTGCCCTCGCGTAAGTTATCTATAACTTTTACGGGGGCGCTTGTTGTACTTCTTGATTTAAAAGATGCTAGATAAACAGAGGTATCAATTACAGCCCTAACCTTGGTTTCCATTAGAAGTAGAATATTTTACGGTTTTCATAGCTATCTAACCTCATGTCAGAATAAAAGAACTTGATACGTCTTATTCTGAACACTAAAGGAAAGACAAAATTTCTTTTGCTTCCTCAATTCTACTCTTTTCCAAGGGTTTTGACCGTAATTCTCTGACTTCATCTGTTATTTCCGCAGATTCCACTGTGTCAAGAATTACATCTTGATAATGTTTGAGAGCTTCTGTCAACGCATTTAAGCCTTTTTGAATAGTCAGGTTTACAAATTGCTGTTTTTCTTTGATAGTTGACTCTATTGAAGTTAATTGTTTTGTCAATTCTTCAATGTTGCTTAATTCATTTTCCAGATTCTCTGATAACACAGTGCTGGTATAGTAATCCCAGTCGGTTTCAATTTGATTTGCTCTTTCTTGGAACTTTTGGCTAATTTGCAGAAATAAATTTCCGAAATCAAGATATATTTTTGTTGTGTGGGCTTGAGGTTTGCAGTCTATCTGCTTTGGTAAATCTGCGATTAATTGAGAAACGTCGCGCTCTAGTGTCAGCATTTTATTTATGCTCTTAGCTTGACAATGGGATATAAAGATGTTGTTTGTATTTTACTCCAGTTTAACCAACCTTTGTGATTTTTGCGTGCAATTATTCTTCAGGTCAGATATCATGAATTTTCTACCGCTACGTGCTTAAAGTGGATTATAAAGAAAATTATCCCATGTTCTCAACAAGAGTGCGATCGCTGACTGTATTCGGGACAATGGCACGATAAAATTCTATAACGATAAATTGCGATAAAGGTCTAAATGGCAGAAACACTATTTTTCAACGCCCTGCGGGAAGCTATTGACGAAGAAATGTCCCGCGATTCTAGCGTATTTATTCTGGGTGAAGACGTAGGACACTACGGCGGTTCTTATAAGGTTACTAAAGATTTACACCAAAAATATGGTGATTTGCGAGTTTTAGATACCCCCATTGCTGAAAATAGCTTTACTGGGATAGCTGTAGGGGCGGCTATGACTGGGTTAAGACCGATTATTGAAGGCATGAATATGGGCTTTCTGCTCCTGGCCTTCAACCAAATTTCTAATAATGCGGGGATGTTACGCTACACTTCCGGTGGTAACTTTAAAATCCCCATGGTGATTCGTGGTCCTGGGGGTGTGGGTAGACAGCTTGGTGCGGAACATTCCCAACGTCTCGAAGCTTATTTCCAAGCTGTTCCCGGTTTAAAAATTGTGGCTTGTTCCACACCATACAACGCTAAAGGATTACTGAAGGCAGCTATCCGCGATGATAACCCAGTGTTATTTTTTGAACACGTTTTACTTTATAACTTAAAAGAAGACCTGCCAGAAACAGAATATGTGCTACCCCTAGATAAAGCTGAAGTTGTCCGTCAAGGTAAAGATGTGACAATTCTCACTTATTCGCGGATGCGGTATCATGTCCTGCAAGCTGTGAAATCTTTGGAAAAACAAGGTTATGATCCAGAAGTTATTGACTTAATTTCCCTGAAACCTCTTGATTTTGAAACTATTGGCGCATCAATTCGCAAAACTCACCGGGTGATTGTTGTGGAAGAGTGTATGAGAACCGGTGGTATTGGTGCAGAATTAGTTGCTTCCATTAATGACCGCTTATTTGATGAATTAGACGCACCTGTGTTGCGGCTTTCTTCTCAAGATATCCCCACACCTTACAATGGTAATCTTGAGCGTCTCACGATTATCCAACCAGAGCAAATTGTCGAAGCAGTCCAGAAAATGGTGGCTTTGCGAGTTTAGGAAATTGGGTAATGGGTAATAGTTTTTTCCAATTACCAATTACCAATTACCCATGACCACCGCAAACTTCTCCTCACAACTGGCAAAAAGAACGTTATTATAACCTTTGTCAGTTGTGAGTGATGGTATGCAAAAACAGCGATCGCTATTAGCGTTAATTATATTTTTGGTCATCGCCGCTATTACGGTGATTGTGACAATTCCTGTCCCCTTGGGATTAGACTTACGAGGCGGTTCACAGCTTACAATTCAGGTGAAACCAACGGCGGAAATTCCTAAAATCACTGAAAGAGAATTAGAAGCTGTAAAAAAAGTAGTCGAAGGGCGGATTAATGGTCTTGGTGTTTCCGAACCAGTAATTCAAACTATCGGTACAGATAAGATTTCCGTGCAACTACCTGGTGTCAATGATCCAGAACAAGCAGAACGGGTATTAGGTGGTACAGCGCAGTTAGAGTTCCGTATCCAAAAACCGAATACAGAAACTCAACTTTTCGCGCTTCAGGTAACAAAAAATGACCTGAAAACCAAGCGCGAAGAGTTGAAAAAGAACGCAGATCAAGCAGCAATTGCTAAAAATAAGCAAGAGTTTGACAAAACCAATCAAGCGATCGCCGAATTGTTTGAAAGTACGAATCCACCCCTAACAGGTAAATATCTCAAGGATGCCTACGGCGAACCCAATCAAGGCACTAACTGGAATGTGGCTATCCGTTTTGATCAAAAAGGTGGTGAACTCTTTGCCGGACTCACAAAAGACCTGGCTGGAACTGGTCGGAGTATCGGTATTTTCCTAGATAATGAAGTCATCAGTTCACCTACCGTAGGTGTAGAACACGCTACCACTGGGATTACTGGCGGTGCGGCGATTATTACAGGTCGTTTTCAAGCCCAAGAGGCTAATGATTTAGGGGTACAGTTACGTGGTGGGGCATTACCCGTTCCTGTGGAAATTGCGGAGAGAAGAACCGTAGGAGCTACTTTAGGAAAAGATAGTATTCAAAGAAGTATCTACGCTGGTATTGGTGGTCTGACTTTAGTATTAATATTTATGGTGTGGTACTATAGATTACCAGGAATGATAGCGAATATATCACTATTGATTTACTCCCTACTGACTTGGGCGGCTTTCTGTTTACTGAGTGTCACCCTCACTTTACCGGGAATTGCGGGTTTTATTCTCAGTATTGGTATGGCGGTTGATGCTAACGTCTTGATTTTTGAACGCACAAGGGAAGAATTACAATCAGGTAAATCTTTATATCGTTCCGTAGAATCCGGTTTTTACCGCGCCTTTTCTAGCATTTTAGATAGTAACGTTACTACCTGGATTGCTTGTGCTGCATTGTTTTGGTTAGGTTCAGGATTGGTCAAAGGTTTTGCTCTTACCTTAGCTTTAGGAGTAGGGGTGAGTATGTTTACCGCAATTACTTGTAGTCGCACATTGATGTTTTTAGTTATTTCCATTCCCTCTTTGCGGAACACAAACCTTTATGCTCCTAATGTGCCAGTAGCGAATAAGACAGGAGTGGCACAATGAGATTAGATATTAACAAAGCCAGGGGGACATGGTGGACTATTTCCGCTGCTATTATCCTCAGCGGGATCATTTCCATGGTGATATCTTCCTTCAATCCTAGTATCAAAGCACCTCTGCGTCCTAGCTTGGATTTTATCGGGGGAACAAGGTTGCAATTTGTTCGAGATTGTGAAAAACCTGGTAACTGTGACCAGCCAATAGATATCAACGTTGTGCGAGAAGTGGCTAAATCCCAGGGACTTGGAGATAGTAGCATCCAATTAATCTCTGAAAATGGCAAAGAAAATGGTATTACTATTCGCACTAAAAATCTGGAAACAGAACAGCGGAGTAATTTGCAAACTGCCTTAACTGAAAAAATCGGCGTTTTCGACCCGAAAAAAAATCAAGATGACTCCGTGGGTGCAACTTTAGGAAAGGAGTTATTTACTTCTGGGGTTTTAGCTTTGATAGTTTCCTTTGTCGGGATTACTATTTACATGGCTTTCCGGTTTCAGTGGGATTATGCCGTATTTGCGATTGTGGCGTTGTTTCACGATATTTTGATTACAACTGGTGTTTTCTCAATTTTAGGTTTAGTTTTCGGTGTTGAAGTAGATAGTCTTTTTATTGTGGCTTTGCTAACTATCACAGGTTTCTCGGTCAATGATACTGTTGTGATCTATGACCGGATTCGGGAAACTATTAAACTTCATCCCGAACAGCCAATTGCTCATGTTGTTGATGATGCGGTTAACCAAACTTTGTCTAGGTCAATCAATACAACTTTAACAGTTTTATTGACATTATCTGCTATCTTCCTATTTGGTGGGGAAACACTTCATAATTTCTCTCTAGCTTTAATTGTGGGCTTTACAATGGGGGCTTATTCTAGTATTTTCATTGCCAGTACACTTCTGATCTGGTGGCGAGAACGCAGTGAAAATTACCCAGTTGAAAATGCTGTCAGTTCTCAAAATAGTTAAATTTACCTCGTTCCCAGCCTCCGGCTGGGAACGAGATTTTAAAGTTTTTTGTAGGCATAAGCTATACCTCTCCTATGGATAAATCCGAAGAATTGGGATTAGACCCTAATTTTGCTCAACAAATCCAAAAGCTACATAGGCTAACAGTATACGGTAGATGGTTATTTGCCGGATTTTTGTGGCTAACTATTGCGCCTTTTTGTCTGTGGGATTTACGGACTGAAATTTATTTGCTACAACAATATTTTACCTGGGTAGGATTACGATATGCACTAATTTTTCATCCTCTGTCCACTCTTGGTTTAAGTTTGTGCATAAGTGTGACAGCTTCTGTTTTGGTCTGGCAAAGTCGTAATATTATTTGGGGATTACCGTTATCAGAACAGGAACATTTACAAAAGCAAGTTTATCGCATTCGTCAGCAAGGATCTTCTCACCCTTTATGGAAGTGGGTTTGTCAATGAACAGGGAACAAGGAACAAGGAACGGGGAACAGTGAATAAAAATGAGTTTTTTAATTTTTAATTCTTAATTTTTAATTGAACCGTTGCATATACATATACAGATTTAGTAATTTTTAGGAAAATATGTCATAACAGAAGCGAAGATACTAGGATAATTAGGTGTCTATAGATGAAATATTCTCGGATTCAATTTAGCCAAAGTCATGCGGATATTGATCTTTACCAACTCCAAGAACTATTTAATCTGGCTGCTTTTTGGGCAAAAGGACGAAGTATTAAGGATTGGAGTATAGCGATTGCTAATAGTGAACCTGTAATTTCTGTCTGGGATAGGGAATTATTAATTGGCTTTGCGAGAGCGACTTCTGATGGCATCTATCGCGCTACAATTTGGGATGTTGTCATTCATCCAGATTATCAAGGTAATGGACTGGGTAGCAAATTGGTAGAAACTGTTTTAAGTCATCCTCGAATGCAAAAGGTAGAGCGTGTATACTTGATGACTACTCATCAACAGGAATTTTATGAAAAGATTGGTTTTCAAGTAAATAACACAACGACAATGGTTTTATCTAATCAGTCTAATTTTGATTCTCTACCGAATGGAGAGATTCATGTTCAGGAATTGTTAAAGGGATAGATATTTGCAATCTAGTTAACCGTGGTGTTTCCTCTTCGTTGGTGGGGAAAGGCAAAATTTCTAATTTTCCTCCCATCAATTCTACTAAACTTTGATTAAGTGAAAGTTTCATTCCTGCTGACAGAACTATATTTTTCTGAGTTGTCTGTTTTTCAGATATTATTAAATCTATAGATTCACTTGTAATTACAGCGTGAATTGGTACATCTAACCAGATGTTCACATAATTACCTGTAGATGGTAGATTGCTAGAAAGATAAATATTACCTTCTTCCATTTGAGTAATTGTCGTATCTATCAAACTTATTAATACTTGTTTGAGCCAACGGGAATCTGCCAAAATACAAATTTCTGGGTTTGGTGGTGATAGGGTAAAGGGATAATTGCGATTGGCTGCTAGTAAATAAGTTAAGTTATAAATTTCCTGTAAAAATTCATCTAATTGCAAAGTTTCAATATCTAATTTATTCCTACCAGATTCGATTTTAGAAACACTCAGAATTTCATCAATTAGTTTTAGTAACTTTAGAGCTTTTTCGTGAGCTTGTCCGATAAATTCCCGCTCTTCTTGGGGATTTTCACATAAATCTGCCAAAATTAATTGATGTAATCCAATTAAACTACCTAATGGCGATCGCAATTCATGGCTAGTTCGTGCTAAAAAACCCGCTTTAAACTGACTTATTTCTCGCGCTTTAAGGTAAGCTAATTGAGTTTGCTTCAATTCCTGTAAAAGTTCAGTTTCTTGATGTTGTGGAGCATCTGGGGAAGGAATGGGCGCAGATTTAGAAGACTGGAGAAATAATTTATAAAAACCTATTCCTACTCCTATTCCTATTCCTAAATATAACCAGTTACTAAAATTCATGATTTTGAATTATCCAATTTAATACTACCTTGTCTTAAAATCTGCCAATTGTTCCCTGTCCATTTAGCAACGGTAGAAGGAATTCCCAAACCTTGATATTCTGTTAATTCTAAAGTAATAACTTCTGGAAAATGAACTTCTATTTCGGCTTGAGTTTCTAAAGCAGGTTGTCCTGATAAGTTGACGCTAGTTGTAGCCATTGGTCCAGTTTGTGCCAAAATAGTTTGAGCAACTTGATGATTTGGTACTCTAATACCAATAGTGGTAGAATCATTAGGATTCATGACTTTAGGAATTTTATCACTAGCTGGTAAAACTAAAGTTAATGCACCTGGCCAATATTGATTGACAACTTGTTGCCAAATTTGATATTCTACATTGCTACCTTGAACATATTCCCATAAATCTTCAGCTTTGGCAGCCATTAAAATCAACGGTTTATCAAAACTGCGTTGTTTAGCAGCATAAATCAATTCTGCTTGTTCTGGTATGGTGGCCAGTGCGGGAACTGTATCTGTGGGGAAACTGATGAGTTTTCCAGCTTTTGCAGCGTTTATTAGGGCTTCTAGAGAAACATTCATAAATTATAATATGGTCTGAATCAGGATTTACAAGATTGTTATTGATGAATTGGTTGTCTGAATTATAGCGGTTTCTAATCTAACGAAGTACAAAATTATCTGCGTTCAATTCTTACTTCTTGTACCTCACTTGAATGATAATTGCTATAGAATATTAACGATAATAAGTGAAAAAGAATATCCTGAAAATCCTCTAAATCCTGATTCAGACATTTTCCTACTTTTTATAAGCCACAGCAAAACGTTCAATTCCCGCTAAATCAGCATGAATAGAAATATTGCCATAACTACCATTATTTTCTAATAATTCTCGCACTATTTCCGCCTGTCCCGCCATCATTTCAATTAACCATACCCCACCAGGACGCAAATAATCAGGGGAAACATTAATTAAATGACGAATATAATCTAAACCATCAACACCACCATCTAAAGCTAAATGTGGCTCATGTTTAACTACTTCCGGTTGTAAAGTCAATATCGTATCACTGGGAATATATGGCGGATTTGAGATCATGCCGCTAAACTGACCTTTGAGGGATTCTAGGGGTTGCCACCAAGAACCGTGATAAAATTGAATCCGTTCCCCAAAACCCAAATTTTCCGCATTGATTTGAGCAACGGCTAAAGCGGCTGGACTAATATCTACAGCATGAATTGTGGCATTAGTCAATACTTCAGCTAAACCAATGGATATTGCCCCGCTACCCGTTCCCAAATCTGCCCAGTGTCCTGCTTTCATCTCATTATTAGCAGCAACCACAGCTAAATCAATCAAAATCTCTGTTTCGGGTCTAGGAATTAAGACCGCAGGGGAAACTGCGAGTTGAAACTTTCGCCAAGCTGTAGTCCCCGCAATATACTGAACTGGTAAATGTTCATGTAAACGCCTTTGCCACAATTGCTCTAATGCTGTTAAAGACAATTCCATGGGGATTTGCTGCCATGTTTTGAAAGACTCTAAACGCAGTGCCAAGCGGTCTAAATTAGCTATTGTTAATAATAGCCAATCTACCTCCATTGGGGATATATCCGCAGCTATAGCCGCTTGAATTGCGGTCTTTCGCCACTGCCACAGTTCTAAACCAGAAACTACCTTTAGCTGTTGTTCTACCATACCTACACTTTACTACTTCGGAGCTTTTGATGCCGGTAGAGTCTTGATATATTCCCTCGACTCGGGAGATGGTATTAACACAACTTGGTTCAACCAACCATCATTCTTATCTTGGAAAGTTTTAATCACCCCATCTACATCTATAACTTGAATATCTGCCGTGGGATATTTCGGCTTCACCTGAGCTAATAAACCTTGTGCATCTTGTTTACTTAAAAACAGAGGAATGAGTTGCTCTTTATCGTTTGGGACTTGAATTGATACATAGCCCTTGCCAGGAGCAAATCTCACCGCAAACACAGGTACGCTCTCAAATTTATCTATCTTTTGACCACTTTGCCGCAGCAATTCCAATGCTCCCTGAACCTCTTGATCTACAGGCTTAAAAGCAAATGAAAGCCTATCTGGTTTGTTTTTGGTTTCTTGAAGTTGTTGATAAATGCTCCCCAGCGGAATTGCTGTTACTTGCAGGCCTTTCACAGTTTCTTCTAGCTTGGGATCTTTACTTTGAGCGTTTTGAAGCGCTCTGATAAAAGCTTGTGCCTCCTCTCGGCTCATATATACCCCTGTCACCGAACCCTTTTGGCCATCAGGTAGCACACGGCTCAAAGGTAGACCTTTACTATTAGTAATTAAATAGACTGGTACTGAGTCTAGTTTATCTTTTACTTGTTTTTCTGGTAATGCCAGCACTGGGAGATTGGGAAGAAAGACCCCCAAGAATGTACTCCCGACTAAACCCAATGTTACACCCCAACGGACTAATGATTTCATGACTCCTCCTTGTTAGTTGAATTTACTGCCACAAACGATTTTTATCAACAATACCTGCGCCATTTTTTTGTAGGTTGGGTTGAGCTTTTTTATTTGGCGAAGGTATTATTAAAGTAATAAAAAATTTTCTTCTATAACATACTAGTACACTGCGGCGTAAGTTAATGGACTATTCTCAATCGTTCAAAAGTTGATTTCATATTACTTTTGACTTTTGATTTTTGACTTTTGACTTCCGAGAAAGCGGTACTAGGATGTTAAGATTGTTTATTTTTTCTTAGGTTGATTTGAACGTAAAGAATCAATAAATTTTATTGATTCCCGTGAAGGATATAACAAAATCTTATTAGTGCTGGGATCGTTACTATTACTGAGTGTGTTAATTACTCCATCCAAATCTAAAACCTGAATTTCTGTATTAGCTGCTTCTTGTGGTTTAGCTTTTTTGAACTCTTTTAAAAGAGCTACTGCTTGTTCTTTCTCAAAATAGAAAGGAATATAGCGTTCCTTTTGTTGAGGAACTGGAATTGTCAAATAGCTATTTCCTTGCTTAAATTTCGGCACAAATAAAGGAATACCATTAAATTGCTGACCTGTTTTACCACCAGCATTTAGCATGGTTCTGGCTACATTAACTTGTTCTTGTATTGGTACTAAGGTAAAAACTACCGCAGAATCTTTTTTCTTTTTATTTTCTAATACTAATTTATAGTAAGCTGCTAAAGAAACCGGTCTAATCTTAAGAGTGCTTGCTAACTGGGGATTTTCTTTTTTTAGCTTACCTTCTAGAAAAGCTTGAGCATTTTTCTCACTAATAAAAAAACCTATTTGAGAAATAGTCTTAGATTCATTTTTTCTGGAGATAACTACAAATTCCCCTTTGGGATTAGTCAAAGTAAAAACAGGTACTTCCTGTAAAGTTTTTACTACTTGCTCCTGTGGTAAAGCGAAAGCTTGCAGATTATTCATTCCTGATAGTCCGGCAAACATTACACTGCTTGCAAGACCCAAGGTTACGCCCCAACGTACTAATAATTTCATGATCACTCCTCGTGTCAATTTCATGGCCTCAGCCAAAAGTCGGAAAATTCTATTATATGTCTTCCCCACGCATCAGTAATATCCTGATGTTTTAAAGATGACAACACCATTTTAGTGTAGTCAGGAGTCAGGAGTCAGGAGTCAGAAGTCAGGAGTCAGTAGTCAGAAGTCAGGAGTCAGTAGTCAGGAAGAAGAATAAAATTACCCAGTCCCCAGTCCCCAGTCCCCAGTCCCTAGTCCCCAGTCCCCAGTCCCCAGTCCCCAGTCCCCAGTCCTCAGTCCCCAATTCCTATACCTGACTCTGTAAAAGGTAACTATATGGCTCTTCTAGAGATTGAATGGTACTAGATTTAATGGCATCTAAATAACGGAGTAATAATTGGACTTGTTGATAATTAGGACGATAGGAGAGATTACCTTGTTTCTCAAATAGAGGTGAAATACCCGAAGTCAAAGCAGCTATAGCCTTGTAATCAGGATTTTCTTGAGAGTGATGAGTCAGCCAAAGGTTGTTAGAAGCCGCAGGAATCAAGCCTGGTGGTAGTTCACCTTCCAAGAAAGCCAATAATCTTTGTTGACAGATGCGGGTATTGATACCGCGACTTTCAAATAATTGCAAAACTTCACCAAAGGATAAAGAACGGTTAGGTAATAGTTTCAGCAATTCATAAAACAAGAAATAATCTGTGTATTGTTGTTTAGCTATGTCTAAAACCTGGGGATGTAAAGGTAATATAGCTAAACCTAATGCCACCCGACTACAATTAGGAGCGCCATTTTCACCCAGATATAAATCTTGAATAATCTTGGCATTAGGTAGTTTTTGCCGTAACCAACGGTTAATAGTACCAACAGAAGCCACACCACCGCTGAGAATAGCTTGATTAATAGCTTCTGTAGGAATACCACGAGCTACTAATAACTTATTGAGTTCTCGATTAAGACGACGCACAAAGGGAACAAAAACTTGACTTTCCAAATCTCGACGTTGCAATATCCAAGATTGGTCAGCGAATTCTAGGGTAAAGGTTTCTTGATGCTGTAAAATCAACTTCAAAGCCAAAGCTGCATCTAATAAAGCTTGTCCCAGCAGGGAACTTTCTAGACGTTGCTGGAACTGAATCCGCGCTTGGATATCTGGCTCTCCTACTTTGGGTAATGTCAATGTTTCCAAACCCAAACTAGAAAATTGCATTTGGTCTAAACCAGGAATTGAAGGTTGCCAATGCCAAGGATTAGTATTAGCAGATTCATGATGAGATTGTCCAGGTTGACGGGGTTGGCGAGATTTTGGTGGTAGTAGTAACTGACAGATAATATCTTGTTCAATACCTTTGCCAGAGTAAGCAAAATTGTGGAGCATGAAATCTTTGTGAGTTAATTCTCCCAAATTTGCTGGTATATCTACCAAAGTCATTTCTACAACTGTCGCGCCCATATTGATGGCTAAGGTGCTACCTAGTAAGGGATAATCGCTAGTTTTTAAAGCTTGGAAACCCTGATTTTCGCTAATTTTGATAGGTTGGCCATTAGCACTGTCTAATTCTGGCAGTAAACTAGCGATCGCTTCTTCCACAAAAAAGATTTGTTGAGGATGGGAGACAAGTTGACTAGTAAGAATAGCTTCCCGGATATTAAAGCGATATTGTTCAGTCCAACTCGAAGGACAAGTACAGATAATACCAGCGATATTCTTAATCACCTTAGAAAAAGTTGCTGTATTCATCCCTACGGCATTAGCAATTAAAGCCGGTGTGGTGCTAGTTTGACTAGACCTAAGAGTTAATAGTAGTTTAGAGAGCGATCGCACCACCCAAATTAATGGACCTGCGGAAAATTCATTTAATTGCAACATCGGTTCCCATTTTTGTCGTTCTTGTTGGTAGGGAACTGCTATTTGTAAAAAAGGCTTTAACTGTGCTGAATACAGATGTTGGGGAACTGATGATTGAGAAAACGCTTCCCCGTCACTTTTACTTTGATAAGCAGATGAATTAGTCGGTAAATAAACTTCTGCTGGTAAACGGAATGATTGCTGAAAAGAAGAACCACCAGTTTGAGTTTCTGCTGACCAATAAATCGGATAAACTATCAATTTAGAGCGATTCAACAAAGCCGCAGAAATTCCCGTTGTTCCCACATCAATTCCTAAATACCAAGTCGCATCTAAAGTATCTGCTGGAATAAGATCATTATTTTCATCATGGGGAATTGAAGGTTGAGGACTGGTAATTGGAGATTGCTGACTAGTAATTGCTGGTTGGGAATGGGAAAAATCTTCTTTTTTATCTTCTATAGATGTCTCAGTTGTTAAAGTTGAATCTACTTCCTGACTGGGAAGTATAATCACAGTATCAATCTGACTTTCATTATCTAAACTTTCATGATCTAAATTAGTTTTAGATGCTCCAGAAGCAGTTAATGGTTGATCAAAGTTAGCTAAATCTTGATCTAATTGTTGCAATTGTTTTGCATCTAAAACAATTTCCGGGATACCAGAAACATCATGATCTACCAAAGATAATAAATCGTCCGTGGAAGAAGCAAGAACATAATTATCCAATCCCAAATCCTGATCTTCAGATGCCGTAATTGGTGGTAATGTCACCATAGAAGTATCTCCTGTATTAACTTCTAATGATAGTTCTTCATTACCAGTATCAACTAACAAATCAGTCAGAACTGTAATTGTATCTGCACTATTTGGTTCTGTCGGCATTCGTTTTACTGGTGTTGCCTCCGGTAAAGATGTTACTGCCACCTCCTTGGGAACATCAGAAATTATTGTTTGAGGATTGTCATTTTCATCATCTTGTAGTTCGCTCCCCAGATTTTCTATTATTGGTAACTCTGCTTTTGGTTCTGCTGACATAATCGAGGGTGTAATGTCAGCCATACTCGAAACTATCGAATCATGGATTTCTGGTGCTGATAAATCATTACTAACAACTGCGGGAGTAATGGATAAACTGTCATCTGTCGAATCATGAATTTCTGGTGCTGATAAATCATTACTAACAACTACGGGAGCAATGAATAAACTGTCATCTGTCGAATCATAGATTTCTGGTGCTGATAAATCATTACTAACAACTGCGGGAGTAATGGATAAATTGTCATCTTCCGTGAGCGTATTGTCATGGGCAAATGATAAATTTAACGGTGTAGAAATTTCAGTATTAAAGAAACTGGCATAGAGTTCATCTACTTCATCAGCAATTGCTAACTGTAGATCTTTTGCAGATTGCGGTTGCTCCTGTAATAAATCTGTACCCAAAGTAATTGGTTCTATTTCCGCAGCAGGAGTTTCTAGCGGCAATTCTGCTGCCGCAGGAGACTGAGATAATAATGATGATGCCGACGCTACTACTTCAGTATTTATACCAGAAATTAATGGCTCATTAACCAGAGATTGCTGTTGTAGATATTGAGTCAAATTATTTAAGAAATTTGCCATCAACTGTTCACCCTGCATCCCCTGACTGTGCATTTTTGCTAGTGCTTGGGATAGGGATTGATAATAGGTATTAATATTACGTTCTAAAGCTTCAAAAACAATATTGACAGTTCCATCCAGGGAAAGCAACCGTTGATCTAAATCACGAGCCAAAGAAGCTAACTGCTCTACCCGTTCTGCCGATTCTAAAATAGGTTGAATAGCAGAAGTAACTGCTTCTAAATTTTGATGATTAGAGTTATTTGTGAGATTAGCATTTGATTGCAAATGTGGAACTAAACGACCCATGAGAACTTCTAAAAATTCAGAAATCATCTGCTCTTGATTTGCTAACTGCTGGCTTAAGGAATAGTTTTGCAGTCGCTTTTGTTCTAGTTCCCTAATTTCCTGAATTAAACTAGCTCTTTCTGTCAACAGCCTGGATAATTCCGCTTTTAAGGGCTGAAGTAATACCGTCAGTTCTTGTTTGATTTGTACTGTATCAATATTATTTAGCTCTGCTGGGGGTGGAGAAGACTCTAAGACAGAGGGGAGATTACCCTGCTGGTTAAATTGCGTCAACAGAGATGAAAATGCTGGTGTGGGAGATGAGTTAGTTGTTGCGACTGGGGGGACTTCCGGCTCTGATCTTTCATCTTCCTCCAGTTGCACCAAAAACTCGCGCACTCGTTGTAAAACTTCTTTTTCCTGTTGTCCTTGATTAGATAGGAACTTAGAAAGACCTTTACCGCTGTGGGACAGTAAGTGATCAATATCTGCAATTAGCTGGTGAATTTCATCAGTATGGGAAGTCACGTTAAATTACCTTAGTGAGAAATGTACGTTGATTTGTAAGGGCTTGACAATTACAGAAGTTTCGAGGATCAAAATTTGTGCTTCATACTTCTTTGGGCTAATTATGTTATCAATTACTTGTATTAGTCATTATTGTCAATCAGTATATGTCAAAATTGAGTTAAGATCACGAGAGGAAAAGGTTACTGTGTAAGTTTTTGCGCTTTTCTTGATGACTGTATAATAAAAAAGGACTATAACTAAGGATACTCCCCGCTATGAGTAATTCGGATTCTCTTTAATCCGCTTAATCTTTTAGCATAACCAGAAATAAAAGGTTAATAAACAGTCTTGCTTAAGTTCTATCTATCTGAGATGATGAATGGAAAGTACAGAGAATGCCCCAATGTTATTATTATTCATATTTGTCTAGTCCATAGAGGTATTTATAAGTGCAAATGAAACTATTTGTAACTTTTATTTAAGTATTAGTTAGTACATACTGAAAAAGACTAGTATTTTTGATCAAAAACCCCATTCTAGCTTTTTTATGTCACATATCTTGGGAAATGTTGGTTAAAGGCGTTTGGACTCTAATAGCTTAGGTTTAAAATAACAATCTTATTTGTTGTCAATGATAGTAGCTTTAATAATTAAGATATACTGATGGAAGAAAGATATAATACACAGAATACGACTTATACATGGATGGTTTCATCTCCGTTTTTTGAAGGCTTGCCAGAACCAGGTGTGGAAAAAGCTCTTACCCATCTTGTTACTCGCACTCACCCAGCAAACCAAGTAATTTTACTAGAAAATGACTGGGGAGGTTCGGTGTATTTTATCATGGATGGATGGGTAAAAATCCGTACCTATAATTTAGATGGGAAAGAGGTAACGCTGAATATTATTGGCAAAGGGGAATTATTTGGGGAAATGGCAGCACTAGATGAAGTTCCTCGTTCTACTGATGTTATTACTCTGACTCCGACAACGATTGCCAGTATACCTGCTCAAGATTTTGTGACTTTGCTACAAACAGAAACTTTAGCGGGACTGAGATTAGCTCAGTTAATGGCTAGAAGGTTACGACAGGTAAACAGAAGATTGCGACTTCGGGAATCGGATAGTCAATCACGGGTAGCTGATACGTTGCTATTTTTAGCAGAGGGACAAGGAAAACAAGCTAATGCGGGAACGGAAATTCCTAATTTACCCCATCGGGAGTTAAGTAGTTTAAGTGGACTGGCACGGGAAACTGTGACAAGGGTGCTGACAAGATTAGAAAAAAAAGGTTTGATTGTCAGGGATCAAGATAGAATTCGGATTCCCGATTGGTCAGCTTTGGAAAAAACTATAGTTTAATTGAGTTGCCTGGCATGAGTATTGTCAATTCCCCCCCAGAAGAACCAGAGGCAGGTTCATCTCCTGAATCTCCTCCCCAAAGCCAACTACATTACCAACCTCTCAAAGTTGAAAGTACCTTGAGGATGGTAGAAACAGCTTTTTTAGCAAGTACGGCGAGTTTAATTTGGTTTATTAATTTTTATTTTCCTTTGGGTCCAGTATTGCGGGTATTTTTTCCCATTCCTATCGCTTTAGTCTATTTACGTTGGGGTAAACGGGCAGCTTGGATGGCAGCAGTAACTTCCGGGTTACTATTATCTGTGTTGATGGGACCAGTTCGCAGTTTGTTATTTGTCATGCCTTTTGGCTTCATGGGTGTGATGTTAGGGGCAACTTGGTATCGTCGTGTCCCCTGGATTGTTTCGATTACTTTAGGGACGCTGTTGGGGACGCTGGGAGTGTTTTTTCGGCTGTGGTTTTTGTCTGTGTTATCGGGGGAAGATTTGTGGATTTATGTGATTAACCAGGTGACAGGAATGATTGAATGGATTTTTTTAAAGTTGGAATTGTTAATGACTCCCAATTTATTATTAATTCAATTAGGAGCGATCGCTCTTATTCTCATCAATAATTTTATTTACTTGTTTATAGTTCATCTTACTGCTTGGTTACTTTTAGATCGCTTAGGAAATCCTATTCCCCGGCCACCTCATTGGGTGCAAGTGTTGATGGATTATGAATAGTCATAACTCTGATTTTTGTGATTAGTTTGATTTATGTGATTAATTTGATTTAAATGATTAATCATAAAAATCACAAAAATCATAGTTGAGAAGTTTGATTTAGATGATCAATCAGAAAAATCACAAAAATCACAAAAATCATAGTTAAGAAGTTTGATTTAGATGATTAATCAGAAAAATCACATAAATCACATAAATCATAGTTAAGAATGATGATTAATATTTACACAGAAGTTCCCCAGGGGGAAGCATGGCTAAATCGTTACCGGGGTAAATTACCGATATTTGCTTGTATTTTAGGCTTTACGGAAACTGGTTTAATTCCGGGTATTTCTGCGGCTGGTTTGACTCCAGAGGATCGTCAATATACGGCTTGTGCTGATGGGGAATTTCTCTATTATGGTGCTAAATATCAACCCAAATACCCCCTCCCACCTTTGACTTCTGGGGCTTCTCCTGTGCTGATTTCGCGGGCTGTGGTGGCTAATTTAAACATCCCTGTGTACTTGTTTAATGCGGGATTATCACATACTCCACCTGTACCATTAATTGATTTGGGTGGTGCGCCGGCGAGGTGTTTAAGTCAGGGTGCGGCTATGGAAATAAATACAGTTAAGCATTTACTAACACAAGGATTATTTTGGGGTTCTCAATTAAGTTCTAAATTAAGCTCTGATGGATATTTAATTTTAAGTGAGTGCGTTGTCGGTGGTACAACAACCGCTTTGGCGATTTTAATGGGATTGGGGATTGATGCTGTCGGTAAAGTTAACAGTAGCCATTCTGTGTGTAATCATGGGCAAAAATGGGATTTGGTGCAAGCTGGGTTGGCAAAAATGCCTTTGTCAGTTGATCCTTTAGCACTTGTAGCTGCGGTAGGTGATCCCATGCAAGTGGTAGTAGCAGGAATGGCGATCGCTGCTAGTCGGAGTTGTGGGGTATTATTAGGTGGGGGTACACAAATGTTAGCAGTTTATGCTTTAATTCAAGCGATCGCTCACACATACTCTTTATCTTGGCAACCCGCAGAAATTGTCATTGGTACAACCCGCTGGGTTGCAGAAGATCCCACCGGTGCGACAATTGATTTAGCCCAGAGTTTAGGTAAAAATAGCATTCCTCCCTTATTAGCTACACAATTGAGTTTTGCTAATTCTCGATATCCCCAACTTCAAGCTTATGAACGGGGTTTTGTCAAAGAAGGTGTTGGTGCTGGTGCGGCTTGTATTGCTGCTTCTTT
Source organism: uncultured cyanobacterium (assembly GCA_903848645.1). GTDB lineage: Bacteria > Cyanobacteriota > Cyanobacteriia > Cyanobacteriales > Nostocaceae > Dolichospermum. The sequence goes on along the minus strand of CAINGU010000040.1, from coordinate 51,047 downwards.
AAGTCAAAATTGGCAACAAAATCAACTATTAGCAGCTATTGAAGCCCAAATTCAGCAACTTAGCACCAATTAATAAACTCTCTGTCTGAGTAACTGTTCTTCTAAGGCTGCAATCCGATGATATGCGGCGGTTAATTGAGTTGTTAGCCGTTGGATTTGGATTTCTGGTGTTATTTGTCTATCTGTAGCTTGATAGTTCATTTCTGGATAGACAAGATGATCTCTTAAAACATCTTTATGCTCCAATTCTTTTAAATCGTACCCTGGTTGTTTCTTTTCCAGATAATGTTCTATGACTGGTAATTTTTCCAAGGATGAATCTGACAAGGCTTGAGATAGCCGCAAATCCAGCCTTTCAATTACTTCATAGATGGCATTAACTTTATCACTTAAGGTGAGAATTTGTTTTTCTAATGATTCCATTTAATACCTGCATCCCAAAATATTTTATCTATGTTATTCACTTTACTGACGATCTTCGCTATACTTATGAATTATTTAACTTTTCATGGCTTTTTTGCTGATGGGATAGCTAAATTTTTATAGAAATCATTAATGTTGATAAGTTAAGCTGGTGGTTATAAACTGTAATTATACATATAAGACTATGGATCGACGATCTTTTTTATTAGGTACAAGTACATTAGCACTTTCTCAAGTTATCACAGGATGCGGGACAAACCAGCAACCACCTTTGAATGTACAGTTATTAAAAGGTTCTCTACCTGGTCAGGTAGTTAGTCAGTTTCGGAAAACTGTAACTGAAGGGGGAAAGTTGAAATTTACCCCAATTAATCAGCTTGAGGATTTATTTAGATTATTACAAACTTGGCAACAACCGTCAAAGAATAATCAACAAGAATGGACTCGTTATTTACCATTTAACCAAAATCAAAAATCACCGACCGCAAATTTAGTCACATTGGGAGACTATTGGATACCAGCAGCAATTAATCAAAAACTAATTCAACCATTCAAAACAGCAAATATCAAAAATTTAGCTAACTTAAATGAAAAATGGCAACAAATAATTAAACATGATCAACAAGGTAAAATTTGGGGTATTCCTTACCGTTGGGGGAATACAGTAATTATTTATAATCGAGAAAAGTTTCAAAAATTAGGTTGGAAACCAACAGATTGGAGTGATTTATGGCGGAGTGAATTGGAAAATCGGATTTCTTTACTTAATCATCCCAGGGAAGTAATTGGTTTGGTTTTGAAGAAATTAGGAAAATCTTATAATACAGAAAATCTCCACCAAATAGCTAGACTAGAAACGGAATTACAAGCATTAAATAAACAAGTTAAATTTTATGATTCTATAAACTATCTAGAACCATTAATTACTGGAGATACTTGGTTAGCAGTCGGTTGGTCCCATGATATTATTCCGGTAATAAGTAGTTATCAAAAATTTGCCGCAGTTGTTCCCCAATCAGGAACAGCAATTTGGGCAGATATGTGGGTCAGTCCTACAGGGGTTACTAGTAATAGTTTAGCATATCAATGGCTAGATTTTTGTTTGCAACCCGATATATCTAAACAAATTGCCTTACTAACTAAAAGCAATTCCCCTATTGACAATAATATTGCAGTAGGGGATATCCAGAAGCAATTACAGAGTTTATTATTCACTAATTCGGAAATTTTCGCCAAAAGTGAATTTTTACTTCCCTTACCTCCAGCAGTTATGAAAGAGTATGAAGATTTATTTATGAAGATGAAAAAATCGTGATCTTAGAGAGAATAACGTAACCCAACTTTGCTTTGATTACTCATCTGAATTTTACAGAATGTCGGACTTTGAGGAAAATTACAGGTGTAAGTTGCTAAAGTTTCTGTTTGATAGTCGAAAACTCGGATATTGTAACCGGATTTACTGGCTATAATCCCTAAACGATTGACAAAAACATATTTTTCCATATAGTCTAATAAACTCCAAATTTGCTGGTTGACAATTAAATCTACCCGTGGGGGTTCGGTTTTTGAAGCTGGGTAAGCTATCCAATTATCTAAAAGTTTTTTTTCTGAGTTTTCCTTAGCCCACCATAAACTGGGAACTGTCAATTTTTGAGGATTAATAGTTTTAGCTGTGATGATATTCTTTGTTGGTTGGGTAAGTAAATACAATTCCAAAGGTGCATCAGAAGGTAAGGGAATATTTTCGGCTTTTGATGGGAGAATAGGTAAAATAGAAGAAGTAACAAAACTGAGAATTGCTAATAATAGTAGGGGTTTTTTGCGGGTAAATAAATTATTTTTGGTCATATTTTTTCCTGTTGATTAATACAGTATTAATTATATTTGGGGAATGTCAACTTGTGTCCTTTCGGCTATTTTATAAGCTAATTTTTTAAAATCTTCATAAACATTTCTCACTACCTTAGTATGAGCGCCAATAGCACCGTCAGCAGGTTTTAAGCAAAACATCGGTTTATGAGCTTCTTGAGCCATTGGCATCAAACTTTGGTAGTTTTTAAGTAAGGCTAAACAATTTGGATCATTTTCGATAGAAACTAGATTTTCACCAGGCTGATCTAAAACATCTTCTCTATAAACTGTGGGAATACGAGCAATCCAACGTTCATAAGCTTTAACTGGACGATCTAATCTAACTGAATGCTGTAAAACAACATAACCAACAGGTTGCATTGTTCCTTGGGGAAGTTGTAAATCCTTTGCTAAACTTTTTTTCCCTGAAGAATTTGTTTTGGATAATCTTTCTTGCCACTCTGCACGCCAAGTTCTTAATGTAGGTCCAAGGTTACGCAAGCCTTGGAGAGAAAATAAATCTGGTGCAAGGGGAACAACAACATAGTCAGCAGCAATTAAGGCTGCACGATTTATTGCTCCTAAATTGGGTCCCAAATCCATCAATATTACATTTGCTTGGTGTTTAACGGCTGTTTGTTGGAGAATCCTCCAAAAAGCAGAAATTACGCGGAAAGCTCTTTCTTGTCCACCTCCACCAAGACAATTAGGCCACTGTGCTGAAAGCTCATCTTCAAAACCAGAAAGAGCTAAATCTCCAACTAAAAGAGCTAAGTTCTCAGATTCTTGGATATATTCTAAATGTGGATTATCAATATCACCAATACCTTTTAATAATGGTTGTACACAATCAAAGACAGTTGTTGGTTTACTATTTCCTAACCAAATTTGTTCCAAGCGTTCCTCATCTAAAAAAGCAGTGGTAAGGTTAGCTTGGGGGTCTAGATCAGCAGCAACTACTCGCAATCCTAAATCTTGATACATCCATGCCAAGTGATAGACTAAGGAAGTTTTACCAACTCCTCCCTTGTTATTAAAGAAAGCAATAATCTTTGCACTCATGATTTTCTTTTCAGTGTTACCAAAACATGGGCATCTTCTACAGTAAATTCCAGAGGGGGATTGCCATTTTTTAGAAGTTGCTGACGAGCAAGTTCAATTCCTAAACCAAATCGCTGCACATAACCAAGATTTTTCATGGCTTCAGCCAGATGAGGATTGCGATAGTCAGTTATCCCTGGTTGACCAAAGTTTTGCCGATTTACCTGACCAAAAGGTCCACCAGGATTTTGAATTTCGATCCGGTCATTAAACCAGGTAATTCTCACTGGTGCATTTGTCCCTTCATAGGTACGGTGCATGACGGCATTTCTTCCTAATTGTTGTAAGGCAACTATGGGATAATCAGGTTGTTGTAACTCAATTGGTTGGGCAGTAATATCAGTAGCAACAGATATATTGACTTGAAAAATTTCGTCTAGCATTCGCAACAAATCTGGAAGCGCACCACCAATTTCTTTTTGATCTTTAATTGGGTCAGTTAACTCAGTACCATCAATGCGAAGAAATTGAATATAGGCCGAGGGAACGAATTGTCTAGGGTCATTACCAATAACTAATACACCCAAAATAGTTGGTTTAGATAACGCATCAATTGTGGCAAACCGCATTGATTTGAGTTGTTGTTCAACTGAACGTTGATTTTCTTCCAAAACATCATTTGCTAAAGATGAGGGTAAATAAACTCGACGAAAAATTTCTAAATCGAGATCATCTAAACTTGCTGATGTTAAAGGTCTTAAATCAAAAGGTAAATCTTTGGAACGTCTTTTTTCAGCTAAACGACGTTCTTCTTCTGCTGTTGCAGTAGCTCTGCGGGGACCTACTCTAATCCAAACTCGTCCCTTAAAACGTACAGGAGGAGCATCCGATGGTTCTACAATTACAACTGCCAGTTCATATCCGCCAATATTGCGTTTTTGGACAATTGTTGATGGAAAAGGCAAGATATTGCCATCATCTCGCATCCCTGAAAGTGTCAGCAGAAGTTTATCATCTATGGTCAGGTTCGCACAAGTTCCATTATCATTAACCCCAATAAATAAAACTCCTGATTTTTGATGATTGGGTAAATCGTTAGCAAATGCACAAATTGCTTCACAAAGTTTACCTCTATCGGATATTGAAGCCTTACGTTCCACTCGATCTGATTCCATATTATTTAGGAGAATTTCTAACTCCTGATCATTCATTTAACTTCTCCTTATTCATAACTCGTTACCTTTTTATTGTGCATTAATATTATAGCCTCACTGCTTATTTCTTTTCTTTTTTTGCGTCTTTGCATGAGAAAAAATCACCCCACCGCCGGATATTGTTCCAACACCTGCTGTAAATATTGACCAGTATAAGAACGGGGATTTTTTGCCACATCTTCTGGCGTTCCTGCCGCAATAAGTTCTCCGCCTTTATCTCCGCCTTCGGGTCCTAAATCTATGACCCAATCAGAACAACGAATTACATCTAAGTTATGTTCAATGACTAAGATTGAATTTCCTTTATCTACCAATCTTTGTAAAACATCCAACAATTTGTGGACATCATAAAAAGATAAACCTGTGGTAGGTTCATCAATTAAATAAAGTGTTTTTCCTGTCGCACGTCGAGATAATTCCGTTGCTAATTTCACCCGTTGCGCTTCTCCACCAGATAAAGTTGTAGCTGGTTGTCCCAATTGCACATAACCTAAACCAACATCTACTAAAGTTTGTAATCTGGTTACTGCTTTGGGAATGTTTTGACAAAAATCTAAAGCTTCTTCAACGGTCATATTCAAAACATCAGAAATTGATTTATCCTTATATTTAACTTGGAGAGTTTCCCGGTTATATCTCGCACCTTTGCAAATTTCACATTGCACATAAACATCAGGGAGAAAATTCATTTCGATGACATTTACACCCTGTCCACTACAAGCTTCGCAACGTCCACCTTTGACATTGAAAGAAAATTGTCCAGGTTTGTAACCTCTAGTTTTGGCTTCTACAGTTTGGGAAAAAACATCACGAATGATATCGAAAACTCCGGTGTAGGTTGCGGGGTTAGAACGGGGCGTTCTCCCAATAGGTGATTGGTCAATGACAATGGCTTTATCAACGCAGTTTAAACCCTTGATTTCATCTATATCTTTGGGTAAAGGAGCTTTTTTCAGTAAATGATGTTGTAATGCTGGATAAAGTAATTCGTTAATTAAGGTAGATTTTCCTGAACCGGAAACACCTGTGACGGAAACAAGTTTCCCCAAGGGAATTTCTACATCTATATTTTGTAAGTTGTTCCGATGAGCATTTCTAATAGTTAAAGCCCGGCCGTTTCCTTCTCTTCTTTTGGCTGGAGTATTGATGACTCTTCTTCCTGATAAATAAGCACCAGTTAAAGATTCTTCAGCATTGAGTAAGTTCTCTAAACTTCCTTCGGAAATAATATTTCCACCATGAATTCCTGCTCCAGGTCCAATATCAACTATATAGTTAGCGGCACGGATAGTTTCTTCGTCATGTTCGACGACTATTAAGGTATTTCCTAAGTCGCGTAATTTGGTTAAGGTTTTGAGTAATCGTCCGTTATCTCGTTGATGTAAACCAATACTTGGTTCATCTAAAACGTAAAGAACTCCTGTTAGTCCCGAACCGATTTGTGTCGCTAACCGAATGCGTTGGGCTTCTCCTCCTGATAATGTCATGGCGGGACGATCTAAGGTGAGATAATCTAAGCCAACATCTAATAAAAATTGTAATCTGGCTCTAACTTCTCTGAGAACTAAATCGGCTATTTGGGTTTGGCGATCGCTCAATTTTAATTTTTCGATTCTTTCCCGACATTCCCGAATAGAAACACTGGTAAAATCTAAAATCCCATATTGTCCCAACTTCACAGCTAAAGCTTCGGGTTTTAATCTTTTCCCACCACAAACTTCACAAGGTTGGTCAATTAAATATTCTTCTAATTTCTGTTTAACTAACTCTGTTCCCCCTTCATACTGTCTTTGTAAAATGGGAATGACACCTTTGAAACTCTGCTTTTTCTCTTCTGTAGTTTTCTTGTTTTCTTCTCCATACAAAACAACTTTTTGCTGTTCTGGTGTCAACTTCCCCCATTGAGTTTGTAACTCAAAGCCATAATTCAACCCCACAGCATACAGCAACTCCAAATAATAGGAGTTTTCCTTTTCTGACCAAGGTGCGATCGCTGCATACATGGGCGAATCTGGATTAGGGACAACCAACTCCGGGGAAAATCTTCTTAAAGTCCCGATACCGTGACAATGGGGACAAGCACCATAAGGGGAATTAAAAGAAAACAACCGGGGAGATAATTCTTCCATTACCGCACCATGTTCGGGACAAGCAAAGTTTTCAGAAAATACCATTTCTGTGGGTAATTCTTGTGCAGAAATATCTTGATTTTCTGCCCCAGTTGATATATACTTACTATCAGGTCGCTCCAGCGCTATCTTATCCAATGTATCTTTCAATACCTCGATTGCTGCAATTCCGTGAGATTGCTTAAGACAGGTTGCGAGGGAATCTACCAAACGCTCTTGAATACCATCTTTTTTAACTAATCTGTCAATAACCAGTTCTATAGTATGTGTGTTATTTTTATCTAACTCGATGGAATCTGATAGCTCTCGCACCTCTCCATTTACCCGAATGCGAACAAATCCTTGCGCGGCTAAACCAGAAATTAATTTACGGTGAGTTCCCTTTTTTCCCCGGACTACAGGGGCTAAAATTTGGAAGCGGGTACGGTCGGGCAGTTCCATGATCCGATCGCACATCTGGTCAATGGTCTGAGGGGCAATAGAGCGCTCGCACATTGGACAATGAGGTTCACCAGCGCGACCATATAACAATCGCAAATAATCATAAATTTCCGTCACCGTTCCCACCGTCGAACGGGGATTATGGGAAGTTGATTTTTGGTCAATGGAAATTGCCGGACTTAAACCTTCAATTGCTTCCACATCCGGTTTATCCAACTGTCCCAAAAATTGCCGAGCATAGGCGCTCAGAGATTCCACATAACGGCGTTGTCCTTCAGCGAAAATGGTATCAAAGGCCAAAGACGACTTACCCGAACCAGAAACGCCAGTAAAAACAATCAAGCGATCGCGGGGTAATTCCAAATCAATATTTTTCAGATTATGCTGCCTAGCGCCCCGAATGCGGATAGTATTCTGGCTATTGTGAGCGTTTGGCAGCACATCGTTTAAAGAAGCAGCTAGATTTTCTGACATATTGACAGGTTAAGGAAAGGTTGCACAGTGAAACAATCCTTAATAATACTATCTTTGCTCAGGTTATAGTAGAGATAATTTTCCACCATGGGCAAAAAATATCTAACTCTTCTTCTACACCGAAAGATTTTAGATTTTGGATTTTAGATTTTGGACCCTAGAATTTTCGGGACAAGCCCCGCGCCTTCAGGGGGGAATTAATCCAAAATACTCGCTGCGCTGCGTACGCTTCGCTAACGTAAATCCAAAATCTACCGGAGATGTCGAATATTCTACACCTTAAACTTAGAGGTAATCCGCTTCATAGCTGCTTCGACATTTTCCCGACTATTAAACGCAGAAATGCGGAAATAACCCTCACCCGCAGCCCCAAAACCAGAACCGGGAGTTCCCACTACATTCACAGTTTCTAATAACTTATCGAAAAATTCCCAACTGGATAAACCATGGGGAGTTTGTACCCATACATAAGGAGCATTTACGCCACCATAAACATTTAACCCAGCATTTGTAAGTTCTTCGCGGATGATTTTAGCATTGTCTAAATAGAAGTTTACCAAAGCTTTGATTTGTGCTTGTCCTGCTTCTGAATAAACCGCTTCTGCACCCCGTTGAATAATGTAAGAAACACCATTAAATTTGGTAGACTGACGACGATTCCAGAGTTTCCAAATTTCCACATTAGAACCGTCAGCGGCTTTAGCTGTGAGGGTTTTGGGAACAACAGTTAAAGCGCAACGAGTTCCGGTAAAACCTGCATTTTTAGAGAAAGAACGGAATTCAATGGCACAATCCCTCGCGCCTTCGATTTCAAAAATAGAATGAGGTAAGGTAGGATCGGTAATAAATGCTTCGTAAGCGGCATCAAAGAAGATAATTGAACCGTTAGCTTTGGCATAATTTACCCATGCTTGTAAATGTTCTTTCGTTGCAGTTGCACCTGTGGGATTATTAGGAAAGCAAAGATAAATTAAATCAACTTTTTGGTGAGGAATTTCAGCCGTAAAATTGTTTTCTGCGGTGACAGGTAAATAAACTAAACCACCATATTCACCTTTTTCGTTAGCATCTCCGGTGTTACCCGCCATGACGTTAGTATCTACGTAAACGGGGTATACTGGGTCTGTAACGGCGATAATGTTATTTTTGCCAAAAATATCGAGGATGTTGCCGGAATCGCATTTAGAACCGTCGGAAATGAAGATTTCATCGGCTTCTATGGCTGCTCCCCTGGCTTGGAAGTCGTGGGTGGCAATTTTCTCCCTTAACCAAGCATAACCTTGTTCTGGTCCATATCCTTTAAAACTTGAGCGATCGCCCATATCTTCCACAGCTTTAATCATCGCTGTCCGACAAGCTTCTGGTAAGGGTTCGGTAACATCACCAATCCCCAAGCGAATGATTTTAGCATCAGGGTTAGCTTGGGCGAAAGCATTTACCCGTCGCGCAATTTCCGGAAACAGATAACCAGCTTTGAGTTTCAGGTAGTTGTCGTTAATCGTAGCCATAGTAAATTTTGAGAAAAAAGACAATGATACACTATCTTACTTTGAAGACGTTAACAAAAATATCCCTGATTTCTTAAAAAAGTCAGGAATCTGAACCTTTCACTGCTAATTATTTGAGAAAATTCCCATATTTGAGAAAATATGAGTCTCATTAATGAAGCTACTAAACAACGAATTATCCAAGAAGTTTTAGCAGCTAGAAAAATCGTCCTCAGTTTATGCAAGAAATTTAATTATTTCATAGACTTGATTAAGTTATTCTTGTGTTGAAGTTTCTAATTCTTCGGGAATTATTTATTTTGTAACTATAGTAAATTACCGAGAATAAAGATTAGAATCTATAAATTGTTTGTTTCTGACAAATTCGTTTACCAGTAACTCCTGTAACAATTCCCTTACAATAAAATAAAGAAAGCAAGACATTACAGGATCACAATCTAAACCATGCTACAAGAATATCGTCAACAGGTTGCCGAACGCGCTCAACTGGGTATTCCTCCCTTACCATTAGACGCGCAACAAACATCAGCATTGTGTGAATTACTGAAAAATCCCCCCACAGGGGAAGAAGAGTTATTATTAAATTTATTACAGGAACGCATTCCCCCCGGAGTAGATCAAGCTGCTTATGTAAAAGCTGGATTTCTGACTGCAATTGCGAAAGGAGAAATTACCAGTCCTTTAGTTTCACCAGTTGACGCAGTAGAATTACTGGGAACGATGATTGGTGGTTACAATGTTCAATCCTTAATTGATTTACTCCAAGTTTCCAGCAGTTCTGTATCAGAATCTTCAGAAACACCCTTGGTTATGGGAGGAGAAGGAAGAGAACAAATCGCCGCTTATGCAGCCAACGCCCTCAGCAAAATCATGTTGGTGTATGATGCTTTCCATGATGTTTTGGAATTGTCGAAAACCAACCCCTACGCCAAACAAGTGGTAAACTCCTGGGCAGAAGCAGAATGGTTTACTTCGCGTCCCACATTACCAGAATTTATCACTGTTACCGTTTTCAAAGTTCCCGGAGAAACTAACACCGACGACTTATCACCGGCAACCCACGCTACAACCAGACCAGATATTCCTTTACACGCTTTGGCGATGTTAGAAACTCGTCAACCGGGAAGTTTAGAAACCATTGCAGAGTTAAAGAAAAAAGGATTTCCCGTTGCTTACGTCGGTGATGTCGTGGGTACAGGTTCTTCGCGCAAGTCTGCAATCAATTCTGTATTATGGCATTTGGGCAATGATATTCCCTTTGTGCCAAACAAACGGGCTGGGGGTTATATTTTAGGAAGTGCGATCGCTCCTATCTTTTTTAACACAGCCGAAGATGCCGGTGCATTACCCATTCAATGCGATGTCAGCAAAATGGAAACCGGTGACGTAATTACCATTTATCCCTACAAAGGAACAGTTCTTAACGCCGCAGGAGAAATAATTTCCACCTTCAGCCTCAAACCTGACACCATTTTAGACGAAGTTCGCGCTGGTGGACGCATTCCCCTACTAATTGGGCGTACCCTCACCGATAAAACCCGTCAAGCATTAGGTTTAGAACCCAGCACTTTATTTATCCGTCCCCAAGCCCCAGCCGACACAGGCAAAGGCTACACATTGGCGCAGAAAATGGTCGGGAAAGCCGCTGGTTTGCCTGGAGTACGTCCGGGAACATCTTGCGAACCCATCATGACTACAGTGGGTTCTCAGGACACTACGGGACCAATGACAAGAGACGAATTAAAAGAACTTGCTTGTTTAGGTTTCAGTGCAGACTTAGTAATGCAAAGTTTCTGTCACACAGCCGCATATCCCAAACCTGTGGATATTAAAACCCACCAAGAATTACCAGACTTCATTTCCTCCCGTGGTGGTGTGGCGTTGCGTCCTGGGGATGGTATCATTCACTCCTGGTTAAACCGGATGTTATTACCCGACACCGTGGGAACAGGTGGAGATTCTCATACTCGCTTCCCGTTAGGAATATCCTTTCCTGCGGGTTCTGGTTTAGTTGCGTTTGCTGGTGCATTGGGTGTCATGCCTTTGGATATGCCAGAATCGGTATTAGTCCGGTTTAAAGGAGAATTGCAACCAGGAATAACGCTGAGGGATGTTGTCAATGCCATTCCTTATGTAGCCATGCAAAAAGGTTTGTTAACTGTCGAAAAGCAGAACAAGAAAAACATCTTCTCTGGCAAGATTTTGGAAATTGAAGGTTTACCAAATTTGAAAGTTGAACAAGCTTTTGAATTAACCGACGCTTCCGCAGAACGTTCTTGTGCAGGTTGTACAATTAAGTTAAGTGAAGAGACAATTGCGGAATATTTACGTTCCAATATTGCCCTTTTAAGTAATATGGTAGCACGGGGTTATAGTGATGCCAGAACTATCATGCGTCGCGTGGCAAAAATGGAGGAATGGTTAGCCAATCCCGTGTTATTATCTGCTGACGCTGATGCGGAATATGCAGAAATACTTGAAATTGATTTAAGCCAAATCACAGAACCAATTGTAGCTGCTCCCAATGATCCAGATAATGTTAAGTTATTATCGGAAGTTGCCAATGATCCTGTACAAGAAGTTTTTGTCGGTTCTTGTATGACAAATATCGGACATTATCGAGCAACTGCGAAGGTTTTAGAAGGTGCAGGTGAGGTGAAAGCGCGGTTATGGATTGCACCCCCAACTCGCATGGATGAACACCAATTAAAGGCGGAAGGTGTTTATGATGTTTTCGTGGCTGCAAAGGCGAGAACTGAGATTCCCGGATGCAGTTTATGTATGGGAAATCAGGCGCGAGTTGATGATAATACAACTGTGTTTTCTACCTCAACTCGTAATTTCAATAATCGCATGGGTAAAGGCGCTCAAGTGTATTTAGGTTCGGCGGAATTAGCAGCAGTTTGTGCGTTGTTGGGAAGGCTTCCTAATGTTCAGGAATATTTGGATATTGTCGCAGAAAGAATTCATCCTTTTGCTGATGATTTGTATCGCTATTTGAACTTTGATCAAATTGCTGGTTTTCAAGATGAGGGGAGGGTGATTAGTAAGGAGGAACAGGCGGCTTTGGTATAATGTAATTAGGGTGGGTCTTGATGGCTCACCTGAATGTTATAATTTATATTTTATGGGGAAGAGTCATTTTAAGAAAGCAATATCATCTTTGGAATCTCGTATTGCTGAACACAAAGAAAAAATTGGGATAGAATTAGAGAAGGATTTTCCAGATCCGGGTTTGATGAATCATTGGGAAAAGGAAATCAAGGCTTTTGAACAAGGAATAAAACAAGCGTTAAAAAGATTGGGGAAAAACTAATGACACTCGCAAAACAAAAAATTAGCAGTGAAAATTCAACGCTTAATCATTTACTAATGGAATTACAGGAAGAATGCCAAAATGTGATTTCTCTGGTTAACCAATTACAACTTTCTGAATTAAGCGATCGCCAAAAGGGTAAAATACTTTCAGAATTACTGGTAGCTTCAATTCATTTACATTCCCATTGTGATGAAGATTGGCAAAATTTGATTTCTGATGAGTTGGAAACTTTAGCAGATGATTAGTGGAGAAAATATTATGAATATAAAGAGGTGCAAAAATGATAGAATTACATCCTGAATTTTTCACGAAAAATGGTCAAAAGCAATTTCAAGTGCAGGTTACTTTTTTAGAACAAACATCAACCACCGCAACTAAATCTAATGGTCAAAAAATGGCAGAAGCATTAAGAAAAATCTCAAAAAAGAATATTTTTGCGGAAATTGATCCACAAAAATGGCAACAAGAAATTCGTCAAGATCGCACTCTTCCAAATCGTGATTAAATGATGTTACTTGATAGCAATATTATTATCTATAGGTAAACAAAAATGAACTTCTACACAGTTGTCCTCAGACAAAGTTCCAGTTATTGGGTGGGTTTGTGTTTAGAAAATGGTATTGTTGGACAAGGAGATACTCAAGAAGATGCAGTTAGTAAATTAAAGGCAGGAATAGAATCTTTTGAAGATGTTTATGAATCAGAAGATAATATTTATAAATCTCCTATTTCTATAGATGAATTACATGAATTTTTGTTAGTTGAGGAAAAAGAAAAACAATCAGAGATATATGAATTGAGGAAGGTTTATGCCTAAAAATATACCTTCTTTGAAACCCAAGGAATTAATTAAGTTACTAGAAAAAGCAGGTTGTACATTTCATAGAGAGGGAAAAGGTGATCATTGTTTATATACTCGTGAAGTTGAAGGGAAAAGGAGAGTAGTTCCTATAGATATGGGTGCAAGGGAAATGTCTCCAGGTTATGTTTTACGGATTTTTCGGCAGTTTGGGTTTACTGATGAAGAGATTGAAAGTTTGTTAAGGTAAATCAAGGATATTTTTGATCAAATTATCGGTTTTGAGGATGAGGGTAGGGTGATTAGTAAGGAGAAGCGGCTTTACTATGATGTAATTCGGGTGAGTCTTGATGGCTCACCTGGACTTTAAAATATAAGCATAATAGTTTAGTAAACTTTCTAAGTTATAAAGGAAGACTTGCTCCCCTCTCCTCGTAGGAGAGGGGCTGGGGGAGAGGTCAAACACGATCTAAAAACACACCCCACAAATGAACAACCAACCACCGAAAAAAGACCGACTTCGTAACATAGTAATTGGACAAAAAATAGAACCCGTAAAACTCGAACGCGCCAAAGAAATGCGTCGCCAAATGACACCAGCAGAAAAAATTTTGTGGGAACATCTTCGCGCCAACCGCTTGCATGGTTTACATTTTCGCCGTCAACAAATTATAGATGGTTTTATAGTAGATTTTTATTGTCATGCTGCTAGTTTAGTCATAGAAATAGATGGAAAAATTCACGAACAACAAATAGAATATGATATAGAAAGAGATAAAATTTTATCAGCTAGAAGTTTGCGTTTATTGAGATTTAAAAATGAAGAAATAACAGAGAAAATTGATCAAGTTTTGATGCGAATTTATCAAACTTGTTGTGAAAAGACCTAACCCCCCAGCCCCCTTCCCTACGAGGGAAGGGGGAGCAAGATTTACTCCCCTCTCCTTGCAGGAGAGGGGTTGGGGGAGAGGTCAATATCGCTTTACCAGCAGATGATTAGAGATTATGGTATCTTGAGTCCAAGAATTATTGTAAATTAACAGGTATGTCTTCTCCCGAACTGCAATCACTTTCATCTGCTATCCCTGTGGACAAAATTCGCTACGATGACAAGGGTTTAGTGCCGACAATTATCCAAGATTATTTGGATGGTACTGTGCTAATGATGGCGTGGATGAATCAGGAATCGTTACAAAAGACTTTAGAAACTGGGGAAACCTGGTTTTGGAGTCGTTCCCGTCAGGAATTTTGGCATAAAGGCGCTACTTCTGGACATATTCAGAAGGTGCAAAGTATTCGTTATGACTGTGATAGTGATGCTCTCTTGATAGGGGTGGAGCAATTGGGTGATATTGCTTGTCATACTGGGGAACGCAGTTGTTTTCATCAAGTTGATGGCACGGTGACACCACCACCAGGGGATAGTTTATCACAATTATTTGCGGTAATCTGCGATCGCCGTGATCACCCTAATGAAGATTCTTATACCTGTAAGTTATTTGCCGGTGGTGATAATAAGATTTTGAAAAAGATTGGTGAGGAAAGCTCCGAGGTAGTCATGGCCTGCAAGGATGATGATGCCGATGGGATTGCTGGTGAAGTTGCGGATTTATTTTATCATACTCTTGTAGCTTTGGCGCATCATCAAGTTGATTTAAAAGCAGTTTATCGCAAGTTGCAGGAAAGAAGGAAGTAGGCAAATTTATTAATAATTGTCAGAATCAGGATATCCACCGATTAAAGGATTTACAGGATGTCATTGTTTATTGGAAAATTGGCAATAGAGATTTTTTCATGATAGAAAATTTCAACATTCACAAAAAATTGATAAATTAAAATCCTGTACATCCTCAAATCCTGGACATCCTGATTCAGACAAAGTAATAATAGAAAAAAATATACTATAAACATCCACCAACAATTCATAAATTACAATCCTAAAAATCCTCAAATCCTGGATATCCTGATGCCGACAAAGTTTAGAATTGTAAGTCCTTTTTCGGACTTACAATGATCAATTACCTCTTAATCTAGAAAGTAAAGGTAGTCCGCAGAACCCCTATAGTTGTGGTTTCATTGGCACTATTGCCTTCAGGATTAAACAGCACAATTGCACCTGGAGTCACACTCACATGATCATTAACGCGGAAACGGTAATAACCTTCCAAATGATAAGGAACTGCTCT
Organism: uncultured cyanobacterium; assembly: GCA_903848645.1. GTDB lineage: Bacteria > Cyanobacteriota > Cyanobacteriia > Cyanobacteriales > Nostocaceae > Dolichospermum. The sequence goes on along the minus strand of CAINGU010000040.1, from coordinate 35,662 downwards.
ATTTACCCCCGCGTCAGCAAGTGTTGCAGATCCACTAGCATCAGTCCGATAAAGAGGTTGTCCGAAAATCAAACCGGCATTGTTACCCTGTTTGATTAAATCGTTGAAGTGTAAACCTACCATCCAACTGGTGAAAGTTGTTGAAGCATTCACGGTGGGAGAATCCACAAACATGGCTGCACCATAACCAGCTAAAGACACTTTGGGAGAAAATCGCCAATTGAAAGTTCCACCAAAGGAGTTGAGTGTGACTGGTGTTCCCAACGGCACACCTGCCATAGCACCGCTAGTATTGGGATCTGAGCCAATATCACTACTAGTTAATCCCGTACCCAAAATATTGATTTGGTGATAACTATTGGCATAGTTCAAGCCAATATCTATGGATTTGGTGGGTTTGAAAGTTAATTGTGTGGCTATAACACTACTACCACCAAATACCCCTGCCCCTAAAGGTGTACCCAAACCAGCAGCATTTTGAGGAATATTCGCATTGACACTACCATATAAAGCTCTCAGATCCAGTTGCGGAGATATACTGTAAATAAACCCAGCCGCAGAGGCTAAACCAGAACCAGAAGTGCCTCCAGAAACCCGGACAACAGGGTTTAAATTTGCAAACCGAGAGATAGATTCTTGTCCCTCTCCATAGAAAGGTGTAACCGCAGGGAAAGCATCAGATACTTCCGCCGCAGTCCCCGCAAATAGGGTTAACTTTTTAGCAACGGGAAAGATATACAGCAGTTTGTAAAGCTGAACTGAGTTTGCACCCACAGTGGATAAATTTTTGGGGTCAACTCCCGGAAATTGGGGTTCAAAGCTAGTTCGGGCGCTGCTGGCACTCAGGACAGATGAGGATAATCCTAAACTGTTTTGGACGCTACCAGTACCATCCACACCACCTAAGAAATTATGAGCTTGTAACCCAGTAATCAGTAAGTCTTTACCTGTAAAACTGGTGGTTAGATTTAAGCGAACTCGGTTGTTTAAAACTATATTTGTACTCTTTCCAGAAGCACCCCCTGTAGCCCCAATAGCCGAAATAATAGCTTCTCCACTTAATTTAGTGGTTGTCGAAAATTGATTTTTTTCTAATTCTGTTGTCCGTGCTTCTACTGCATCTACTCGTCCCCGTAATGTAGCTAATTCGGCAGAAAAGTCCTCTTGCAGTTTTCGCAAGGTCATTATATCTTGCTTTGATGGTAAATCAGCATTGGCAGTCGCAATTAGCTCGTTAATTCTATCTAAACAAGCATTTAAACCAGCAGCAAATTCATAGCGACTTAAAGCCCGATTCCCGCGAAATGTCCCATTGGGATATCCCGCAATACAGCCATATCGCTCAACTAGAGACTGTAATGCGCTAAAAGCCCAGTCTTTAGGCTGAACATCAGAAAGTTGGGATACGGATGTTACCTGTTCTATTGATGAATCTGTTTGTGTTTTGTCCTTTGTTGCGGAAGAGGTAACTTTCTGATCACTTAATCCTTCTTGACTAATTTCGGAAGGGTTGATAGTTTGACTATTATGTGTATCTTCACCTAAACTAGCAAAACCTTCGACGAATCCATCTGTCGCTTGTGCAGGTAATATTCCAGCAAATAAATACAGCACACCTATACCGCACGCACTAGCTATTTTTATGTTCATCTTAACTCCTCACAGATTGATCATGAAAATTGAGAATCAATATAAACATTTCAGGAACTTTGATTGAACCTGATCATGTATAAGTATTGATCTATGAATAAGATTTGTATTTGTAATGACCTGTTGTATCTAGTGTAATTCACTGATACATTAATCGTCATTATAGCAACAAAGGGTAGTAAATTATCTTTTATTAAAAATTAATCATCCATTAATGCAAAATTCAAGAAAACTATTACCCATTACCTAATTTCCGTTGCAATCGTTTAAAGAATTGATATATTTCTGGCAGACGGCTATAAATCGCAGATACCTTGAGGTATAGTTTATGAGCTACGGCTGGAGTCCCTGAGACAATTTCTCCAGGTGCGACACTGCTGATGATACCAGCTTGGGCTGTAGCGATCGCCCCATCTCCTACTTTGGCCTGATTAGCAATTCCCACCTGTCCAGCTAAAATTACCCGATTTCCTACTGTTACACCTCCGGCCATGCCTACTTGACCAGCTATAGCGCAACCAGCACCAATTTTACACCCATGTCCTATCTGTACTAAATTGTCAATTTTGGTATTTTTGCCAATTCTAGTTTCTCCAACTGCGGGACGATCAACAGCACTGTTGCAGCCAATTTCTACCCCATCTTCTAAAACTGTGTAACCTGACTGTTCCATTTTGAACCAAGCCGTGCGGGTAGGCACAAAACCAAAGCCTTCTGCACCAATGACAGCACCGCTATGAATCACGCAATCTGCACCGATTTGAGTCCGTTCATGGATGGTACAGTTAGCGTGTAAGGTAGTGCGATCGCCTATTTTCACTTCTGGATAAATTACGACATTGGGATGAATAATGGCATGATTGCCAATTTCTACCCCTGGTTGAACGACGACATGAGCGCCAATATAGACATCATTACCGATTTTAGCTGTGGAGTGAATAACTGCGGTAGGATGAATTTCTGGGGTGGGTTGATATGGTTGATAAAACAGAGCGATCGCTTGGGCAAATAATAAGCGTGGTTCTGGGGTTGCTAACCAGGCAATCCCCCTTTCTGTGGCTTGCATCTGCAATTTTTCATCCTGGGGCAAAATTACAGCACTCGCACCTGTGGAACTGAGTAATGAGGCAAATTTAGCACCTTCAATATAGCTAAAAGTCCCTGTAGTAGCTTCATCTATAGCTGCGACTCCGGTAATTTCTGGGTTTTGTTCTGGGTTAGCGGTAAAGCTGTGAGCTTGAATATTTTCGCTTAATTTATTAACAATTTCGCTGAATTGCATGATTTAATTTTGAGCATCTGAGGTTGATGAGAATAATCATAAGACCTCGCGGTAAGTGGGAAACGAGCGTGTCTTTAGACCTGAGAGGGAAGCGACACGAGCGGTTAAAACCGCTGTGGTCTTTCCTCATCTAGTTTGTATTCTCTAATCAGTCTTTGTGTAGCCGATGACTGAGACACCCCCCAGTTTGCGGCAATTTTTTCTAGTTTTACCTAAGTTTACTCTGTCCGCAGAATCTCAGCGGCTTTAGCCCTGAGAGTGTCAAGCCTTAATCCGAGCTTTTTTGGTGACATTTTTAGGCTTAGAAGTAGAATAGTATTCTTCTGGACTATAAAAATAATTATTAGGTTCATTTTTCTCAATGATGCCATTAACTAATAAACCCAAGACATGATAATTAGAGCGTTTTAACATTTCTTTAGCAGTGTTAGCATTATGATGATCAACCACCCCAGGCCGAACAACTAACAAAATACCATCTGTCATTTTGCTGACAGTCACAGCATCAGCGCCAACTAATAAAGGTGGACTGTCAACAATGACAAAATCATATTGAGAGGAAAACTCCTCAATTAGTGCGGCCATCCGGTTAGAATCTAGTAAAGCTAAGGGATTAGGAGGTCTGATCCCAGCAGGTAAAACATCAAGATTATCCATGACCCTAGAGATAGCATGACTGTATTCAGCCTGGCCAACTAGGACTTCACTTAATCCTGGTGAACTAGTAATTTCCCAGAAATGATGTTGAGCAGGAACTCTTAAATCTGCATCAATTAATAAAACTTTGCGTCCTAATTGAGCAATGACTGTGGCTAAATTAGCTGCAACTGTAGATTTGCCTTCTTTAGAAATAGAACTAGTAACAACAATACTTTTAATGACTTTATCTGAACTCAGTAATCTGATATTAGCTTGAGTGACTCGGTACATTTCGCTAGTTAAAGATTGAGGTTTATCTTTAGCGGCAATTTCTAGAGTTGTAGAGTCTGTATTCTTATTCTGAAAAGGTAAAAGAGACTTTTTTGATAATGAGGGAAGAATCCCTAATAAGGTATATCCAAATATGTCTCTAACTTCTTGTAGGGTTTTGAGAGACCTATCTCTCATTTCTAGTAAGAGAATAGTGCTAGTACCCAAGAAAGATCCTAACAAGACTCCTAATGCCAAAATGATTAATTTGCTTCCTGATGCTGGCTTTTCAGGAACTTCAGCCTGAGTAATAATCCGGGCATTTGCTGTATTATTATTTTCTGCTACCTGTAAATCTTGGACTTTTTTCAAGATAGTTTGATAGGTAGATTGGGCAACTTCAACTCTTCGTTCTAACTCACGCTGAGTTTCTGCTAACTGAGGGATGATTTTCAACCGTTTTTGATAGGCTGATCGAGATTTATATAAAGAGATATATTTTTGATATAATCCCAACCGTTGCATTTCTGATTGGATAAGATCTTGGATCAATTTTTGTTTCAAGTCTCCAATCTGCAATAGTCCTGGAGAAACTTTGATATCACTACCAACAGTTGCTATAATTTGCTGTTTGAGAATATTATTTAAATTGATTTTCTTTGCTTCTAGACTAGTAATTGTGGGGTTATCATCCAGGAAACGGCTTTGCTCAGTTGCTAATTGTGTTTCAGTATCTTGAAGTTGTTTGAGAATACTTTGTATGGCAGGAGATTGACTGATAGCACTGATAGAGATCGCGTCCTGGGAAGTTATATTTAATTTTTGATTAAGTTCTTTAGTTTGGGCTGTTACTTGATCTAGTTCAGCTTTAACATTATTAATTTGCTCGTTTAAACTACCAATCACTTTAACTGCTGATATGATCTCTTCGGAGAGGTTTACAATATTATTTGTCTGTTGAAATATGCGGAGGGATACTTCTGCTCTGCGAACTGCATCTTGAGTTGTAGGCAACTGTTTATCCATAAATTTACGAGTCGCTTCTGCTTCAGCCCGACTGGAGAGAATATCATTTTCTAAATAAATCTTCATAATTGTATTTACTACTGCCGCTGTTTCTTTGGACTTGCGGCTTTTATATGTGATTTCTAATACGTCCGTACCTCCAACAATTTTTAGCTTCAAGGCTAATTTTAGCTCATCAGATTTTAGGGGTTCACCTTTTTTATTTTTGAGTTTTAGTTTGTCTATGGTCTTTTGCAGCAAAGATGGAGAAGTAATCACCTCCATTTGAGTGCTGATAGGATTTTGACTGGATACTAGGGATTTCAAATCTCCTCCTCCGTCAGTGATACTAGGTTGGAGATTAGAGCCTACTATGTTAAAAGAAGGGATTTTAAATAATAATTTTCCTCCAGCTTCGTAAGAGGGCTTTAGACGGGTAGTAGCTAAAAAACTCAGGACAACTGTAACTAAAAAAATGCTAGTAGCAGGTAGCCACTGACGTTTGACCATCAATAAATAAGCAGTTATATTTATATCAACAGATTCTCTGGATTCCATAGAGTTTTAGGGTTTTTTTAAGCTGTTACCAGTATTATTATACCCAAATTATCATAGTTAATTCCACTAGTTAATAATGTTAATTTATTAGGAGGTCAATAGACTTATCTACACCAATAATTTACTAAATATTAAAACCCATATTCCGCACTTCATAATGTAGTATTACCTTTTTTAAGAATTATTATCAATAATGGGTATTTGCAGATTTTAGGTGTTTAAAAACAGTATTATTTCTGACTATGACATTATCACTAAAAAATACATGGATTCAAGTACCATTTTTAACATAAACAATATCTCCAGTCTTTACTTGTTGATTAGTTCCTTGTCTTATCTTGAAGGGCAGAGTTTCAGTGATTCCAGGATTGCTATTATTTCCATTTTTGATATCTACATAGTATTTAATACCTTAAATCTTGACTAGCAGATTTTATTTTACCAAATTCCTTGACTTCTAAGTTTGACCAAGAAGCATCAGGTTGTATGGTATTTTGCACAAAATAACCATCAGTTTTGACAACTTTAAAAACATAAACTAGAAATGCAGTTGTTATTAAAGTCAGACAAGAAATGTGAGGTATTTTAGCTATATTCAACATTGTTGAAACAGTATATAATTTTAGGATTTGATGAAGAGTTGATTGAGGAAAAATAATACAAACCGAGGATTATGTTTAAAATACCGCTTCCACAAACGCTTTGGTTCTTTTATTAGTCTAAATAACCACTCTAAACCTATTTTTTGCATCCAACTAGGAGCTTGCTTAATTGTACCAGAATGAAAGTCAAAGGCTGCTCCCACCCCTAGCATGACTGCGGGTATTTTACCTTTATGATTATTAATCCAAAATTCTTGTCGGGGACAACCAATACCAACAAAGAGTATTTTTGCTCCTGATGCAATAATTTTATTAGTATATTCTGTATCTTCTTCTGTTGTCAAAGGACGAAAAGGCGGAGCAATTTGACAAGCAATTTTAATATCAGAAAACTCTTGCTTTAAAAAGTTGACAAAGGTATTTAAACTTTCTGGTGTACCACCATATAAAGCAATGGGTATATCCATCTGTGCTGCTGCTTTACACACATATAAAGTTAGAGTTGGTCCATAAACTCGTGAAGCACTTTTCACCCCTAGTGCCTTTAAAGCCCACACTAAAGGCATACCATCAGGAGTAACTAAATCTGCATCTGCAACTACTTGGGAAAATTGTCTATCGTCATAAGCTTCCATGATCATGTGTACATTAGCAGCAAAAACAGCTTTACTTTCTCTATTTTCTCCCCAATTCATAATTTTTTGGGTTGCGTCTTCATAGCTAGTAGCATCTACACGCATACCCAGGATTTGTCGACTTTCTAACGGTGATGTTTCTGTAACTTTAAGTTCCATGTTTGAATATCTCCTATTTGATATTGATTTAATTGCAGTATTATTTACTAGGATTTTTACTTGTTTCTAAGACTGATTTATATAGTGTGATTAAGGAAACTATATAATTTTTGATGTCTAATTTTTCAACACTTGCGCGAGCAGCATTACCTAGAGAAATTCGCAAGTTTTCATCATTAATAATACTTTGCATTGCTTGAACTAAATCTTCTTGGTTTCCTGGTTGTACTAATAAACCATTGTGTTTATCAGTAATCACTTCCGGAATACCACCAACTGGGGTCACAATTACAGGTAAACCCCAAGCCATAGCTTCTAACATAGACATAGGTAGTCCTTCATTATAAGAAGGCAAAATAAAGGCATCTGCTGTAGCCAAAAGTTCATCCCGTTTTTCAGGTGTCAACCAAGGACAAATAGTAATTTTTTCCTCCATATTTAATTCTTGAATGAGCTTTTCAGCAGCTTCTAAATCACCATTACCTGCCAAAACTAATTCACTAGCTTTTTTGTCTGATTCTGGAAGTGTCGCAAATGCTCTAATTAAGTCAAATGAGCCTTTATCTTGTTTAGGAAAAGCAACAATTGACTTAGCTAAATCAAGCGCGCCACCCCGTTGGCCAATGCGCCCCAGAAATACAAATTTTAACCTAGTACGTCCTCTCCTTTGTGGAATAACTGATGGCAAATTTACAGGATTGTACAAAATTGAAATTTGGTTTTCACCGAGATTGAATTGTTTTGAATAATAATCTTTCCAACTTTCAGAAAGTGCTATAAATTTAGTACATCTACTAAATAACATATATAACAGATGCTGTATAATAACAGGAAGTGTAGCATAAAATTCCTGAAATGTTGCTCCGTGAGCATGAAGAATAAGCGGTTGACGAAAGACTAGGACTATAAATGCAAGAATTGATTTTCTAATTGTACTTCCTCTTTCAGCGAAATGAATATGAACCATGTCTGCTTCTTTTCTCAGGATTGTCCATAAAAGCATCTGAACTGATTTGATAAATACTAGTATATTATGACTTGCAGAACCTTGGGCAAAAGTAGCTACATGATTAATCTGAAGTTCTGGAGGTGCATTATCAATAATAAGTGTCTCCACTGATGTAATGCCACCTTTAATATCAAGACCAGCACCAAGCATTAATATTCTGAGAATTTTCTTTTGATTATCATGAACGGGTTGCATAATTTTTTAATCCAATATTAATTCAATCAATATTTATGTGGTATTTACAGCGGTTTCCACTCTTATGCGGTACATCTTAGCCCCCTCATCGCTTGCGGGGAGGGGGTTGGGGGTGGGGGTGGGGTTTATGTACCTCATAACACCGGGAAGTGCTGTATCTAAAATCTTATATCAAATCTGTTGGGATATGTATCATCAAAAATGGTTTTTTCTGGTTCTTGTGGTATGCGAATTGAAAAAAATATTGCTACCTGAATAACAAAGAAAAAGTTGTTTTGGATAATTAGTGTACTTTCTGTAAGATTTGCCAGGATAATATATATTAGAAACAGTACTGGAAAAAAAGCATCAGATGTTTTTACTAGACGGATATAAGCTATTGCCTTCTGGAAACTTATAACAAATTCAATCATATATATTGAGAAGCCTACCAATCCTAACTCAAGACAAAGATCCAAATACCCATTGTGACTGTTAGGTGCTTTAAAAGTTACTGCGTACCATATATAGCTAGATGGTCCATCATAACCATGCCAAAATGCACCAAATCCATAACCAAGCCAAGGACGTTGCTCAATTTTATCTACGACTAAAGGCCAAAAGTCTGTCCGCCCAGTAAGTGTTAAATCTTTGCCAAATGCAGCCGCAATTGCTTCGGCATTATCAACTATAAGTGTATACAATAATAAACCTAGACTGGAGATACCTAACAGTGTAGTAATCATCAAGTCATAACGCCACCGTAAAATCCTAAATAACAAAAATGCAACTAGAAGAATAATCAAATTCAGTAATGGTGATGATGCTTTTGACAATATCAATAGCAATACTGATAAACCTAATCCGCCCCAAAACAGCCAGCGTTTTTTTTGCGCCCTTAACGCAAGGAGTAAAAACACAATAGTACTGGGAGCCATAAATTTACCGAGAACATTTTTATGATTATACATTCCGCGCCAAGCTCCTGCATGGACTCCACCCATCACACCATATTTTGGCAAACCTGCACAAAACAAAAAACTGCCAACTACGGTGAGGCCAAATAGCCATCCCAGTAATTCTAACTGCTCCTTTCCACTATAGCGGCTGGCTAAGTAAACTGAAAACAGCATTGTGCCGATTAGTGCTATAATCCTAGTCATAGTTAACTTTGGTTCATAAGACCAAAAATAGGAGAATACAGCCACCCCAATTAATAGCCAGGTCAACACACTTTTATGAATTACTGGAATGACCTTTTTCCATCGCAAAACAAGTAAGCAGAATGTAATAAAATAAATAACCAAAAAAAGCAACTGAATTAAAGCAAAATCAGTAGGACCGCCGCCGCCTTCATCCCCTTCACTTGCCCCTCCCGAAAGAATAAGAACTAATGGCGCTCCTGAATAATTCATTAGAGACAGGATAGTGAATGCTTTTTCGGCAAAGATCAGACGGTTGTTCATAAACCAATTTGAGAGTTGTTTTTGGTAGTGATTGCTTGATGGTAAACTTCAACAGTTTGAGCAGCAATATTTGACCAGTTTAAATCTTCGTGACAACGATTTAGAGACGCTGTTTGCATTTGTTGTTGTAAATTGCGATCGCTTAACAGTCGAATGATAGCATCAGCTAAAGCCCGAACATTACGTGGTAGCACTAGTAATCCATCTTTTTCATGTCTGACTATCTCAGATAAACCCCCCACATCAGAAGCAATCACTGGTGTTCCCATACCATAAGATAATGCGGCTACACCGCTCTGAGATGCTTCGATATAAGGAAGAACTGAAACTGTACTACGTTGAAATAAATCCATCATTTCTTCTCGTTCAATATAGCGATTTAATATCTCATAGCGTCTATCGTCATAACCTTGCGGAAAATATGAGTCTAAATTTTCTCCCCGCCCAGCAATAATTAGTTTGACTTCTGGAATGCTTTCTGCAACTAATGGCATAGCTTCTATTAAATATTTCAATCCTTTGTAAGGCCAAATTCTCCCGATAAATAGTAGTGTATAAGGTTCTTGAACTACATTTTGTTCTTTTGCTAATCGCTTGTATAAACTACCAAGTTCTCCGTGAGGCAAAACATTTAATCGTTGGCAAGGGATTTGAAAGTGTTTAATCAGGGCATCTCGCAAGTGATGAGCATGAACAATAATTTGTTGGGAACGGTAGAAAGCTATCCGACGAGTATACTCTGAACCGGGTATACTGCCCCTATCTCCAGGATGACGGAAGACATCATGAATCGTTGTTACCAATGGTGGCATCTTATTGAACAATAGGGTTAAGTCATACCAAGGATCGTTCGTTTCCTGGACATGAAGTACATCCGGCTGTGATTTACGAATAATCTCCATCATCTCACCCATAGCAAATATGTTGCGCGCATCCCGAATGCGGGGTTTTTTAAAAGTAAGTACGCGGATCTGTGGATCTAATAAATCTTGAGATTTAACTGATAGTTCTTGCGTTTGTATCAGCGTTAGATCCACATATTCCGCTAACCCATTTGCTAGTTCGATAGTGTATTCAGTAAAGGTAAAATGCAGTAAAGCTACTTTTAGCACTAGTATTTCTCCATGTCTAAAAACTTTATTTCTGTAAATTTTTATCACTATTGTTTAATAATCACCAGCGCCTTCATCTCAGCATTCAAAAGAGGTTGATGATAGTTTTTTTTGATATCTGGCACAGGTGTTCCATCTACAAGAACTTTATATATTTTTACTTGGCAATTACTCGGTAAGTTGTTAATAATTCTTGCTTGGAGTGCAGATGGGCTATAAGTTCTAGCAAAACCTTCATAAGGACCCCAGCCGGCAAAAGTTGCAGTGGTATCAAAAATTGTTATCGCTGTATCAGGATCATACTGATAAATTGGTTTGCTGTTCCAAATTTCCGCGTACTCATTAGTAATAAATAAGGGCGCAATCACAAGTTTCCTACCCACTTTTAGTAACCGGACTGCCTCTTTAATAAACTTGATATCCAAATCATCTCGAAAATGTTCAAAAGAGTGATGACAGCTAATTCCATCTAAAGATTCATCAGGGAGAGGAATCGCATCTATCGAACCACCAATGTATATAATTCCATCTGCGCTTTTTCCATCTAGCAAAGAGTCCTGACAATAAGCCATAAATTTGCGGTCACAAACAGCCTTAATAGCTTTGATATATTCCGCATCTTCACCACCTGCTGCATCTAGTATTCTATCGCCATCTTGTAATTCTAATAGAGTCATTGTTGTCAGATATTCAAGGGGCTTTGAGCGACAATAATCAAGCTGATTATATTTTTGCAGTATGGGCGAATTTATAAAGTTTCGGTAATCATTGGTTACTAGTTCCAAATTGCTGATTTCTATCTGCATTTCTCCAATTTCTGAGCCATTAATAGGTCTTAAAATCCGATTGATCTTTAAATTATTCCAACGTAATATTGGTAAAAATTTCCACTTCAATCCTTTGATAAATCTAGCTAATTTACCTAAGCTTAATTTCTTGAACACCATATTTTTAGACCTTTTATTCATTAAACAATTAAATTTTGATGTAACCAATCTATCAAACTTTCCACACAATCGGCAATAAGTATTTTTACATGGAAAAAGGGTTATTTGCTGTTAGTAGTACCCAAGGTTAAGGAAGAAAAAATCGAAGCATGAACGCCAATATACTTAACTGCTAGAAAATAAATCACCAAGTTATCCAGGCTAATAGCAGTAGCTGTGGCTATGGCCGCACCCATAATGCCAAACTTAGGAATCAAGATGTAATTGAGAACGATATTCAGTAATGCTGTACAGCATCGGACACGCGCACTTTGATCTTGATGTCCCGTGAGATCCACTAGATATCCCACAGGTCCAGTTATGGCATTGATCAGTTGTGCTAAAACCAAAATAGCCAGAGGCCACTTGGCTGCTAAAAATTCTGGACCAAACATTCCCAGAATGTAATTGCTAAATACAATTAAAAACAGAGTGACTACCATTGTTGGCCAAAAAACTAAATGTGCCATTGTTGTCACCGTTTTTTGCATCTGAGCGCGATCTCCTGCTGCATAAAGCGAGGCGATAGTGGGAGCGGCAATGGCTTCTATTGCTGTATAGACAAAACTTGCTAAAGAAGAGGTTTTTGTCGCTGTATTATAGAGAGCAACTTCAGACGGACCGAGTAAAGCTCCAATCATCAAAATATCGGTTTGATATAGGATGATCACGAAGCCGACAATCAATAATAAAGGCAGCGAAACACGCAACCATGAACGGATTTCATAGATGGGTTTTTCCCCTTTACCCTGAGTGAGTAAGTCTTTCTGAATCAGCACTTGCTGGCTGGATACTAAAATTATATATGTTACTATTGTAACAATAAATACGGGTTGGCTTGTGAGTTTCTGACTACCTTGCCAGAAGAGTATTGCCCCAACTCCGACCATAAATAGTAATGGACGCAATACTTTGCTCGGACCATAGGCTGCTACCATCTGGCGGCCACCTCTAAATAGGTTTCCCTGTAGATTTTCTAAAGCTAGTAATGGTATTGTCCAAAGCCCAAATAGGATAGAAATCAAATTCTCTATTTGCCTATGGGAATTGATCAACAAAACCACCCCTGTCCCTAATAAAGACATCCCTATAGTGATAGCAAAAGTAAACCGTGAACAGCCACGAATTACGCCATGAAAACGCCCCCAATCACCTTGTGTACTGTATTGAGGTATAAAACGCAATACGGCTACTGGTAGCCCTAAATTACAAACAACACCTCCAATCGTTGACCAAGCCAATATATATGTGTAAAGACCATATTCTTGTGGTCCCATCACCCTTGCCAGGAAGACTTGAAGTAAATAGCTCAGTCCAACACCTATGATCTGAATTATGAACGCTATTCCAGCTTTCTTAATAAAAGAAGTCAAAAATCCGGGATTTTGCAGCTTTGCTAATATCTTATCTATACTCCCCCATTCTTTCATTATTTTTACCAGATCACTGCTAGTTTTTGTAACACAATTTTCTAACCTCATCAATAGGTGATGATCATAATTCCATTGATATCTAGTTTCTTGTTTTAGCCAAGTAGTATCTGTAACGCCGTTTCAATCTTTTTGGCAGATACTTAATAGCATGGACAAGGAAATATGGATTTTGGAAAATATCAATTACAATTGCCAATAAATCTCCTGTTCTGATAGTATCTATAACCTGAAAGTAAGGTCTTGTTTCCTCAAGTTTTTTGAGGCGATTGGATAATGCCTGAGATAATTCGTGGTTGTTGCGGATAAAATCCTGTTGCAAAAAAAATATACTAGCCTCACAATATTGTTGCCAACGCTGTATTTGACTTTTCTTTGTGAGTGTTCCTGGATTGTTGCGATAGAAATAATAGGCTTGGGGAACAATAAAAAAACGAGCGCCATTACCTAAACAGCTTAAATAAAACCAGAAATCTTGGCCTAGTCTAATATTTTCTTGATACTCAATTTTATGCTTTGATAAAAATTCCCTGTTAATTAGAGGTTTGCTAAGTCCAAGAGTTAATCCACCTACACCTGGTACATCAGTGTTCACGAAATATACCGGATCAATTTCCATAGTTTTATCAATTTTTTCCCCACTTTCAGTAAATAATGTACTCCAAGAAAATTCCTCTCCGTTGTTGATATGATATATATCATCAGCAACCATATCTGCGGCTTGAGAATCAGCTATAGCCAAAAGTTTTTCTAACCTTTCTGGAGCATACCAATCATCTGAATCTAAAACAGCGATCCATGTTCCTGTTGCGTGTCTAATAGCCCGGTTGCGTGTAGCCGCAGCCCCCAGATTTTCGGGATTAATTAGGACTTTAACTCGCGGATCACTAAAACTTTTGGCTATTGCTACTGTCCCATCTGTCGAAGCATCATCTACTACAATGACTTCTAAGTTATCAATGGTTTGTTCTAATACAGATGCAATCGCTTTGGCTAGATATTTTTCTGTATTGTAAGCGGGAATAATGACTGATATCTGTGGATTCATAATAGATTATTTGTCTAATAGTTGTTGTTTCTTAATAAGCTCCTTCTTTATTCAATACTACGCTCACAGTTTTGAGCAAAATCTGAAAATCTAACCACAGTGACCAATTTTCAATGTAGGTCAGGTCAAGGGTAAGGACTTGTTCAAAATCTAAAATATCCGAACGTCCTGAAACTTGCCACATACCAGTGACACCAGGTAAGACTTCTTGACGAATTAAGTGTCGCGCAGAAAATTTATTTACATCTCTAGTTGGTAAGGGACGAGGACCAACTAAACTCATTTCTCCGAGAACAACATTAAATAGTTGTGGTAGTTCATCTAAGCTATAACGACGGAGAAATTTGCCTACACGAGTGACTCTGGGATCATCTTTGATTTTGAAGAGGATGCCGTCTTTTGTTTGATTTAAGGCTTCCAATTCCTTTTGCATTTTTTCAGCATCGGTTCTCATAGTGCGAAATTTCCAGACTTGAAATTCTTCTCCATGTAATCCTATACGGGTTTGACGATAAAATGCTGAACCTGGAGAGTCTAGTTTAATTGCTATGGCAATACTTAGATAGATAGGAAAGGTAAAGATGAGGAATAAACAAGCAAAACAAAAATCAAACATCCTCTTCAACCAAAAATCTTTACCTGTAATTGCCGGAGACATAAAACTTAAACAAACCATGCCGCCCACATTATGAAATACTAAGTCTCTATAAATGGGTTTTAATTCCATTGGTAAAAGATGCACGGTGATACCAGCAGTTTGGAATAACCAACATAAATAAAGTCTATTTTCAATGGCGCTCAGAGAAATTAAAACTTCTGTTACTCCTAGCTTATTCAATTTTTCTAATGTTTCTAGGCGATGATCTTTATCTAAGGCTCTGGAATTTTCGCTACCAATGATGATATAACGTTTCTCTTTTTTAATACAATTCAAGGCCTGTTCTTTTTCTTCCTCAGCACAAATCAGGAATACTGAGTTACATCCTAAGATTTTCCGGTTACGAAAATATTCAAGAGTTGTATCAATTGCGAATCGGCCAAAACAAATAAAAGATGTACTTATCAGCCAAAAAAATATTAAGTTTGTGGGTGTCAAGTCTTCAATAGACTTATCTAAAAAACAAGCTACTAGTATTAAACTATGAGCAAAGGTTAATGTTCTGATCAGATTCCAATAGTCATGACGCTTGTTACCTGCGGCATAAGTGCCTTGGATAGCTAAAGCACTAATTTGAATACAAATAGATATCAATAATGATGGTAATAAGTCTGTACTACCTTCATAGAATGTAATGTATGCACCAATTAATAACCATGCAATCAATAGCAGGCTAATATCAACTGTAACTAGGGCTACTAATCTTCGCCACCAGTCTCCTTTACGAACTTTAGCAAAGCTGGGTGCGCGTAAGTCAATAGGCAATTGGGTTAATTGATTGATGATTTTTTCGTTATTGATCATAGTTTTAGCCCGCATCAAAATTGAGATGGTTTGATTAAAGATGCACTGATTACATAGATAACTTCAGCAAAGTCTAGGTGAGAGAACTTTGTCAGTAGATTATCTTGGCACTGTGCGCTCAGTTTTTGATAAGGTTCAGCTTTCAGGGTAATACAAATATTGTAAGATAAATTACAATTTATTAACTTAATACTGGCTAAATAAAATCAGTGTTGATTAATTCTTGATCTTGACAGTAAGAACATTATGCAACCAAGTATACTATATTATCATCCGTAATTCTCACAGAATAGATTCTTTTTAGTCAATTTTAGGAAAAAGTTGTTATTTTTAACAAATTTTTATAATTTTAGGCCAAAACTTCATCCTAATTTTAGGTGTAAGTACAATTTAGCCTTATATACTTAATTGAATTAATACAATATTTTTACTAAAATTGCCAAACAATTAAACCGGTGATGTGATCGCTGTTCCCGCTAAATAAGCTGTTGTCCAAGCACTTTGGAAGTTAAAGCCGCCGGTGATACCATCAATATCCAAGATTTCACCAGCAAAATACAAACCGCGTACTAACTTGCTTTCCATTGTTTTAAAGTTAACTTCCTTGAGGTTGACACCGCCACAGGTAACAAATTCTTCTTTGAATACACCTTTGCCAGTAATTGCGTATTCTCCCTGAGAGATTTCTTGAACTAGCTGATTGAGGGTTTTGTTAGATATGCCTGCCCAACGATCTTCAGTATTAATACTGGCACGGTTAATCAGATATTGCCAAAGACGATGGGGTACGTCCACACCACGATGTAAAGCGATCGCTTTTTTCCCCCATTCTGCTTTTACACTTAAAAGCTTTTGTCTGACTTCCTCTGGTGATAAATCTGGCAACCAATTGATGAATAACTGATATTGATAGCGATTTTCATGGAGAATTCTGGCACTCCAAGCGGAAAGTTTCAAAACTGCTGGACCACTCACACCCCAATGAGTAATTAACAAAGAACCAGTTTGCTGCAATGGGGTTTTACCTGGATTTGACAACCGTAAATTTACAGAATTAAGGCTAATTCCTGCTAATTCTCGCAATTGGGGATCAGGAATATTAAAGGTGAAGAGAGAGGGGACGGGAGGTTGGATGTGATGACCTAATTCTCTAGCGATTTTATAACCAGCTAAACTGCTACCTGTAGCCAAAAGTAAGCTATCACATTGTTTGGTTTCTCCTGATTTGAGAAGAATTTCAAAACCTGCATTTTTGCGAGTGACAGCAGTGACAGGTGTACCTATACAGAGTTCTATTTTGGCAGCAAAAGCCGCCTTAATTAAACATTCAGCAATGGTTTCTGAACGATCTGTAATTGGGAACATTCGTCCGTCAGCTTCAGTTTTCAAGTTGACTCCATGAGCCGCAAACCAATCTATAGTATCTAAAGGTTGAAAACGGGTGAATGCACCCAGTAAGGCTTTACCACCTCTAGGGTAATTCTGGACTAAACTCTTGGGTTCAAAACAAGCATGGGTGACATTACAACGTCCCCCACCAGAAATGAGAACTTTCGCCAAGGGTTGACGACTGGCTTCGATTAAAGTAACTTGGGCTTGGGGATTAGCTTGGGCGCAAGCGATCGCGCCAAAAAATCCCGCTGCACCACCACCAATAACTACAATTTGCAAGGGTAACAATTTCTAAAATTTTCGTAATATCAGAATATCCAGATCCCCAACTTCTTTGAGAATTTGGATATCTATATCTATACTTTATACTACCCTTCATATAACTCAAAGTCAGCTTTTTCTGCCCCGCAAGTGGGACAAACCCAATCATCTGGAAGATGTTCAAAGGGTGTTCCTGGTGCGATGCTGCTATCTGGATCACCTGCTTCTGGGTCATAGATATAACCACAAACGGTGCATATGTACTTTTGCATCTTTTTTACTTTTAATAAATTATCTGTCCGATTTTTTGATTTAAATATTATAGAACCTAAAAACGCCACCATCTCCTTGAACAATAATTAAAGATTACTAGCGAGATTGCCCCAAAGAACAATAAAGTAATTACACCTCCTGGAAAGTTGGTAATAATACCCAAGCCTCTGAGTAAAAACAGGGATACACTTATACCTAACAGAATACCAAAACCCTGGATTAATTTGCCACTTAAAGAAGATTGACTCATGGTGTTTTCTCCTTAACTCTAATTTATGCTGGATGTGGAAACAATGATTCCATTATTGAAGATGAACTTTAGACTAATTATCTGCGAAAAATCTATAAATTGGACTGTAATTGAAATTGAGTGAGTTAAACTCAATGAGATCATCATGATTAATCTCTTAAAAAGTTACCAAAATCACTATATCTGGATTATATATGTCAAACTCCAATCTTAAAAATACAGCTTACGGCACATTACCATTATCAGATAGCCCCTGGAATCAAGATAAGCAAAGATTACTGATTCAGGGGGAAGTATTATTACAAACCCGATCTCATAATAACTGGGGTGGTGCTGTCACCGCTTGGATGTATGTCCCCCTGATGAGATCCCATGTCTGGCAACAAATTACAGATTACCCCCGTTGGGTACAATATTTTCCCAATATTACCAAAAGCGAAGTTATATCTAAAGGTGATGTCAAACGTCTGTATCAAGCCGCACAAAAAGCTTTTTTATTTTTCACGGCTCAAGTAGAAATTTATCTGAGTGTGGTGGAAGTTCTGGGACAGCAAGTCCAGTTTCGCATGGAAAGAGGCACATTTGCAGATTTTCATGCCAGTTTAGAACTTAAAGACATGGGTAATGGCACTTTGTTAGCTTATACGGTACAAGCCACCCCAAATATTCCCATTCCCTCAATTTTTATTGAACAAGCCATGAATTTGGAGTTACCAGCAAATATGTGTAAAATGCGACAAGTGCTTTGTAATCATCAATAACCGCAATGTCACAGGCAACAACTATTTTGGATTTTTGGTTTGGTCATCCAAATGACCCAAATTATGGGAAAATTCAGCCATTCTGGTTTGATAAACAACCGGATTTCGATGCTAAAGTCCGCGATCTTTTTCTGGAAGATTATCAAAAAGCGGTAGCAGGATATTTACATGATTGGATAAATGCGCCAGAAACTTGTCTAGCTTTAATTCTACTCCTAGATCAATTTCCCCGAAATATGTTTCGTGATACTCCAGCAGCCTTTGCAACGGACTGGGAAGCGATCTCAATAGCAAAACATGCGACAAGTAAAGGTTATGATCGCCAATTATTGTCCGTGCAACGCTGGTTTGTGTATTTACCCTTTGAACACAGTGAAAACCCAGTTGATCAGCGTAAGTGCATTAAGCTATTTCAACAGCTTAGTCATGATCCCTATAGTGCAAAAGCGATTGAATCAGCTTTTCGACACAAGGAAATAATTTCCCGATTTGGTCGTTTTCCCCACCGTAACGCCATTTTAGGACGCATATCCACCCCGGAGGAAGAGGAATTTTTAGAAGAAGCTGGCTCTTCATTTTAAATTGGGGAATGGGGATTGGTAATAGGTAATTGGGTGAAATTTTTACCTATTACCTATTACCTCTAACCCGTAAAGACTTCTGCTGGTAAGCGATTAAAGGAAAGACGCTCATTTTCAACATCTACAAAAATGGTGTCACCATCGCTAAAATCAGCCCGTAAAATGGCTTTAGCTATTTGGGTTTCTAATTCTCGCTGAATCGCTCGTTTTAATGGTCTTGCACCAAAAACAGGATCATACCCTACTTCTGCTAAAAAGTCAATGGCAGAACTAGATAATTTTAAAGACATTTTTCTGTCACTTAATCTTTGTCTTAATCGCTCTACTTGTAACTGGACAATATTCCGCAATTCAGATTTTTGCAAACTGTGGAAAATAATCAATTCATCCAGACGGTTTAAGAACTCTGGACGGAAACTATTACGCATTGCTTCCATGACGCGATTACGCATTTCATCGTAACGGTTATCATCTCCACCTAAATCGAGGATATATTGAGAACCGATGTTACTGGTCATGATGATGATACTGTTTTTAAAGTCCACTGTGCGACCTTGGGCATCTGTCACCCGACCATCATCGAGGATTTGCAGAAAAATATTAAATACGTCAGGGTGGGCTTTTTCGATTTCGTCGAATAAAATCACCGCGTAGGGACGACGACGAATGGCTTCTGTGAGTTGTCCTCCTTCTTCATAACCAACATATCCAGGTGGCGCACCGATTAAGCGAGAAACATTATGTTTGTCCATGTATTCGGACATATCAATCCTTACCAATGCTTCCTCTGTATCGAACATATAGGCAGCTAGGGCTTTCGCTAGTTCAGTTTTACCGACACCAGTTGGACCGAGGAAGACAAAACTAGCAATGGGACGGTTGGGGTCAGAAAGTCCAGCGCGAGAACGTTGAATGGCATCAGCTACAGCGGTAACGGCTTCATGTTGACCGATAACCCGATGATGTAATTCATCTTCTAAATGTAAGAGTTTTTCTTTTTCTGATTCTACTAATTTATTCAGCGGAATGCCTGTCCATTTAGAAATAATTTCGGCAATATCGGCTTCTGTAACTTCTTCGCGTAATAGTGATTTTCCGGTTTTTTGAGTTTGAGAAAGTTCAGTTTCTACGGATTGTAATTGCCGATGTAAATCTGTTAGTTTACCATATTTCAATTCCGCAGCCCGGTTAAGATCATAGTTTCTTTCTGTTTGTTGAATTTCTAAATTTACTCGGTCAATTTCTTCTTTAATTGACTGGATTTTCGTGATAATACCTTTTTCAGATTGCCATTGTGTGCTGAGAGTTCTTTGATCTTCTTTCAAGTCAGCTAGTTCTTTTTCTAATCTTTCCAAGCGTTCACGGGAAGCGGGATCACTTTCTTTTTGTAAAGAGAGTTTTTCCATTTCCAATTGGAGAATTTTCCGGTCAATTTCGTCCAGTTCTTCGGGTTTGGAGGTAATCTCCATTTTCAGTCTAGCAGCGGCTTCATCAACTAAATCAATGGCTTTGTCGGGGAGAAAGCGATCGCTAATATAACGATTAGATAGGGTAGCCGCAGCCACGAGAGAACTATCAGAAATTCTCACCCCATGATGGACTTCATAACGTTCTTTTAAACCGCGTAAAATGGAAATTGTATCTTGGACGTTGGGCTGATCTACATAAACTTGTTGAAAGCGTCTTTCTAAAGCGGCATCTTTTTCCAAATATTTGCGGTATTCATCCAAAGTTGTCGCCCCAATGCAGCGTAATTCACCCCGCGCTAACATGGGTTTTAATAAGTTCCCGGCATCCATAGCCCCTTGGGTTGCACCTGCACCGACAACGGTATGAATTTCATCAATAAATAATACAATATTGCCGCCGGATTCTGTGACTTCTTTTAATACGGCTTTGAGCCGTTCTTCAAATTCACCTCGGAATTTTGCCCCCGCAATTAAAGCCCCCATATCTAAACTGATGAGTTTGCGATCTTTGAGAGATTGGGGAACATCACCAGCAACAATGCGTTGTGCTAAACCTTCAGCAATTGCCGTTTTCCCCACACCAGGTTCACCAATTAAAACCGGGTTATTTTTTGTCCTTCGGGAGAGAATTTGCACCGTGCGACGAATTTCATCATCACGACCAATTACGGGGTCTAATTGACCTTTGCGGGCGGCTTCTGTAAGATCGCGGCCGTACTTCTCCAGTGATTGATATTTACCTTCTGGATTTTGGTCAGTCACTTTTTGTTTCCCCCGAATTTCTTTAATAATATTTTTGAGTTTGTTTTCATCTAAACCAAATTCCTGGCATAGCCCTTTACCAAAACGGTCATCTTTGGCGTAACCCAGCAGTAAATGTTCAATAGAAATAAATTCGTCTTTAAATTCTTGACGATATTTTTCTGCCCGATCTAACAGTGTATCTAAACTCCGTCCTAAATACACAGAACTGCTAGAACCAGATACCTTGGGTTGACGCTGGATAAATTGTTCGGTGCGATCTCTAACTTTTTGCAGATTTGCGCCGGCTTTAGTAAAAATCGCGCTGGCCAGTCCTTCCTGTTCGAGCAACCCTTTCATCAGGTGTTCACTTTCTAGTTGCTGTTGCTGGTACTGTTTAGCAACATCGGGGGTATGGGCGATTGCTTCCCAGGCTTTTTCTGTAAATTGATTGGGGTTAGTCGGTTGCATAAGCTTTTAGAATAGGCAAGTCTAATAAAACCATTGTAAAAATATCTGGGGTTATAGCTGGATCGGTCTTCACATCTTTAAAATGTAGTATTATTGCCCAATCTGGGGTAACTAAGGACATCTATGTTAAACGAGTCGCTTCTTTCAGATATTCAAAACCATTGGGCAGAAACGTCTATTCTGGCTGCTGCTGGGCGAAATATTTTAAAGGGTTATCCAGACGGCACTTTTCGTCCTCATGCACCTGTGAATCGGGCGGAATTTGCGGCGATTATTTATACAGCTTTGCCGAAACAGCCACCATCTCGTCCGGGGATAATTTTTATAGACGTACCAGTTAATCACTGGGCTGCTAAGGCGATTGACCAAGCATATCAGACAAATTATCTGTCTGGATATCCCAATCGTTCTTTTCAACCCAATCAAATAATCTCCCGTGTGCAAGCTTTAACGGCTTTAGTTTCGGGGTTAAATTATGGGGTGACAATTGAACCAGTCAAGACTTTAAAAAAGAATTATAACGACTTTGAACAAATTCCCGTTTATGCTCTGGGAGCGATCGCCGTGATATTTTTTCAGAAGAATTAGCTCCTGTGAAAATAGCAGGAAAATGGGGATATATTAATCGCTATGGTGAGTTGATCATTTCAACAACTTTCGATTTCGCTAAACCTTTTTCTGAAGGTATGGCATTAGTTAATGTTGGTGGAGAATTCAAGCCAGATCAAGAATCAGGAAAATCATCTTTTATTGGTGGTAAATGGGGATATATTCGCAAACCTTAAAAGATATTTTCTAAATCATGTACAGAGTGATTTTCAATAGATAAGTTTTTTAAATACGATTTTCGGCAAATTAGTCCATTCTCAATAAGCGGGGGGTAATTCCCAGAGTTATTGAGAATGTCGTCAATAATTTGACGAAGTTTCAACTTTCTAGCAATTGATTATTGACATAGTTCCAGTTTCTGCTATATTGGAGTTAGACTTGGACGGTATTGTTGTGAAAAGTCTGAATTATCAAGGTTTTGATTTACCAGTGTCAACGCAAAGACGTAAATAAAAGCGCAAATATATTTTGTATATAAATTATCAACTTTGAATTAAACTGTTAAGAAAGCACAGTCAAAGTGGTGATATGGCAATTCAGTCAACAGCAGGAATTTTATTGCAAACTGCTTATGAAAGTCGTTACACTTGGGATGAAAACTTTCCTGGTTATGCTGCCGATGTGCAACTGCTACAGGAAGGTGAAGTTTATAGTGGTAAAATTCAGATTGACCGGAACTTAAATATAGAAATTACAGGAGTTGCAGATCAACAAATAGCAGCAGGAATTGATATTCAGTTACAGGAAATAATTACCCGCTGTCAAAGAGGCAATTTTCAAACTTCTTTTAGGGAACATGAGTTTAGTTTAGGTGAAACAGCCCAAACAGATGCAGTCACGGTTTTTGTTAAAGGTGAAAATACTGATTCTCAGTATCAAATCCGTAACCAAAAAATATATCAAGAAATTCGGGTAATGAGTCGTATGGCTTTAGAGATTAATTCTGGGGAATTCTTAGATACAGACTCTGGTTATATCCCTTCTGCTTATGATGTGGTTTTTCGTAACTCGCACACAGGTGATGTTAATAGCATTCTCAAGTTTACGGATATATATCAAAAATTTGGTAATTATTACATTTTAACGAAGCAGGTAGTGGCAGAATATGAAGATGGGAAAACTGCAACTCCTCAATCAATTACCGAGTTTGTTTATTCCAATATTCAGCTACTGGAATAGGGAAGAGGCAGGGGAGAATATTTTTCTTCCCACTGACCAATAACCAATGACTAATGATCAATTATCCATTTCCAGCCTACACTAGATAATTAGCAACTCGGATAATTACCAATTTATTTACTAAACAGGTCTAAACCTATGGAACTAACGATAGAAAATGTAGAAACTGTATTAGACGAGATGCGCCCTTATCTCATATCTGATGGTGGTAACGTCAAACTCGTAGAATTGGATGGACCGATTGTTAAAGTCCAGTTACAGGGTGCTTGTGGTTCTTGTCCTAGTTCCACTATGACTCTGAAAATGGGTATTGAACGCCGTCTTAAGGAAATGATTCCTGAAATTTCGGAAGTAGAACAAGTTGTAGGATAAGTTTCTGAAGTAAAAAAAGTTATCTAAATCGCTGGTAATGGGGAATGGGGGAAGAGGTAATTGGTAAGATATACTTGTCACCTGTTTCTCTTTCCCTATTTCCCGTCACCTACTCTTTTATATATTATATGTCTCATCCTCTGCACGTTGCATTTATCTGGCATCAACATCAACCGTTGTACAAGTCTCCTGAAAATGGTAGTTCTTTAGTGACTAGTCAGCAGTATCGCTTGCCTTGGGTACGTTTGCATGGAACTAAGGATTATTTGGATTTAGTATTATTGTTAGAGAAGTATCCTAAGTTGCACCAAACAGTGAATTTAGTGCCTTCGTTAATATTGCAATTAGAAGATTATGTTGCGGGTACGGCTTTTGACCCTTATTTAACTGCTAGTTTAACGCCGGTGGAAAAGTTAACCCGTGAACAAAAAGAGTTTATTATTCAACATTTCTTTGATGCTAATCATCATACCTTGATTGATCCCCATCCTCGTTATGCCGAGTTATATTACCAAAGACAGGAACAAGGACAAAGTTGGTGTCTAGCAAATTGGCAGTTATCAGATTATGGTGATTTACTAGCTTGGCATAACTTAGCTTGGATTGATCCTTTATTCTGGAATGACCCAGAAATTGCGGCTTGGTTAGCACAAGGACGTAATTTCAGTTTAGGCGATCGCCAGCGCATTTATTCCAAACAGCGGCAAATTCTCAGTCAGATTATTCCCCAACACCGGAAAATGCAGTCAAGTGGACAACTAGAAGTTACCACCACACCCTACACTCACCCGATTTTACCTTTATTAGCTGATACTAATGCCGGACGGGTAGCAGTGCCACAGATGACATTACCCAAACAGCGTTTTCAGTGGGTGGAAGATATCCCCCGACATTTACAAAAATCCTGGGATTTATATATAGATAGGTTTGGACAAGATCCTAGAGGTTTATGGCCTTCCGAACAGTCCGTTAGTCCAGAAATTTTACCGTATATTATTAAACAAGGCTTTAAGTGGATTTGTTCAGATGAAGCGGTTTTAGGTTGGTCATTAAAACACTTTTTTCATCGAGACGCTGCGGGAAATGTCCAGCAACCAGAATTGCTTTATCGTCCCTATCGTCTGCAAACTCCAGCAGGTGAAGTATCTATTGTTTTCCGTGATCATAGACTATCAGATTTAATTGGCTTTACCTACGGGTCTCTGCCGGCGAAAAAAGCAGCAGCAGATTTAGTGGGACATTTGCAAGCGATAGCCAAACAACAAAAAGAAAGTGACGATGATCAACCTTGGTTAGTGACAATTGCCCTAGACGGGGAAAATTGTTGGGAATATTATCCCCAAGATGGGAAAGAATTCCTAGAAACATTATATGAAAGTTTGAGTAATCAACCCAATCTCAAACTTGTCACCGTTTCCGAATTTCTTGACGAATTCCCTCCCACCGCAACTATTCCCGGAGAACAACTCCATAGCGGTTCTTGGGTAGACGGTAATTTTACCACATGGATCGGAGATCCAGTTAAAAACCGCGCTTGGGATTATCTTGCCGCAGCCAGACAAGTCTTAGCAAATCATCCCGAAGCCACAGAAGAAAACAATCCCGCAGCTTGGGAAGCTTTATATGCGGCTGAAGGTTCAGACTGGTTTTGGTGGTTTGGAGAAGGACATTCTTCCAATCAAGATGCCATTTTTGACCAACTATTTCGGGAACATCTCTATGGCATTTACAAAGCCTTAAATGAACCTATACCGCCATATCTGCACACTCCGCTGGAAATTCATGAAGCCCGTTCTGATCATAAACCACAGGGCTTTATTCATCCTGTTATAGATGGTAAAGGTGATGAACAAGACTGGGATAAAGCCGGACGCATTGAAGTTGGTGGTGCAAGGGGAACTATGCACAATAGTAGCACTATTCAACGTTTATGGTATGGGGTAGACCATTTGAATTTTTATGTGCGAGTAGATTTTAAAACTGGTGCTGTTCCTGGTCAGGATTTACCACCAGATTTACACCTACTTTGGTATTATCCAGATAGAACAATGGTTAATAGTTCCATACCTCTAGCAGAAGTACCGGATAGCGCACCTTTGAATTATCTATTTCACCATCATTTAGAAGTGAATTTACTCAGTCAATCGGTGCAGTTTCGAGCAGCAGGAGACGATCATTTATGGTATCCTCGTGCTACTCGCGCCCAAGTTGCGTTAGATTCTTGTTTAGAAATAGCAGTACCCTGGGCTGATTTGCAAGTCCCTCCAGATTATCCTCTGCGGTTGATTGTGGTGTTATCTGATGATGGTTGTTTTTCTGGTTATGTGCCGGAAAATGGTTTGATTCCTATTGATGTTCCTTAGTGTTGATTCCCGATTTTTATCGGGATTAATCCGAAATTAATCATCTAAATCATCCAAATCAAAAGAATCATAGTTAAGAACTAATTTATCGAAATTAATCATCTAAATCATCCAAATCAAAAGAATCATAGTTAAGAACTAATTGCTCGAAATTAATCATCTAAATCATCTAAATCAAAGAAATCATAGTTAAGAACTAAGGTTGAGAAAGTCCGAATACGCGCCATTTTTCCCGACTCAGAAAAAAACCAATACCATTTCTATTGGTACAAGTTAAACCAGTTTTTTGGGAAACACATTTAAAACCTCCATTATTCCAAGTCTGTCCATAAGCCAAAACGGTTTTATTCTTGTCCGCAACAGTATCACTAATACACAAAATTTCTGGTCTAGCGTCAGCAGGTAACAACAAACCTCTTCCCCAATCAAATGGACAATATCCAGGGTAAGGTTGAGGAGGTGTAGGTTTTAGTGAACTACTAATTTCACAGCGTAAACTGTTTGTTTCCCCTGGAATTAGCTCACAAAAAATATTACCACTAGGGGACTGAAAGCCTTTCGGTGCTGCAATACTCACTTGTGGTAACAAAGTCACCATTGCACTTGTTACCACTAGGATGACTAATTTATTAATTGGTTTATACATGATTTAATTTTACAGGATTGGTTAAATATCCGGTCAAAGTAATTTCACTTGAGAAGATATAACATAAGATTGAAGATATTATCATCTGCGACTTTATTACAATGAATCGCTTTTCCCAAAATATCATAAACCTACACGATTATACTTTACGGCATACTCAACTTGGTCAAATGTGCGGTTCTCAAGTATTATTCCGAGAACGATATCACATATTACAGATTTTGGGAAGAGGTGGTTTTGGGATTACGTTTTTAGCACAAGATGTGATTTTACCAGAAAATCCTTTATGTGTAATTAAACAACTTTATCCCAGAGTCAGTAACCCAAAAAGTTTACGAAAAGCCTGTCAACGATTTGAAAAAGAAGCTAAAATCCTAGCACAGTTAGGTAATCATAGTCAAATTCCCATGCTAATTGACTATTTTGAATGTAATGGGGAGTTTTATTTAGTCCAAGAATATGTACATGGTCATACTTTAGCGCGGGAAGTCAGACGAAATGGCAAGAAAAATGAAGCAGAAGTAAAACAGTTTTTGCAAGAAATACTCCCAGTCTTAAACTATATTCATCAAAATCGTGTTATTCATCGAGATATTAAACCCCAAAATTTGCTCCGTTGTCAAGATGATCAACGCATAGTATTAATTGACTTTGGTGCTGTTAAAGAAAAACTCATAGATACCTGTGGTAACTCAATAAATAAAACTGTTTCTACTAACTTTATTGGTACTAACGGTTTTGCACCTCCAGAACAGTTATCACTGCGGCCAGTTTATGCCAGTGATATTTATGCTTTGGGAATAACTTGTATTTATTTATTAACTGGTAAAGGTCCTTTAGATTTTGAATATGATTTGGGTACTGGTGAAATTTGTTGGCAAAAAGAAGTCAGTATCAGTGATGATTTTGCTCAAGTTCTAGGGAAAATGGTCAAAGTTTCTTTGACAGGAAGATTTAAAACTGCTAAAGATGTGATGATTGATTTTGGTTGGGGAAGTTATAGCGCTAGTTTAAGTAATTGTTTAACTCAACAGCTTCCGAAAAATCCAAGTATTAATTCTTCAGAAAAATCACAAATATATACTTCCCCTGCTACCCGTACTGCTATGGCAATTCGCAAATTAAAGTCTAGACAAAATTCCTTTAATTCCTATGACGATTTTACACCTTTGTAAATAAAAATACAGGTTCATCAATGGGAGAATTACGATAAATAAATAATTATTTTTACTGACAATAAAAATGTAATCTTGAATCAAAATATACATTTATACAATCATGGCAAAATGCCGTATTTTCCCCTTTAAATTGCTATATAATTAGAATAATTGGCAATAATATATCTTTTATGCTTTTCCATATTTAGGAAAGGTAAATTTAGAATTTTCATGTTAAATATAATTAGTAAATGAAGTACAAAATTTTTATCAAAATTAAGTATAAAAATAGTTTGACTCCTGACTCCTGAATTTTATCATGCAGATGCACCATATAGATTATGATCTGCTGTCTAAATCCCGATTGTTCAAATCCACAAAATCATCAGAATAATAAAGTTTGTCAAACTTGTCATACTCCCTTAGTGCCACTTTTGAGAAATCGGTTTCGTGTTATCCGTGTACTTTCTGACGAAGGTGGATTTGGGAGAACTTATATTTCCGAAGATATTGATAAATTAAATGAATTATGTGTAATTAAACAACTAGCACCAAAATTTCAAGGTACTTGGTCACAAAAAAAAGCTATTCAGTTATTTTTAGAAGAAGCAAAGCGATTACAACAATTAGGAAAACATCCCCAAATTCCCACTTTAATAGCTTATTTTGAACAAGATAATTGTTTGTATTTAGTCCAACAGTTTATTGATGGTCAAAATCTGCTACATGAATTAAATTCTCGCAAAGTTTATAGAGATTGGGATATTCAATCTATTCTCTTAGATTTATTACCAATAATCAAATTTGTCCATGAACATGAGATAATTCATCGTGATATTAAACCAGAAAATATTATTCGGAGAAAATGTGATGGGAGATTAACTCTCATTGATTTTGGTTCTTCCAAACAGTTGACAGTAAGAGTACAGCGAAAAAATGGTACTTCTATTGGTTCACATGGTTATTCTCCCATTGAACAAATTAGAGATGGAAAAGCATATCCTGCTAGTGATTTATTTGGTTTAGGTGCTACTTGTTTTCATTTATTGACGGGAATTTCTCCTTTTCAATTATGGATGGAATATGGCTATAGTTGGGTAGGAAATTGGCAGCATTATTTACGTTATCCCCTAACTAAAGAATTAGCAGAAATTATGAATAAGCTGCTGCAAAAAGAAATTCAGCATCGCTATCAATCTGCTGATGAAGTAATTAGGGATTTGATGAAAAAACATACTCATATTCTCCCAGCAGCCAAGAGTAAAATTATCAAACCACCTGTTCAGTATTCTCAGATAAATTCAAAAAAATATATTCTGTTGCGAAATTTAATTTTCATGTTTGGGATAATTATCTTGTTCGCGGTGGGAGAATCTGGTTATCGAGAATTTCGCAAATTAAAAGCCAATTTTTCTGTTAGTTTAAGTCAACCTCGCAAGATGACATCAAGTTCGGAAATTCCTGAAAAAGACTTGTCTTTAGTCAATACTCTTTCTGGACATAAAAGTAAGGTTTTATCTGTTGTTATGAGTCCCAATGGTAAAATGATTGTTAGTGGTGGCAATTGTGAAGAAAGTCATCATAGTCAATGTCATGGGAATCTAAAATTATGGGATGTCATCACAGGTAGAGAAATTGCCAGTCTTGAGGGACACTCCCAAAATGTCAATGCAGTAGCTATTACTGGTGATGGTAAAATTTTAGTTAGTGGTAGTGATGATCAAACTATCAAAGTTTGGAATTTGCAAACAAATCAATTAATTCGCACTTTAAAAGGTCATACCGATGCAATTCACAGTTTAGCTATTACTGGTAATGGTAAAACTTTAGTTAGTGCTAGTGATGATCAAACTTTGAAAGTTTGGGATTTAAGCACAGGTAAGCTAATTCGCACCTTAATTGGTCATAAATACTGGGTGCGTTCTGTGGATATTAGTCCGGATAGTGTAACTTTAGCCAGTGGTAGTTTTGATAAAACTATTAAATTATGGAATATCAATCAAGAACAACCAATTCGGACTTTAACTACTAGTTTACAGACAGTCATAGCTGTAGCTTTTAGTCCTGATGGTAAAATTTTAGCCAGTTCTAGCCGCGATCGCACCATTAAATTATGGAATCTGCAAACCTTGACAGTAAGTCGCACTTTTACAGCAGAAGGTCATAATATTAATACTATTGCTTTTAGTCCCGATGGTAAAATTTTAGCCAGTGGTGGACGGAATACCTCTGGTAAACACAGCTATCACACCATTAAACTATGGAATGTGGCTACAGGTGAGGAAATGATCACATTGACAGGACATAGTAATATTGTCACTTCCCTAGCTTTTAGTGCTGACGGGAAGTTCCTAGTTAGTGGTGGTGAAGATAATTTAATTAAAATTTGGCAGGTTTCTCCATGAATTTAGTCTGGGAAAGATTGACTTTATCTTCTTTACCACTCAAAGAATATTTATCTAGCAGTTACTTACATCGGTTTCTGGTGGGGCTTTTGCTTCCTTGGCGACAAAGTAGTATCTTAATGCAGTGGGGAGATATCATCGCAGTTGGCTTACTTAGCCTGATATATGCCCTTGCACCCTTTGTTTCTAGCACTTTAATCGGTTTACTGTTAGTGGCTTGTGTGGGCTTTTGGTTGCTGTTAACTTTATCTGATGAAAACACACCCGCAAATGCCGCCTCAGTTACGCCTATTCACCTGCTAGTGTTGCTGTATTGGGGAATTGCGGCTATATCAACAGCTTTATCCCCAGTCAAAAAGGCCGCTTTCGGGGATTTACAAACATTAACTCTTTATTTGTTATTGTTTGCCCTCTGTGCTAGGGTGCTAAGAGTCCCCCGGTTTCGGTCTTGGCTGATTACTCTTTATTTGCATATATCCCTGATTGTCAGCGTTTATGGAATGCGACAATGGTTTTTTGGTGCGAAAGCTTTAGCCACATGGGTTGACCCAGAATCGCCTTTAGCTAAGACTACCAGAGTTTACAGTTATTTGGGTAATCCCAACTTACTGGCAGGATATCTTTTACCTGCTGTGATTTTAAGCTTGGTGGCCATGGTGGCTTGGCAAGGTTGGATGAAAAAAGCCCTAGCACTAACAATGTTTATTGTCAATACTGCCACCTTAATTCTTACTTTTAGTCGCGGTGGTTGGATTGCTTTATTGGTGGGTTTGTTTAGTGTAGCAGTATTACTCCTTTATTGGTGGAGTATAAATATGCCCCCATTTTGGCGAACTTGGTCTTTACCAGTTCTACTAGGGGGTGTAGTTGGGGTATTGGTAATAGGAATGATCTTGGTCGAACCTTTCCGGTTGCGGGTTATCAGTATATTTGCTGACCGCCAAGATAGCAGTAATAATTTTCGCAAAAATGTCTGGGAAGCTGTATTTGAAATGATCCGCGATCGCCCAATTACTGGTATTGGTCCCGGTCACAGTTCTTTTAATCATGTCTATCCTCTTTACCAAAAGCCTCGTTTTACGGCTTTGAGTGCCTATTCTATCTTTCTAGAAACGATTGTCGAAACCGGCTTTTTGGGCTTTACTTGTTTTCTGTGGTTAATAGTTGTCACTTTTAATACAGGATTATTGCAACTGCAACGATTACAAAAAACTAGGAATATCGAAGGATTATGGTTAATTGGTGCGATCGCCTCTATCCTAGGTATACTCTCTCATGGACTAGTTGATACAGTTTTCTATCGTCCTGAAGTCAATACTCTCTGGTGGTTAATGATGGCTTTAGTTGCCAGCTATTGGCAACCTTTAACGCTGAAGAATCATAATCACGCTTAGGAGAGGTTCTGGACGCAGAATAGAGAACTCTGGACGCAGAATAGAGAACTCTGGGCGCAGGGACTGCGCCCCTACTCCTGATTCCTTCTAAAATCTTTTCATTGCCCTTTGCATATCCCGTTGATCATCACGACGTTTCATACTTTCGCGTTTGTCGTGGAGTTTTTTCCCTTTACCAAGGGCAATAACTATTTTTACCCAACCCCGTTTAAGATACATTTTCAAGGGGACTAAAGTTAAACCTTCCTGTTGTACCCTACCAATGAGTTTACGCAGTTCTTGTTTATGAAGTAATAACTTGCGTGTTCGTCTTGGTTCGTGATTAAAATACGCACCACTAGAGGTATATGGGGAAATATGGACGTTGATTAACCATGCTTCACCGTCACGAAGCAACGCATAGCCATCTTGGAGATTGGCTTTACCCGCACGAATTGATTTTACCTCAGTTCCTGTCAACTGAATTCCTGCTTCATAGGTTTCTATAATTTCATATAAAAACCGTGCTTGTCGGTTATCACAAATAACTTTGTAACCTTCACTCTGTTTATCACTCATCGAAAATCTTCTTATTTTTAATAAATACGCCTAAAAATTTCTTTAGACTAGCTTTTTCTTTAATTGTAATTCAAAGCAACTGAGAATAGTTGATTGGTGATTGGGAAGGAAAATATTCTCCCCCTGTGCCAAATTACGTAAAGTTTTGTTAACTATTCCTAAAGATTTAATATTTTCTTTATAAATCATTGATCATACTGTCATTACTAGGTAATCCTGTCGTAGTATGAAATATAGAATTAGTATTCTTGCCTGTGTCTATTGATATAGCCCATAACAGCAAATTAGTCGGTCAAAACAATTATAGGGGTGTATTACCCATGCCCTTGACTATTCTTGTCGCAGATGATGATTTAGGCACGCGCTTATCTATTAGTGATTATCTTGATCTATCTGGCTATACTGTAATCACTGTTGATAATGGTATAGATGCTTTGGCTATGGTCGAAAAGCGTCATCCTGATCTAATGGTGACAGATATTATGATGCCACGGATGAATGGCTATGAATTAGTGCGTCGTATTCGTCAACAATCAGGATTTCGTTTATTACCTGTAATTTTGTTAACAGCGAGAATCAAAACCCAAGAACGAATTTTGGGGTATCAATCTGGTTGTGATTTATATTTGCCTAAGCCTTTTGAATTAGAGGAGTTAGCCGCTGCTATTCGCAACTTATTAGAGCGATCACAAATCATCCAATCAGAATGTCGTTTTTTCTATCAGGAGGAAATACGCGATTTTACTTATACAAAAGCGGAAAATGGTTATATTTCTGTATCTACTCAGGTTCATAATTCTCAAATATTGACACCGCTAACTGTTAGGGAACAGGAAGTTTTAGAGTTATTAACTCATGGTTTTTCTAATGCAGAAATTGGTAATCATTTACATTTGAGTCCGCGCACAGTGGAGAAATATGTGAGTAGTTTATTGAGGAAAACCCAAACCTGTAATCGTGCAGAATTAGTGAGGTTTGCGATGAAGCATGGTTTAGTCGAATAGTACCAGTTAAGAAAAACTGTGCAGAAATTTCATAGACGAGTTTTCTCAGTTTGTCTAACTTACTAGAAGATACAACGATTGGATTCGATAGGACATTTTTTAGAGGTAAGCGGGTTATTTTTAACATCAAGAAACTGCAATTTTTTCAAAGTGGATAAAGACTGGATATCTCTAATTTGATTTTTTTCGAGTATGAGAGTATTTAAATCAGTTAGATTTGATAAAGGCTTGACATCAGTAATTTTGTTTGACTGAAGGCTGAGAGTAATCAATTTTGTGAGATTAGACAAAGGTTTAACATCACTGATTTGATTTATGTCTATTCTGAGATCAGTTAATTTTGTGAGATTAGACAAAGGCTTGATATCACTGATTTTATTGCTAAAGAGGTTGAGAGAATTCAATTTTGTGAGATTAGATAAAGGCTTGATATCACTGATTTGATTATAACCAATATCGAGATTGATTAAATTAGTCAATTTAGATAAAGGTTGGATATCCGGGCTTTTATTGCCTCTGATGCTTAGGGAAGTTAATTTAGTCAAATTGGACAAAGGTTTGATGTCTGTGATTTTATTTCCATCGAGGTAAAGAGAAGTTAATTTAGTTAGATTGGACAAAGGTTTGATATCTGTGATTTTATTTCCATTGAGGTAAAGAGAAGTTAAATTAGTCAGATTTGAGAAAGGTTGGATATCACTGATTTTATTAGTAATAAGATTGAGGGAAATTAAATTAGTCAGACTTGATAAAGGTTTAAGATCGCTAATTCGTTTTTCTCTGAGGTTTAATTCTTTGAGTTTAGTAAGCGTTTGATTAGCTTGATTACAATCTTGCGTTTTGGCGATTTCTAACAATACTTCAACCGTGTGTTTCGTCTCTTGAGGTAAACTGGCTTTTTGTTCACACCATTCTGTAAAAGTTTTGGGTGTTTTCGCAGGTTTAGCCATAACTTTCGGGGTGTAAAGTCCTAATGTAAAAGTCAAGATAGTTGTAGATACTAAAGCTAGTTTCATGATTTTATCAAATACAATATTTAGCGTAACTATATCATGTTTATTAGGAAAATAAGTCTACTTTTAGCTATTTTTTGGTCTTCGTAACTGCTGAGAATTAATAGGACCAAGAATTTGATTTAAACCCCGCAATTGTTCAGCCGTACCCATACAAATTAGGGTATCTCCTGACATTAAAATAGTATCTCCAGTTGGTCCACCAATAAGTTTAC
The DNA here is from genome assembly GCA_903848645.1 of uncultured cyanobacterium. Taxonomy (GTDB): domain Bacteria; phylum Cyanobacteriota; class Cyanobacteriia; order Cyanobacteriales; family Nostocaceae; genus Dolichospermum. Next base: position 1,061 of record CAINGU010000040.1, on the reverse strand, counting down.
CATCAAGGCGACGAATTGCCAGAACTAATGCTCCTGATTGCGATCGCAATTTGGCTTTTTGCAAAGTTTGACCAACGAAGGGACACCTACCCGGATCTAGTAAAAATTCTTCCATATATAGCTGGCGGTCTGTACCAGAGAGAATCCCATCTACAAAGTCTAAAATTTGCGGTCTGAGGGCTGCTGCTGCCATACGTTTGCCGCCGGTGATATACGGTGAAATTACGGCATCTGCACCACCACGTTGTAACTTTTGTACGGCTTCTTCTGTACTAGCGCGAGCGATCGCTCTAATGTCTGGATTCAGAGTTTTTGCTGATAAAACAGTATATAAATTTTCCGCATCTGAAGGTAAAGCTGCCACAATACAAATGGCTTTAGCAATGCCAACTTTTAATAAAGTATCATCTAATGTAGCATCACCTTGGAAAACAGTGTAACCAATTTCCTGGGCTTTTTGGACAGATTCAAATTCCGAATCAATAATCACAAAAGAAACACCTTCAGCCTGAAATTCCTTAGCAATTTGTCGTCCAGTCCTACTAAATCCACAAATAATATAATGTTCTGATAATGATTCCATTAAACGCCTTTGTTGTCGGAGTCGAATTCCTTCGAGAAAATAGCCTTCAATGACTGCGGCTGTAAATCTATTGACAATATAACCAAGATTGACCACACCCATTAAAATCAAGGCAATCGTAAACAAACGCCCCCGACTACCTAATGGGTGAGTTTCTCCATAACCCACAGTTGCTAAAGTAATCACAGTCATGTAAGCGGCATCTTCCCATTTCCAGCCCTCAACTAGGGAATACCATAAAGTCCCAATCAAGGAAATACAGCCCAAGGCAAGCGCCCCAGCCATTAACTCCTTTTGAATCCGTTGATATTTTTGCTCAAGGGTAGAATACACAGGCAAATAAATTATTCGTAATTAGTAATTAAGATTTGTAATGGGGATTTAACCCCAACACAAAACTTGCTACCTGTAGAGGTAGGGGTATTAAACCCTGTCATTGACTGTCATATCCTTCATTCCGTGAAATCCTTAAATAAAT
>CAINGU010000039.1 GCA_903848645.1 uncultured cyanobacterium | reverse complement strand
CGATATGTGATGTGGTGCTAACTACAAAAAGAAAAAACCCCCAGTGGTGTTAGCCAGCTAGGGGAAGTTAGTTATCAGGGTGCATCTACTTATTAACTCTTCTAGGGTTCTATGTGATATTCCGGAAAAAAATGGATATATGGCGATATGTGATGTGGTGCTAACTACAAAAAAGAAAAAACCCCCAGTGGTGTTAGCCAGCTAGGGGAAGTTAGTTATCAGGGTGCATCTACTTATTAATTGTTCATTGTTTTTAACTTATGCTCCGGAAAAAATTACCCTGCATATTGCTGTTTGTCACATCCCGAAAAAATTCCTGTGGCTAGTAGTTGGGTAGGGGAGTTAGTTCTGAGGATATTATCTACTTAATAGCTGATCTAAAAATGCTGACAAACGTTCTTGGCAACCAGGAACGTTTTTTATTTGCCAAAATGAAAAAAGAAAACCCCTAGTGAGTTTTAAGCAACTAGGGGAATTGAAGATCAAGGTGCATCTACCAATAAACAGTTCTCGACGGGGATCAGCCAATCCGGATAAAGTGATGGCAGCCCAGCAGGTACAAAACCCCTGTTAAAAACTAGATTAAGATCAATAGCAATGCACATCTGAAACATTAGAATGGCAAAATACATCTATGCTATTAGCAGGAGATTTAAATGTGGCTTATAACCTGTTGAATGTCCGCAAGGAATTTGTCCGGTTGGCTCATCCGAAAGTTACACCCGTGGAGAAGAAGTAGTCTTCTACCTTGGTAGAAGCGGGAAATAAACAGCAATGTATGGCTTGCGCCACGCTGTGCTATCAGCATTGTCTAAGTTTTATGGAGCAGAAGTTGTGACCCAGGAATTTCACCTTTCCGCAACGCCAGTAGGGCAAAATGACTATCTAGTGCGGACGGAACAAGTTGCACCTGGGGTACCATTGGCAGAAGAACTGGTGCATTGGCCTGTAGCTGAGTGGTTAGCTACCGCAGGACATTTGATGGATGACCCTTTGCAGTTAGTGTTGCAGGGGGATATGATGTCCAGAAACTCTGTTAACTTGGTGGCCTTGGGTCAAGAGTTGTATAATGCGTTGTTTCAAGGAACGCTCAGAGATAGCTGGATTACTGCCCAAGGTATTGCCCAAAATCACCAACAGGTGCTGCGGCTGAGGTTGGGACTCAAGGATACGAGGTTGGCGCGGTTGCCGTGGGAAGTGATGCACGCAGGCGATCGCCCTTTAGCTACGGGTCCTTATATCACCTTTGCCCGTTACCAAAGTGGCATAGCCCCAGCATCACGCTTATTGAGTCATAATATGCCTCCGTCGCCGGCAGTTCGGGGGCTAAAAGTGCTAATGGTGATTTCTTCACCTAGTGATTTAGTGCGGCTGGATTTGCTCACACAAGAAGCTATCAACCTGAAAGCAGAACTACACCGCCAAGCATTAAAAGTAGCAGAGGGTAATCATCATCTACCGGAAATTGAATTGACTGTTCTTGAGGGTCCAGGTAGGGAAGAACTCACCCAGGCTTTAGAACAGGGACATTACAATATTCTCCACTATTCTGGTCATAGCAACTTGGGCGCAAATGGTGGGCAAATTTATCTAGTCAGTAAAAAAACTGGTTTAACAGAAACTCTCAGCGGCGATGATTTAGCTGGGTTACTGGTGAATAATAATATTCAAATGGCTGTGTTTAACTCCTGTTTGGGAGCATATCGGGCTAGGTCTGAGGCTGCGGAAGATTCAGGAGAACGGAATTTAACAGAAAGCTTGGTTAAACGGGGGATTAGAAGTATTTTGGCAATGTCAGAACGCATACCTGATGAGGTGGCACTGACGCTGACACAATTATTTTACCGCAACTTGAGTCAGGGCTATCCTTTGGATTTGTGTGTGAGTCGTGTCCGTCAGGGGTTAATTTCTGCCTATGGTTCTGAACAGATGTACTGGGCTTTACCGATTTTGTATCTCCAGCGAGAATTTGATGGTTGTTTGACATCAAAAGTTAACTTATCTGGCTATTCGGAGTTAATAAACGAATATCAGCCACCCAAGCGGAATCCGGGTTATAACTATGCTGGTGTGGCAAATAACCCAGAAATACCTTTAGCTATTGATGATATCTTCAATCCCCATTTGGGGGAGAATACGACGGAGCTAGATTGGCTAGGGGAAGATAGTTGGGGGGATTTAGTCGATGAAATTGACTATGATGACCCTAATTATAATGAGGATTCGGCCATAGTTTCTGATTTGTTTCGTCAGTTGGGAACTCCGGTTAGTCCAACGGAAGAACCAAGTATGAAGGCGGAAATAATACCACAGGATAATCATCATCTCTCGGAAATGCAGGTTTCCCAGACGAAGCAAAATTTAGATTGGGGAAATCTAGCGACTCAAATTACCCCAACTCCAACTGCCTCAAATCTGGAAAAGCACCAGGTAAATCCTCGGTTATCACCGTCACCGTCACCGCCTAGAGGTAATCGTTCTCACCGGACAAAATGGCCATTGTTGTTCAGTATTTTGGGAGGAAGTGCGATCACGCTCATTGTTGGTGTTGGTTTATGGTGGTATCAGATGCAGTCTCATCAGCATTCTGATGTCCCGCTCATTCCTGGACAAAATTCCCAAAATAATCGGTATCCAAGTATTAATTTAGCTACTTCAGCTACGGGAATTGTCACGGCTACAGCTACGGCACAGTTGACTCAAGGCAATTTAAGGGCTGGTTTGGATGCTATTAATGAATTACTGAATCGTGGTGCTTTTACCTCGGCAGAAACAGCTTTAAGTTTGATTTCTGGTCAGGATGCGGAAAATCCATCGGTGAATTTTTTCCGGGGACGATTAGCTTGGCAATCAGTACAAACGAAAAATAATAAATATAGTATTGATGATGCCCGTCGTTATTGGGCTAAGGCTGTAGAAAATCAACCTAATTCTATTTTGTATAATAATGCTTTGGGATTTGCCTATTATGCGGAAAATAATCTCAATTATGCGAATGATGCTTGGTTTAAGTCCCTGAATTTAGCATTAAAACCCCAGGAGGATAAAAATTCTAGCCCGGTGAAATATCCCCAGATAGCTGGAGAAACAGAGGCTTTGACGGCTTATGCTGGGTTAGCGTTGGGTTTATATAAATCCGCTAAGAATCAAACTGCTAATAAACGCCAGCAATATTTACAGGAAGCGATTAAACTCCGACAAATGGTGATCCAAAATGCACCCGCAGACTTTACTATTGAGAAGTTATCACAAAATTGGTTGTGGACGGAACAGGCGATCGCAGATTGGCGAAGCCTGGGCGAAGCAAAGCTATCACTTTTGCCAGAAAATAGTCCATAATTGGAGACGATGAAAAAACCGTCTCATCCAATACATCAGTCTGAAGTTAAATAACTATGGCTATATTTACAGCGTGAGACAACGAATCTGCTTAGATATATAAACGACGTTATTAGTAGTCAGGAATCAAAAAAATGAGAAAAGTAGAAGCCATTATCCGTCCATTTAAGCTGGATGAAGTGAAAATCGCCCTAGTTAACGCGGGTATTGTCGGAATGACAGTTTCCGAAGTTCGGGGTTTTGGACGGCAAAAAGGGCAAACTGAACGCTATCGAGGTTCGGAATATACTGTGGAGTTTCTCCAAAAACTAAAGGTGGAAATCGTTGTTGAAGATTCCCTAGTAGATATGGTTGTAGATAAAATTATTGCCGCAGCCCGTACTGGTGAAATTGGTGATGGTAAAATTTTCATCTCTCCTGTTGAGCAGGTTGTCCGGATTCGGACGGGAGAAAAGAATACAGAAGCCGTATAAGTAATATTGGGTGTTGCATATCCTAAAAAATCGGCGTTGCTGAGTCTGTGAAGATAAAAACTATGCAGTAAATCAGTAGCGCCTTTTATTGGGTGTTTAACCCTCTTCTAAGAAACTTTTCTGTCTTTTATAAGAGGGTTAATTAAATTCTATCAACCTTGTTTAAAGGATTTAAAATAATCTCTTCTAAAGGTACATTGACAGTCAAACCAGAGTCTAGTTTTAGCTCTATTTCAGTTTGTTTCAGTCGCTTAACTGTACCGATAGCACAATCAATTTCAGTCCACTTATAACCAAACTTATAGTGAAACTTATCAGGATCTTTTAGCATACACATTACTCTATCACCAACTTGGAGCAAAGGAATATTGGGATCTAACTGAATAGTTTCTGATTCATCCACTTTTGCTGCTATAGGTTGCTTCTCTAGCGAAACTTCTAAAGACTCTAATGTTAAAGCATCAGACTGATATACCTCTTTCTCAGTTCTTGTATTACTATCTAAAGTAAATACAGGTTGAAGTAAATGCTTACGATAGTTAATATAAGCAGCATCCGTTAAGGATTTCTTCCCTTGATAATCTGTATAACGCCACTCCTCTTCTAAAGTTAATTCATTCAGAATGCTTAAATTTTTTAAAGCTTTTACCTCTATGCCAAATAACTGAGTATTGCTGACATAGCGTTCACGGACATTCGGCTCATTCCACAAGTATTCTAAAATTTCCAATCCTTGAATAAATTCAAATCTGGTGTTGTTGAGAGTAAAAATGGGTATGCTTTTATATGTGTACTGTTCCTCATTTCTTCCGCAATAAGTTTGGTAATTACCCCAAGCTTTCTTTACTTCAGCAGAGTACCTCTTTTTTGTTGACTTATACAAAATATCAAAGTCATTAACCGTAATCATAATTACTATAGAGGATATGCCATCATTGTCTTCATAATAACCAGCAACTACAGAACGAATTATAGGAAATAAGGATGTTGGCTTGTTGATTACTGTTAGCAATCGCTTAATCTCTCTCTCGACTTGAGGTGTTTTTGGTAAATATTTTTTGACCTTACAACCGTTAAGTTCTGGCTTAAATAAATCAATATAGTAACGTTCTTCTTCATCTAAAAAATCTACAGGAACTGGTTGCCAATAAATATGATGACAGAGTTTGCGATTCGAGCGAATTAATTGGGGATACCGATGATGCCCTCTACCAGCCCATCTATCTTTCAAGTTGGTAGCTTGACCTACATACCACACACAGTTATTAACATCTGCAATTACGTAGATTCCAGAACAAGAAGGCAGACGATAGCGTTCGGTAAATAGAACGTATGACCAATTTTTCCACTCCATATATTTATTATTAAATAAAGTTACAAAATTAAAGCTTCAAGTTGGAAAATACATATTTATTTTTCTAATGTAAATTATATTGTCAACGTTGCTGATTTTCTAGATAAAAATTAGGTAATCTCATTTTTCCATGATACTACTTGACAATTAATATTATAACTAATCGCCCAATAAAAATCACATTTCTTAAATTTAATTTATATTCTTAATTCCCCAGTTTTGTTATATTTTTGCAATATTCCCATAACAACTGCTGGTATTTCTAAATGGGGGAGAATTCCCGTATCTGGTATTTCGTGAAAACCTTGAATTGCACCAGGATTTAAATTTGCTAACCGTCGTCCTAATTGAATATTTGTAAATTGTGCTTTTTCACCCCAGAACATTACAGTGGGAACTTGCAGTTGCTGAATATATAAACTCAAATCGAAATAAAGATTTCCGCGTAAAAATGACAAAGCCGCAAATTTAGCTTGATATTGTTGTGCAGAAGTTAAATAAGCATCTACCATTTCTTGGGTGACTCTTTCTGGTTTAGAAAACAGAAAACTTTGCAAAAAATTCCTGACTGCAATTTCATTTTCTGCACCCAAAGCATAAATTAAATTATCTACTAATGGTGTATTAATTAAAGAAAGTGGTAATCTTCTTCCCGCACTTTGTCCAAAGTCATCAAAACCAGAAGGACAAACTAAAAACAAAGCTTTGAATAAGTTGGGATAGGTAACAGCAAGACGAATAGTTAAAGCCGCTGTTAAAGAAGATGCTACTACAGTTACAGGTTGATTACAGGTTTGAGTAATAAACTCAAGAATTGTCGTTAAATAATCTTCAATTTGATAATCTCGCACAGGGTGAGCAGATTTTCCCCAACCAATTAAATCTGGTGCTAAAATTCGATATTTTGACGCATAAGCTGGGTAAATCTTCGACCATTCATAGGCAGATGCACCACCACCAAAATTATGTAAAAATAATAATGGTGGTAGATCTTCATCTTTGGCATTTTCCCAAGGGGAGCTAATTTGGGTATAGTAAACCATTGTACCCAAAGATGTATGAATGAATTTACTAGCAAAACCAGGAGGTTGAAACTGAAGCATAATTATGAAAGTGAATCTTTGGTAATTTTGACAAGTTGATTGATATTATCACTACTAATATTATAAGCAGCCCCGAACCCAATTACAAAACGTCCGGTATTCGGTGTAAGTTGAAAAATCCGAAAATCAGGTAAACTGCGTAATGTCGTAATCAATTCTCCAAAACGAAGCTGAAATTTATCAACAATTTGCTGCCATTTCTCTGTTTCCCTTTCTATCAAACTTGCGGTACAATCAAAATTTAACCGCCGACGGGCAAAAATTTGTTTGGTTTTAGCTTCGTCTTCAATAAATAAAACACTCACAAAAGGATGATTATGAATATTTTGGGTGTGAGTAGCTAGTCCACTCACATAAATGTAGATGTTTTTATCATCGTCTATAACAAAAGGCGCGTAACTAGCATTAGGAATTCCCTGTTTACTCACTGTACTAATAATAATACTAGTAAATTCTTCAGGAAAATTCTTATATTCAGCTTGGGCTTTTTCAAATTGATTCATCATCGCAATTATCCTATTTTAGGAATATTATACCAAAAGATAGTCATCCAAAAATATGATGTAGGGTGGGCATTGCCCACCAAAACCAGGATATTGTGGGCAATGCCCACCCTACGTTACTTAAAATTTTTCAAATATCATTTATGATTCCTATATATACACGGAAAATTGATACAATAAGAATAAAATAAGATGATTAAATCGTAAGTATGAATAACAACAACCGTTCTCAATGGGATTTATGCAGGTTTATCAAAACCCTAACTTATTTTGAAGTATTTCCCGTTTTTAATTGGATAGAAAAACTCTTTCAAGGTAGTCCAAAAGATAATCAAGATAGACCAAAAGGAGGAATAAATATGGCTGTAATTCTGGTAGCTGGGGCGACGGGTGGTGTGGGTAAACGAGTTGTGAAACAATTGATAGCACAAGGCTATCATGTCCGCTGTTTAGTTCGGGATATTGAAAAAGCTCGACCAATTCTGGGTGATGATATTGATTTGGTAGTTGGAGATATTACCAAACCAGAAACTTTGACAAATTTAGTTATGGCTAATATTCAAGCTGTAATTTGTTGTACTTCGGTGCGTGTCCAACCTGTGGAAGGAGATACACCAGATAGAGCAAAATATAATCAAGGTGTGAAATTCTATCTCCCGGAAATTGTCGGAGATACTCCAGAAAATGTTGAATATCAAGGTGTAAAAAATTTAGTGACAGCAGCTACAAAGTATCTGGTTTCTGTGGGTGAAAAACCCATATTTGATTTTACTAAACCATCAGATGAAATTAAAAATATTTGGGGGGCTTTAGATGATGTGGTTATGGGTGGTGTCAGTTCTAGCAGTTTCCAAATTAGGGAAAATACAGCAATATTTACAGGTAATGTTTCTACTGCTAATTCTGGGGGTTTTGCTTCGGTAAGAACTAAGAATTTTTCACCTTTGCTTGATTTATCTGGTTATCAAGGTGTGAAATTGCGGGTGAAAGGTGACGGTCAACGTTATAAAATCTTTATCCGCACAGAGTCAACTTGGGACGGTGTTGGTTATAGCTATTCTTTCGATACTGTTGCTAATAATTGGCTAGATATTCACATTCCTTTTACAGCTTTAGTTCCCGTATTTCGTGCCAAAATTGTTAAAGACTGTCCACCAATGGACATTAGCAAAGTTTGTTCTGTGCAATTAATGTTGAGTAAGTTTGAATATGATGGTGCTTTAAATCCTGCTTTTAATCCGGGGTTTTTCGTGCTGGAAGTTGCATCAATTCAAGCTTATGGTGGGGAAACTTTACCTCAGTTTATATTAATCAGTTCTGCTGGGGTGACTCGTCCCGGAAGACCAGGAATTAATTTAGATGAAGAACCACCCGCAGTGCGATTAAATGACCAATTGGGAGGAATTTTAACTTGGAAGTTGCGAGGAGAAGAAAGTGTCAAAGCTAGTGGAATTCCTTATACCATTATTAGACCTTGTGCTTTGACGGAAACCACAGGAGGGAAGGAATTAATCTTTGAACAAGGTGATAATATTAGGGGAAAAGTTAGCCGTGATGATGTTGCGGAAATTTGTGTACAAGCAATTAAAGAACCAAAAGCCAGCAATCTCACTTTTGAAGTTAAAGAAAGTGAATTAATTGCTAGTAATCCAGATTGGAAAAAGCTATTTTCTGCTTTACAAGCTGATAAGTGAAAATTGATTAGTCATGGGATTTGTTGGGTTTCCTTTGTCAACCCAACCTACAATTTTAATTTAATAATATGATGTTGAGAAGATTTCTGATCATGGTGGTATGTGTGATCATTGTTTGGGGTGGTATTTTGTCGAAAACTGCTTCACCACAGCAAGTTGATTTCCGGGTTAATAATTTGGAAGCTGATGTTAGGAGTTTGCAATTACGCTTACAACAAATTGAGTTAATGGTTAGCAAAAATAATCAATTACCTGCTGCAAATACTTCTCAAATTTCTCCTAATTTGAGACAGAATTTATCACAATCACAACAAGAGAAAATGTTTAAAAATTTAGCAACTTTAGTAGTTGAATTAAACCAGAAAATTAACAAACTCACAATTCGCGTTAATCAACTGGAGAAACTAAATGTTAAGTAAAGATCAATCTGTTACTTATGAAGGTGGTTGTCACTGTGGTGCGGTGCGGTTTCAGGTAGTAGTTAATAATCACAAAGTTGATGATTGCAATTGTTCAATCTGTTCTAAAAAAGGATTTTTGCATTTAATTGTTCCCCAAAAACAGTTTACTTTGCTACAAGGGGAAGATGTCTTAAAAACTTACAAATTTAATACGGGAGTAGCACAACATAAGTTTTGCGGGATTTGTGGAATTCATTCCTTTTATATTCCTCGTAGTCACCCTGATTGTATTGATGTTAATGTGCGGTGTTTAGATGGAAATGTGATTGGCAATTTTGAAATTGTGTCTTTTGATGGTGCAAATTGGGAGGAAAATATTCATAAGTTAAAAAGAGGTCAATTGAAGAAGGAGTCAGTAGCCACCGAGTTAGAATAAATTAGTGCGGGATAGCCAGTCCGCAGGCTATTCTGACTCGGTGACTCCTATATTCCTTTTGATAAATTAGTTTTTTTAATCTAGAAGAATCAACTTTTTATTTGGTTTCGACAATTGTTTATTATACAATATATATAAAATGTCATCCTGCGACTAGTACAGCACGGCGTAAATAAAGAAACCATTTTCAATCGCTAAAAAGCCTACTGTATATTACTTTTGACTTTTGACTTTTGACTTTTGACTTCCGCCCTGCGGTACTAGCCTTCATCCCTTGTGTGAAGCACACTTGCGTCCTCCTAACTCAAATGCACTTGCAAGGGTTTTCCGCATTTTTCTTATAAGTTTTATAGAGTAGAAAAATAAAAAAATGTCTAACAACCGTTCTGGAATCTTTATTGGTGGTTTGATGCTAGGAGCAGCTATTGGCACTTTAGCCGGTTTGCTAGTTGCTCCGCGCACAGGACGCGAAACCCGTAAACTTGTCAAAAAATCTGCCAATGCTATCCCTGAACTGGCAGAAGATATCACTACCAGCGTGCAAATTCAGGCAGATCGTCTGTCTACTAGCACCCTGCAAAACTGGGATGAAACTGTAGATAGACTGCGGGAAGCGATCGCCGTTGGCATAGATGCTACCCAGCGCGAAAGCCAAAGTTTAAACAAACAAAATACTGTTGATGTCAGCAGCACCGCAGACAACTTAGATACTTTGACTCAAAAACTAGAACGTTCATAAATGGCATCACTGTGATTGATCCTTTATTTTGGCTCGGACTATCCATCCTTTTAGTTGCTACCAGCCTAACAGCCGTTTTGGTGGCAGCCATACCCGCTTTGCAGGAATTAGCCCGTGCTGCTCGCAGTGCCGAAAAATTCTTTGACACCCTTTCACGAGAGTTACCACCCACTCTCAACGCTATCCGCAACACCAGCTTAGAAATAACAGAATTAACCGATGATGTCAGCGAAGGTGTCAAAAACGCCGGTCAGGTTGTCAAGCAATTTGATCAGAGCCTAGATAGCGCCAAAAAGCAAGCAGAAAATATTCAAATCAGCAGTCGTAGCGTCCTAGTTGGATTTAAAGCCGCTTGGACAAGCTTCACGCGCCAAAAACCCCCCAGGGGAAATGCAAAAACGCTTACCAATCAATGAGACCGAAAAATTTTGGATTTTAGATTTTGGATTGGGAATTTTCGGTACAAGCCCCGCCCCTCCAGGAAAGATGAATAAGTAATAGGACAGAATTAATTACACAACTGATTTTTCTGTTCCCTGTTCCCTGTTCCCTGTTCCCTCTCTCAACAAGTGAATTTAATTTTGTCAGACTACTTAACAATATTCACCAAGTCCCAATTTCCAAATTAGGTTTTGTGGAAATAGCTAATATTAGAGTAAAGTAAAGAAGTGTAAAGAAGTATCACTTTAATCTTACTTTTTGAAAAGCACTTGTTCCATTCTCTTCCTGACAATAGTATAAAAACGTTCATGCACCTGTGTTTTTGGCGACGAATTCTGGTATCAATTGCTGTATTTTGCTTTGCTGGGTCAATTTGGGTAATTAATTCCCCATCAGCCCTAGCTTATGAAAATCCCGATTTACTACCTAACTTTGTGACACCAGTAGTAGATTTAGCAAAAACTCTTCCTGACCCCCAAGAAGAAAAGCTAGTTAAAGAATTAGAACAATTTGAAACTGACACTGGCTGGAAATTGCGCGTCTTAACCCAATACGACCGCACCCCAGGTAGAGCAGTGATTAAATATTGGGGTTTAGATGATAAAAGCATCCTCTTAGTAGCAGATGCTCGTGGTGGTAACATCCTCAGTTTTAGTGTGGGTGATGCGGTTTATGAATTCTTACCCCGCACCTTCTGGATTGAACTACAAACCCGCTTTGGTAACTTATACTTTGTCCGGGAACAAGGAGAAGACCAAGCCATTCTCCAGGCTCTAAATTCAGTCAAAGGTTGCTTACTCAAAGGTGGTTGTAACGTAGTTCCCGGACTCCCTAGAGAACAATGGATACTCACCCTTGTTACCTCCGCCGTCGGTGGGATTATTTGTGGTTTTGCGGCTCAACCCCGTGGCGACAAAAAAATAGTTGCTTGGCAATGGGCGTTAATTTTCTCACCTTTATGGGGAATGTTATTTATTGCCTTCGGTATTGCTCCAGTTATTACCCGTACAAGCGATTGGTTGCCTCTGGTTCGCAATATTTCCGCTTTTGCCATTGGTGCTTTAGTCGCTTATTTATCCCCCATGTTTAGTCGCCCTTCTTCTAGTACCGAGTCTTAGGTACTGAGTTAAGTAGGTTGGTGTTCAAAATAGTCGTTAGAGCAAGGCAGGGGGCAGGGGGCAGGGAGCAGGGGGCAGGGGAAAAAGGGTTTAGGAGTGAAAGGTATAGATTCTGTCCAGGACGTAAAATATCCATACATTCTGGACAAACCAGACAAACTCTCCCGAAAACCCCAAACTTAACGTCAAAACTTAACTTAAATTGACCCGCACAATCATATCGTTAAAATCCTTGTCACCACCATTTGCTAAATCCTCAAAACCAAAAATATTATTACCTAACAAACTAATATGGTCTGCTTGATCTAAATTAGCTCCCAAGAATGGGAAGTAAATTGCTGGATCATTATTACCATTGCCATCTAAAATCGCATCGGGTTTACCATTAGCAATAATAAATGGTGCGAAAATAGCACCAGGTTGGAAAATTCCTGTATAAGTTGCCGTATCTTGGTTATTAACTGTTAAGTCAATCCCCGCAACCCGTCCATGAACGGCTGCTTGAATATAACCTGAGTCCCCAGGGCGTAAATCAACCGTACCATTACCATCAACATCAATACCACCATTCTCATCAGCCACCTGATAAAAACCAACAAAATCGTTAAAAGCGGCTTCTCTATTCACGATAAAATCAGCTTTTACCATTTGTGTAACACCTCGCAAATCAATAACTTCTCCCTGTGGCTTTCCTTGTAAATTTGTACCCAAAGCTAAAGCTTGAGTTGTGGGTTTAACTTTCACCACTAAATCCTTAAACACATCATTGCTATTACCATTAATATCCTTCCAGCCTAAAGAGGATGCTTCGTTTCCTAAAGCTGTAATATTTTGGGTGGAGACATCAGAAAATAGTAAATTACTCATGGGAGTCACTCCCATTTGCACAGCATCAGTTGTACTATTTGGTACTAAATAAAATCTCAATTTAGCACCAGAATTCACTTCTAGTAATCTGGTGAGATTATCGTTTGTAAAGCCATTAGGAACATTAGCAAGAATTGAGAAAATTCTCTGGGATCTGGCTAAAGCTAATTGAGCATAATTAGGGCTTCCTGGGGCTTGATCGCCAATTCTGCCGGCATCATCATCAACAGTAAATATGCCAACTTCATTTACTTGCGGAGAATTATTTCCTGTGAAATTGAATTGGAGAATTGATTTGGTATTTTCACCAGTGGTGTGAAGAATATCATGATCATGATTTCCTAAATCCGTGGGATTATCTTCTTTAACCACTTCAAAAGGTCGCATCATCTCATTATCTTCATGGGAGAGGATGTGACAGTGCCAAACATACTCCCCTGGTTTATCAAAGGTGGCAATGATACGGAGAACTTCACCTGGATTAGCAATAACCGTATCTTTCCAACCCTGTTCAGATGGTAATGGATCTTCTACCTCGCCACTGAGAACAACATTATTCAACCTTTGCTTAGTCCCGTCCATAGCATCTTTGCCGACAGTGACCACATCACCAGTAAATTTCTCTCTACTGAGAATCTGGAACTTAGTCAAATGCAGATGAATTGGGTGGGCATCCTCAGTAGTGTTGTAAAATTCCCAAACCTCAGTAGTACCCAACTTTGGTTTCTCAGTGATTGGATCATCCCAAAGCAATGAGCCATCTGCCATTGTTCCCAATTCTGGTCTGATTCGGCCATACATATCTCTACCCTCAAACAGAACCAGTTGTCTTGTTGGTCCGGTTTGGGTAGGGGGTACAATTTCATCAGGACGCAAATCTGTTGTTAATCCATCGGTTTCATTAGTATCAACTGTAGCGTTGGGGATGCAGCTAAGTGGCTGATTAACCACGATTTTCATGATCTGGCCTGTTGTATTTGGATCGGCCAAATTTAGTTTTTGATCTAGTATGTCATTTGGGTTCTCATTGAGTCCCTTGAACGGTTCATCTGACCCCAAATTTTGTAAGATCAACTCTTTACCAGCATCACCAGTGAAATCAACAATCACATCAGCACGTTCACCAGGGGCAATTACCAACTGAGCTAATCCAATTGGGGTTTTGAGAAAGCCTTGCTCTGTGCCAATTTGGTAAAACTTTTCCTGATTATCGTTAAATTTCAGGATGTAAAATCGTGAGTCAGAACCATTCACCAAGCGGAGACGATATTTTCTGGGTTCAACCTCCATTTTCGGCCATGTCATCCCATTTACCATGATGAAGTTGCCAAAAAACTCCGGGATGGCACTAGGATTAGGTGGTGTGGGCGGGTTGGGATCTGCTACCGGATCTGGATCTACTGGTGGCTCAGTAGATGGAAAGTAGAGTTGACCATCCGTAGTGAACATCCGATCCTGAATGAGAATTTCTCTCTCGTAGGTATCACTAGGCAAAATGCCTTGATTGATCAGATTATTTTCATTTTGATCCCGCACCAGGTAAATCCCTGCTAGACCTGCATAGACGTTAAGGCGTGTCAGTCCTAAAGCATGATCGTGATACCAAAGAGTTGATGCTTCTTGATCATTTTCATAAGCATATTCTTTCTTAACCCACTCAGGTCCTGTTTCTGAAAAATCTTGTGTAAACCAAGCCTCTGGCGCTCCGTCACTAGCTGCTTCTGTATGTCCACCATGTAAGTGAGTCACTGTAGGAACATACCCTTGTTCCAAAGTATATTTAACAGGTTGGGCAATATGAATGCTCTGATCTACGGGTAGTAAGTGTCCAGTTTTGGGTAGATCATTTTGCCACTCAACTTTTATGGGAACATCCCTTTGGGTGATAAATGTCGGACCAGGGGAAATATTTTGATTTTCATCTTCATAGCTATATCCCCAAACATTAGTATCAAGACGGACATCATCACAAGTTCCATATACGCCATCAGCACCTGGACTTGCATATAATCCCAGCCATTGCTCGGTTTCTTGAATTTGAATTGTAAATTTGCCACCCTTTGTGGCATCTATTCTTGGTAAATTCGGTAACAGGTTGATAAATTTTGGTTGATTTTGCGGATCTAGGGAATTATCAGTCATAATTTAGCAATTCTTCTTGATTTTGACTCCTAATCTGAATTATTCTGAAAATCTTTTCTCAAGAACAATTTTATAAATCCAAGTTCATTCAGATCAGTTAGTAATCCGTAAGGATTCAGATCAATGACAGCGTTTACTGGCGAAAATATAGCATTTATTGATGGAACTCAAAACAATTAAGGGCGCAATGTCTGCGTCCTTACAGGCTTTGAAATTTAAGATTGTATATCACTGCGATGAAAACCGCTATATATCTTGAGGATTATTATTTGTAATCCTGACCGGGAATTTTAGATTTTAGATTAAAAAAATTTGGTACAAGCCCCCGTCCTTAAGGACGGAAAAATACTCGCTGCGCTGCGTACGCTTCGCTAACGTAAATCCAAAATCGAGTGACTTTTTAACTTGCGGCTTGCGGTACTAATTCTTTAAATACACTGAGATTATTAACACTGGTGGAAACTGATGATAAGCTGAAAACTAATATATTAAGAAGTTAAATAACAATGGAATGGCACGTAACTGATGCTCAAAGTTTGGCAATTATTGATAGTGAAATTGGTGATCATGTTTTTTCACCAGCAGAGTATGAAATCGTTCGGCGTGTAGTTTATGCCACATCTGATTTTGAGTATCAATCCCTAATAAGATTTTCAGAACAGGCTTTACAAGCTGGAGCAGCAGCCCTAGCCGCACGAACTACCATTGTGGTAGATGTGCCAATGGTGCAAGTCGGTATAGCCTATGATATTCAAAATACATTTGCCAATCCAGTGTATTGCAGTATGGAAGCACTAACACGACCCCAAAAAGAAAAAACTCGCGCTGCTTGGGGCATTGAAACCTTAGCTAGGCGTTATCCAGAGGGGATATTTGTAGTTGGTCAATCACAAACAGCGTTAACTGCACTGGTTGATTTAATTGAAGCTGAAGAAATTAGACCCGCTTTAATAGTTGCTACACCCGCAGGTTTTATTAATTTAGAAACTGCAAAAGAACGATTGCAAGAATCCCTAGTTCCTCATATCACTATTGAAGGTCGCAAGGGTAATGCAGTTGTAGCCGCTGCCATTATTGATGGTTTAGTTGATTTGGCTTGGCAAGCCTATGGACAAGATAGAACTGGAGGAGGATGAAGCAGGGGGCAGGGGGCAGATTTTTACCAATTACCAACTACCTATTACCGATTACCTATTCTCCTGTCTTTCTGAACGACGGCGGGGTCTTCTTTCCTGGTCTGGACGTAAACGCATACTAACTTCATTAAAGAAGTCTTTGCGGACGTAGGGATAATCACTTACCCACAGGTCACGACTAGGAATATAGATATCGCTGAATTCTTCAATGGTGCTTAAATCAGGGCGGTTTGACATTACTACCATTTCGGCTATTTGACCGCGAGTAATGACTTTGTGAGCGGGACGTAGTGGGGCTTCAAACTCCACACTAAATCCTGTGTCGTCGCCTATTTCTAAGTTAATCCGCTTTTCGCGGTTTTCGATGATGACTAACTCACCTTTACTATTGACGGTTTCCTGTTTGCCCATTAACTTATCTGTAATCCACCAATCTAGCACTCGTCCCCGGAAAAAGCCACTGTATTTGTAACGGCGGCATTTTCCATTGCGGATACTTGCTTGAAATATGGGATACCAAAGCCAAAAGAAAGCCCCAAATACTCCAAAAAAGAAGATTAACCCAAATTCCAATCTAAACAAGAATTGTATGAGCAGTAGCACAGCTAGGGTAACTACGGAAATTAGTATCCGCTGCAAAAAACTGCTTAACTTCCCCCAATAATATTTATATTGTGGTCCAGAGGCAATCAGGGGAATGATTTGTTCAAATTTTTGGCGAGTTAGGGGGACGAGCATATTTTAGATTTTGGATTTTAGATTTTGGATTTTGGACTAGAAAAATACTCGCTGCGCTGCGTACGCTTCGCTAACGCCAATCGAAAATTTATAACAGATGATTGCTGAGTCTTTTAAAGTATTTTTTCTAATCCATATACTAATGACTTTAGCTGGTTAACTTTGCGAATGGCTAGTAATACTCCTGGCATATAACAGGCGCGATCGCTGGTATCATGACGTAAGGTATAAATTTGCCCGGCTGCACCAAAAATCACTTCTTGGTGGGCAATTAACCCTGGTAAGCGGATACTATGAATTCTAATCCCTTCATCGGCTAAACTGCCTCTAGCTCCGGCTATTTTCTCCGTTTCTTCCACAATAGCAGTGTTAAAGGTTTTACCCAGTTCACCTAATAATTGAGCAGTTTGAATGGCTGTACCACTGGGAGCGTCTGCTTTTTGGTTATGATGAAGTTCGATAATTTCTACATAATCAAAATACTGGGAAGCTCTAACAGCGGCTTCTTGTAGTAGTACCATACCAATGGAAAAGTTAGGAATAACTAAACAACCGGTACTGGCTTTTTCAGCAAAATCGGCTAATTCTTCGAGTTGTGCGGGACTTAAACCTGTAGTTCCCACAACTGGACGAATTCCATAGGCGATCGCACTGCGAATATTATTATAAACTGCATCAGGATGGGTAAAATCAACTAGTACCCCTGGTTGCATCTGTCTTTCCCCAGCCACATACCCCAACATTGGCTCTAATTGATTGGTAATCGGTACTTCCAAGGGTTCACTTAAACCCGCTAGTTCCCCAGCGTCTTTACCTTGATGTTCGGGAGTTGTGTCAATTGCACCCATTAAAGTTAAATCAGATGCTTGGGCTACTGCTTTAATTACCTCACGTCCCATTTTACCAGCAGCGCCATTGACAATAACCGGAATAGAAGCTTGATTGCTCATAGATTTAACAATTATTTTTAATTCAACAAAGAAATTGTCTCACAAATGCAAGTCTTATAAAATTGATTTGTTTTGGACTACGCAACCATCAATATTAGTTGATCTTGTCAAAAAAGTTAAGTAGCAATATAATTAAATTATTATAGTATCATAGCTGCCATATTGTTTATATATCTAAAGTTAAATTTGCAGTAACTTGACAATTTAGACTCAGGAGTTAGAACTGTGGATATACTCATTGAATCTACCAAGGATTTTGAAAAAGATTTAGAACAATTTAATGATACAGAAAAGTTTAAACTTATTAAAGAGATGAATCGGTATTTTGAAACATTATCAAAAGATAAGATGTTATTTTATCAAAGTAGCGAACAACTTAGAAATATCAAACTCAATCATTCCTATGATTCAACTATATATGCTTTGAAAATCAATGATGATCAAAGAGTGATTTTAACCATTGACGATGATCCAATCTTTGATTGTACAGTGATTACCTTATTTAGATTAGTTAAATTAGCAGATGCCGAAAAAGCATATAACGCAGTAGCCGAGTTAATTTATCAAGATTTTACCGTAGAAGAAAATCAAGAATTAGAACCTCTTATTCTGGGAAATGGCACAAATTAAACCTCTATTAGATGAGTATGGTGTTATTTATGAAGCCATGAAGATGCTCCCAGCAGATTTGAAAATTAATTTTCTCCAATCTTTAGCAGAATTAGAAGATAATGAATGTCACAGAACCAGAAATTTTCCTAAAACTAGATTGCATAAAGTCACGGGAATTAAACAAGCTATTTATCGGGCTGACATTGATAAAATATCTGGTTGGCGAATTCATTTACAGTATATTGAAGGTAGAATCCATTTGAAAGATATTATTGGTGGTCAAGACCATGATAATGTTATTGAAGTCATTAAATCTAAAAAAGATAGATATGATTGATTTAATGTTTGAGAGGTTGTTTGAAAAGTATTAGACCTCTTGCAGAATTAATTTTATGTTACAATAGGGGGTTACCTTAATTTTGGATAAAAGTTAGAATCACACGCCTATCTTTGAATTTGCGATGCCTTCGGCGAGCGTAGCTATCGCAACAACATCCAAATTACATAAAACCTAAGATTCTCCATTTTACCACAAAAACAATTGTGCAAGAGGTCTATTATATGAAACCCATAATCTCCAAAAACCTAACCCCCCTACCCCCCTTCCCTACAAGGGAAGGGGGGTTTTAAAGCCTCTCCCCTAGCAGGGGAGAGGTTTACCAGAGGGGTCTGTTTACACATTAAAAACTTTTAAAACATCCTCTGAGGCGTTAGCCTCAAAATTTAGTTATTAAATTTGCTGAACGTTGCTATTAAATAGCGGTGAATTCAGCCTTAATCACACAATCGTTAAAATCCAAATCACCACCACCAAAGAGATCTTCAAACCCCCAAGTATTGTTTCCTAACAACCGAATGTGATCCACTTTATCAGGATTAGCTCCACTATAGGTAAAATAGACTGGAACACTGTTGTTACTATCCTTTAATGCCTGTTCCATCGTGCCGTTGGCAATAATGAAGGGGGCATACAGATAGCCACCTTCCCAAGTACCAGAAGTCCCTACAGCTTGGGAAGCAAAGTGAATCCCGTAATTTTGGCTATTGCGGAGAGCCACTTGTGTGTAATTAACATCACCTGGCTTGACTAACATTCCCGTTAGTGGATCAAGCACTGCACCTTGAGGATTTTCAACACGATAGAAACCAACTGTATTGGCAAAGGCAGCTTCACTGGCCACAATAGGGAAAACTGCCTGTACAGACTGCCCAATAAAGTTATACAAATTCACTAATTCCCGTTCTTGCTGACCTTGAAGGGTAATTCCGATAGATTCTTCTATTTCCGTCGGTTTCAAGGACAATTTGAGAAGCGAAGATTGATCGCCCTGAGTCTTAAATTCTAGTTGGAATAGGTTTTCTCCAACGTTTTGGAGGCTGAAAGAATTTGGGGGTTGTCCAGGAGCGGGGAAACCCAATAGGACTTTATTTGCAGCGTTTGGGTTATTCAGAACTTCATCTGTCGTACCGTTTTGCACTAGATAGAAGCCTAACCGTTGATTGCCCAGCTTCGATAGTGTTCGGGTGGGGTTCGTCACAAAGTCATCGGGTAGCACCGAGAAAATGACCTGAGCTTTTTTCAAAGCTGCCTGAATATAGCCCGCATCTCCGGGCATTAGTCCCTCCACTCGACCCTGTTCATCATCAACGGTAAAGACTCCAATTTCATGCACACTAAAGGGTTGGAGTTGTTTATCTGTGAGAGTTACTTCCAGTTTGGCAGCCTTGGCATTGCCGTTAAACTGTAGGAAATGATTAGTAAAATCTGTGGAGGTTTGCGTCAAGCTGAAAGGCTTCATCTTGATATCAAGGACAGCGCGTTGGGACTGTTCCGAGTAGAACTTGCCATCTGTGACGCGAAAATCAAAGAAATTTGTTGAAAGGCTACCTTTGGCCGCGGTGTAGGTGAGTAAGCCTGCCTGAATGTCTTCTACAGCAATCTCGGTCTCTTTGGTAATTTCTTGACCTTCGAGCTTAAAGCTGCCTTTGTTTTCCCCAATAAAGGCCTTAAGGGGACTGACGATAACAGATTTGAGCGTATCCTTGGTTTCGCCCTTGATGAAGGGGAAGTCAGACACTTGAAGCACATACTCACCATCTTCAGGAATTGAGAGGGTAAAGCTTTTGGTGTCAACTGGGAAGATATTGTCAGCAGTGTAGGTTGAGTTATCGAAGTGTTCTTGTAAAGCTTTTGAAGAGAAGAGGTCGTTGTATTCTTGGACGGTTATGTTATCAAACTTGCCTTCATAAATTTGATTGAGCTTATCTTCAACAACTTCCATAAGCCGCTGTACTTTCGCATTCACTCGATAAACATCGCGAAAGCTATCTGGTTCTTGATCGTCTAGAACGGCTTGGTAAGCTTCAATGGCAAGATTGCGCGATGCTTCTGATATCACCGTTGCTATGAAATCGCGCTTGTCGGAATCCAGGCTTGAGTTGATTGCGTCAAACCAGTTCATAACCAACTGGTAGAATTGGTTATTAATCCCTAAGTTGTTTGCATCGTTCAGTTTAGGATCGAGGAGTGAATTGGCTAGCAGGTCAAGCACTTGGTTAATAGGTTGCTCTGTAGCTAATCCAAAAAGTTCGGTGATGGTTTCGATTTGTGCGCCGATTAAGTAGTCATAAGCTTCTGGACTGAGAAAAGTCTTAAGATTAACAATGCCTTCATCCAAGGTGTTGTCCTGTATGAATGCTTCGATGTCGGCGTAGGTTCGACCTTGGATATCAAATGAACCATTGCTATCAAACTCAAACTCTAGGTTGGGGTCAAATATGCGAATCGTGGTAGGATCTGGATATTCTAACGGTTTTTTGGGATCATTCGGATCGGGATGATAACCCACCAGTTGGACATTGGATGCGGGTTCAAGGTAGCGATACCACCGCTCTTGAATTAAGTCATTAGCCGTTTTGACGGGATCGGGAATGGTTGGATCAGCCAAAAGTCGCCGAGCCATACGCTCAACTAAGCTGGTAACAGGAGTGACGGTTGTAATGTTGGGGTCTGCAACAGCGGTCAGAATTCCTTTATTGGGTACTTCCGCAGCAGAATTGACTCCCCCAATCATGGCTATCCGCCCCTCATTCAGGTCAATTTTGCCATTTTTGTTAACGTCAATCTGAGCAAATTCATCATCAGTAAGAAACAGATCACCTACACCATTCCGATCTGTAGTGGTTGTCGGTTCCCCAGGATCAGGAATTCCATTCAGGTTTGTATCTAAGAAAACTGTTCCATTTTGGACATAACCCTTACGAAAATTAGGATGAGCATTGAATTTCTGATATATATTTTCGTAAGAGAAGTCTGAAAGATTAGGAGAATAAATACTAATAAACAAAGAATTTTGGGTAGATGCTTGTTTTGTTATTAATGTAAAGTTAGTTGAACTTTGTTTAGTCAACTGAAGCTTGAAACCATTGTCATTTGCTGCATCAGTGTTAATTTCAACCATAAATAATATATTTTGGTCGTCAATTATTTCTTCAAACCCATTTATATTCAGGGAACCATATATTGCCTTCAGATAGTCAGTCATTAACAAATAGTCGTTTCGATCTGTTCCTCCATGAAGTATTACTTTGCCCGTTTTGAGGATAAGATATGAGGCACCAAAACTAATAAGGTTATACGGTTTTCCACCCAGAACTCCATACAGCTTCATTTCTTCTACCAAATTTATACTGTATGTTTTATCCAATCGGTTCATCGCCTCTAGCATTTGAGTCAACGAAAGCTGTGTGTTACTCATTAGAATTACCTCATGTAAAAAGAAGATTAGGATTTTAACAAATGGCTAAAGGCTAATACTTGGAGTAGGTAGTTAGCACTTTTAACCCAAAAACTTTGATAGTGTAAGAGCAGTAAACACAAGAGAATTTTTTTATTCCTAGAGTATCTCGGCTCAATACCTTATTATCAAACAGAATACAGGAGTCAGAAGTCAGAATTCAACAACTTCATTCTTCTCAATGGTGAGCTTGGAAAATGACATATAGCAGGAGTCAGGAGCAAAACCCAGTTGTGGAGTGAGTTCCATTCTCAATTGATGTCCTAAGCGCCCGGTTGCTATATAAAACTTTCTAGGGATGGACTATTACCACCAAGCACAACATCGTATTCTCTCCGTTGTTGTGGATTATTCATGATTCGTTAATGGTTGGTTTCATGTATGCTGTATATAAAATAGCATATTATTGTCAGAATCAGGATGTCCAGGATTTAAGGATGTACAGGATGTGATTGTTTAATTATTGGTTAGGTGTTGATGATTAGTATGGAGAAAAGTGAATATTTATGAAGTGAGATGGAAGAATAAATATATGAATCTCATCTATCAAACATGAAATTACAATCCTGTCAATCCTTTAATCCTGGTTATCCTGATTCAGACAAATTCATCAAACAACAATCCTGTAAATCCTTAAATCCTGTAAATCCTGATTCTGACAAAATATTATACTTTGTGAAAACCCGTTTCTCTCATATTAAGATCAGTGTTATAGAGGGGATTAAAAATATATATGTTAAAAATAATGTATTAATTAAGTATATTCAACACTTGCGCTCACCTCAGTCTATATTATATCATGTGAGGTTTATTTGAATGGAGATAAAAACACAAGCAACGAAAATAAGCGTTAGAGTTAATGAATCATCTTAATCTGGCGCTAGATCATCTGTGATAGTGCCATATATAGGTTTAAGGAACTTGACTATGAGTGAATTTAAGTTAGGCTGAAAGCGTCTCAATTTTATCAGGTACAATTCTGACAGATAGCAGAAGCAAGAATCTAAGTTTCAGCAACTCTGTCTCATCTGAGTACCGGAGGAATTGAATAGTTTGATACTTCTTAAAAAATCGTTATCCACTAACCTAAGCAGGGTAACTAATTAACAAACTCATCAAGGACTAAAAATTGTAACTGGTATTTTACAATGTCAGTTCATGAGAAAATCTAAAGAAAATATAAAAAACTCAAATGACTGTGGTGTCTGGAGGTAAAAAGTGTTTTTAAGACTAGCAAACGAACATAGAGAATTTGTTCAAGATTTAGTAATGAACCTGCAAGCCTTAGCGGTTGTACTAGAACGGCATGGTTATCCGGCTTCCTGCTATACTTGCGGAAATCAGATGAATAGTGCATCTTTTATGGTGAGCTTAGGAAACAATCATCTAATTCGCTTTTTAGTATCCGATTATGGGATTACTTGGACAGAAATGCGTGATGATCGTGAATTAATGAAACTAGAAGGTGCAGAAGCGATTAATCAGCTAGAAGAATTAGCTACTCTCGTGAAACAGGCAATACAAACCTCTAGAGATACTGAGTATTCATCTCCAAAAGGTAAAAGAATTTTACAGAATAGTACAGGAAATGTGAAAACCCACCGATAGCAACCGCAAATCATGTTGGAATTTGAGATAGGTATTTCCCGCTATCCTTCGGGAATCATTGTGGTGAATATCTTAACAGTAGCCGCGCTATTGACTTCACAGGCTGACAAACCAATCCGTTAGCCTGCTATAACTTCATAGCCAATAATCAACTTGTTGTAGATTTAAAGGTAATAGACATAATTTTTGGTTTCCACAGTGAGGAAAATATTTATTTGTCAGCATTTTTTCAACTTGGAAAACATTAAAAATGTTGATCACCTATCAGTTGTGTTGGTGATGTAGAAATTTTGGAGCTTGGGAGATTAATATCTAAAAAATCGTGATCTTTGAGAATCTGATACAGATTGACATCTTTCTCTAATAAACAAGCATGACCACTATTTGGTAGGATAAACCTTTGAGTATTTGGTAAAATATCCGCCAATCTGGTGATTTCAGTCACGGAAGGTAATAAAAGATCACTGCCACTACCAATCAATAAAACTGGTTGTGTTAGCCGCTGTAATTGTTTTTTATCAATTTGGAATCCTCGCAATAATGACAACCGCCAGTTTACAGTTTCTGATGGAAGAGAACGCATGGCTGTAAGCAGTGTATAGCGATCACTTTGAGAAATCCTTTCTAATGATACCAGAAATGGTAACAAACCTAATGCACCAATATTAAATAGGGATGATGGCACAAACTGAGTAAGCTGGGATATCCAATTAAACCAAGGCTGCTGCTGCAAAGCCGAAGCGGGATTAATTAAGATAATGCGTTTAAACAATTGCGGTGATTGAGTTGCTACTTTCATTGCTAAACAACCACCAAAAGATTCACCACATAGATATATTGGCCGTTGACAGCTTTTTTCTAATTCAGCATGAATCAAGTCTAAAACATTCTTCGCTAAAACATCCCAACTAGTTAAATAGTTTTTGGGTATAGCCAAGCAACGAATATCTAAACAAGAGGCTAATTCAGTAGTTTGAGATTGTAACAATTCACCAGTTCCATCCATTCCTGGTAAATAGATAAATAAGGGAGAATCTGATTGTACTGGTTTTGGAGTCAAAAAACAAGGTTTAGGTTCAACTGCTGGCATTTTTCTTATTTTTCTTCATCTATTCTATCTTTAACTTTACCGTTTCCCTTATCCAGATGGGAATGGGGATAGAATTTTTGTTTTTCTCTCCTCTCTAAAATCAACCTTTCCAGATAAAAAATAACCCACTCTGAAACCATGATTACAGAATTTACGGCAATTTGTATTCATCATATATAAGTATGCGAAAGCGTTAAATCCTCCTAACTGGGAATAGTGCCACACTGGCATTACTCATCAATAATATAGCCTTCTGAAACGATTTATGAACTTAAATCAAATAGAATGGCTATACAGCAGAAGTCAATTATTACCTGGAGAATCTGATATGCAAAATTATATCCACACAATTAGTTATATCGCTAGAGTTTAGATTAGTGTATTCTCTGTAACTACTAATGAAAGAAACAGGTTTTACCATAATTATTAGTAAATACTTTCTCTGATTTAGTCATAAATTAGGTGAATTTATAGAAGTAATTAAATAATTCTTCAGTCCATAAACTTGTTATCATTCAGGAGGAGTTTGAAAAAAACAGTAGCAATGTTATATAATTGCGTAGTTTTGTCTAGATAATCTAGATTATTAATAGAGAAAACTGATTAATAATTTGCTTTTATTGTCCATGAATCTTGTGAATAAAACAGAAAAAACTTTTGCACTGACAACACCACTATACTATGTCAACGATGTCCCCCATATTGGCAGTGCTTATACAACTATAGCAGCGGATGTAGTAGCTAGATTTAATCGCTTGCAGGGGCATCAAGTGCTACTAATTACAGGTACAGATGAACACGGGCAAAAAATTCAGCGTTCAGCGGAGAGTTTAGGAAAAGCACCACAAGATTTTTGTGATGGAATTGTCCCTAGTTTTGTCAGCTTGTGGGATTTACTAGATGTTCAATATGATCGCTTTAGTCGAACTACCGCACCCCGTCACCAAGCCATAGTTAACGAGTTCTTTGGACGAGTTTGGGAAACTGGTGATATCTACCAAGGAGAACAAAAAGGTTGGTACTGCGTTTCCTGTGAAGAATTTAAGGAAGAACGAGATTTACTCGCAGATAAACACTGTCCCATCCATACTACCAAACAAGTAGAGTGGCGAGACGAGCAGAACTATTTTTTCCGCTTGTCTAAATATCAAACCCAGTTGGAGGAATTTTACCAATCCCACCCAGATTTTATCCAACCTGTGAGCAGACGGAATGAAGTTTTCAATTTTGTCGCTCAAGGTTTACAGGATTTTTCGATTTCGCGGATAAATCTTGATTGGGGTTTTCCTGTACCTGTGGATTCTCAACATACATTGTATGTATGGTTTGATGCTTTGTTGGGTTATGTAACAGCATTGCTAGAACCAGATGCAGAACCAACCTTAGCTAATGCTTTACAAACATGGTGGCCGATTAATCTGCACTTGATTGGTAAAGATATTTTGCGCTTTCATGCTGTGTACTGGCCTGCAATGCTGATGTCCGCGGGTTTACCTTTACCAGACAGGGTATTTGGACACGGTTTTTTAACTAAAGATGGTCAAAAAATGGGGAAGACTTTAGGTAATACCCTTGATCCTATCGCTTTAGTGGAAAATTATGGTAGTGATGCCGTTCGTTATTACTTCCTTAAGGAAATCGAATTTGGGAAGGATGGCGATTTTAATGAAATAAGGTTCATTAATGTTTTGAATGCAGATTTGGCGAATGATTTAGGTAATTTGTTAAATCGCACTTTAAACATGGTGAAGAAATACTGCGCTAGTCAAGTACCTTCCCTTAACCAATCAGCTATTCCGGCTGAAAATCCTTTGAAAGCGATAGGGTTAGAGTTGGGAGAAAAGGTCAAACAAGCATATACAGCATTAGCTTTTAACGAAGCCTGTCACTATGTTTTATCTCTGGTGCAAGCCAGCAATAAGTTTATTGATGATCAAGCCCCTTGGTCATTATATAAACAAGGTAAGCAGGAAGAAGTGGAAGCGGTGCTATATGCGGTTCTGGAATCTGTGAGACTAGCGGCTTATCTTCTATCCCCAATTATTCCTAATATCAGCAGTGATATTTATCAGCAATTAGGCTGGGGAATCAACTTTAATGAACAAAAAGAAAGTGCAATTTTAGCTCCTTTTTGTACCCACTCAACCTGGGGAATATTATCCGACAAACAACAATTGGGAACACCTAAACCAGTTTTCAAACGGATAGAAATATCAAAATAAAAGGTAAGGATTTAGGATACAGAATGTTTGATATAGCAAGCAATAGGGAACAGAATCAGAAAATATTCTTCATCCTTCTTTCTTCATCCTGACTGGGCGCAGGCCTTGCGCCCCTACATCCTGACTCGGTGAATTCTCACGATAAAAGATTAATTTTGGGAACTGCGAATTTCTTAAAAAAACCATTCGGGGCTATTACTTACAGCCTTTAGCAGATAGAGGGAGTAAATAATTAAAACAGTTTTACTGTTGATTTATAACTCCTAATGTCTTAGCCCCGGAGACTTATCATAAGCAACTCTAACAAGTAGATAGTTAGAAATTTCTATCATAACAGGGATAACAACACAAGGTATGACAACAATGTTGAACAATTTTGAAAACGACTCAATATTTACGCCAGAACAAGTTTTGGAAAATCGGGGTCGGGTGGCTATCTTTATTGATGGCTCGAACTTATTTTATGCAGCGCTCCAACTAGGAATCGAAATTGATTACACTAAGTTATTGTGCCGGTTGACTGGGGGATCAAGGCTGTTACGGGCTTTCTTCTACACAGGGGTAGATCGGACAAACGAGAAGCAACAGGGCTTTTTGTTGTGGATGCGTCGTAACGGTTATCGGGTGATTGCTAAGGATTTGGTGCAACTACCAGATGGCTCTAAAAAAGCTAACTTAGATGTGGAAATAGCTGTTGATATGATGGCATTGTGCGATTCCTATGATACCGCAGTTTTAGTCAGCGGTGACGGCGATTTGGCTTATGCTGTCAATTCTGTCAGCTATCGTGGTGTGCGGGTAGAGGTGGTGAGTTTGCGTTCTATGACTAGTGATAGTTTAATTAATGTGAGCGATCGCTATATTGATTTAGAAGCTATCAAAGAAGATATCCAAAAAACTCCCCGTCAAAGTTATCCATATCGGCCATTGTCTAGTATGGGTTTTTTAGACGATGCTAGAGATAGTCACAGACATCTAGAAATTCCAGAATAATGCAAGATTCACAGGGTAGGGAGAATGGAAGACAAGATGCAAAACATCAGAGGGGAACTAAAAATCATTCTCCCCACTTCTATTCATTTTTTAGGTTACAATTACCAACTAATTTGTTTTACCTGCTTTTGATATTCTGCTTAGGTTTATGCTTATCTGCTTGCGGGAATCCATCACCTACCCAATCAAAAACTGATAATTCATCTCCAAAGGAAGATGACACTAAATTAACTTTTTTTGGTGTGGCTTCAGAACAATTTGATGAGGTAGGGAGGCCAATTTGGAAAGTTAAAGCCAAAGAAGCAAAATACACTACAGATAAACAAATAGGTCAGGCTCAAAGTCCTGAAGGTGAACTTTACCAAGATGGAAAAGTTGTCTACCAAATTAAAGCAGAAAAAGCTGACATTAAGCAAGATGGTAAGCAACTATTTCTTCAAGGTAAAATTGTAGCTACTGATCCCCGTAATGGTATTGTTTTAAAAGGTAATGAGTTAGAATGGCGACCTCAAGAAGATTTATTAATTGTTCGCAATCAGTTAAATGGTAGTCATAAGCAATTACAAGCTGTAGCCCAAGAAGCTAAGGTAAAAACCCGTGAACAACGCATAGAATTTTCACAAGGAGTAGTCGCAAAATCCGCAGATCCACAGTTGCAAATGCGAACTGAGCATTTAATGTGGCATATTAAGGAGGAGAAATTATTTAGCGATCGCCCTATCCAAATAGAAAGATATAAAGATAACAAAATCACTGGACGGGGTAATGGTAATGCAGCAGAAATTAATTTAAAAACTCAAATTGCTACTCTCAAACCCCAGGCAAAATTAGAGTTAATAGATCCACCGGTGCAAATTACTAGTAACTCAATTACCTGGAATATTAACAAAGAAAATATCACAACAAATTCTCCTATTCGCGTATTCAAAGCTGCTGAGAATGTGACTGTCACTGCTAATCGGGGCAAAATGAAAATACCGGAAAACACGGTGTATCTTACAGGTAATGTGAATGCAGTTGGGCAACGTCGTCAGTCTTTAAAATCAAATCAACTTACTTGGTATTTAGATAAAAAATTGTTAGAAGCGCAAGGAAATGTAGTTTATCGCCAAATTGAACCAAAATTAACTTTTCAAGGGGAAACAGCCGTTGGTAATTTAGAAACAGAAAATATTGTTGTCAAAGGTGGTAATTCTGGACGCAGAGTGGTAACAGAAATTATCCCCCAGGAAGGAAGGTAGGGGGCAGGGGGCAGGGGGCAGGGGGCAGGGGG
>CAINGU010000038.1 GCA_903848645.1 uncultured cyanobacterium | reverse complement strand
TTACTCTGGATAGTATCTTCAATATTCACAGGTGCAGCTTTGGTATCACCACTTTTAGCTCTGACTGTTTGGATAGGGAGAGGTGGGGTTGTTCCTGGTTGATAAACAGAGATATTTAACAGGTTAAACCCGGATAATTGCCTTTGAATACTCGCTTGTGATTCTGGTTCTAACTCTATTGGAGAGGATATTTCTTGACGTTGAATAGGTGCAAAAAGAGGTGAGTTGATCTGATTCACTACCTGTGATGCACATTTGTCTGCTTCAACTTCGTACTTATCCCCTGGTTGTCCTATATTTAACCTGCTTTGCTCCAGTTAATGGTGAGGGTGATGGAGGTGGTTCTGGTGGTGGTGTTCCTGGTGCAGAAACAGCAATATGGGAGAAGTCCAGACTAGGATGTGAGGTAGCTTCATCTAATCCTGTATTTTCTGCAATTGATTCTGTTTGGGTAGGAACGCCAAACGGTCGTGTTGGAAAGAGATTCGACACTGGTACAGATGCAGAATGTTGGTTAGATTTTGAGGAGTGGGACGCTTCACGGCTCTGCATCGGTATACCTAGGATTTAATCAGCAGATGGTATTATTCTGGCATCTTTTTGCTTGACTGTATAGGCTTTGTGTAAGAAAAATTCATAAAATTAATTTTTTCTGATTACTTACCTCCTGCTCATTTAGGTACTGTTCCCAACCACACTCAGGACAAGACAAAACTATTTCATTTATCCTCATATCTTTCCAATATTCAAGATATACTTCATGACAAATTTGACAACTTTCCCATTTAGTAAATAATAAGAAAGACGTACTGTGATTTCTATATTTTCAACAATATCTTTTAGTTTTTTAGGATGATAAAAATCAGAATTTATCAAAGATTTTAGGTATGTTCCTGCTGTTGATTTAACCATATTAAACTGACAGGAATTACATCCTAGAAGTCAAGATAATCCTGTATGTTCATTATTTAAGTTTTGCAATAAAATTGGATGAGAATTGATCCATTTTTTTAATACTTTCAGTAGGTCCTCTAAATTATTGTCAGGAATAGGATATATAAATGTAACTGATCGCGCATTTCAGTAAATTTTAGCTTGCGATTCGCTAATATATCTTACAGTTCATAGTTTAGCATTTTAATACTTCTATTACTTCAGCAAAGGCAACTTCTATATCTGTATGCAATTCTTGCTCACCTAATACACCTTTAAATGCTTCATATCTTTCTGGAGTAACGACTATTCTAACAGGTTGTCCCAATCTTCTTATTTCTTGAGGATAAACATCAAGGTCATCACCCCATTGATAATCTAAGCTTCTAAAATCAACAACTAGTCCACTAATTTTTTGTGGCAGTTCTAGCTCGCAAAACTCATTAATTCTCCATTTAATAAAAAGGGCATCATCACTGCCAGCAGAACCGGATATGTAAGTACCACTAAATACTATTAAACCTGCCAATGTTTGCATTTTGGGTATTTTCCATACATAATACTTACATTCTAGTTCGCTGATATCAAGAGTGACTTCTGTTAAATTTGGAGAGTATTTATTGGGTTTCGATTGTGACATATATTTCCTGTAATTAGCACAGATTTTTCCTCTTCAAGAAGTCGGGGGATTTTGCCTACACTACGAGTACAGATACATAAACAATACAGCCACCTCTAATTCAGAATTTCATATTTCGCACAGTTATCAAGTTTATCTGGATCGATGTTCACTTTGCATAATGTTCCTTCTCGATTCACCAAAAGCATTGAATAGGGATTTGCACTATTATCATTGCTAATCAACACTTTACATTTAAGTTTTTTACAGATTTGAACAATGAGTAATATCTCATTATCTACATCAAAATTTAGGTAGAAAGATAACATTGAACAAAAATGACCAGGTAATTCTGAAAGAATACAAATTACTGACACATCAAATTTGGCGTTTTCAATAGCATCAGTAATATTAATCCTGTTTTCTGGTACGTTGTCTCTGATAAAACATAGATAAGTTCTTCAGCTTTAGGTCGGTAATCTATAACCATATCTCTCCAAATCATCACTATTTCCATTTTGATTTGAAAAGTTTATTTCCTATTTGTCATAAGGTAAGTAACCTCTGAAATTCTTATGGAAGACTTTTGTGTAAATCTTAGTATCTGGTTTAAAATGACCAGAGGCAATCAGATTCCCCAGAACTTGTTAGGATCAGCAGCACCTATTTTCCCAAGTAGATTGTCTCCAAAGGACAAATGTACACCTGTAGAAGTACGATAGTAATCAATCCAGTCATCGCATAATATTTCAACCCGCTCCCAAGTAATACCGTACATTTTTAAGATATCTTACACTTTTGATATATCTAACTGAGTATCTTCAAAATTTATTACCCTCATATTTGCAGGGAGTCTAATTTCAGATTGATCTACCTGTAATGAAATTGTTGTAACTCGTTCCTCTAAAATTGAGAACTCCAAATCTCCATAACGTGCTAAGGCTGGTGTACCTTTACCTGGTGGCTCATACAATGGCGGAATTCCTAAAACATTGATAATTTCGTTCCAGGGAGTGCCGAACTTGAAAGTTCCAAACTCACCCCTGGCAATAAAATCACAGTAATTGACTAATTTTCCACAAAAGTTACGCAAAAATCTACTTATCCTAAAAACACATCGCTTTCTATATTTGGTAAGTATAGCAAATTACTTTCATTGATAATCTTGGTCATAACTTCTGTTAGGTCTTGACCGACAAATATTGCATCTGCAATTCCATCTTCAGGTAAAGGCCAAAAAAAGACTGAATAATTTCCATACCCAATCCAGTCTGAGGGGTCATAAAAGTAGATTCCCTCATCTGCATCATGTCCAATTACAAACAGATTAGGAACATATTTCCTAAATTCCTCATGATAAGTAGTATCTAATAATGTCTCAAGAGGTTCTAAGTCAATTACACTATTTTTTCCTTCTAATCTACCACCTCCAAATTCTTGCATAATTTGTTGATAATCTTGTGGTAAATATAGCTGAAATGTATCAGCTATACTTTGTAATACTTCTTGGCTACTTGCTTCTTTGGGAAACCACATATTGGATAAAGTCTTAAGATTCTCTGTTAAATCAACATTGGACTTGTATTTGAATACAGAATAGCAATATCCATAATTGGTAATTGCTGAATAAATATTGACTATTTGCTCCCATTCATCTTGATTCTTAATGGAGATATTTGCTTTCCTAATTGACGTAATTATAGTTTCCAGAAGCTTTTTCCATTCTGCCAAAAAATCATCACGATTTAATTCTATTGAATTGTGCTTATTGAGTAGATATTTGAGGTTTCCTGTTACTATATCCCATTCTGAATTTATTCTTAAAATATCTTGCTCCCAATCTATAGTCCAAATAGCTCTAAAAGTATCAACACCAAAGCCAAGTTTGTATGAGCCATTATCAGAGTTGAGAAGTTGAGACAAGAATGGCAAAAAATCATCTACCATAATACTTAATTCATATTTATAGTTTATAG
The DNA here is from genome assembly GCA_903848645.1 of uncultured cyanobacterium. Taxonomy (GTDB): domain Bacteria; phylum Cyanobacteriota; class Cyanobacteriia; order Cyanobacteriales; family Nostocaceae; genus Dolichospermum. The sequence goes on along the minus strand of CAINGU010000038.1, from coordinate 1,171 downwards.
GAATATACAAACCATTCCAAATCATGAAAGCACTTTCAGTCACAAGTGGAAATGCTCTTTGGATTGCTCCAGACAGTGAGTCGGTGTATCTTTGTCTCCGACTAAGTGTTTGTACAGTAGGGTTAGAAACTTGAATGAAAAAACTCATATGATGATTTTCTTACAAGGTTGGATAAGCATGGATTTTTACTTTACCTTTAACTTCAGGATATGTTTTTACCCACACTTTAGTAGCAGGTTTTATGATAACTTCACCATCTTTCAAGGTATAAACTATTGAGGAATGCCCTTCTGGTAGATTGAAATAGGCTCCTTTCGAGTTGTCAGCTCCTAAAGTAGCACCTTTTTGAACAGCAAAATGCACATCTTCCAGACTACCGAATTGGCCCTGTGTATTACTTGCTGCTGACATTTTTGCACGTGCCGGACCTTCTGTCCAATGAATACCATGTTTACCTGTTGTGAGCAATTCCTTTTCTGGATAATAGGTTATTAAACCTTTAACAATCCCTTGGCGTACAATTTCTTCTTCTAATTTAGCTGCTTCTTTTGCGGCTCGTTTTGACTCTTTGGGGTTTACCTCTCTTTTCTGGATCGCTTCTAACTTAGCTTTTAGTTCTGGATTAACATCAAGAGAATCTTTATAAACTTTTTCGAGTACAGCACACTTTGAACAACGCAGGATACGACCATCAGCAGTGATTTTGATTTGGTGTCCGTCTAAGGCAGGTGCTTTGCCTATTATTCCCTGTTCAAGCATTTTTGCACCTTCCTGACCGTACTCAGCTATCATTTCATCTACTTTAATAATTTTAGATATCGAACGTTCACCAGGTTTAGGGCGATAACCTCGATTCGCTAAACCAGAGTCTAGAGAAGAACCTTTTCCGGGCTGAGTTTTTTTACCAATTTCTATTTTCCGTAGCTGTTCCAAACCCTTTTTAATTCGTGCTGGGACTGTTATTTTACTTACCTGTGCAGCCAACTTAGCAACACCAGGAATTTCCTTAATGATTTGGATAGCTTTAGTAGATATTTTTCCTGCCCATTTTGCCCCAGTTACCCCACCAAAAGTCAAAACAGCTAAAGCAATCTCAGTAATCGCATAGCCAATCACCCAACCCCGAAATTGCCATTTCTTCCACAAATCTGGTTCATTCCACTTCTTCTG
>CAINGU010000037.1 GCA_903848645.1 uncultured cyanobacterium | reverse complement strand
GTAACCCAACTGGGAATTCATTCCCAGTCTCATGGTAAAAGTCATCTAAAGATGACTAAAAATTCTCAAAAATCCTGAGTTTACTTTAGTAAACTTTGGCTATTAGCCGGGAAATTCATTTCTGGGCGGGTATGGAAGCCAAAAAAGAGCCATCTGTAGCTACTCCCCTGCCCCCTGTAACCCAACTGGGAATTCATTCCCAGTCTCATAGTAAAAGTCATCTAAAGATGACTAGAAATTCTCAAAAATCCTGAGTTTACTTTAGTAAACTTTGGCTATTAGCCCGGAAATTCATTTCTGGGCGGGTGTAGAAGCCAACAAATAAGCCATCTGTGGCTTAAGTTCACACTAATGCCCTGCGCCTTGCCTCAACTCAGATGACTCCGTAACAAGCCGACGGTATAAAAAAATATGGAACAAGGTTACTCAGACAAAGCATACCGTTGGAATCGGGAAGAATACTCTAGCAAACGCCGCTTTGTGGATATTTGGTCTTTTGTCTTGACCTTGATGTTCAAAATTTGGCGCTATAACAAAGATTGGAGTTACCCCGGTGGTGTAACAGAAGCCAAGCAAGCAGCTAGACGCAAAGCCCAAGCAATCTGGATTAGAACCACGTTTTTAGATTTGGGTCCGACTTTTATCAAAGTGGGACAATTGTTTTCGACTCGTGCCGATATTTTCTCTGCTGAATATGTAGAGGAATTATCTAAGTTACAAGATAGAGTCCCGGCATTTAGTTATGAACAGGTGGAAGGCATTATTGAGCAGGAATTAGGGAAGAAAATTTCCGTCCTGTTCCAAGATTTTGACCCTGTTCCCCTGGCTGCTGCTAGTTTGGGTCAAGTCCACAAGGCGATTTTGTATACTGGTGAGTCAGTAGTTGTCAAGGTGCAACGCCCTGGACTCAAAAAGCTGTTTGAAATTGATTTAGGCATTCTTAAAGGTATTGCCCGCTATTTTCAAAATCATCCCAAATGGGGACGCGGCAGAGATTGGATGGGTATATATGAAGAATGTTGTCGCATTCTCTGGGAAGAAATTGATTATCTCAATGAAGGACGCAATGCCGATACTTTCCGCCGGAATTTCCGCCCTTATGATTGGGTAAAAGTACCGCGAGTTTATTGGCGTTATGCTACTTCTAGAGTTATTACTTTGGAGTATGTGCCGGGGATTAAAGTTAGTCAATATGATGCTTTAGATGCTGCGGGTGTAGATAGAAAGGCGATCGCTCGTTATGGCGCACAAGCTTACCTACATCAACTGCTGAATAATGGCTTCTTCCACGCTGACCCCCACCCTGGTAATCTGGCAGTTAGTCCCGACGGTGCTTTGATTTTCTACGACTTCGGGATGATGGGAACAATTAAATCCAATGTCCGCGAAGGACTCATGGAAACCTTATTTGGCATTGCCCAAAAAGATGGCGACCGTGTGGTAAAATCCTTAGTTGATTTAGGCGCGATCGCCCCAGTAGATGACATGGGACCCGTCCGGCGTTCTGTTCAGTATATGCTGGATAACTTCATGGATAAGCCCTTTGAAAACCAATCTGTGGCAGCCATTAGTGAGGATTTGTACGAACTCGCTTATGATCAACCATTTAGATTTCCAGCAACTTTTACCTTTGTCATGCGTGCCTTTTCCACCCTCGAAGGAGTCGGTAAAGGTCTAGATCCAGAATTTAACTTTATGGAAGTTGCCCAGCCTTATGCAATGCAGCTTATGACAGATAACAGTAGTTCTGAGGGGAATAGCTTCTTGAATGAATTAAGTCGTCAAGCAGTCCAGGTCAGTAGCACTGCTTTAGGATTACCACGGAGATTAGAAGATACCCTAGATAAAATAGAACGCGGGGATATTCGTCTACGAGTTCGCTCCGTCGAAACTGAACGTCTGATCCGGCGACAGAGTAATATACAACTGGCAATAAGCTATGCTCTTATTATTAGTGGTTTTACAATTGCCGGCACAATTCTCCTAGTTAGCCATTATGTTTGGTTAGCAAGCTTTATTGGTTTAATTGCCGCATCAGTTTCATTCATGCTGATTCGGTTGCTTTTACGCCTCGACCGTTATGATCGGATGTATTAATTAATTGTTCACGAAAAATCTATGAAACTTGAATCTACCGGTTGTACAGATCCGGGGCTTATTCGTGCTTATAATCAAGATTCCTACTACATTGATCCCACAGGGCGATTCTTTATAGTTGCTGACGGTATGGGAGGTCATGCAGGAGGAGAAGAAGCCAGTCGCATCGCTACCCAAGAAATTCGTTCATACCTAGAGGAAAATTGGCAATCCCCCGAATCAGCCTCAAAACTCCTAGAACAAGCTTTAGACACTGCAAATAAAGCCATAGTCCAAGATCAGCAAGAGCATCCTGAACGGGCTGATATGGGAACAACAGCCGTAGTAGTCCTGATTCGTGAAGCCGAATCCCCTGTCTGTGGTCATGTCGGCGATTCCCGTCTCTACCGTCTGAGACAATCACAATTACAACAAATTACAGAAGACCATACCTGGATTGCCAAGGCGATGAAAATCGGCGATATTACTGCCGAAGAAGCCAGAGTTCATCCCTATCGCCATGTTTTATCCAGTTGTTTAGGTAGGGAAGACCTCAATCAGATTGATATTAAACCACTGGATCTCGAAAATGGCGATCGCTTACTGCTCTGTAGTGATGGACTTACAGAAGAACTTATAGATAAGCAAATTTTTGAACAGATCAAAGACGCATCTCCCCTAGAAAAAGCTGCTCATTCCCTAATTGAAGCCGCTAACTCAGCCGGAGGACACGATAATATTACCGTCGTCCTTGTGTCTGTCTCTCTGTAGAAACCTGATTTTCTAGTTATTCAATAGGAGTTAGGAGTCACCGAGTCAGGAGTTAAGAGTCTTTTGCGGTATAGGTTTTACTGTAAATTTTGTACCTCATTCAACTGCATACCGCTATATCTTGCCTCTTGCCTCTTGCCTCTTACCTGTTCCCTCTTCCCTGTTCCCTAAGAGGTTGTTTGAGAAGTATTATATGAAACCCATAATCTCCAAAAACCTAACCCCCCTACCCCCCTTCCCTACCTCTCCCTAACCCTCTCCTAAGAGGAGAGGGAAACGGAAAAACTTTTGTTAGCTGGAAGGGGGGTTTTCAAGCCTCTCCCCTGGTAGGGGAGAGGTTTGGAAAGGGGTCTGTTTACACATTAAAAACTTTTAAAACATCCTCTAACTAAAGAAGTAAATATACTGAATAATTTGTTCAATTTGAGCATTTTTTCTCTCAACAATTTGATAAAAATATTTTTAATCTCCAAAAATTACCACAGGAGCTTAAATTTCTATAATTTCCACAATTGACAGATTGCACTTTGTAGTCTGTCTTAAATAAACAGCAAATAGTGGGTCAATAAATCAGAGAATCTAGATAAAAACCAAGGATCAAACTTTTCCTCCGCTTGATTTCTCACTTTGCGACCCCTGAATATCAGCCAATTCATGCCTACTTACTATTCAAAGAATCTTCACCAAAATTAAAATATCCCAATTTGGACAAACCCGCTTTTAGTGGAATAGATTCTTGTATCAGTAGATACAGTACCAATACGTGCCTCAAAAAAATAAATTCAAAAAGATGGGCAAATTGTCAAACACTTGTTATCTTTCTTAATATAGATAAACAAATCTCAGACGAAATCTAGCCCAAGAAATACTTCTTCGGACTTTTACGTGATCTAGCAGATTGCAGACAAAGAGAGTACAGAATTTACATTAAGAACCCAAAAGCTATTTGACTTTCACTCCTGACTCCTAACTCTTTAATTCTGTGATCAATTTTGATTTTACACGTTGTTTGTTTTGGAGTTTATTATGAATCCACGAACTGAACTGTCTTTGGAACAGCAATTTAGCATTCGCTCCTTTGCTACACAAGTTCAACACATGAGCCATGAACAAGCTCAAGATTTTTTAGTCAAGCTTTACGAGCAAATGGTTGTGCGTGAGGCAACTTATCAAGAAATGCTTAAACAACAGTGGGGTTTAGACTCAGGTTCTACCCTGGGATAAAATCAATATTTCGGTGTCGTAGTAGACGACCTCCTTCTCTTGTTCGTTTCCTCGACAGGAAAAAAGCTGGGGATGTTGGGGCGTTAACTTCGATTCCTAGATCGCACTTCTGCCTATTCCTTATTCCCAACTATATAGCAACCGGGCGCTTAGGACATCAATTGATAATAAAACTCTGTCCAAAACCGGGTTTTACTCGGTGACTCGGTGACTCCTGCTATATCAGAACAACCTCATCAACCAGAAAGATCGAATGGAGAATCAGTATCAATTGTTTCTAACTTCCCTAATATTTTCGGTTTAATCTTTTCATATTCTTTTTTCAATAAATTTTTACTAATTTGAGCATCCGTTGATGAATTGGAAAAATGACTAGATTGAAGCCATTCTTGTAATCGTTCACGTTGAGCATTTGCAATACTCGATGCTAGTATATGTGTACAGGGATTAGGAGTTTCTTTGGCAAAGAATAATAAGCGATATTGTCCGGTATGTTGTAGTAACCGGGTAATTTCTTGACCAAAACTAGTCTTCAGATCCAAATAGTAAGGCAACCATTTAGCCCCATGTTGACGGGTATAAATAACCGTAATCCATAACACTACTGGATGGGGAGAAGAAATAAACAGAAATTGATTGTAGCGAGTACAAACTAAGCGTTTTTGAATTTCCTCTTGGGGTAGCATCACCCATAGTGCTGGTAACAGATTTTTATTGTGATAAATGGGTTGAATAAACACAATATCCGCAACTGGTTTATTGTGTGGCCAGGAAACAAGCTGCGCTACATCATCATTAACTGAATATGTCCGTAATTCTGCTTGTGTATTATTATAGGGAATTGGCGATGTCCGCAGATCAGTTTTGATTTTCGCTGCTGGTGCGGGAAGCAGGGGGAAATTACTGTTGATAGTTTCTTGAAAATCTGTGTATGCGGGCGCATTAATAATAGTAGCCGTATTTTGGCTATTGCTGCGCGTATCATTACGCTGTTCTAGAACAGTGAGAATATTAATAATTTCTTTGATACTTTGGGGGCGTTCACTAGGTTTTTTGGCTAGACAACCCATAATCACATCTTCCAACTGCTTTGGTACTGACAAATTGGGAGAAGTTTCCGCTAAAGCCCGAGGTTTTTCAAAAGTGTGGGCTTTATACCATGCTCCAAAGGTGTTGGTTGAAGGCTGTAAAGGCATTTTCCCTGTGAGCATTTCAAACATCATGATGCCAAAACTGTAGATATCGGAGCGACTATCCAGTTCTTTGCCTTCGATTTGTTCAGGAGAAGAATAAGCCAAAGTCCCCAAATAGAACTTGGTATGGTCACTATCAGACATGATTAACTTAGCAATACCAAAGTCTAGAACTTTGACCAATTCCCCAAAACTGGGGTCTTGAATCACCATCATATTGCTAGGTTTAATATCACGATGGATGATTGGGCAAATTACTCCATCTACAGGAATACCATCATGAGCGCACTGCAAACCTAGACCAATTTGCCTGGCCATACTCAGGAATCTCGGTAATGGCATCTGTTGCTTGCGAATTATATTACTCAAGCTATGTCCTTGGAGATATTCCATCACATAGTATGTTTCATCTACCCCATAATCCATCACGCGGACAATATGGATACTTTTTTGACCTAGTAAAGCGCAAGTTTTGGCTTCTCGCTCAAATCGGTCTTGCAAGCGCATCTTTTCATTTTGGACTGATAAAGATAGAAACTTGACAGCAACAGGGACACCTCCCAGCAAAGTATCCTTAGCACGATAAACTCGTCCCATTGCTCCAGAGCCAATTAGCTCTTGTAGTTGGTAACGTTTTCCGAGTAAGCGACCAATGTTGGGGTCTGACATAGAAAATTTCGACTCCAATGTTTAACAATTCAGGGGACAATTTTGTAGTTTCTGTTTATACAAGTGGGTTATATTGAGCCATCAACACTAGTAGTCTGTTAACCCAAAAAGACAGGTGAAAAGAAGCAGGGGAAGAATAGAACTTTTTCCGATCATGACCCGTTAAAATGTCTTTGACAAACTACTAGATTAGACAAAGGGTTCTTAGCTAATTATCTCGCTTTTTGTGTAGATTTACGCAAACTGCTCATTATTACTCATATATTTATGTAAAACTGATGAATTCGGATTTAGTACATTTCTATCAAAATAAGTAAAGTTGCTTATTAGTTTACTCGTACACAACAGTGCAATTCCTATAACTATTCAAATTTCCATAGGAGTATCATCGCTATAATTTACATAATATATGACTGAGTATAACTAATGTATTTGACGTTCTAGATTAGCTTCCATTGTACTGTGTAAATAATGCCCCGTAAGTATGCCACTTGTTAAGTAATACTTGTCATCGCCAACACGATGTAGGGTTTCAAAACCACTGCGTCTTTGACTATCTGACAGTACCCAATAACGCTGCACAATTGTATCTGGACAAATCCAGCCTTCACCTTCTACCTGTCCTAATGAACTATGCTGTAGCAAAAAAGTATACTGACGCTCACCATCATGTAGTCTTCCCTTATACTGAAAAGAGATTTCTGGGCGATCGCTGTGAGGAAAGGTTAATTTTGTGGCCATAGAGAACCAATTATCCCGATTCCACACAATCAATGTTAAACCTTTCAAGGCAATTGGTGGACTATCGCGTTCCAGCCAACTACCTTGCATCACCCAACGTCCTGGTTCTAATAAAAAAGTATGCCCCACAGGCTATAGTCCTTGTTTTAATCCAACACAGTAAAATTTTAGAAATACGTATTACCATAGTCTTTTAAGAGAAAACTTGGACAATATCGCCTTAATTAGCCATAATTACCGTGAAGCTCCCCTAAAAGCACTTCTTGAGACGCTCCCGTAACAGCAGGTAAGTTACCAGGAATACCGATACTTCTCCAGTATGCTAAAACGGCAAAAGCGATCGCTTCTTTAAATGCCGCACTCACGCCAAATTCATCCGTAGTTGAAACTGGCACATTCCCCAATAATAACTCTAGCCGATATTTTAAGTAAATATTGCGACTACCACCACCACATAATATTACCTTATTTGGCCTTTTTGGCAGAAAATTGTCATAACTATGGACAATAGAAACTGCCGTCAGTTCAGTAATAGTTGCTAAAAAATCTGCGGGTGTACTCAACTGGTAGGCTTGGGCATCTTCTAAACAATCATGTAAATAAGTCACACCAAATAACTCACGTCCAGTAGATTTTGGCGGTGGTAAGTGGAAATATTCGTGACTGAGCCATTGTTCTACTAACGGGTAACATGGTGTACCACTAGCTGCCCAATCGCCGTTTTCATCATAACTTTTAGCCCCATTGGTAAAATGCTGTACGGCTAAATCCAACAAGCTATTACCGGGACCTGTATCCCAACCTCGAATTTGTGACAACCAATCATCACTACGGGCGGGGAGGTACGTTACATTACCAATACCGCCAATATTTTGAATACAACGGTCTTCCTGGGGATGACTGAGTAAATAAGCATCAACTCTAGGAACAAGGGGCGCACCATGGCCATGAGCAGCAATATCCGTCGTTCGGAAATTACTGACAGTAGCAATACCAGTTAGATGGGCAATCACAGCCCCCCGTCCTAGTTGCAAACTATAACCCAGTTCTCCTACTCCCTCCTGTGGACGATGGTAAACAGTTTGACCATGAGAACCGATCAGAGTAGCTGCTTGATGACCAATTTGAATATGTTGAGCGGCTTGGGCAAAAGCGCGGGCAATGGCATCATCTATTGCGGCTAACTCTGCCATTGATACAGCAGTACCAGCCCCAAGTGCCAGAATTTTTTCTCTGAGTTCAGGAGGATAGGGATATGTTTCCCCTGCTAGTAATTCCACCTTCAGATCCAAATCCCTACCAGAAATTTCTACTAAAGCGGTATCTATACCATCTACAGACGTACCACTCATTAAACCAATCACGCGAGTCGGTTGCATTGACTCCAATACTTTTATAGATGATCAATGGTAGTTTAATTCATACTATTACCCATGTCAAAAGAATCTGCTGATGCCACCACGAACAAGGAACTAATTACTGATTTTGCTGACGATTAATCTCTTGTAAATCCAGAGCATAATTTAAGCGTAAAATATTTACCCCTGGTTCACCGAAAACGCCTAAAAATCTCCCATCAATATACTTAGTAATTAACGGGATGATATCATCTCCCTTGATACCTCGTGCCTGTGCCACCCTTTCTATCTGTTGTCGTGCTGCTTTTAAAGAAATATGGGGATCTAAACCAGAACCTGAAGTATAAATCAAATCAGCCAAAGGTTTTTTACTCTCATCCTGAAATTCTTCTACTTGCTTGAGAATACGTTGCTTAAGTTCTGGATTAGTAGGAGCAAGATTACTACCTCCAGAAATACCAGTAGGTTGAGCTTTTTTACCTTGACTATAGCGGACAGCACTGGGACGACCATGAAAATAACGTTCTGATGTAAATCCTTGACCAATCAAAGTCGAACCAATGGGTTGAGCATTAATATTTAACATCATGCTGCCATTAGCTGAAACTGGAAAAATTGACTGACCTACTAGTAATACAAAAAGAGGATATATAATTGCTGTTAATAACCAAATTACCAGAGTTATTCTGACTGCTTTGATAGTTTCTCTAAAAATAGACATAATTTTATCTTGTTTATCTTGAATTTTATTTTATAGCAGGAGTCAGGACTACTGACTCCTGACTCGGTGACTTATGCCGTAATAATTTAAACTAAACCCACAAATGTAATCATCATATCTATTAATTTAATCGCAATAAATGGTGCAATTACCCCACCTAAGCCATAAATTAAAATGTTTCGTTGCAGAAGTTGGTTAGCTGTCAAAGGTTGAAATTGAATACCTTTTAATGCTACAGGAATCAAAGCCGGAATAATTAAAGCATTATAAATCAATGCCGAAAGAATAGCCGAATTGACGCTATTCAACTTCATAATATTCAAGCTTTCTAGATTAGCAGCCGTAAAAAGTACCGGAATAATCGCAAAATATTTAGCAATATCATTAGCGATAGAAAACGTTGTCAATGCCCCACGGGTAATTAACAATTGCTTACCAATACTAACAATATCAATTAATTTCGTGGGATCAGAATCCAAATCCACCATATTAGCAGCTTCCTTAGCTGCTTGCGTTCCCGTATTCATAGCCACACCTACATTAGCCTGTGCTAAAGCGGGAGCATCATTAGTTCCATCCCCTGTCATGGCTACGATTTTACCCTCAGCCTGTTCCCGTTGAATCACACTGATTTTATCTTCTGGTGTCGCCTCAGCAATAAATTCATCTACTCCAGCTTCTTTGGCAATGACAGAGGCAGTAATGCGATTATCTCCCGTGAGCATGATTGTTCGGACTCCCATGCGTCGGAGTTGGTCAAATCGTTCGCGGATACCAGGTTTAACAATATCTTTGAGATAGATCACACCGTAAATTTCGTTATCGAGACATACGGCTAAGGGTGTACCACCTTGGTGAGAAATTTGTTCATAAGCAACATCTAATTCTGGAGTATTCTGTCCATTCCGCGAGAGGACAAAACCCTTAATTGCTTCTACTGAGCCTTTCCGTACTTCCCTGCCCCCAGGTAAATTAGTACCACTTATGCGGGTTTTAGCGGAAAATTCTATTCCCTGTGCTTGTTTGCGGTCTAAATCGAAATTTGCACCTAACTTTTCTGCCAGTCGGACAATAGATTTACCTTCGGTTGTATCGTCAAAAATACTAGCTGCCAAAGCCACATTAGCAATTTCTGTCATTGAGTGGCCATTGATGGGAATAAACTCTTCTGCTAACCGGTTGCCCAGGGTAATTGTCCCGGTTTTATCAAGAACTAAGGTATTTATATCTCCACAGGCTTCTATTGCCCTGGCAGAGGTGGCAATGACGTTAAATTGAGCAACCCTATCCATACCTGCGATCCCGATGGTACTCAGCAAACCGCCAATAGTTGTGGGGATGAGTGCTACCAAGAGAGCAATGAGAACGGGTACACTAACAGGACTATTGACATAGTAGGCAAAGGCGGGAAGAGTTGCCACTACGAATAAAAATACTAAACTCAGAACTGCTAATAATACTGTTAAAGCAATTTCATTAGGTGTTTTAGTGCGTTCTGCTCCTTCCACTAAGGTAATCATCCGGTCAATAAAGCCTTTACCTGGTTCAGCCGTGACGCGAATAATTAGTTCATCGGAGATAATGCGTGTACCACCTGTGACAGAACTGGCAACGTCTGAGCCTGATTCTTTGAGAACTGGGGCAGATTCTCCAGTAATTGCCGATTCATCCACGGAAGCGACACCCATGATCACTTCACCATCAGCAGGAATAATATCACCTGAGAATACATATATAGTATCTCCCCGTTTCAAGCTGGTGGCAGGAACTTCTGTAATTTTGCCATCAACGGTGATAGTTTTGGCGGTGGTGGCTGACTGGGTGGAACGTAAAGTGTCAGCTTGGGCTTTACCTCTTCCCTCCGCTACAGCTTCAGCAAAGTTGCTAAATAAAACTGTGAATAATAAAATTCCCGTTAATAGTCCGTTAAAAAGATGGGGGTTTTTTTGATTTATTGGGCCAAATAATTCGGGATCAATGGTAACAAAGAAAGTGATGATTGTTCCCATCCATACCAAAAACATCACCGGATTTTTGATGGCAGATTGGGGATGCAGTTTCATAAAAGCGTCGCCAATTGCCCGAATATAGAGTCCTTTGTTCGTTACCCGTGCTTTTTTGCGTTTCTTGCGGCGATAACGAGGACGGGAAGATTTAGAATTGGGGTTATTTCCGTTTGAGTTCATATATAAATAATTTCAGTAGGGGCGCAGGGTCTGCGCCCAGATATGCAAGGAATGCGCCCAGATGTCAGAAGAAAGCAGAAAATTTCCCTCATTTCTCTTAATTACCAGAGGCGAGTTTCAAACCTTCGGCGATTGGTCCCAAAGCTAGAACGGGGAAGAATGTCAGAATTCCTAAAATTAGGGTGACACCAGCGGTAATCCCGGTAAATAGCAAAGAATCTGTTTTCAAAGTTACCCGGCTTTCTGGACTTACTTGTTTTTCAGACATACTATCAGCTAGAAGCAGCAGGGCAATAATGGGGATGTAACGCCCTGCCAAAATACTCACAGTTGTACTTAAGTTCCACCATAAAGTCCCGTCATTTAATCCCTCTAAGCCAGAACCATTGTTGGCTGCGGCTGAGGCGTATTCATAAACTACTTGGGAAATCCCATGAAAACCTGGGTTACTAATTCCTGCTAGAGAGATGGGATGTGCTAAAGCAATGGCACTGGGAATTAAAACCATCATTGGGTGAATTAACAGCACTACACTAGCGAGAACAATTTCCCGTTTCTCAATTTTGCGCCCAAAAATTTCCGGGGTGCGTCCTACCATTAACCCAGTCAGAAAAACGGTGAGAATCAGGTAAATAAAGAGATAAGCCGTTCCTATTCCCTGTCCTCCCCAAATTATTTGTAAAAATAGGTTGAATAAGGTGGAAAATGTGCCATTGGGCATGAGGGAATCGTGCATTCCGTTGACAGCACCGCACATGGTGGCGGTAGTTGTAATTGCCCATAATACAGTTTGAGCCCAGTCAAATCTGACTTCTTTGCCTTCTAGATTGGGTAATTCTAATCGCAAAGCATTATTAATCAAGGGATTTCCTTGTAATTCTCCTGTGGCTGTAACGCCAATGAGAACGACAAAGATGATAAACACCATCCAATATAGTAGCCAGGCTTGTTTGAGGTTGTTAGCAAATACTCCGTAGGTATAAATTAGGGAGGTGGGAATGGCCAACATGGCGATAATTTCTATTAAGTTAGAAGCACCATTGGGATTTTCAAAAGGGTGGGCGGAATTAGCTGCAAAAAATCCGCCGCCATTTTCACCTAACATTTTAATTATTTCCCATGATGCCACTGGACCTCTAGCTATATACTGAATTCTTCCTTCTAAGGTTTCTACTACTAGGGTTTTGGCTAAGGTTTGGGGTACACCTGAGACAATTAAGGCGATCGCTCCAATAATAGATAAAGGTAGTAATATCCTCGTGATAGCGCGGGTAAAATCAACATAGAAATTCCCCAGTTTTCTCCCCGTTAACCCACGGATAAAGGCAATTCCTACTACTAAACCACTAGCCGCTGAGGTAAACATCAAAAACCCTAAAGCCGAGGTTTGGCTAAAATAACTAAAGGTATTTTCTGTGGCGTAATGTTGTTGGTCGGTATTCGTCAGGAAGGAAATTGTGGTATGTAATAATAAATCCCATCTCATTCTCCCCAATTCATTGGGATTCCAAGGCAGGAATTTTTGACAAGAGAGGAGGGCATAAACTATTACACCCATAACGAAGTTACTGCATAGTAAGGCGCGGATATACTGCCAACCTGTCATATCATTTTTTTTGCCCACACCCCCTAAAATATAAATTAATGCCTCTATTGGCTTCATGACAGGATCAAGGATTGTCCTTTCTCCCAAGAAAACGCGGGCTATGTATTTTCCTAGTATGGGCGTAATGAATACGACAATACACAGCGTTAAAGCAATTTGTAAAAAACCTTGTCCCATGTAGTTTATACTCTATTCAACTGAAGTTCTAGCCAGTTAATACTCAACAATAATGCCTAAATTAGTAGTAAACTGAATTTTGAGTGATGAGATGATTTTTCATACCACCGCAATCAATATAGTATTGTTTTATCTGAGTTTAACTAAATATTCTATCTAGTATATTTTTAATTTATTTAACTGCACATCAGATTATAGTTCACCATTCCATAAAAATATGCTTTTAGAGTAAAGTCTACGTAAGTATATATCATCATCTAGTGATTGGTATATTTTTAGATATAAATTTAGTCAGGGTAAATATATGATGTTGATTATAAGCTAATTAGCCCAACTGACGATGAACTTCAAATAAACAATCATTGTATTGCTTGTCAACCTCAAGATTTGTAAATGCCCAAGCTACTTTATATGGCTTTTGATATTCCCCTAAAATATTGATACGATGACAAATATCAGGAATTTTGGTCAAATATCTGGGATTTAAGGGAATATCACTGGCAAATATACCTTTAACTCGTTGTGTTGCACCTGTGGTATATTTAATCATGATTGCTACGCAATATATATCTTCTGATGTATGCAGAACTTGAACTAACCCATCATGACTGATATTTACTAGATGATCAGGTAATTTCAAGGCTTCGCTACTATCTAAGGGTATATTTTGAGTCTTCACCCAATCAAGAATTTCCTGATATTTTGCCAGTGCTATACGTTTTTGGTAAAAGTATTTAATCTCAAGAATTGAACTAAATATCCAATATACTACTTGTACCGATAGTAATATAAATCCGCTGAATATTCTTTGTAATTTATACATTTTACATTATGATTCAGATGATCAAACAATATAGAATCTATTGATTAACGGCAAGATTCAAATTTTCCACTACGTAACTAAACCGCCTACGATTAAAATCGCAGGCTAATAGCCAAAGTCCACTCAAGTGGACTGAAAATCAATCTTTAGTCTACTAAAGTAGACTTGAGCTATTAGACAGGGAATTAATTCCCTGGCAGAATAATTTTAGAACATAACAAACATAAATTTATTTTTTTCACAAAAATGATATTAACGAATAACTAATATAAGTTATACTAGCAATAATTAAATAAAATTTTCCTTAAATAGTATATTATGTCAGTGATCAATCATCCCACTATTTTCTCTTTCTTCTCCGGCTCAGGATTCCTCGATTTAGGCTTTGAAACTAGCGGCTATAACATCACTTATGTCAACGAAATCTTCCCCCCATTCATGTCCGCATATCGCTATTCACGGGAAAAAATCAACCTCCCCCAACCTGAATATGGATATCATGAAGGAGAAGCCGCAGACGTAAGCAAATTAATAGCAGGAACACCAGCACAACGATTAAATGAATTAGTCAAAGATTCACGAAAATCAAATAATATAATAGGTTTTATTGGTGGTCCACCCTGTCCTGATTTTTCTATTGGTGGCAAAAATAAAGGACATTTAGGTAATAATGGTAAACTCTCATCTGCTTATATTGAATTAATTTGTCAAAATCTACCCGATTTCTTTTTATTTGAAAATGTTAAAGGTTTATGGAGAACTACCAAACACCGTTTATTTTTTGAACAACTAAAAATCAAATTACAAAAATCAGGTTATATTTTAACAGAACGGTTAATTAATTCCATTGAATATGGTGTTACTCAAGATAGAGAGAGAATTATTTTAATAGGCTTTAAAGATAATTTTCTCAAAGACATAAAAATCAAAGATGAATTTACCTTTCCTTGGGAAAAATATATTTTATATCCTCAAGATCAAGTATTTACTTATCCTTGGAATAAATGCGAACCATTTCAAGAAGATTCCATAATTCCTTGTCCTGAAAATATTCCTGAACAACTCACTGTTGAATATTGGTTTATAAAAAATAACGTTCTCAACCATCCCAATGCTAAACATCATTTTCAACCAAGAGCAGCTAAAATTAAATTTGCTACTATTGACGAAGGAGATGATTCCAAAAAATCTTTTAAACGTCTCCACAGGTGGCGTTATTCTCCCACAGCTTGCTATGGTAATAATGAAGTCCATTTACATCCTTACAAAATTAGACGCATTTCTGTAGCAGAAGCCTTAGCAATTCAATCCTTACCTGAAGATTTTGCACTTCCAGAAAATATGTCACTTACGAATATGTTTAAAACCGTTGGTAATGGAGTTCCATACTTAGCAGCAAAGGCACTAGCGCAAACTATTCTTGACTTTTTAAATACTTAGTTATAAATAATTCTATAAAATTTACATCAAAAATCCAACGGTTTTTACTACTGACTCCCGACTCCTGACCTCTCCTGTATGTGGTTTAATAGATAGGAAATACTTTAATTTTCATCAAGTTTAATAAACTCTACACCAAAAGCAAAAACGATGGCAGCAGACTATCCAAACATTGATATTGCGCCATTTATTGACCACTCTCTGCTACTACCAATTGCAACTCCAGAGCAGATTAGTCAATGGTGCGACGAAGCATATAGATATAACTTTGCAGCGGTTTGTGTGAATCCCTGCTATGTCAAGCAAGTAGCAGAACTACTGTATAAAAAAAATCCCCAAATTTGTACAGTCATTGGTTTTCCCAATGGTGCAAATACTTCAGCCGTGAAGTTATATGAAGCCAAAGAAGCCGTAGACAATGGCGCTACTGAGTTAGATGTAGTTATTAACATAGGGTGGCTAAAAGCAGGCAAAACCGAGGAAGTTCACCGGGAAATTGCCACAATTTGCGAAGAAGCCGGACAACCTGTCAAGGTAATTTTAGAAACTAGCCTCCTGACGGATACAGAGAAACAAATAGCTGCGGAACTAGCTATGGATGCCGGTGCAGCATTCTTAAAAACCAGTACAGGTTGGAATGGTGGCGCAACTGTAGCAGATGTTAAACTTTTAAAAGAAATAGCAAAAGATAGGGTAGGCATCAAAGCATCAGGAGGCATTCGCACTCACAACGATGCCTTAGATTTAATTATGGCTGGTGCGACTAGATTAGGCACATCTCGCGGTGTGGATTTACTTCGTCAACGCAATCATGTAGAAAATGAGTAAAAGCTTAATCAGGTAATTTCACAAATTTAGGACTTATGCACTGTACAAATTAACCATTTTATGTATAAGATTTAGGAGCTTATTTTTTTGATTCCCAGTTTCCCGGAAGAGGGTTATATATAAATTCATACATAATCCTGTAGTTAACAAACAAATACCCAAAGAATATGACACTGAAGACAGTAAGTAGTAATTGTCTAAATATTTTCATTGACAAATGCAGTTTTGGTAGGGGAGTGTTTGCTGCTGAAAATATTACTAAAGGTGAAGTTATTCTCACCTTCTCTGGCAGGATAATTACTCTAGATGAAGCTTTAGCAAAAGGAGAAAAATCAGGTAATCCATTGCAAATAGATACTACAACATATGTAGACATAGAAGAACCTGGTGTGATTGTCAATCATCATTGCAATCCCAATGCCGGAATTATTAATACATATACATTAGTAGCTCTGATTGATATTTGCAAGGGTGAGGAGATTTTCTTCGATTACTCTACTACTATGAGTGATAATTCATGGACAATGGACTGTGGATGTTCCGCAACTAATTGTAGAAAAATAGTGAAAGATTTTCATTATTTGCCATCAAGTATTAAACAAAAATATCTAGAACTAGGTATAGTGCAAAAATTCATCGTCACTGAACATGAATTAATGAGCAAAATTAACTTTAATAAAGATAATTAGGATTTGCTGAAAAAAGGTAGAAATAACCACAGATAATACATCAATAAAGTGCAAGGTTTTTGCTAGGAGAGGTTTAAAAAAGAAAGCATTTTTGTTTGACGGATAAAAAAACTTCCCCCTACCATCACGAAAAAACTTATTCAGCAAACCCTAATTAATGATAGACATAAAAGTTATATTCTTCTCCTGCTTCTCCTAGTTTCTGAAATCTTCATTTTTGGGTTGACAGACTACTAAGAAAATGCTGAAAGTAAAATCAGCGATGCAATTGCCAAAACAATTCCGCCAATTTCATAGGGATTTAGGGATTCCTGAAAAAAAACAACACCTACAAATGCTAGTAATAAAACTGTAGAAACGGAATAAACTACTCCTAATGTTGCTAGTTTAATGTGTTTCATTACATATACCCATCCAAAAGCTGTAGAAGCTAAAATAAGTAAACCAATAAAAAACCAACTTGTTTTTAATGAGATTTCATCGTTACTAGCAACTTTCAGAAAGTAATCACCAATAACACCAAGTGAGCTTAAAGCAATCACGGCTAAAATGGCTATACCTGTTTGGTTCATAAGATTGGGACAATTGGAAATTAAGTGCTGTTTACACTGGATGTTTATATAGTATACCAGTTTTTTACTTAAATGAGTATCATTTAACTTAGGGTGGTTGAAAGCAGGGAAATGAGTAAAACCTACAAAGCAACTGGTATTAATCTCAAAGCGCAAGCACTGGGTGAATCTGATAAGATAGTTACAATTTTAACTCAGGAATTTGGGCTAATTCGGGCAGTTGCCACGGGAGCGCGGAAACAAAACTCCAGTTTGGGCGGGAGAATGGGGATGTTTGTCATCAATGAATTACTCATTTCCCAAGGCAGAAATCTCGATAGAATTACTCAAGCTGAAACTATAAAAACTTATCCGGGTTTATCGAAAGATTTGGGTAAATTAGCTGCTAGTCAGTATTTAGCTGAAATAGTTCTGTGTCAAGCTTTAAGCGAACAACCGCAAACAGAACTGTATGAGTTATTAAATGAACACCTTGAGCGGCTAGAAGATATACCCAAGACCGAGATAGGATGTGTAGTTGCCCATTTAGTTCAAGGCGTATTTCAGCTTTTAGCCTTAGCAGGACTGACACCACAAGTAGAATCTTGTTGTTTAACCCAACGGCTTTTAACTCCAGACTGGACAAATCCCCATTGGCAAGTGGGATTTAGCATTCCTTCTGGTGGGATAATTTGTTTAGATGCTTGGAAAAGCTTGCGAAAAGAAATAGAGCAGGAAAAACGGGAAAATAGGGAAATGGAGGAAACAACAAAGAAAAGTGTTCCCAATCCCCAATCCTCAGCCTCTAACCCTAGCTATGAAACAGTTTTTCATCAGCAGGAGTTACCAATTATTTCTCGTCGGTTGAATGGGAAACAACTGATTATGCTTCAACATCTGTCGGAAACAGAGATAATGAGAATAGATGCAGCCTCAGATCCTGGATGGTTAGCTGTTGAGCAAATTTTGCGCCAGTATGTCCAGTATCATTTAGGACAACCTATTCGCTCTGCCACTTTGATTGACTCCTATTTTGCCACCAACCATGATGCAATCGTCTGATTTAGATAAAAAAGGCCGAACTCACTCACCTAGCGACGCTAAAAAAAAGCATAAAGCATCAGATCATAATGTTGCTTTTTCACCTAAAGTTAGTCATATTCATAGTCCAGAAATGTCACTAAAAGATGTTTCTGAAGATGGAAATTGCACATCAGAAATTCCCTTGACTGATATTCCCAAACCATCAGAAATTACCCAGACGAATGCCAAAATTAATGATGTTCAGCAAAATGTTCCAACTACAACGGAATTAACACCCGAAACACTGCCATTAATAGATGCTGGTTCTGGGGGTACAGATTCAGAAAATCATCAACGGGCAGGTTTTTTACCTGTATTCAAAAATCCGAATTTTCTCGCTCTTTGGGCAGGTCAAGTTTTCTGTCAATTAGCTGATAAAGTTTATTTAGTATTGATGATTGCTTTGATTAATAGCCAATTTCAAGCTAGTGATCAAAGTATTAGTGGTTGGGTTTCAGCTTTAATGATGGCGTTTACAATTCCCGCCGTATTATTTGGTTCTGTAGCTGGAGTTTTTGTAGATCGTTGGTCAAAAAAAGTTGTTTTAGTAGCATCAAATATTTGGCGCGGTATTCTGGTATTGCTCATTCCCTCCCTATTATGGTTAACCCACGATTGGCAGCCAGTGGGAGTTTTGCCAGTGGGTTTTTTGATTATTTTAGGTGTGACTTTTTTGGTTTCTACCTTAACACAATTTTTCGCACCGGCAGAACAATCTGCTATTCCTTTAATAGTCAAAGAACAGGATTTGCTTTCAGCTAATTCTCTCTACACAACGACAATGATGGCTTCGGTGATTGTCGGTTTTGCCGTAGGAGAACCAGTTTTAGCCTTAGCAGATGGACTATGGACGCAGTTAGGTGGTAGTGGGGGATTGGGTAAGGAAATTTTGGTGGGTGGTAGTTATGCGATCGCTGGGTTAATATTATTCTTACTCCAAACTAACGAAAAACCTCACCCCCCAGAAACAGAATTTCCTCATGTTTTCTCGGACTTGCGCGACGGGTTACGTTATCTTCAAGAAAATCATCGCATCCGCAATGCTTTATTACAACTAATTATCTTATTTTCTGTCTTTGCAGCCCTGACTGTGCTTGCAGTTCGTATGGCAGAAATTATTCCGAATATGAAAGCCTCTCAATTCGGCTTTTTATTAGCATCTGCTGGTGTGGGTGTTGCTATTGGGGCGACAATTCTCGGACAATTTGGACAACGCTTTTCCTATAAACAACTCAGTTTTTGGGGTTGTCTAGGTATGGCAGGATCTTTAATTGGTTTATCACTTTTCACCACTCAACTTTTACCCGTGCTGCTATTTATAGCTTTAGTGGGAGTATTTGGGGCTTTGGTGGGTATACCCATGCAAACTGCAATCCAAACTGAAACACCCCCAGATATGCGAGGTAAGGTATTTGGACTGCAAAATAATGTGATTAATATTGCTCTTTCCCTACCTCTGGCTTTAGCTGGTGTAGCCGAAACTTTTATTGGCTTAAAAGCAGTATTTTTTGCCTTAGCTGCCATTGTCTTAGTTGGCGGTCTCTTTACCTGGTATAATTCTGGTGAATCCTCAAATGGCAAATAGCCAAAAACTGCATCAAACTATTGGGTTTCGTGCTAAACTTAATCCAGCAAGATGCAAAATACTTGCTGGAAAAAAACTAAGTAATCAGCATATTAAGTTGTAATCAAGTTAAATAATTTATAACTTATTAACATTATCAATAAAGCCATTTATTGACTTTTTAATTGCCAAGATTATTTAAGTTTCAAAGTCAGAGATATCTGAGTTTTTGTGAACACCAAAAATTCACTCATAATAACTGCATAATAAAAACAGTATATTTTACCCTTGCTTTTTTATAGATAACCGAAGAATGCGTATAGCTTGGATTGGAAAAAAAACACCCTTTTGCGGTAATGTTACCTACAGTCGAGAAATTACCAACGGATTGCTAGACAGGGGACATGAGGTTAGTTTTCTACACTTTGCTCAAGAAGAAGCAACAACTGACAACTGGCCTAATTGTCAAGAAGTTCCTTTACCATTTATTTACAAGTCTCAGGTTTACACAATTCCCTCTTTCAAAGCAACTAAGGTTTTGAAAGATTCGCTACGGGAAATTAAGCCGGATATAGTCCATGCTTCTCTGACTTTATCAACTTTGGACTTTGTTTTACCAGAAATTTGTGAAGAATTAAATTTGCCCCTAATTGCCACTTTTCACACTCCATTTGCAGGTAAGGGCGCAAAATTATTATCAAGTACCCAACTTTTAGCTTATCAACTCTATGCTCCTTTTTTGGATCATTATGATGGCGTAATTATCTTTTCCCAAATTCAGCGGGAATTATTATCAAGTATGGGTGTGAGGGAAAAAAAGATTGCTGTCATTCCCAATGGTGTAGATCCTGTTAAGTATTCTCCCGGTGTTTCCCAAGTTAAAGCCGAATTTGGCGCTGAACGTTTGTTTGTTTATCAAGGGAGAATTGCTCAAGAGAAAAACGTCGAATCCCTCTTGCGTGCTTGGAAACAGTCAGATATGGGAGTCAATAGCAAATTGCTAATTGTGGGTGATGGTCCATTAAAGCCCTCTCTAGAGTCATTTTATGGGCGAGAACATGGCATCATTTGGTTAGGATTTATCGCTGACGAAAATCGCCGCATCGAAATTTTACGGGGAGCGGATGTATTTATTTTACCTTCTTTAGTAGAGGGTTTATCCTTGTCTCTATTAGAAGCCATGTCCTGTGGTTTGGCTTGTTTAGCTACTGATGTCGGTGCAGATGGAGAAGTTTTAGAAAAGGGTGCTGGTGTAGCAATTAATACAAGCAGCGTGCGATCGCAGCTAAAAACCCTCTTACCACTATTCCAAGATCATCCAGAGTTAACAACATTATTAGGAGAAAAAGCGAGAAAGCGGGTATTAGAACGTTATACCCTAAATGATAACATCACCCAATTAGAAGAACTTTATAGCCAAGTTCTTGCACAACGGCCTTTAACACTGAGTTGGGGTATTTAAATTTTTTAACTTATGTAGGGGCGGGGTCTCCCCGCCCTTGATGGGGTCTCCCCGCCCTTGATGTTGTGTGCGCCCTTTGCTTTGTCTCCCCGCTTTTTATTCATTGATGACACGCCCTTTTATCTACAGTATCCTATTCAAAAACCCTAAAATCAACACCTCATATCTAGGATGAAATATAACCCTAAAATTCATCATCGCCAATCAATTCGTTTGCGGGGTTATGATTATTCAGAACCAGGAGCATATTTCATCACAATTTGTACCCAAAACCGTGAATGTAACTTAGGTGAAATCATTAATGGAAAAATGAAACTCACAGTCAGAGGTTTTATTATTGATGAATTTTGGTTAAAAATCCCCGAACATTTTCCTAATGTGGAATTAGATGAATTTGTTGTTATGCCTAATCATGTTCATGTAATTATTGTGATTAATGATAATTTTAATGAAGGTAGAAAACATCAACAGAATCACGAAGCGGACCGGGAAACCCCGCCCCTACGGAAGAAAAAGACCTTGGGACAAATTATTGCTTATTACAAATATCAAACAACAAAAATTATTAATCAAATTGATGATACTCCCGGAATGCGTATATGGCAACGCAATTATTACGACCGCATTATTCGTAATCAGAAAATTTTAGATATCGCTCGTCAATACATTTTCCAAAATCCTTTGCGTTGGAATAAAGATCCCAATAACCCCTATAAACTGAGTCAAAGCTATTGACATAGAAAAATAAATTTGTTATTATGAAACCGACAAGGAAGAACTATCTCTATCGCATAAACGCAATTAGTCTTGCCTCTGCGTGAGATAAATTCAATTCTGCCCCAAACTTGTAGGTTGTTCATAAACCTTTTTCAAAGTATTCACATCTCTTGCAGAAATAAACGGCGGTTTGCGAACTTGGGAAAAATACATAGTATCAGTTTGCAGAAGACTATGCCCCCAAATTCCTAAAGCATGGCCAAGTTCATGACGTGCGGCTGATAATACATAATCACCAGTTTGACTAGGACTCAGCAGAATTGTAAAACGGTGAGATAACATATTATTTTCAGTATATAAATCATAGGTAGTTAAAGCCGAACGCGCCCGCAGTATTTTACCATTAGGTTCAAGTTGTAAAGGTGGTGCTTTGCGAATAATTGTAATATCAGCAATATCGGATTTTTCTACTACCTGTAAAGGTAAATAAATACTCCATTCTTGCACTGCTTGAAAAACACTATTAACCCATATTTGCGATTGCTTTTCATTAATATTTTGTGGCGGTTCTATCTTCACCTTTACCGGAAAAATTGACCAAATTAAATAACCAACTTTTGTAGATTTAATTTGGTCGAAATAATCACCACTATTTTTTTTATCTTGCCACTGTGCCAGAGTTGGAGGTAAAGAATGGGGTTTATAGGATTTATCAACAATCGCATTAACTTGAAAATTAGTCAAAATAACTAGCAGTCCTGTACTTATTGCTAAAGTCAGAACTGCTATTAACCGTCTCCAAAAGTTGTGATTTTGGGTAATTTTTCCCATTTTCAGTTTCAGTTATTTAGGCAACCAATTAGCACTTAAAACCACAGTTAAACCCAGAAAAACTACAACTAATGCCCAAGTAACTCGATTTAAAGTATTTTCGGCACTTTTGGTACTGCTAAATAATTGTGCTTGTCCACCAATAGCACCAATACCGTCACCTTTAGGACTATGTAACAAAACGAGGATAATCAAACCGAGAGCGGAAAAAGCCCAAATGCCTTGGATGATGTTAGTAATTGCCATATTAGAAATGTTGGTTATAAGAAGTTATCAATTTCGTAAGGGTTTAGCAATGCTAAACCCCTACCATTTTACGATTTTACAAACCTACTTTTACAGGAGTACGAGTTAGTTGTAAATCATATTCTGCGGCTTTAAGTAATGATTGCCCTGTCATTTCTTCTGGTTTAGATATTTGTAAAATATCCAGAATAGTTGGGGCAATATCGGCTAATTTGCCATCATTTCTTAATTCCACATTTGTTCCATATCCGGGTATTTTGGCTTTTTCACCTTCTACCAAAATTAACGGAACTGGGTTGGTAGTATGTGCCGTCCAAGGATGACCACCTTCATCTAACATATACTCAGCATTGCCATGATCAGCAGTAATAATTGCTGTACCACCAGCTTTACCAATAGCATCAATCAGACGACCTAAACATTTATCTACTGCTTCAATCGCTGTCACTGTAGCGGGGATTTGTCCTGTATGCCCTACCATGTCTGGGTTAGCATAGTTCATCACGACTAGGGAGTAGATGCCCTTTCTAATGGCAGCGATCGCCACATCTGTCACTGCTTGTGCTGACATCGTTGGGGCTTGATCATAAGTCGCTACCATGGGACTACTGACTAATTCCCGGTCTTCTCCCTCACAGGGTTCTTCCAGTCCCCCATTAAAGAAGTAGGTGACATGAGCGTATTTTTCAGTTTCCGCAGTTCTAAACTGTTTTAAACCACGATTAGCGATAACTTCACCGAGAATATTACTCAGATTTTGCGGTGCGAAAGCCACATCAACTGGCAATTCTGGATCATACTGGGTAAAAGTTACAAAAGAAAGCGGTTTAATTTTCTGTCGTTCAAAACCGTTAAAAGTGTTACTGACAAAAGCTTGAGTCAATTCTCTAGCGCGGTCGGGGCGGAAATTGAAAAATATGACCCCATCACCAGATTCTACCGCGCCCGGTTGCAGACGGACAGGGAGAACAAACTCATCAGTCACACCTTCAGCGTAAGCTGCTTGCAATGTCTCTACAGCCGTAAGTCCATTACCCGCGCTATCTGTTGTCATCACATCGTAAGCACGTTGGACTCGATCCCAACGGTTATCACGATCCATTGCATAATAGCGACCGCTAATAGTAGCGATTTCACCGATGCCAAGGTGATCTATATAGTCTTCCAATTGCTGGATGACATTAATAGCATCTGTCGGCTTGGTGTCACGGCCATCAGTAATGGCGTGGATACAAACTTGTGAAAGTTGCTGTTCCTTCGCTAAATCAAGTAGTCCAAATAGATGGGTAATATGGGAATGCACCCCGCCATCAGAACAAAGCCCCACTAGATGTAACTTGCCATTAGCAGAACGCACTTCTTGGCAAATTTTGACAAGGGCTGGGTTTGCGGCTAAAGAACCGTCTTCTACAGCATCTGAGATCCGTACCAGTTCTTGAGGTACGACTCGACCAGCGCCAATGTTCAAATGACCAACTTCCGAGTTGCCCATTTGTCCTTCTGGCAACCCTACGGCTTTTCCTGATGTGCGAATGAGGGTGTGGGGATAGACTGCCCATAAACTGTCCATTATGGGAGTTTTGGCAGCGGTAATTGCGTTTCCTCGCGTTTCCTCACAGTAGCCCCATCCATCTAGAATGACTAGCACCACAGGAGCAACAGGTGCTTTGGTCATAGTAAAATTGCCCTTTACTTTTTGTAATACTTGAATGATACCATTGCTAACCAACTCTGGAGGTTAAATTCTGCTGATTAATTTCTAATTTTTCGCTGGTCATAATGTTGTGTCCAATTATAACAGCTTCCGTCGCTACCAATAAAGATTGTGTAAAAGCAGCATATCCCTGTGGACAGCCAGTTTTGATTATTGCTAAATCAATTTGTTTACCTAAGTTCCAACGAATTTGTAGCGGGCGTTGATTGCTAGTATCTTCAGATAAATACGTTGATTTGGAAATTGCATTCTCCAAAATATCCTTTGTATTCTCTAAATCTTCTAAATTTTCCAGTTTTTCTAACTCCACACCTAAAATAGTCGCAACAGTTTGGGTATCAGCAAGTAACCATGTCTCGAAATTTCTAATTGCTAAACCTCCGGCAGAACAATCGCTAATTGGTTTTTCGTTAATATCTAAATGATTATCACGAATTTTATTTAAAGCTCGTTCCAAATCAATTTTTCTTTGCTCTAGTTTATCATCTGCATCAACTATAATGAGGATCATATCTACGTCTTCTGGTTTCCATAAAATAACAATTTGGAACAGATATTTTGGATCTAAAATAGAGTGTCCAGTTCGTAAAGTCCGTTTTTGACTTTCTTTAATTGATGGATGTCTTTGGACAAAATCACAATCAGGAAGCCCAGCATTTTCAAGTTCTCGT
Source organism: uncultured cyanobacterium (assembly GCA_903848645.1). Taxonomy (GTDB): domain Bacteria; phylum Cyanobacteriota; class Cyanobacteriia; order Cyanobacteriales; family Nostocaceae; genus Dolichospermum. The sequence continues at coordinate 214,699 of CAINGU010000037.1, read as the reverse complement.
CTAATTAAAGTATGCAGTGCGCCTTCATTGTTTCTTTCAATAACTTTCCCGCCATCTTCTGGTTTAATATAAGGAATACTTGCGCCCAATTCTGCTTCCCCTTCAGCAATTAGCCCAATCCGAATCCGACGGCTCATTCTGGATTTCCTCCAAACACATTTGTAAACCAAAGTTCACCTAATGCTCCATCATAAGCTTCTAAAGCTTTTTGAAACCGGACAGAATCTATAGGTAATTTGTGAACTTGAGTTTTACCTTCTTTGTCTAATTCAACTGCACGAACTTGATGGGGTTCAACATAATTTAACAAAAGAGGAGAATGGGTTGTAATTAAAACCTGCACAGGTTTACCAGTTATTCCTTCAGTGGAAACAATTTTTAGCAACTCCATCATTTTGTGCAGTAACCAAGGATGAACTCCATTTTCTATTTCTTCAAAACAAATAATACTCGGAGTGTTTTCTTGATACAGCGCAGTTAGAAAAGCCAAAATTCTCAATGTTCCATCTGATATATCAGATGAAGGAATATGATGTTCTGAATATCTATCAACTAATTCTAGTAAAAAAGTTTGATTTTCTCCACGAGGCAATATAATCTTTTTTATATTAGGAACTAGCCTGGTTAAACGTTCTTCTAATTCATCAAAGCTTTGACGATTAGTGTGCAGAATATCAACCAGTGCGTAAGCAATTCCTTCTCCAGTTCTCTCCATATTGCCATTTAATGAGGCTTTACTGGACAGAGAACTTGGTGCAAAGTCATAAATATTAACTTTTTTCAAGGACTTATACAGATCAGAATCTAAATATTCTTTAGATACAAGCTCTCTTCTTAGACTTTCGATTGTATTAGAGTTTTCATCGTTATATCCATAGATACTCGGATCATAATCTTTTCTAAAATTCGCTCCTTCAATAGAAATCTCTTTTTGATCATAATTAAGACAGACTAATATGCCTATATCTAAGAAATTTCTATTTTTTGCAAAAAAAGCTGTAGGAGATGTACTGACTTCAAATCCAAGATAATCTAGCTTTCCATGCCAAAATTTAGATTCAAGACTTTGCTGATTCTTACTTATAGTTTTTAATGATTCTGAAAAAAAATTGATAATTTCCATATTACTTGTACTATCTATCAGTCTTTTCAGAAAATCAGACAATACAGCTAATGCTTCACAAATATTCGATTTTCCAGAACCATTAGGACCGATGAATACAGTCAGCGGTTCTAAATCCACTTCTGTATCAAAGAGACTTTTGTAGTGTTGAACTTTTAGTTTAGATAACATCTGTTTGAAAGTAAGCAGATTTAGCTTTATTTTTTAATTTGGAAATAGCTGCGGAACGATCCACAAAAAGATTATGTATCGTCCCGTGATTAGTAGCTAATTTACTTCTGCTTTGCTCCAGCTTTAGCAGCCTTTGCCGCTTTTTTAGCAGCTTTTTCAGCTTCTGCTGCTGCTAATTCCGCTAGTTCTTTCTCTTCGGCTTTTTTATCGAGATAGTAGTGATAATCTCCTAAATAAACGCGGAATTCACCATCACGAATTTCCACAATTTTATTAGCTACTTGGGAGATAAAATAACGGTCATGGGAAACTACAAGGGCTGTACCTTCGTAGTTTTGCAAAGCCTCTTCCATCATTTCTTTCGCGGGAATATCTAAGTGGTTGGTAGGCTCATCGAGAATGATTAAATTCGCTGGACGTAAAAGCATTTTAGCCAGTGCTAACCGAGCTTTTTCACCTCCACTCAATGCCCCAACTTTCTTAAATACAGTATCACCAGTAAATAAGAATCTTCCTAACAGCGTGCGAACTTCTTCGTTTGTCCAATTAGGAACTTCATCATGAATTGTTTCCATGACGGTTTTATTTAAATCCAACGCTTCCGCTTGGTTTTGTTCAAAGTAACCAGGAATAACGTTGTGATCACCTAATTTGACAATCCCTTCTGTGGGAGGTTCAACACCCATCATAATTTTCAACAGTGTGGATTTACCTGCACCATTGGGACCGAGAAACGCAATTCTGTCTCCTCTTTCCACTAGCAGATTTGCTGATAAGAACAGAATTTTATCCCCATAAATATGGGTTAAATCCTTAATTTCTACTACTTCTCTACCACTACGAGTGGCATCAGGAAAACGGAAATGCAGGGTTCTCATTCCTCCTGTCGGGGCTTCGATACGTTCAATTTTATCTAGTTGCTTTTCTCTACTTTTCGCCTGGGTACTGCGAGTAGCACTAGCGCGGAATTTATCTACAAATGCTTGTTGTTTTTCTAATTCTTTTTGTTGACGTTCGTAAGCGTTAAGTTGTGCGTATTGATTTTCCGCTTTTTGTTGGAGGTAGGATGAGTAATTACCCAGGTAAGAACTGGAAACACCCCGTTCCGTTTCGACAATTTGGTTACAAAGACGATCTAAAAATTCTCGGTCATGGGAAACTATCACCATCGGGGTAATTAAACCTCGCAGGTAATTTTCTAACCATTCAATGGTTTCCAAATCTAAGTGGTTTGTCGGTTCATCCAGTAGTAACAAGTCGGGTTTTTGCAGGAGGATTTTTCCTAAACTCATCCGCATTTGCCAACCACCGGAGAAGGCACTAACTAGGCGATCGCCATCTTCTAGTTGAAAACCCATCTCTGGTAATATCTTACCAATGCGTGAGTCTAAGTTATATCCGTCTAAAGCCTCAAATTGACGCTGCAACCGATCTAACTGATGAATGAGTTCATCTAACTCTTCTGGATTAGCAGTTTCCATCTCATGGGGAATATGAGCTAAAGCCTTCTGCACTTCGTTGGCTTCTTTAAATACAGTCCAAAATTCTTCTCTGACTGTGCGAGTCGGGTCAACCTCAAACTCTTGGTTAAGATAAGCTATATGTAGGCTGGAAGGGCGAATAATTTCCCCAGCGGTGGGTTCAATCTCCCCAGAGATGATTTTTAGTTGGGTGGATTTTCCCGCACCATTAACGCCAACTAAACCAATCCGATCTCCTGGTTTGACTTCCCAGTTGATATCTTTAAGAACTTCGCCTGTAGGATAAATTTTACTGATATGTTCTAATCGCAGCATGAAGTGTCTTGTGGGTAGGAAGAGGGACAAAGCTAACGCCATATCCAATCTTAACAAAATTTAACCCCATATTTACAATTTTTTGACTATAAAGATAAATTCTTTCCTAGATTCAGAAGGAGTCACCGAGTCAGGAGTCACCGAGTCAGGAGAAAGAAAGACAGGATTTACCATCAAGTATTGTACATTACAATTGAGACATTTTTATAAACTCTTATTTATAATATTATTGCACTATTTCTGGTTTATTATTAATTTTTGAGGAAATAATTTACTTATCAAAGGTCTTAACTACTTTATTCTCTGGATATACGTTTTATGCTTGCTAATTCTCAAGTTTATTTGCAGTTTAACAATAAATTAATCCTGATTTTTGGCAATGATGAAGATAGTAAGGTAACAATAATTAACATCTTAAATTAATAAAAATAGCCGAAAATGTATCTAGATTAGGTTGACATTTTCTACTCTGGTAAAGAATTATCATAGTGAACCCGGATAATCGTTAGTGAGGAAAATATGCACACAGTTATTCTCGTTCTAGTTGAGGTATTAATTGTTATTGGACTCTCCCGACTTGTAGGTTTGGGATTCAAAGCGATTAAACAACCATTGGTAATTGGTGAGATTTTCGCCGGTATTATGCTTGGTCCCTCATTATTTGGTTTAATTGCTCCCGGTTTAGCACATAGCCTGTTTCCACCAGAAACAATGCCTTATTTGAATGTTTTATCGCAAATAGGGCTAATATTTTTCATGTTTCTGATTGGGTTGGAATTAAATCCCAAATATCTGAGTGGTAACTTAAAAACTGCCATTCTTATTTCCAATCTCAGCATTATTGTTCCCTTTGTTTCGGCGTTTGGATTAGCTTTCCTGCTTTATCCCTTAGTTTCTAGTAATCATGTAAATTTTGCTCCTTTTGCCTTGTTTTTAGGGGCAGCGATGTCAATTACCGCCTTTCCTGTATTGGCGAGAATTATCACGGAAAATAACTTACAGGGAACTCGGTTAGGGACATTAGCCTTAACTTGCGCGGCGGTGGATGATGTCACAGCTTGGTGTATTTTAGCAGTAGCGATCGCCGTGGCTCGTCACGGTAGCATTGATCAACAAGCTATTTTCACCATTATTGAAAGCATTGTTTATATTGGCTTCATGTTCACAGTTGGGCGGTGGTTTCTCAAACGGTTGAGTAAACATCATCGTCGGGCTGGGCGGTTGAGTCAATTGGTTTTAGCTGTAATTTATATGGGAGTTGTTTCCTCGGCTTTAATCACTGAATTAATTGGTATTCACCTAATTTTTGGTGCATTTCTGTTAGGTGCAGTCATGCCAAAAGATGAGGAATTAGTCAGAGAATTAGCCATTAAAACTGAAGATTTTGTTCTCATATTTCTGTTACCAATATTCTTCGCCTATAGTGGTTTAAAAACACAAATTGGTTTACTTAACAGTCCTCATTTATGGCTATTATCTGCCTTGATTTTATTAGTAGCAATTGGTGGTAAATTTACTGGTGCTTATATAGCTGCTCGCATGAGTGGCATTGACAAACGAGAATCTACAGCCCTGGGTTGGTTAATGAATACTCGCGGTTTAACTGAGTTAATCGTCTTGAACATTGGTTTAGAGTTAGGCGTAATTACACCCTTACTTTTCACCATGTTAGTAATTATGGCTTTGGTGACAACATTCATGACTTCACCACTGTTGGAATGGACATATCCCAAACGCCTGATCAGATTAGATATGGTTGAACCAGAAGCAGAAATACAACCAGAAACAGTACCAGCAATTAGCGAACCTTACCTTACCCCATATCGGATTTTAGTTCCCGTAGCTAATCCCGCTGCCCAAAAAGGTTTATTACAATTAGCCGCAGCGATCGCTGTTAATAACCGACAACCTGCTGTTGTTTATCCCCTCAGTTTCATTGAACTAGAAGAAGACTATGGCTTTGAAAGTACCCCAACGGAAGCTGAAAGACTCATTGCCGAACGTCGCCAAAAACTAGAAGAATTAATCAATACCCTAGAACCACCACTGACACGTTCCTACATCCATCCCATAGTTCGCATATCTAGCAATGTCGCTAGAGAAACAGCACAGATAGCCAAAATTGAACAACCAGATTTAGTTCTCGTCGGCTGGCATCGTCCAGCTTTTAGTAATAATCGTTTAGGGGGAAGAGTTGGCCAAATTCTTGGGACTACACCAGTCGATGTCGCCGTATTCGTAGATAAAGGTGGCGAACGCTTAGAAAGTTTATTAGTTCCTTACTCAGCTAATATTCATGACGATTTAGCATTAATCATTGCTTTGAGAATGCTGATTAATCGTGATACTTGTATGTTACAAGTTTTACAGGTATTCACAGGCAATCACACCCAAGACGAATTAAGTTATGAGCTAAACTCTATGATTGAACAATTACCGAACACTGTCCGCGATCGCATTGAAATCAAAAGCGTTACATCCCCAGAACCAATACAAGCCGTAATTGCCGCCTCAGAAAATGTTGATCTAACTATTGTTGGTACTAGCCGTCTGTGGGGAATTGAACGCCAAACCCTAGGAAGATACACAGATCAACTCGCTATTCAATGTCGTTCTTCTCTACTCATTACCCGTCGTTACAGTCAAGTTACCTCACACCTTACTGCCCTCCTACCAGCAGTTAATACCCAAGAAGTAATTCATAATTCCTAATTTTTGCCAATTCCTGATCATGAAAACTAGAACTAATCAAATTCTTCCATCTATGGGGGTGAGTATATTTGGCTTAATTATCCTCACCCCTAGCATCAGTTTTGCCCAATCAGTAGCCCAACTTAATAATTGGCAATTTAACCCCAAAGCCCAGCAATTAGAAATTAACCTTTCAGCTACCACCACACCCCAGTATTTTTACCTTGCCCAACCACCACGTCTAGTTCTCGATTTACCTAACACAAAATTGGGTAAAGTCCTGACTCAAAAAGATTACTCAGGCGCAATTCAGAGAATTCGTATTTCTCAAATGGACGCAAACACCACCCGGATAGTTCTTGACCTAGCACCAGGAACTCAATTACAACCCAACCAAGTACAACTTCAACCCCTTTCCCGACAAAAACCCACGCGCTGGGTATTAAATCCTCGTATTACCTATAATAGCACTTCTTCAAAACCCAGCAACTCCTCTTCCCCCGCCAACAGTCTCCTACTCACACCCGCTACTACCCTACCACCATCCACAAATCTCACCACTAACTCTCAACAACCCTTAATCACCGTACCACCCCTAAGTTCTCAAAACCCCTCACCCATTACCAATTCACCTCTTCCTTCTGCTATGTTGTCCACACCTGTAGAGAACAACGGTATTTCTCCAAATAACCTGAAAGAAGTTCCTATTATCGAATTTGGTCAACCTTTACCCAGACAAAAATTTTAAATTTGCAATTAACAGTTTTCAAGAAAATGTCAGAATCAGGATGATTTTGTGGAATTTTTCCCATTTTCAAAATCCATAATCTATATCCTGCAAATTCTGATTCTGACATTCTTTAAAATCTTTCCGTATCTTGAGGTGTTCCCACAGCCCCAGGTTGAGATAAAAAGAAATTTTGAGCCGATTCATTTTGATATATACATCTAATATCTGGCTTTTCACTGTTTAAGTCCCCTGTAAAGCCAAAGGTATTAAGACGATTCTTACATTCTCGTACCTGCTCAGATGTTACCAGTTTTTTGTTTTCCAAAATTGCCCAGTTATTTTGACGAATTACACATCCAGGACGCATATTTGGCTGGGCAACAAAGACATTAAAGGGATTAAGAGTTACAAAGAGTCTGGCATCCATCACCATGGCACTAGATCCATACTGCACACAAATCTCAGGATTTGGCGCTCTGGTGTCAATGAACTCACGGGAAGCCACGTTTGATGAACTTAATGTGGTTGTAGAACTAAACGCAATCCCAATCCCAATTCCCAAAATCAGCACCCCTCCAAAAATAGCAATACTGGCGAAGTTAAAGATTGGAGATTGGAAAATAGAGGCTTTAGGAGTATTAGTTGGTCTAGTAGTAGTAGATTTACGTCTCATTTTCGCTTTATTACCTTCACGCCAAAATAGAAGGGAGTGGTTTATTTTTTCCCTGATTTCAGTATATTGTTCTTATTCCGCTTAGGCCGATTTTGTTTGTATAGCCCCAACCGCGTAGCCTGCCGGAGTCTCTATTATCATAATTCTTAAGCTAAAGTTAAAGGCAAATATGGTTAGTACAGTCACTAAACCAAATAATATTACCCCAGAAACTACCCCAGCGGAACAGCGAGTAGTTTTTCACAATATCAGTTGGCAAAATTATCAGCAAATTTTAGCAGCATTAGGGCAAAGTCGTTCTTCTCGACTTATCTATGATCAAGGTACATTAGAAATCACCATGCCATTAGAAGAACATGAAAGTGCTACCAGATTAATTGAACTATTCATCCGCATTTTGGTAGTAGAAATGGGGTTGAAAATTAAAACAATGGGTTCAACCACGTTAAATCGTGATGATTTACAAAGAAGCTCTGAACCTGATAACTGTTATTACATTCAAAATCAACCTCAAGTAGTTGGAAAAAAAGTTGATTTAAACGAAGATCCCCCACCAGACTTAATTGTAGAAGTAGATATTACTCATACTGACATCAATAAACTCCAGTTTTATGCCAGCATGGGTGTACCGGAATTTTGGCGTTACAACGGTGAAATATTGCGAATTTATCAACTTCAAGATCATCAATATATTGAAGTAGAAAAAAGTCCCACATTTACTAAAGTAACCAAAGAACAACTTTATCAATTTTTGCAAGATTGTCAAATTGATGAAGTGCAATCTGAAAAATCTTTTCGTGCTTGGGTACAACAGGAAATGCAGAATTAGAAATAATTGAACCGTAGGGGCGGGGTTTTCCCACCCTTACAATTTTTCTAACTAGCTAACAGTGTCTTTTCCAAAGGTGTCCAGCGGAAAATGCGATCGCCACCTCTCTCAATTACCACCTTAACCCGTGGTTCTAGCTTGGGCAAATCCATTAAATACTCAACTTCCTGATCAGAAAGAATATGTCCCTCAATAATCCACAATACCAACCCCTTAGACTTAGGAGGTAATTGTGCCAAATGAGAACTGATCATTGGTGGTAAATAATATACATCACCCACAGCCGCACCGCTGCTATCGCTTCTTTTGCCTAAATGCGGTGGTCTAACACCATGAACTTGTGTCAGATATGCAGCCACATCACCCAGACCCCTAGCAGTAATATGCAGGCCAATATACCCAGCCGCCCGTAATCGGCGCAGATACCGACCTTCATAGCCCCCCTCCAGAGGAACATAAACACCCAACGCCCCAAATTTCTCCAAATTGCGGATGAAACCGTTGCCAGTGGTAATTAGTGCCATAGATTTTCTTCCTATCCCACTTAGATATCTCTATTATTCACTCTCTAGTGGTAGATTAAGTTAAATGAAGCTGCATATTTTCAAAAATCTTGAGAACTCCCAGTCGGAATTTGGGCAAAATCACCCACCCCCGCCGCAGTACCTCACAACATAAGCAAAAAAATACTAGACAAAAATTAATGAATGATTTATATTATTAGATTGTGACCGAGTAGTCTAATTAGATAGCCATCTTTCTTATTTAGAGTTTCTAGTTAGTCCTAGCATCTGAGTTTCTAGTTAGTTTCCCCAAAAGAATAAAACTGGCTTACTCGATAAGAGACTGCTAACCTAAAAAAGCTTTCAGGTCAAATCAAGAGCCAAAGTCATATTTAAGCTCTCACACCAAATCACTCCCGTAAATCCTAAAAAAAATTAGGCAAGACCTCAAACAATAGTTTAAGGTATTAAAAGAAGTAGTTCTTGAGCGATAATGTTGGTTTTATGGCATTATGTTAAGTCTTGGGTAAATGGATACTGAGGGTCAATAACCACTTAAGTCCGACTACAACGGTAGAGTGCCAAAGCAACTGCTTGGACGAAAGCATTGCTGCACACAGCGCAAAGCAATCAAGCCTCGCATTGGATTGCAGAAGTAATACCTTCTCCATAGAGTAGGCAGTTATTCCTGTTATTGTGATTGAGTAAGTGAAAATAAACAAATTCACTAAAGCAAAAGGGACAAAAATTGTTGTGTCGCCAAGAATTTGCACTGTCTAACGCCAGTCCAAATTTCACAAGGTAAAGTTTACACTCAAGCGACAGTGACAAAACCTGTCCCAATTCGACTTCTAGGTCTAGCCCAAAAAATAGAACGAAAGGAGAACCAGTAACTGTGTCTGTAGGTATTCTCGGCACCAAGCTGGGCATGACCCAAATCTTTGATGAAGCAGGAGTATCCATTCCTGTCACTATCATCCAAGCCGGTCCATGCACTGTTACACAAGTTAAAACGAAACAGACCGACGGTTACGCTGCCATTCAAGTTGGTTATGGTGAAGTCAAACCCAAGGCACTGAACAGACCATTGTTGGGTCATTTGGCTAAATCATCCGCCCCAGCAGTCCGTCATCTGAATGAATATCGCACCGATAGCACTGGTGATTATGCTTTAGGTCAACAAATTAAAGCAGATATTTTTAGTGCTGGTGAAATTGTAGATGTAGTTGGTACAAGTATTGGTCGCGGTTTTGCAGGCAACCAGAAGCGTAACAACTTTGGTCGCGGTCCCATGTCACACGGTTCCAAAAACCATAGAGCGCCAGGTTCTATCGGTGCTGGTACAACCCCAGGTCGTGTTTATCCCGGTAAAAGGATGGCAGGACGTTTAGGTGGTACTCGTGTCACAATCCGCAAACTGACAGTAGTACGAGTAGATGCAGAACGCAACTTAATCCTCATTAAAGGAGCTATTCCTGGTAAACCAGGAGCTTTAGTGAGTGTTGTTCCTGCAACTATAGTTGGTAAAAAATAGTCATTTAGTCATTGGTTAGTAGTCATTGGTTAGTGGCAAAAAAAGACAACTGACAACTGACAACCGACAACTGACAAAAGACAACTGACAAAGGACACTAAAGATGGTAGAGAGTGTAATTAAAAATTGGCAAGGAGAGCAAGTCGGAGAGACAAACTTCGACTTACGGGTTGCCAAAGAAACAACAGCGGCGCATATCGTACACCGCGCCCTAGTCAGACAAATGACCAATTCTCGCCAGGGAACTGCCAGCACCAAAACTCGTGCAGAAGTTCGTGGTGGTGGTCGTAAACCTTGGCGGCAAAAAGGCACAGGTCGCGCCCGTGCTGGTTCTATCCGTTCACCATTATGGCGTGGTGGTGGTGTGATCTTTGGACCAAAACCCAGAGATTTCGACCTAAAAATGAACCGCAAAGAACGCCGTTTGGCATTGCGGACAGCCTTTATTGGTCGTGCTGAAGATTTAATCGTTGTTGAAGAATTTAGCAACGAATTACAGCGTCCTAAAACCAAGGATCTCGTAGCAGCATTAGCTAGATGGGGTGCGACATCAGAACAAAAGACACTTTTAATTTTGTCTGAAATCGCAGAAAACGTGCTTTTATCAGCTCGTAACATCGAAAACTTAAAACTGATTCCTGCTGACCAGTTAAACGTTTACGATTTGCTCCATGCTGACAAAATTATCGTCACATCATCAACCATAGAGAAGATCCAGGAGGTCTACAGTGCCTAAGGTAGTTGCCACCCGTGATCTACCAGATTTAGTGCGTCGCCCCATTCTCACCGAAAAAGCGACCATGCTCATGGAACAAAACAAATATACATTTGAAGTAATTCCTAAAGCCACTAAACCACAGATTAAAGCCGCAATTGAAGACCTATTTGCAGTTAAAATCGTCAAAATCAATACCGCTAATCCTCCACGCAAACAAAAGCGTGTAGGTAGATTTATTGGTTACAAGCCCCAATATAAGCGAGCTATTGTCACCGTTGCTCCTGGAGACGAAGAAAAAATCAGAAAAGTTCTCTTCCCAGAAGTCTAAAAATTTTAGATTGGAGATTTGAGATTAAAAACAATCTAAAATCCAAAATCCAAAATCCAAAATTAATTAATCCAAAATCCAAAATTGAACTATGGGTACTCGTTCTTATCGCCCTTATACCCCCAGTACTCGCCAAGTTACAATTTCCGACTTTGCCGAAATTACGAAAACTGAGCCAGAAAAGTCATTAACTGAATCAGTTCATCGTCCCAAAGGTCGGAACAATCAAGGGCGGATAACCAGTCGTCGTCGGGGTGGCGGACACAAACAACTTTACCGCATTATTGACTTTAAAAGAGATAAGCGGAATATCCCGGCTACAGTGACAGCCATTGAATACGATCCTAACCGCAATGCGCGGATCGCTTTGTTGTTGTATGAAGATGGCGAAAAACGCTACATCTTGCAACCAAATGGCATGACAGTAGGCACAAAGGTAATTGCTGGACCTGATTCTCCTATCGAAGATGGTAATGCCTTACCTCTGTCGAACATTCCCTTGGGTAGTAGTGTTCACAACGTCGAAATGACTCCAGGTAAAGGTGGTCAAATCGTGCGGGCTGCTGGTGCGTCAGCGTCAGTTATGGCTAAAGAAGGCAATTATGTGACTCTGAGATTACCTTCTGGTGAAGTCCGATTAATTCGCCGTGATTGCTATGCCACCATTGGACAAGTTGGTAACACAGACGCAAGAAACCTAAGTGCCGGTAAAGCTGGACGGAATCGCTGGAAAGGCCGTCGTCCCAAGGTTAGAGGTAGCGTCATGAACCCAGTGGATCACCCCCATGGTGGTGGTGAAGGTAGAGCGCCTATCGGTAGATCCGGTCCTGTAACACCTTGGGGTAAACCCACTTTAGGTGCTAAGACACGTAAACGCAAAAAAGCAAGCACTAAGTTGATTATCCGTCGTCGCCGTAAATCCTCTAAACGTGGACGCGGTGGTCGTCAGTCCTAGAATTTTAGATTTTAAATTTTGGATTTTAGATTGAGTCTATTTTTAAGCGTTCAAAGTTTTTGAAGCCTAATATTAAGACAGCTTAATTATCCAAAATCCAAAATTAAGAAATTCAAAATCTTAGAATTTTAGATTTTAAATTTTGGATTTTAGATTGGAGGCTATTAATGGACATTAAATGTGCAATTAATTAATCCATAGATAATTAATCCAAAATCGAAAATCCAAAATCCAAAATAGGTAAATCCAAAATCCAAAATTGAACTATGGGTCGTTCTTTAAAAAAAGGTCCTTTTGTTGCTGACCATCTGCTCAAAAAAATTGAGAAGTTAAACGCAAAAGATGAAAAACAAGTGGTCAAAACCTGGTCGAGAGCTTCGACAATTTTGCCCTTGATGGTAGGTCATACTATCGCTGTTCACAATGGACGGCAGCACGTTCCCGTATTTGTCAATGAACAAATGGTCGGTCATAAGTTAGGAGAATTTGCTCCTACCCGTACCTACAGAGGTCATGGCAAAAGTGACAAAAAATCAGGGAGATAGATCAATTAAAAATTGAAAATTAAAAATTAAAACATGGGAATTATTCATTTTTAATTTTTAATTCTGAATTTTTAATTGATAAAAATGGAGTAAATTATGGCAACTGATACTACTGAAGTTAAGGCAATCGCCCGTTATATACGCATTTCTCCCTATAAAGTGCGCCGTGTACTTGACCAAATTCGCGGGCGTTCATACAGAGAAGCACTAATTATTCTCGAATTTATGCCCTATGGTGCTTGTGACCCAATCTTAAAGGTTCTCAGAAGCGCCGCCGCTAATGCAGAGCATAATGCTGGCTTGGACAGATCCAGTTTGGTGATTAGTCAAGCTTTTGCTGACCAAGGACCAGTATTGAAACGGTTTCAACCCAGAGCGCAAGGTCGAGCTTACCAAATTCGCAAGCCAACGTGTCATATCACTGTTGCTGTTTCCGCTGGCACTGCTGCTGAATAAACACAAAAACAGACACAAGAAAATTGCGTACAGTAAGAAATTTTAGAGGAAGCTTTTGTGGGACAGAAAATTCATCCAGTCGGCTTTCGACTGGGTATAACTCAAGAACACCAATCCCGTTGGTTTGCAGAACCTGACCGTTATCCAGAACTTCTACAAGAAGACTACAAACTGCGTCAATACATTGAACAAAAACTAGGTAGATACGCTCAAAATAATGCCGGTATTTCCGAAGTCAGAATTGAGCGTAAAGCTGATCAAATTGACCTAGAAGTTCGTACAGCTAGACCAGGTGTGGTTGTAGGTCGTGGTGGTCAAGGGATTGAATCATTGCGCCTGGGATTGCAAGGAGCTTTGGGCGGTAGTCGCCAAATTCGCATCAACGTTGTCGAAATTCAACGAGTTGATGCTGATGCCTACCTAATTGCTGAATACATTGCTCAACAATTAGAACGTCGCGTTTCCTTCCGTCGAGTTGTTCGTCAAGCAATTCAACGCGCCCAAAGAGCAGGTGTACAAGGAATCAAAGTTCAAGTCGGTGGTCGGCTCAACGGTGCAGAAATTGCCCGCTCAGAGTGGACTCGTGAAGGTAGAGTTCCTCTCCATACTTTACGTGCTGATATTGACTATTCTGGCTGCACAGCTAAGACAATTTACGGAATTCTAGGGATTAAAGTTTGGGTATTTAAAGGAGAAATTATTCCTGGTCAGGAACAAGCTCCCGCCCAACCCGCTAGAGAACGTGACCGTGACCGTGGTGATCGTGACCGTGACCGCGAACCTCGTCGCCGACAACAACAACGTCGCCGACAGCAGTTTGAAGATCGCTCCAATGAAGCCTAGTCAATGCTCAATAGTCAGTGGCAAAAAAACTGACAACTGACAACCGACAACCGACAACTGACAAATCATGTTAAGTCCTAGAAGAACTAAATTCCGCAAACAACAACGCGGACGCATGGAAGGTCTTGCCACCCGTGGCAGTACCCTCAACTTTGGGGATTTTGGACTCCAAGCCCAAGAACCATCTTGGATCACCTCACGGCAAATCGAGGCTTCCCGTCGGGCAATGACTCGTTATATTCGCCGGGGTGGCAAAATCTGGATTCGGATTTTCCCTGACAAACCAATCACCATGCGTCCTGCTGAAACCCGGATGGGTTCTGGTAAGGGTAATCCAGAATTTTGGGTAGCCGTCGTCAAACCAGGCCGGATCATGTTTGAAATTGGTGGCGTTACTGAAGAAATTGCCCGCGAAGCTATGCGCTTGGCTGACGCTAAGTTGCCAATTAAAACCAAGTTTATTGCCCGCTCTCAACCACAGGAGCAGGAGTAGTTTATGCCTCTTCCCAAGATTTCAGAAGCTAGAGAATTAAATGACGAACGGCTGTCTGAGGAAATTGTCGCCGTTAAAAGACAATTATTCCAGTTGCGCTTGCAAAAAGCCACTAGACAACTAGAAAAGCCTCACCAGTTCAAACACGCACGCCATCGTCTCTCCCAATTGCTGACAGTAGAAGGAGAACGGAAACGGGCAGCAAGTCTTTCAGACCCAGAACAAAAGTAGGAGATTATGGCAGTCAAAGAACGAGTTGGCTTGGTAGTGAGCGATAAAATGCAAAAAACTGTGGTAGTAGCCATAGAAAACCGCGCTCCTCACCCCAAGTACGGCAAAATCGTAGTTCAAACCCGCCGCTATAAAGTTCACGACGAAGAGAATACGTGCAAAATAGGCGACCGGGTGCGGATTCAGGAAACTAGACCCCTGAGCAAAACCAAGCGTTGGCAAGTTACAGAAATCCTGAACACCAAAGCTACAGCGTAAACAGTTGTAACGCTAAGTTACAACAACCCCAAAAGAGAGACCAGTTGTGATTCAACCCCAATCTTATCTGAACGTCGCAGATAATAGCGGTGCTAAAAAACTAATGTGCATCCGCATATTAGGTGCAGGTAACCGTCGTTATGGTGGCGTAGGCGATCGCATTATCGCTGTTGTCAAAGAGTCTTCACCCAACATGGCCGTTAAAAAGTCTGATGTGGTCGAAGCAGTAATTGTGCGTACTCGTAAAGCTATTAGTCGTGATAGCGGTATGTGTATCCGCTTCGACGATAACGCCGCAGTGATTATCAACAAAGAAGGTAATCCTCGAGGTACAAGGGTATTTGGACCCGTAGCTCGAGAACTGCGCGACAAAAACTTTACCAAAATTGTTTCCTTGGCTCCGGAGGTGCTGTAATGGCAAAGCGCCCACAACCCAAAGTTTTTCATAAAATGCACGTTAAAACTGGTGATACTGTGCAAGTCATCGCTGGCAAAGATAAAGGTAAAGTTGGTGAAGTGATTAAAGCACTGCCACAACTGAGCAAAGTTCTTGTCAAAGGTGTCAACATTAAAACCAAGCACGTGAAACCCCAGCAAGAAGGTGAATCAGGGCAAATAGTCACCCAAGAGTACCCCATTCATAGCTCCAATGTGATGCTCTATTCCACCAAGCAAAACGTCGCTAGTCGCGTCTGCTACACTTTCACCGCTGAAGGCAAGAAAGTGAGAATGCTCAAAAAAACAGGTGAAATTCTGGATAAATAGTTACTAGTCATTGGTCATTGGTCATTAGTAAAAAACAACTGACAACTGACAACTGACAACTGACAAAGAACTTTCCCTGACCAAGCCCAGGGAACATAAGGACAAACACTATGGCGATAACAAGACTGAAAACTGTATATCAAGAGACAATTACTCCCAAATTGATTACTCAGTTTGAATACACCAACGTGCATCAAGTGCCGAAGGTGACTAAGATAACTATAAACAGAGGTTTGGGAGAAGCTGCTCAAAACGCTAAATCACTAGAGGCATCTATCAGCGAAATTGCCCTGATTACTGGACAAAAACCTGTGGTAACACGGGCAAAGAAAGCGATCGCTGGCTTTAAAATTCGCCAAGGTATGCCCGTAGGGATTATGGTGACACTAAGAGGCGAACGGATGTACGCTTTCTTAGATCGTCTAATTAACCTTACACTGCCCAGAATCAGAGACTTTCGCGGTATCAGCCCCAAAAGCTTTGACGGACGTGGCAACTACACTCTAGGTGTGCGCGAACAGCTAATTTTTCCAGAAGTGGAATACGACAGAATCGATCAAGTCCGGGGTTTAGATATTTCTATCATTACCACGGCAAAAACCGACGAAGAGGGCCGCGCCTTACTTAAGGAAATGGGAATGCCCTTTCGCGATCAATAAGTTCATCTAAAGAGGGAACGATGGCGGCTAACGACACAATTGCAGATATGCTGACGCGCATCCGCAATGCCAATATGGCAAGGCATCAAACTACGCAAGTACCAGCTACAAAGATGACTCGTAGTATTGCTAAGGTACTGCGGGAAGAAGGCTTTATTGCGGAAGTTGACGAAGCAGGAGAAGGAATCAAGCGTAACCTAGTTATTTCTCTGAAATACAAAGGTAAAAATCGCCAACCCTTAATCACTGCCCTAAAGCGAGTGAGTAAACCAGGTTTACGTGTTTACTCCAACAGAAAAGAATTACCAAGAGTGCTAGGCGGTATCGGTATTGCCATTATTTCTACATCCAGTGGGATTATGACTGACCGCGAAGCACGCCGCCAAAATCTAGGCGGTGAAGTGCTTTGCCACGTTTGGTAGTCGTCATTGGTCATTGGTCATTGGTCAGTGGCAAAACAACGAAAAACTGACAATTGACAGAAAACAACTGACAAAGAACAAAAAATCATGTCTCGTATTGGTAAACGTCCAATTACCATTCCCGCCAAAGTGCAAGTGGCGATTGATGGTGTCAAAGTAGTGGTGAAAGGTCCTAAAGGCGAACTTTCCCGTCAACTACCTAACAATGTGATACTCTCCTTAGACGGAGAAACATTGCTAGTTACTCGTCGTGATGAAACCCGCACCTCCAGACAAATGCACGGTTTGAGCCGCACCTTAGTGGCTAACATGGTGGAGGGAGTTTCCCAGGGTTTTCAACGTCGCTTGGAAATCCAAGGGGTTGGTTATCGCGCCCAACTTCAAGGCAGTAACCTAGTTTTAAATATGGGTTATAGCCATCAAGTCCAAATTGAACCCCCAGCAGGAATTCAATTTGCGGTAGAAGGGACTACTAATGTCATAGTCAGCGGTTATGACAAAGAAATTGTCGGCAATACAGCAGCTAAAATCCGTGCTGTTCGTCCACCTGAACCCTACAAAGGTAAAGGTATTCGTTATGCCGGTGAAGTAGTCAGACGCAAAGCTGGTAAGACTGGTAAGGGTGGTAAGAAGTAAATATGAAACTTACACGCAAAGAATCAAAACAACGTCGTCATCGGCGCGTTCGTGGCAAAGTCAGCGGTTCGACCGAACGTCCACGTTTGGCTATATTTCGATCAAATGAGCATATTTATGCTCAAGTAATTGATGATACCAAGCAGGAAACTATAGTTGCCGCATCAACCGTAGAACCAGAATTGAAATCTAACATCGCTTCTGGTGCTAACTGTGACGCATCAGTGCAAGTTGGTAAATTGGTAGCTGTCCGCGCCCTAGAAAAAGGAATCACTAAAGTCGTTTTTGACCGTGGTGGAAACCTCTATCATGGTCGCGTCAAAGCCCTAGCCGAGGCGGCACGCGAGGCTGGTTTAGATTTCTAAGTCCGTCAGTAGTCAATAGTCAGTAGCAACTGACAACTGACAACTGACAACTGACAACTGACAACTAAAAGAGAGCATTGATTATGGTAACCGGTCGTCGTAAAGCAAGCCGTACAAAAAAAGAAGAAACCACCTGGCAAGAGCGAGTTATCCAAATCCGCCGGGTGAGTAAAGTCGTCAAAGGTGGTAAAAAACTCAGCTTCCGTGCCATTGTCGTCGTCGGTAATGAACGTGGACAAGTTGGAGTCGGAGTTGGTAAGGCATCAGATGTAATTGGTGCAGTTAAAAAAGGTGTCGCTGATGGTAAAAAACATCTCATTGACATCCCGATCACTAAATCCAATTCCATTCCTCACCCCATTGACGGTGTTGGTGGCGGAGCTAAAGTCATGATGCGCCCAGCCGCACCAGGTACAGGGGTAATTGCCGGGGGCGCTGTACGGACTGTATTAGAGTTAGCAGGAATACGCAATATTCTTGCCAAACAACTAGGTTCAAATAACCCTTTGAACAACGCCAGAGCCGCAGTTAACGCTCTATCTACCCTGCGGACATTAAGTGAAGTTGCTGAAGATCGCGGTATCGCCATTGAGAAACTCTATATTTAGTCACCCTTTGTATCAGATTCTCAATCTAAAATCCAAAATCTAAAATCTAAAATCACAAACCAAAATGAGACTTAATGATGTTAAGCCCCAAAAAGGCTCTAAAAAACGCCGTAAGCGTGTAGGTAGAGGTATTTCTGCTGGACAAGGTGCTAGTGCTGGTCTAGGGATGCGTGGTCAAAAATCCCGTTCTGGTAGTGGGACAAGACCAGGTTTTGAAGGTGGTCAACAGCCATTGTACCGCCGGATACCTAAACTCAAGGGCTTCCCTCTCATTAACCGGAGAATTTACACTACGATTAATGTAGAGAAATTAGCTAACCTACCTGCTAACTCAGAAGTAACATTGGAATCCTTAAAAGCAGCGGGGATCTTAACCACTGTTAAAGGTGAATTGAAAATTTTGGGTAATGGGGAATTGAATGTTCCTCTTCAGGTAAAAGCTGCTGCTTTCACAGGCCAAGCTCGGATCAAAATTGAAGCTGCTGGTGGAAGTTGTGAAACTGTATAAAAGTCTGAACTATGATTTTTATGATTAAGATGATTTATATGATTAGGATGATGAATGTGATTTTGATAATCATCTTCATCAAATAAATCACAAAAATCACAGTTCAGACGACTTAATCATCTTCATCACATTAATCACGTAAATCATAGTTAGGACTTCAAAGGTAAAACTCTATGATCAGTCGAGACAAAGCCCCAACGGCTCAAGAAACTTTTATGCAGATGGCGCAAGCAGCCGGACTGAGAGGTAGGCTGCTTGTTACTGTCGGTATTTTAATTTTGGTTCGCCTGGGTATATTTTTACCTGTCCCAGGAATTGATAGACCTAAGTTTCATGACGCTATATCGGGCAACAATTCCATTTTCGGTTTACTGGATATATTCTCTGGACGCGGACTCTCTACTTTAGGTGTCTTTGCCTTGGGGATTTTGCCCTTTATTAATGCGTCCATTATTATCCAATTACTGACTTCTGCTCTGCCATCTTTAGAAAATTTACAGAAAAATGAAGGCGAAGCAGGTCGGCGGAAAATATCACAAATTACCCGCTATGTGACTGTGTGTTGGGCAATTATTCAAAGTGTGGCTTTTTCGACATTATTCCTCCAACAATTCGCCCTTAGCCCAGGTCCAATATTCGTAGCAGAAACAGCAATCGCCCTCACTGCTGGTTCAATGTTCGTGATGTGGGCATCGGAACTGATTACAGAACGGGGGATCGGGAATGGTGCATCTTTGTTGATTTTTGTCAACATTGTGGCATCTTTACCCAAGTCTCTAGGCGATACCATTGACTTGGTACAAGTTGGTGGACGGGAAATAGTCGGGCGCGTCATCGTCCTGGTAGTGGTTTTTATGTTCACAATCGTGGGTATTGTGTTCGTACAGGAAGGAATGCGCCGCATCCCCATTATTTCTGCCCGTCGTCAAGTGGGCAGAAGAGTTTTAGCAGAACAACGGAGTTATTTACCCCTACGTCTCAATTCTGGCGGGGTAATGCCGATTATTTTTGCAGCCGCAATCCTGAGTTTGCCACTTTTAATCGCCAATTTCACTAAAAATCCCGAATTAGCAAACATCGTTAATACCTATTTAAGTCCTGGTGGTTCTGCACCTTGGGTATATGCCCTCGTTTACTTAACTTCCATTGTTTTCTTCAGCTACTTCTATTCTTCGTTGATACTCAACCCAGTAGATGTGGCTCAGAATTTGAAAAAAATGGGTTCTAGTATTCCCGGTATTCGTCCCGGAAAAGCTACTAGTGAGTATATTGAACGGGTGACAAACCGACTCACTTTTTTAGGAGCTATCTTTCTAGGTTTAGTGGCAATTATTCCCACAGCCGTAGAAAGTGCCTTAAAAGTTCCTACCTTTAAAGGTTTGGGGGCAACATCTTTGTTAATTTTAGTCGGTGTGGCAATTGATACGGCTAAACAAATCCAAACTTACGTTATCTCTCAGCGTTATGAAGGAATGGTGAAACAATAGTGACGCGATTAATCTTCTTGGGACCACCGGGTGCTGGTAAAGGAACTCAAGCTCAAACCTTGGCTGCATTTTTGCAGATTCCCCATATTTCTACAGGTGACATTTTACGTCAAGCTATTCAAGAGAAAACAAATTTGGGAATGCAAGCCCAAAGTTTCATGGATAAAGGCGAATTAGTCCCCGACAAATTAGTAGAAGATATGGTTGAAGAACGCCTAAAACAACCAGATACTAAAACAGGTTGGATTTTAGACGGCTTTCCTCGTAAAGTTACACAAGCAGAGTTTCTAGCAGAATTACTTAAAAGTCTAGGACAGGGTGGTGAAAAGGTAGTTAATCTGGATGCACCAGATGAAACTGTCATTACTCGGTTACTAGGACGCGGACGAAAAGATGATACTGAAGAAGTGATTCGTCGGCGCTTAGAAGTTTACCGCGATGAAACTGCACCCTTAATTAACTATTTTACAGATCGCCAAAAACTCCTAACAGTCAACGGTAATCAGTCCCAAGAAGAAGTTTTTACTGATTTGAAAAATATCATAGCTGCTTAAAGAAACTCAGGGGTAGCGGTCTATGTCGGTAGAGAGAAAAAACCAAATTTTCCCTTGCCTTTATTACCTCACCCCTATCTTCCAAGCCAGGCGCAAGTCAATTTTAGCTAAGATATATTAATAAACTGTTGATATTTTCTCTAATTGTGTTCTTGATGCCCATGGTACAAGGACAATAGGAGATTGTTGAGTTGAGGAAAAAACTTGTCTAAGCAAGATCTAATTGAAATGGAAGGGACTGTCACCGAATCGTTGCCTAATGCAATGTTTCGTGTTGACTTGGATAACGGCTTTAATGTCCTGGCACACATTTCTGGGAAAATTCGCCGTAATTACATCAAGATTTTACCTGGCGATCGCGTCAAAGTTGAATTAACACCCTACGACTTAACCAAAGGTAGAATCACCTATCGCCTGCGGAAGAAATAAAATCAATAACAGAGAATCTTACCATACATAAATCAACTGGTCTTTTTCTAGTTACATAACTGAAATATTTCTTCTAGAAATGCTATAATTTACTATTTGGAGTCAATTTTAAAAGGCATGAAAGTCAGAGCCTCAGTTAAGAAAATTTGTGAAAAGTGCAGCGTGATCAAGCGTCGTGGTCGCGTTATGGTGATTTGTGAAAATCCCAAACACAAACAACGCCAGGGATAGAAATTATCTATCAAAGCAAAGTTTAAACCGCGACAATTAAACGGCTAAGGCCACGCTATCGCGCTTTGCAAACTGCAACTACGAAAACAATAGGGAGAGATTCATTGTGGCACGGATTTCCGGCGTAGACCTTCCCCGCGATAAGCGTGTAGAAATTGGTCTAACATACATTTACGGAATTGGCTTAACTAGATCACATCAAATTCTCGCAGCTACTGGTGTAAACCCAGATACCCGCGTAAAAGACCTGTCTGATGCTGATGTAGCTGCCCTGAGAGGAGAAATCGAAAGCAACTATCAGGTTGAAGGAGATTTACGCCGTCTAGAAGGACTAAATATTAAACGTTTAGTTGACATTGGCTGTTACAGAGGTCGGAGACACCGCATGGGCTTACCAGTGCGTGGACAAAGAACCCGGACAAACGCTAGAACCAGACGTGGTAGAAGACAGACAGTGGCTGGTAAGAAGAAAGCCCCTGGCAAATAATTTTTCTAAACTTGCTGCAATTAGCAAGTTGTACCTTAAATTCACTAAAGAAATATGGCCAGACAACCAACGAAAAAATCCGGGAGCAAAAAGCAGAAACGGAACGTACCCAATGGGGTTGCCTACATTCAGTCTACCTTCAACAATAGCATTGTCACGATTACCGATCAAAATGGAGATGTTATCTCCTGGGCAAGTGCTGGTTCTAGTGGATTTAAAGGGGCAAAAAAAGGAACTCCCTTCGCCGCACAAACCGCTGCTGAAAGTGCAGCTAGACGAGCCACAGACCAAGGAATGCGGCAAATCGAAGTCATGGTGAGCGGTCCCGGTGCAGGTAGAGAAACCGCTATTCGGGCGCTTCAAGGTGCAGGATTGGAAATTACACTCATTCGTGATATTACCCCAATTCCTCATAACGGTTGCCGTCCACCCAAGCGCCGTCGAGTTTAAACTTTTCTCATCTAACAGTTAACTGTCAACTTTTGACTGTTGACTGTTGACTTTTGAATTTTGACTTTTGACTTTACGAAGTGAGGGAGGCTACTCCGTGGCGCAGTTTCAAATTGAATGTGTAGAGTCTAATGCTGAAGAAAGTCGGAGCTATTACAGTAAATTCGTTCTAGAACCCCTAGAGCGTGGTCAAGGGACAACTGTTGGCAACGCGTTGCGGCGGGTTTTACTTTCTAATTTAGAAGGAACATCAGTGACAGCAGTAAGAATTGCTGGTGTTAGTCATGAGTTTGCGACAGTTCCAGGGGTAAGAGAAGACGTGCTGGAAATCCTCATGCGAATGAAGGATGTCATTCTTAAGAACTATTCTTCTCAACCCCAAATTGGTCGGTTACTCGTGAATGGACCGGCAACAGTTACTGTGGCACATTTCGATTTACCTAGTGAAGTAGAAGTGATTGACCCGACCCAGTATATCGCCACCATTGCTGAAGGTGGAAAACTGGAAATGGAATTTCGGATTGAGCGAGGCAAGGGCTACCGGACTGTAGAACGAGGCAGAGAAGAAGCCACATCTTTGGATTTTCTCCAAATTGACTCAGTGTTTATGCCCGTGCGGAAAGTCAACTATAGTGTTGAAGAAGCCCGTGGCGATGGTTCTTTGAAAGACAGACTACTGTTGGAAGTATGGACTAATGGTAGTATTTCTCCTCAAGAAGCACTATCATCCGCTGCTGGAATTTTGGTAGATTTATTCAATCCATTGAAAGATATCTCCTTAGAACCAACAGATACAGGGTCAGATATCCCAGATGATCCCACCGCGCAAATTCCTATTGAAGAATTACAGTTATCTGTCAGAGCTTATAACTGTCTAAAACGCGCTCAAGTAAACTCCGTAGCCGACTTATTGGATTACACCCAAGAAGACCTTTTAGAAATCAAAAACTTTGGTCAAAAGTCAGCGGAAGAAGTAGTTGAGGCTTTACAGCGTCGCTTAGGTATTACTTTACCTCAAGAAAGAAGCTCTAAACCTAGCTAAATCAAAACCCCATAAATGAAACTTCATTAGTGCATTGTTATGCGTCATCGTTGCCGAGTCAAAAAACTTAGTAAACCAGCAGATCAACGTAAAGCTCTTCTCAGAGCTTTGACAACAGAATTGGTACGTCATGGTCGAATTACTACAACTTTAATCCGAGCTAAAGTTGTCCGCAGTGAAGTAGATAAAATGATTACCCTAGCTAAAGATGGCTCTTTAGCATCACGTCGAAAGGCATTAGGTTATATCTACGACAAGACCCTAGTTCATGCACTATTCGAGCAAGCTCCAACTCGGTATGCTGACCGTCAAGGTGGTTATACTCGCATTCTGCATACCGTCCCCCGTCGCGGTGATCATGCTGAAATGGCGATTATTGAACTAGTTTAAAGTTATTAGTCATTAGTCATTGGTCATTGGTCAGTAGCAAATAAAAAACAACTGACAACTGACGACTGACAACTGACAACTGACAAACAAGTATGTTAGAAAGCCGCCAGCAAGCCACTCAGCGAGTAGCCTTAGTCATTCAGTATGTAGGTACTCATTTTCACGGCTGGCAACGACAAAAAGGACAGCGCACTGTCCAAGAAGAGATAGAAACAGCTATAGCCACTGTTCTAGGGTATCATGTGACACTCCACGGAGCAGGTAGAACTGATTCTGGAGTCCATGCTGCCGCTCAAGTAGCCCATTTTCAAGCTACAACTTTAATTCCTGCTCACAGGTGGGCAAAAGTTCTCAATGGCTATTTGCCCGCAGGGATATTAATCAGGGCATCAGCAGGTGTAAGTGAAAGTTGGCACGCCCGTTTTAGCGCAGTTTACCGACGATATCGCTACACTATCTATACTGAAGATTTACCGAATTTATTCGTACAACCTTTCAGTTGGCATTATTATTATGCTCCTTTAGATGAAGCCTTAATTACATCTGCCCTGAAACCGCTGCTGGGAAAACACCATTTATCTGCTTTTGAACGGGCTGGGTCAGCGCGATCGCATTCCTGGGTAGAAGTGCAAGCAGTAGAATGTCGTCGTAGTGGATCATTCATCCATATTGAAATTCAGGCTAATGGATTTTTATATGGCATGGTGAGGTTATTAATCGGAATGGTAGTACAAGTAGGTTCTGGTCAGCGGACTCTAGATGACTTCACCGAAATCTGGCAACAAGAACGCCGGGAAGAAGTAAAATATTCTGCACCTGCTCACGGGTTATGCTTGTTGAGAGTCGGTTATCCCGATTTTCCCTTTCCGCCAAAAATCTGGTATGACACCCAACCATACCTAGTCATGGGTCATGAAAATTGACAACTGACAACTGACAACTAACAACTGACAACTGACAACTGACAACTGACAAACAAAATGACTAGTAAAACTTACCTTCCCCCTCAACAATCTATTGAGCGCGATTGGTACTTAGTAGACGCTACAGATAAACGTCTGGGTCGTCTGGCTACAGAAGTCGCCATGATTCTTAGAGGCAAAAAGAAACCTGAATTTACACCTCACTTGGATACAGGGGATTTTGTCATTATTATCAATGCTGAGAAAGTGGCAGTTACAGGTAAAAAGCGGACTCAAAAGCTTTACCGTCGCCATTCTGGCCGTCCTGGTGGAATGAAAACAGAAACTTTCGCTAAGTTACAACAGCGATTACCAGAAAGAATTCTTGAACACGCTATTAAAGGTATGTTACCTAAAAATAGTTTGGGTAAGCAGTTATTTACCAAACTGAAAGTGTATGCAGGGCCAACTCACCCGCATGAAGCACAACAACCCAAAGAAATCACAATTAGTACAATTCCTGGAGAAAACTAATGCAGGTAGCAGAAATTAACAGCGGTCGTGCCGTTTACTGGGGTACTGGTCGCCGTAAAGCCTCAGTTGCTAGAGTTCGTCTAGTTCCCGGTGAAGGGAAAATGACTGTTAACGGTAAAGATGGAGATTTGTATTTCCAATTCAATCCTAACTACTTGGGAGCTATCAAAGCACCTTTGGAAACCTTGGGATTAGAAAGCGAATATGACATCTTGGTAAAAGCTGAAGGTGGTGGCTTAACTGGACAGGCTGATTCTATTCGTCTAGGAGTTGCCCGCGCTTTGTGTCAACTCGACCCAGATAACCGTTCACCTTTGAAAACTGAAGGCTATTTAACTCGTGACCCACGAGCTAAAGAACGGAAGAAATACGGTTTGCACAAAGCCCGCAAAGCTCCTCAATACTCCAAACGTTAAGATAGGAGTCAGGAATCAGGAGTCAGGAGTCAGGAAGAAAAAGGAAGAAAACTTTTACCTAATCCCCAGTCCCAATCCCCAGTCCCCAATCTCCAGTCTCAATTTATATAGATTCGCAACAAAAAAAACAATGGCTAAACCTGATATTCATCCCAAATGGTATCCAGACGCTAAAGTCTACTGTAATGGTCAAGTTATTATGACTATTGGTGCTACTAAGCCCGAATTACACGTAGATGTTTGGTCTGGAAATCACCCCTTTTACACTGGTACTCAGAAAATGATTGATACTGAAGGCCGTGTAGAACGCTTCCTCCGTAAATATGGTATGTCCAGCACTCAAACTGAAACTCAAACTGGCGACGATAATCAAAAGTAGCTGGTTGGCTGTAGCTATTGATAGCATGGCGGAAGCCATAGACGACCCTGCATAGTGCTGGGTCGCTTGTCATTTAATGCTTGAGCCAACTTGTTATTTTTTAGGAGCATTTATAGTCATCATGGCAGAATCATACTTACTGGAGAAACTTAAATCTGTTGAACAAACTTTTCATGAGTTAACACGCCGTTTAGCCGATCCTGATACCGCTGGTAATCCTGATGAGTATCAAAAAATTGCTAAGTCTCGTTCTTCTTTAGAAGAGGTAGTTAATACCTATGAAACTTGGAAAACAGCCCAGGATGAATTAGTAGGAGCGCGTCAGGTACTCAAAGAGTCCAATAGCGATCTAGAGTTGCATCAAATGGCAGCAATGGAAGTTAGTGAACTAGAAGAAAAGCTGGAATATTTAGAAAGTCGCTTAAAGGTGTTGCTGCTACCCCGTGACCCCAACGATGATAAAAACATTATGTTGGAAATTCGCGCTGGTACTGGCGGCGATGAAGCTAGTATCTGGGCAGGAGATTTACTGCGGATGTATTCTCGCTATGCTGATGTCCAAGGTTGGAAGGTGAAGCTGGTCAGCGAGTCCTTGGGGGAAATGGGCGGGTTTAAAGAAGTAATTCTAGAAATTCAAGGCGATAGTGTTTATAGTAAGCTAAAGTTTGAATCTGGTGTACATCGTGTTCAGCGTGTACCAGCAACGGAATCGGGAGGAAGGGTTCACACTTCGACTGCGACTATAGCAATTATGCCAGAAGTGGATGAAGTGGAAATCCATATTGACCCGAAAGATATTGAAATGAGTACGGCGCGTTCTGGTGGTGCGGGTGGACAAAACGTGAATAAGGTGGAAACAGCCGCTGATTTGTTCCACAAACCGACTGGGATTCGGATTTTCTGTACAGAAGAACGGAGTCAGTTGCAGAATAAAGAACGGGCGATGCAAATTCTCCGGGCTAAGTTGTATGAGTTGAAATTGCGAGAACAACAGGAGGCTGTGACTTCCATGCGGCGATCGCAAGTTGGGACAGGTTCTCGTTCCGAAAAAATTCGCACTTACAATTATAAAGATAGCCGGGTGACTGACCACCGTTTAGGTCAAAATTTTACCCTTAACCCTGTTTTGGAAGGTGATATAGAGACGGTGATTCAATCTTGTATATCACAAGATCAACAAGAACGGTTAGCAGAATTAGCCGCTTCTGGTTCTAGTAGCTAATTCAGTATTTGGAGGGCGCATGGCCTGCGCCCCTACAGGCAGTTTAAGGACTAAATACCTTAAACCACCTATTTAAAACTGTATTGATTGTTTGTTTAATTTGATGGTTGCGATTCCATCTTTGAAAGGCGATTTCGTAATCTTCACCTTTGGTTTGAAAAGTATTCCAAATATCTAAGGATATGGCTAATCCGCAACCTAGTAAGATGTAAAGTGACCAAGAAATACCGCCACTAATGGAATCTATCGCTAGGAAAAAAATATTAATAATTGCGTAATTTCCTAAACGTTTTTTAAATTTACTTTGACGATAAAGATTAAAGTTTTTACGTTGTTCAACTTCGTTTTGTTTACCTAACCAATCCCGTTCCGCTTGTTGGAGGATATCGGGTGATATTTGTAACTCTGTCGCAATTTCCAGTATTTGCTGATAGGAAAATTCTTGATCATTATCGTCTACTTGACGAGCGATCGCTAATTGCAGAATTTGCTGTACATCATCCTGACTGTAGGAACGCAGGCTGTTAGGGTGAAACGTCGTCATAATTGTTGCTCAAATAATATTTTTAATAGAAAAATGCACTACCATCAGGAATATTTACACTACTTCTAGATTAGCAAATTTAAATCAATCTGGTGTTCAATTAGTTATGGTTGGGAAAAATATATATGGTGGTTATTAGCAGGCCGATGAGGAGAGGGCGCAGGCCCTGCGCCCCTACGGGTTTTTAAGCAGCATTATTATGAAAACTTTTTTATTCATCTCCTGTGGAGTCTAATTTAGCAACGTAATATCGAAAGAAGTTGCAAAAACCGAGAAAATCTTATGTTAGAAGATAACGGATCTATTCGTACCTTATCTGTAGATATTGGCGGTAGTGGCGTAAAAGCGATGGTGTTAGATATCACAGGTAAACCTTTAACCGAAAGAGGCAGATTAGAAACCCCTCAACCCGCTACACCAGAAGTAGTAATCAACACTATTATAGTCTTAGCCGCCGCTCAAGGTGAATATCATCGGGTATCAGTAGGTTTTCCCGGTGTGGTTCGTTATGGAGTCACCGAAACCGCTGCCAATCTCCATTGTGATTGGATTGGGTTTGATTTAGCTACAACATTATCTCAACAGTTAAATAGACCTGTTAAAGTCATTAATGATGCAGATATGCAGGGATTAGGGGCAATTTCTGGTAAAGGTGTAGAACTGGTAATTACCTTGGGTACAGGTTTTGGTTCAGCCTTATTTGTAGATGGGAAGTTAGTTCCAAATATGGAAATGGGACATCACCGATTTCGCAAAGGGGAAACTTATGAAAAACAACTAGGACGGGCAGCTTTAGATAAGATTGGTGAGAAAAAATGGAATAAGCGATTACAAAAAGCGATCGCTTCTTTACAACAATTATTTAACTATGATTGTCTTTATATCGGTGGTGGTGAAGCAGTGCGAATCAATATGAATCTGCCACTAAATGTGAAATTAATTCCTAATATCACCGGGTTGTTAGGTGGTATTGCTTTGTGGAAAGATTAGGCAAAATTCAACTAAATATAAAATGGGCGGGCAGGATGCCCACCCCACAATAACAAATATATAACCCTTGTGGGGTGGGCTTCTAGCCTGCCCTAGTTCACAATATTATTTGATATTTATTTCAGTTCATCTACTTACCAAGAAGTTAAAAAATTCCATCCTTCTTTTTCTTCTCCTTCCTCTTCTCCTTTTGAAGTGTTGACATTTTCTCCTTGAAGTACATGATTGTATTCTCCCGAATCAACCCATTTTAATAATTCACCAGTTCGCATCACTAACCAAGAAAGACTAGATTCTGAATAACTTAATATTTTCGTGACTTGATCTAGACTATCAACACTATTAGATGCAAATTCGCGGGATTGAATGAGGAAATCTTCGATCACGTGAGGAGTTAAATACTCTTCTGGTAAACCTGCAAGTTTCATCAGTGCGGTAGTTGCCACATCAATATCCTGACAAGCTAATAACCCAGCACGGTCAGCAGTAAACTTTGCCATCATTACCCAATTATATAACGCCAATTCTACGCCACTAGCTATCAATCCTCCTAAGCCTAATGTAGTACTGCTTAACCATATTTTTAATGCTGGCATCACAATTGATATTTGATGATAAATCATGTGCTGACTTTTAATTCGGGCAATTTCGTACCCAAAAATAAACAGCAATTCATCATAATTCAACCATTCCATTGCTTCTATATTAATACCAACAATGGGTTTTTCTACTCCAATAATATAAGTTTGAATATGTCCTGTACCTCGAAATAAATACAATTCAGGAATAGTTGTCACATCAAGAATTTGGCAAGCTTCTAATAATGGTTGATACAATTGGGGAAAATTCCGGGGTGTGACTCTGATTTCACTAGCAATACTTTGTAATCTGAGTAAACGATCAATACCATATTCGTTGACTTTTTTGAGCAAAGGAGAAATACCCGGCATACTTTGTAAAGAAGCCAAGGCTTTCCGATCAAATGGGTGTTCGTAAGTTTGTGAACTTAGTTCAGTTAAGATTTTTCTCGTCATGGTTAATGAATTAATTTGGTAAATCCAATTTTAACTAAACTGTTGAGCATAATACCGCGCATATCTCCCTTCTAATTCTAACAATTCCTCATGATTTCCTGATTCCACAATTTGCCCTTTTTCCAACACCAAAATGCGATCGCATTTCCGCACTGTTGATAATCTGTGAGCTATAATTAACACCGTGCGGTTTTCCATCAATCTTTCCAAAGCCTGTTGTACCAAAGCTTCTGATTCCGAATCTAAAGCCGATGTGGCTTCATCGAGTATCAATATTTGCGGGTTAAGAAGCACTGCACGAGCGATCGCAATTCGTTGTCTTTGTCCCCCGGATAAATTCACACCTCGCTCTCCCACCCAAGTATGATAACCTTCTGGTAATTGCTGAATAAATTGATGAGCATTAGCAATTTTTGCCGCTGATTCTACTGCGCTAATATCAAAATCATTTTGTCCAAAAGCGATATTTTGGGCAATAGTTCCCGAAAACATAATTGTTTCTTGGGGAACAATGCCAATTTGTTTTCTTAAACTATTTAATGTCACATCTCGGATATTTATCCCATCTATAAAAATTTCCCCAAATTCAGGATCATAGAAGCGAGGTAACAGATTCACAAAAGTAGTTTTACCAGCACCAGAAGCACCAACAAGGGCAATGGCTTGACCTGGCATGACTAATAAACTAATATTATTTAATACAGGTTCTCCTGATTTATAGGCAAAAGTGATATTGCAATATTCAACTTTACCATTAACAGCCGGAAGGGTAATAGCATTATCTTTTTCTAATACCGTTGGTTGAATTGCTAATAACTCAAAAACCCGGTCAACCGATGCCTCACCTTGTTTAAATTCATTATAGTTATTAGTAGTATGACCAATGGGATCAATTAACAAAGCCGCTGCTGTTAAATAACTAAAAAATTCACCTACTGTTAAATTGCGTTGAGATATTTGCCAAGTTCCTACCATTAACAAAGATAACGCACTCACAGCTTCTAAAAAACCCACAATGGGAATTTGAATCGCTTTTAATCTTTCTACTGAATATTTAGCTTTAAAACTGCGTTCTGCTTCATAACTAAATCTATCAATTTCGTATTTCTCCGCTGCAAAAGCTTGAATTAACCGAATTCCGCTAAAAACTTCCGTTAAAATAGCAGATAAATCAGAAATACGACTTTGACTTTTGAGAGAATATTTCCGTAATCTTTCCCCAAACCAACCAATCAAAATTCCCATAATTGGGGCAACAATTACCGTTGCTAAGGTAAGTTGCCAATTTAAATAAATCATGTAAATGGGAATGGCAATTAACTGTAAAGCACAGGGAGTAAAATCATGAAAAAGTTTATTAATAACTTCTCCCACCCTGTCAACATCTTCCGTGAGACGGTAAGATAAATCTCCAGCTTTAGCAGTTTCAAAATAGCTGAGATTGAGTTTTTGTAAATGTGTATAAACCTGTTGCCGGAGATAAAAAGCCACCCTTAAAGCTGCCCTGGCCATGTATAAATCTTGCACAGACTGAAAAAAGCCCCGAACAAGAAAGATAGCCGCACTAATTCCGGCTAATTGAGCGATCGCTAATACATTACCATTCCCGAAAGGAACTGCCAACTTACCTGCGACATTAATCAGGGTTAAAGTTGCCAGTACATATCCCAAAATCCCTACAAAACCCTTAGCGATAGTTTGCCACTGGGTGCGGATATAGGGTAAAAGTTGCCAATAATTAGAACGTGTTTTCAAGTTGTAAGATCCACAAAAAATATTTTCCTTTGTTTGACGCTACCAGCTTTTGGTCATATTTGGAAATAGGGATTGGTAAACTGTCATCAAAACAAAGCATTTTATTATTTATTAGCTCTGTTTTCTTGAATTACATGAATAATTGATGGTAATAAAGAAACAACAATAATTAAACCAATTATTGGTAATAGATACTTATCTAATTGTTCCGCTGGTAAAGTTTTTCCCAAGAAAAATCCTAACAAAGTAATGCCAAATGTCCAAACAAAGCCACCCACCAAATTGTAAGACATAAAAGACCGATAGTGCATAGCCCCAATCCCTGCGACAATCGGCGCAAAAGTCCTGACAATTGGCACAAATCTGGCTAAAACAATCGTCTTTTTACCATGCTTTTCATAAAAATCTTGAGTTTTGACAATATGTTTTTTACGAAATAACCAAGAATCATCCTTATCAAATAATTTTCTACCAAATTTATGCCCTGTAAAATACCCGACATTATCACCTAACACAGCACAAACAAACGCACCAAAAATCAAAACCCAAATATTCAACAAGTTTTGAGAAGCAACAAATCCTGCGGTAAATAGTAAACTATCACCAGGCAGAAAAAACCCAATCAATAAACCAGATTCAGCAAAGATAATTCCCCATACTCCAAAGTAACCCAGCGATTTAATTAATTCCGGTAAATTAAAGTGCATAAAATCCGATTTGCTTAAGAAGTTGCATTCAACATTTTAACGTTCATAAATTTATAAAAATACCAAATAATATTAAGTTTAGATAAAATTATTTTATATTTAATAGATATTGGGGTAAAGACCAAAAATGCAAAGATATCTAAAAGTGCTGAGATTATTTTGGAGTGCTGCCATTGCAGCGGAAATGGAATATCGGATTAATTTTATCATTGCTACTTTCAGTAGCTTAGGTAATTTAATAGGTAGTATCTTTGGCTTATTCCTATTTTACCGCACAGGCTACACTTTTACGGGCTGGTCATGGGAAGCAGCTTTAGTAGTCTTAGGAATTTTTACCTTATTACAAGGCTTTTCTGCTACCTTCCTCGCTCCTAACTTAAATCGGATTGTGCGTCATGTCCAGGAAGGGACTTTAGACTTTGTATTATTAAAACCTATTCGCAGTCAGTTTTGGTTATCTATCCATACCCTTTCCCCCTGGGGAATACCAGATTTAATCTTCGGTGTACTCATCATTGGCTACGCTGGTACAAAACTTAACGTAAGTATTGATCAATATTTATTGACTATTTTTCCCTTGGGTTGCGGTTTAGTCATTCTTTATAGCCTGTGGTTTATACTAGGGTCAACCAGTATTTGGTTTGTGAAAATATACAATGTCACAGAAGTATTAAAAGGGTTTTTAGAAGCCGGAAGATACCCCATTACAGCCTATCCGGCTGCTTATCGCTTGTTTTTTACCTTTCTAGTACCAGTAGCTTTTTTAACTACAGTTCCTGCCCAGTTTATGTTAGGACAAATTCAATTTACTTGGTTGCTTGGTGGGGGATTTTTAGCTGTTGTCTTATTTTTTATTTCTACTCAGTTTTGGCGATTTGCCCTCCGTTTTTATACTAGTGCTTCTAGTTAGTAAAATTTCCGCTAAAATCAACATCTGATAATTGTCAAACAGGAGAAATCAGGCGTGCCTACACTCGGTGTTAATATTGACCATATCGCTACCATTCGGCAAGCACGGCGGACAGTAGAACCAGATCCCATAGCAGCAGCCATTCTAGCAGAACTAGCGGGTGCTGATGGTATTACTGCCCATTTGCGCGAAGATAGAAGACATATTCAAGATCGAGACGTGCGGTTATTGCGGCAAACTGTGAGAACCCACTTCAACTTAGAAATGGCAGCAACCACAGAAATGTTAGCCATAGCCCTCGATATCAAACCCGATTATGTTACCTTAGTACCGGAAAAGCGGGAAGAAGTAACTACAGAAGGTGGTTTAAATATTGTCGGACAAATTGCTAGAATAGGAGAGATAGTTGATAAGTTGCAAAATGCTGGCATTCCCGTAAGTTTGTTTATTGATGCCGAACCACCACAAATTGAGGCATCTGTCAAGGTAAAAGCCAAATTTATTGAACTGCATACAGGACAATATGCGGAAGCCAAAGACGAAACAACTCGCCAAAAAGAACTAGCTTTATTAGCCCAAGGCTGTGAACAAGCCATTAAAGCAGGTTTACGGGTGAATGCAGGTCATGGACTCACCTACTGGAATGTTTACCCCATTGCTGCACTTCCAGGCATGGAAGAACTCAACATCGGTCATACTATCATTAGTCGGGCAGCTTTAGTAGGTATCGAAAGAGCAGTGCGAGAAATGAAAGAAGCCATGCGGGGGTGATTGGTAATTGGTAATTGGTAATTATAAAAACTATTCCCCAGTCCCCAGTCCCCAGTCCCCAGTCCTAGAGGGGTGTTAGCTGCGAAATCCTCAAAAGTCACATTTGAAACTTCAAACTTCTATGACTTCTCAACAGTCTAACAACCTGCCCCTATGGGTACAAGATAGAGCTAAGGTAATTGCAGCCAGCACTGATGCTCAATGGCGCAATCAAAAACCCCCTGACTATAGCCGTTCTCTGGAAAACCTAGCAAAAGAGAGTATTCACCATCATCTCGAAGGTACACTGGAAGCTATTGTCGAGAATCTTGTGAGAACCCTCGAAATGGAAGTGTCATGGAAAACCAACCCCGAACAATGGTTATCTATCGTTAATGACAAATTCCGGGTAACAAGCAATGGTGGTCAAGAATACACCGCTGCTGAATTAGGTGCTAAGGGTACTTATAATTTATTTATGGCTGATTCTGAACATTACAAAGCTTCAGAGGAAAGTTTTGAATCATCCCATGATATCTTTCATAGTACCTTTCCTAAAGGATTTCCCTGGGAAGTATTGGCAGTTTATTCTGGTCCTCCCAATGTTACATTTAAATGGCGACACTGGGGACATTTTCAGGGTAAGTATAAAGGTTATGCACCCACAGGGAAAACAGTAGAAATTATCGGTATGAGTATTGCTCAAGTTACCGACGATTTAAAAATTGTTTCCTTAGAACACTATTTTGATAATGCCCTATTCTTGGAAAGCCTGACAGCAGGTGGCAAACTAGAAAATAGTGAAAATAAGAGCGGTGGTTGTCCTTTTGGTTCTTGGTTTCAGGGATTGAAGAAAAGTTAACCTCTCAGGGTACAGATTCGACACTGTACCCTAAAATTATAGATTAGTCAGCAAACAAAGAAAATGCAAACATACTATTACATTTTGGCCAGTCAACACTTCCTTATGGAAGAAGAACCAATAGACGAAGTTCTCAAAGAACGGACTCGCAACTATCATGAACAAGAAAAAGAAATTGATTTTTGGTTAGTCAAGCAACCCGCTTTTTTAGAAACACCGAAAATGGCTGATATGAAAAAGAAATGCCCCCAACCTGCGGCAGCCATTATTTCCACCAATGCCCAATTTATTACCTGGCTAAAATTGCGGTTAGAGTATGTAATTACTGGACAATTCTCCGCCCCTACCGATACTATACCGAATCCATTAGCATCCCTTACCACAGTTTCTTAATAGGGAACAGGGAACGGGGAACAGGGAATATATAAGAATTTCACCTCTTCCCCAATTACCAATTACGAATTACCATTTATCAATTACCAATTACCATTTATGCAAATATTAAAAACGTTGCCAAGTATTTTGTTATTAACAGTTACCCCTTTGGTTAGCAGTATTAATCCTGTTATTGCCCAACAAAATATTGCTAATTGTCAAGCACCAAAGGCAGGAGAATACCTATTATTAGTAATTAGTCCCACAACTGAAAATCAAAAGCAGTTGCGTAGTGCATTACCGACTGAATTAAAAACAGTTATTTGCAAATATAATAATCAAATAGTAACCCGAATTGGTGGTTTCAAAAAGATTGATGATGCCAATCGCTGGGCTAGATATATTCAGAATATAGTGGGTTTATCTGCCGTTATCACCACTCGTGCCACAGAACAAGCACCGCAACAAGCACCACAAACAACAGCAAAAGTACCAACTTCAAAAATCAGCTATAACCCCAAAATATTAGGAGAAGGTTATGCAATTCTGGTAGATTATTTCAACCGTCCAGAAATGGTTAGTAGCCTCCAAAAATCCGTAGGAGGTGATGTGGGTTTTGTATCCTATGGACAACGCCCTTATTTACTGGCAGTTTATACTACCAATCAAAAAGAAGCATACAATACATTACAAAAACTCAGCGAGAGTGGATTTGTAGCTATACTAGCAGATGGTCGGAAAGTAGTGTTACTTCGCTCAACAGTCCGTTGATAGTTGTCAGTTGTTATTTATTTGTTCACCAATGACTAATATCTAATGACTAATGACTAATGACTAATGACTAATACCTAATATACAGCCCTAGCTAACCAAGAAATAGCTATACCCAAAATCGAACCAACGATAACTTGAACTGGTGTATGTCCTAATAATTCCTTGAGACGGTCTTGGAAAAAGTCCGGTTTCTCATGAAATAATTCATCAATCATTTGATTGAGGATTTTTGCTTGCTTACCAGCAGCTTGACGCACTCCAGCGGCATCATACATAACGATGATAGCAAAAACCGTAGCTAGAGCAAATTCTGGAGATGCCCAACCTAAAGTTTGACCTACACCGTCTGCTAGGGCTGTTACTAGGGCTGAATGGGCGCTGGGCATACCTCCAGTAGTCACTAAAACACGCACGTTTAATTTGCGATGTTTGACTAACTCAACGATAAGCTTTAATCCTTGAGCCACAAAACAAGCTACAAGCGCAACCAGCAGCACCCGGTTGTTAACAATTTCGCCTATGTCCTGCATGGTATTTTGGTGAAGTTAGTAAGTGTGAGTAGTGGTTGTGTGGAGGAAAAACGTGAGTACAAGCCTTGCAATCCCAAATGTGGCTTAGTAATTGCGGCTGGTGATAAAGTGAGCGAGGGCTTGGAGAGGAACGGCTTTTTCTCCATAGGATTCTAATTCAGCACAAGCCTCAGCAACGAGTTGTTGGGCTTTAGCGCGAGATTCTTCAATTCCCCACAGACTAGGATAGGTGACTTTCTTGGCTGTGAGATCCTTACCAGCGGTTTTACCTAACTGCTCTTGGGTAGCAGTGATATCTAGAATATCATCAATGATTTGGAAAGCCAGACCGATATTTTGAGAATAACGAGTTAATTTTTGCACATCTTCAGCAGATGCACCAGCAATAATTCCCCCACAAACTACACAAGCTTCTAATAAAGCTGCGGTTTTATGATTATGAATAAAATTCAGGGTTTCTAAGGAAATATCTGACTTACCTTCCGATTCCAAATCTACCACTTGGCCACCGACTAAGCCAGCCGCACCTAATGCTTTACCCAGGCGAATGATGACTTGTAAAACTCTATCCCTAGGTACATTTTCAGGAGTTTGGGCGGCTACGTGTTCAAAAGCTAAAGCTAATAAACCATCTCCTGCCAAAATAGCCACATCTTCACCATAAACCTTATGATTTGTCAGTTTACCGCGACGATAATCATCATTATCCATAGCGGGTAAATCATCATGAATCAATGACATGGTATGAATCATTTCTACCGCACAAGCTGTAGGCATGGCCATTTCTATTGTGCCACCAATCATGTCAGCAGTAGCGAGACAGAGAATAGGACGAACTCGTTTACCTCCAGCTAGTAAAGAGTAGCGCATGGCTTCATAAATCTTTTCTGGATAAACGACGGTAATGGAATTATCCAAAGCTTGTTCGCAAAGCTGTTGTCGTTCTTTGAGATAGGTAGCGAGGTTAAAACTAGCCGACTCTGATTTTTTTGGGGTTTCCAATCTTTTATCCGTTGCTACCATGCTTTGTATTCCTCTTGACTATTCAAAATATTGGGCTGTTGTTGGTAATCTGTGTACCAATTTTACGGGGGTTTGGGGCGGAAACACTCACTGGATTTTAGATTTTAGATTTTAGATTTTGGATTGAAGAGTCAAAATTTAAACTCTCAACGGGTTTTAACGCCCTCCGAACTCATTTGTAGAGTACATCTAAAATCCAAAATTGATTGCCGGTTTTGGTGAGGAATCACGAATATTCATAAAAATTATTTCTCAGTTGCCTGTGGTTTGTAAATAGCTAGAAACAGTATTTTGCAATAACATAGCCACTGTCATTGGACCGATACCACCAGGAACAGGGGTAATATATTCTGCCACATTAGCGATCGCTTCAAACTGAATATCACCAACTAAACGACTTTTGCCATAGCTATCTGTAACCCGGTTTATTCCCACATCTACCACAACTGCGCCGGGTTTCACCATATCAGCGGTAATCATACCGGGAATCCCGGCTGCGGCAATAAGAATATCCGCATCTTGGGTAATGGCTGATAAATCCTGAGATTTGGAATGAGCAATTGTGACTGTAGCGTTAGCCTCTAATAACATTAAAGCCATAGGTTTCCCTACTAAAATACTACGTCCTACAACTACGGCTTTTTTGCCCTGTAAAGGAATTTTATATTCTGCTAACAACCGCATCACACCGGCAGGAGTACAACTGCGTAAACCTGTTTCACCCCGCACTAGTCGTCCTAGGTTCACAGGATGCAGTCCATCAGCGTCTTTATCCGGTGCAATTTGATGTAATAGACTCACAGCATCTAAATGATTGGGGAGGGGTAACTGGACTAAAATTCCATCTACTCTTTCATCTTCGTTAAGTTCAGCAATTACTGCTTCTAATTCAGTTTGGCTGGTTTGAGTGGGAAAATGTTTACCAAAAGAGATAATTCCCACTTTGGCACAGGATTTTTCTTTGTTGCGAACATAAGCGGCGGATGCGGGGTTATCTCCCACCATTAATACTGCTAATCCAGGCGATCGCCCAATTTTACCTTGTAATTTAGTAATTGTCTCACTAAGTTCTTGCTGAATTTTATCGGCTAATGCTTTACCATCGAGGATTTTCGCAGTTTGTTTCATAAGAGAAGGGAACAGGGAACAGGGAACAGGGAACAGGGAACAGGGAACAGGGAACAGTTTTTTATTTTCATCTTTATCTGTCCCTGGTCTTTTATTTCTCCATTTTCTCATTTTCCTAGTCACCTAAAATTTAATTTTTGCAGTAAAATACTTACTTGCTTTATCTCACCAATTTGCATGATACAAATTGTGTGAACATAAGCTAAATCGCATACCTCAACCAGCTATCCATCGTGCAAGATACCGACTCCATGAATGACATTGCGGCTGCACTCCAACAGCCAGCAGATTTAGACTTTGCATTACCTGATCCAGAAGATGAACAAATTCCTGAATCTGATTTTTTACAACAGCTTGATGTAGCATGGCAGGTATGCGATCGCTTTGACTTGCAAACAGAAATTTGGCGAGGACGGATTTTACGCTCTATCCGTGACAGAGAGAAAAAAGGCGGAGATGGACGCGGTACGGGTTTTCTGAAATGGCTCAAAGAACGAGAAATCAGTAAAACCCAAGCTTATAGTTGGATTCAATTAGCCAATAGTGCTGATACTTTGATTTCCGATGGCAAACTGAACCCAAATACAGTTAATAACTTTAGTAAACGGGCATTTGTAGAAACCGCCAAAGCTGCACCAGAAGTGCAACAGATGGTAAGTGAAGCCGCTGAAAAAGGCGATCGCATTACCCGCAGAGAGGTTCGTCAACTCAGTGACGAATGGACCGCCATGTCATCAGATTTATTACCAGAGGAAGTCAGGGAAAAAGCCGCAGATAACAGCTTGCCACCGCGCTACATTGCCCCTCTGGTCAAGGAAATGGAAAAACTGCCCGAATTGCATCAAAAGGCATTACAAAGGGATATAGCCGCCAATCCTGACGTTGATACTGTTAAACAAGCCACTTCAGAAGCCCGGCAATTAGCTAAATATCTCAAATCTGCTGCCCAAGTTCAAGCCTTAATAGCGGAAGATGTAGATATTGAAACTGCATTAGAAGAAGCCCAAAGAGTCGGTTGTTTAAGCATTGCGGCTGACTTGGTAAATCAAGCCTCCCAAATTGAACAAACCATTGCCAAGTTGTATATGACTTGGAAAAAAATTAGTAGTTTAGCAGATAGATTATATGTGGATACTGGTGCAAGTACGCCTAATTTGCGATCGCTTCTCACCTGCATAGAACCTCTAGGAGGGGAAATCATGGAACTGCAATTAAGTGGTGCAACAGAACACACAATTAGATTACAGATTCAAGAAACGAGTTAATCATTTGTAGGGGTTTAGCAATGCTAAACCCTGTTATTTGGGTATTCTCAACTACGGTGCTAATTCTTCCATTTTCTTCGCTAATTCCACATCTAAATTGCTGATAGCATTACCGATATCGTGGGTAGCAAGATTCACCCGGACAGTGTTGTAAACATTAAACCATTCGGGGTGATGTCCCATTGTTTCCGCGTGAACGCCCACACTAACCATCCAACCTAACGCAGTTGCAAAAGAATTAAATTTGTATTCTTTGTATAATTTGCCTTCTTGGATTTGCCATCCTGGTAAACTATTGAGGGCTAGTGTTAGTTCAGTTTCGCTGAGTTTTTGCGCTGCCATTTTCCTAACCTACACAGAGATTTATAAATACTAATTCTATCTAATTATCATCTTTTTCGGTTTTTGAGCTTCCATCTTTTGACGAGTATATTGAGATAACGGAAATTCAAATAACGGCGATACTTTTGCACTACTTCTTTTCCTACCAGTAGCGCACCTAACCAAAATATAACTTCAGCCAAAACTAATAAAGCTGGTACTAATAAAGCTTTTTGGGCGAGAGAAATTGGTAAAAATGGCACAATTACAGCAATTATCAGCCACGGTAAGAATGAGATAATAATTAACCCTAAACCCAGCTTTTGCATAGTTGATAATGACGATGGAATCTGAGTTTAGTATTTTTATATCTGTGATTGGAGTGGTTTAACTTACATCTTGTACAAGATCAATAATTTTTCCCTGGAATCACTCACAACTAACCAATAACTAATTCTTAATTCCCGTCGTCGCAATACCTTGAATAAACTGGCGTTGACCAATTAAAAATAACACAATTACGGGTACAGTAGTAATTGTTACCGCTGCCATCATCAACGGCCAATTATTAGTATACTGCTCTTGAAACTCTGCCAAAGCTAATTGCACCGTTCTTAATTCCGGTCTGGTTGTAAATACTAAAGGCTTAAATAAATCATTCCATTCACCAATAAAAGTAAATAGAAACAGAGTTACTAACGCTGGACGTGCTAAAGGTAACATGATGCGCCATAGAATTTGCAATCGGTTTGCACCATCAATAGCGGCGGCTTCCTCCAATTCTACGGGAATTGTCTGGAAATACTGACATAACAGAAAAATCCCAAAGCCGTTGACAGCAGTTGGTAAAATCAAAGCCCAGTAGGTATTAATCAGATGTCCCCACTTGAGTACCAAAAAGATGGGAATCACCAATAACTGAAAGGGAATTACCAAAGTTGCCAATACCACTAAAAGTAACGCTTGTCTACCCCGAAATTTTAGCCTAGCCAGGGCATAACCCGCTAAAGCCGAAGTGAAAATTTGAAAAGCCGTAACTGCGATCGCTACTAAGGTAGAATTAGCAAATGCCAGTAAAAACTTCCCTTGTTCCCATGCTTGCCGGTAATTGGCTAAAGTCCAATTTTTTGGGAAAACCCCTGCTGTTGTTCCCGCACCCCCAAAAGAGGTGAGGAAAACCACAATTAGCGGTAGTAAAACGATAAATGCACCTGTCAGTGCTACTAACAGGCTCAACAAATTGGCATTTTTTAGATTCCAGTTTACCTTGGACATTGGCACACGACTCCATACATTTGTTTTTCTGGTAGTAGAACCATCAGTAAAAACTAATTTAATAAATATAGTTTCTTGTTAAGTTAAATTAAATCACAGTGATAATTACCCCAAATTTATCGGGTAAGTCAAGTTTTTGTATCAAATGATCAGGGTTAACGGAGTAATACAGACTATGCAGCAGATTGTAGACCAAATTGAAAAAATTGATTTTCAAAGCGACATATATAAAGATGCTTATAGCCGCATCAATGCTATTGTAATTGAAGGGGAACAAGAAGCCTACGAAAATTACATTACATTATCTCAACTATTGCCAGCACAGGAAAAGGAACTAATTGCCCTCTCCAAAATGGAAAGTCGCCACAAAAAAGGTTTTGAAGCCTGTGGACGTAATTTAAAAGTGACTCCAGATTTGGAATTTGCCAAAGAGTTTTTCTTAGGACTACACGGCAATTTCCAAACCGCAGCCAAAGAAGGTAAAATTGTTACTTGCCTTTTGATTCAATCTTTAATTATTGAATGTTTTGCGATCGCTGCTTATAACATCTACATTCCCGTAGCTGATGATTTTGCTCGTAAAATCACAGAAGGAGTTGTAAAAGAAGAATACAGCCATCTCAACTTTGGTGAAGAGTGGTTGCAAGAAAACTTTACAGAATCTAAAGCGGAATTAGAGGAAGCAAACCGCCAAAATCTGCCCATTGTCTGGAAAATGCTCAACCAAGTAGCAGACGATGCCAAAGTCTTAGCAATGGAAAAAGATGCTTTAGTAGAAGACTTTATGATTCAATACGGTGAAGCACTAAGTAATATTGGTTTTAGCACCCGTGATATCATGCGTCTTTCTGCTTACGGACTAGCAACCGTTTAAACGTGACTCATAGGGGTAACTAATTTGTTGCCCCGGAGTTAATTAGCAGTAGTCGAAAATCTAACAATTATTACCAATTCCCCTACGAATTATATGGACACCTGATGTAGTATTTTTAATAGTTAGATATTATCTTTAATCCCACGTTGGCATAATATAGTTTGCGATTTTTTCAAAATCCAAAACCTAAAATCCAAAGTTGGTATTTCACAATATAGCAGTTACCGGGTAGGTTAGGATAGACAGGGTTCTTGTCATTATGCTTGAGGCTATGGATAGAACTCCCGCCAGGGATACATAAAAATTCAAACTCCAAAAGACTTTCAACGCTGTTCCCTATTCCCTATTCTCTGCTATAATTCCACAGTTTTGCACGACAGCACACGCCTAATATATCACTCCATGTTTGGTTTAATTGGACATCTGACTAGTTTAGAACACGCTCAATCAGTATCTCAAGAATTGGGATATCCAGGGTATGCCGATCAAGGGCTAGATTTTTGGTGTGGCGCCCCCCCGTTCATAGTTGATCACATCACTGTCACCAGTATCACTGGACAAAAAATAGAAGGAATGTATGTAGAATCCTGCTTTTTGCCGGAAATGCTGGCTCATCGCCGCATTAAAGCCGCAACCCGCAAAATCCTTAACGCCATGGCTCATGCTCAAAAGCATGGCATTGATATTACAGCTTTGGGCGGATTTTCCTCAATTATTTTTGAGAACTTTAATTTAGAGCAGTTCAAACAAGTCCGTAACATTAACCTAGAGTTTGAACGCTTCACCACAGGCAATACTCATACAGCTTACATTATTTGTCGGCAAGTAGAAGAAGCCTCTAAACAACTAGGGATTGAATTGTCCAAAGCAACTGTAGCTGTGTGCGGTGCAACGGGGGATATTGGTAGCGCAGTCACCCGTTGGCTAGATAAAAAAACAGATGTCCAAGAATTACTATTAATTGCTAGAAATCAAGAACGTCTCCAAGAACTGCAAGCAGAACTAGGGCGAGGCAAAATAATGGGATTACAGGAAGCACTGCCCCAAGCGGATATTGTCGTTTGGGTGGCTAGTATGCCCAAAGGTGTAGAAATTGACCCGACAACCTTAAAACAACCCTGTCTATTAATTGATGGTGGCTATCCTAAAAACTTAGGCACAAAAATTCAGCATCCTGGGGTTTGTGTCTTAAATGGTGGCATTGTTGAGCATTCCCTAGATATTGACTGGAGAATTATGAAAATTGCCAATAT
The DNA here is from genome assembly GCA_903848645.1 of uncultured cyanobacterium. GTDB lineage: Bacteria > Cyanobacteriota > Cyanobacteriia > Cyanobacteriales > Nostocaceae > Dolichospermum. Next base: position 170,966 of record CAINGU010000037.1, on the reverse strand, counting down.
GGATGTACCAAGCCGTCAATTATTTGCTTGTTTTGCAGAATCAATGCTGCTGGAATTCGAGAAGTTATATACAAACTTTTCTTGGGGGCGTAATCAGATTACCGTAGACAAAATGGAGCAAATTGGTCGTGTGTCCATTAAACACGGTTTTAAACCATTGCTAGTTTAGTCATTAGTCAGTGGTCATTGGTCATTGGTCATTAGTCATTAGTCGTTGGTCAGTAGCAAAGAGAATACAACTGACAACTGACAACCGACAACTGACAACTGACAACTGACAACCAACAACTGACAACTGACAACTGACAACCAACAACTGACAACCAACATAACTATGGCAACTACTGAGCGCAAACCGCTACTGTTAGATTTTGAAAAGCCTTTAGCAGAACTGGCTACTCGGATTGACCAAATTCGCCAACTAGCTGAAGAAAATGGTGTTGATGTTTCTGGACAAATTCGCCAACTAGAAACACGGGCGACGCAGTTACGCGAGGAGATTTTTAGTAGTCTCACACCATCTCAACGATTGCAGGTAGCCCGTCATCCCCGCCGCCCTAGCACTTTAGATTATATTCAATCTATTAGCGATGAATGGATGGAGTTGCATGGCGATCGCTGTGGTGGAGATGATCCTGCCTTAGTCGGTGGTATCGGGCGCATAGCTGGACAACCTGTGATGATGTTAGGACATCAAAAAGGCCGAGATACTAAAGATAACGTGGCTCGGAACTTTGGCATGGCTGCTCCTGGTGGCTACCGTAAAGCCCTGCGGCTGATGGAACACGCCAATAAGTTTAGTATGCCAATTTTGACATTTATTGATACTCCCGGAGCTTGGGCAGGCATAGAAGCCGAACATCAAGGACAAGGAGAAGCGATCGCCTATAACCTGCGGGAAATGTTCTGCTTTGATGTCCCGATTATTTGTACAGTCATTGGGGAAGGTGGATCTGGTGGGGCGTTAGGTATTGGTGTAGGCGATCGCCTATTGATGTTTGAACACTCAGTTTATACCGTTGCTACCCCCGAAGCTTGCGCCGCAATTTTGTGGAAAGATGCCAGTAAATCTCCTCAAGCAGCCGTAGCCTTAAAAATTATCTCCCACGACCTCAAAAACTTGGGCATTATTGACCAAATTCTCCCTGAACCCTTGGGTGGCGCACATTCTGACCCCTTAACAGCGGCTACCAATTTAAAACAAGCCTTGTTAGAAAACTTAGACGAACTGAACCGGCTCACCCCAGCCGAACGCCGCCAACTCCGTTATGATAAATTCCGTAATATCGGCGTTTTCACAGAACTTGCTCACTAAAAATACTCAATATCATGGCATAGAATCACAGCAATGCTATAATTGCCTATGGCTGCTTAAAGATTTTTAACAATCTTCTCAGCTATAGGCATTTGTATTTACTTGATTTTATGAGTATCTGTTGGCTCACAGCATTGCCAAAAAGCTGGGAAATATTATGAGTGTTGGACAAAAAAGACGCGCCTTAATTACCGGGGCTAGTAGCGGAATTGGCAAAGCAACAGCTTTGGCATTTGCCAAGGCTGGGATAGATTTAGCCTTAGTTAGCCGTTCTCAGGATAAATTAGAGTCCGTAGCCAAAGGGGCACAGGAGTTAGGCGTTGAAGCTCAAGCCTTCTGTGTGGATTTGGCTGAAGTGGCCGAAGTCAAAGCTAAAATTCAAGGCATATCTGATGAATTTGGCAACATAGATATTCTCATTAATAACGCTGGAATTGGATATACAGGCAATCTGAGTGAAACACCCTTAGAAGACTGGCAACAAGTAATTAACTTGAACCTCACCAGTGTCTTTCAGTGCATGATGGGAATTTTGCCAGGAATGCGCCAACAAAGCCGAGGCACAATTATTAACGTTGCTTCTATAGCAGCTAAACAAGCTTTTCCGGGTTGGGGAGCATATTGCGTCAGCAAAGCAGGACTTGTTTCCCTATCCCAAACCCTCGCACAAGAAGAACGTGCTAACGGCATTCGCGTCACTGCCATTTGTCCTGGTTCTGTCAATACGGAAATTTGGGATACACCTACAGTCCAGGCTAACTTTGACCGTTCTCAAATGTTAACTCCAGAAATTGTGGCGGCAACAATTCTGCACACTGTCTTATTACCACAACAAGCAGTAATTGAAGAATTGACCATCATGTCCAATGCTGGTGTTCTCTAATTGGTAATTTTGTCATTTATCTCTTTGAATGACTAATTACCACTGACAACTGACAACTGACAAATTACTAAAATTCAATCATGACTATCGCTGGTTCAAACGGTTCTAATCGCTCTCAATCCCCCCTAATTCCTGACTTAGCAGAAGCTATCAACGTCCGCCCAGACCGAAATACTCATGATGGCAAAGAACCAGAAATACATCCACCATCTGAGGAAATAATGGACGAGATGATGGCAGCAGTGCGAACAATGATCGTGGGAGTAGGAGAAGATCCAGAACGAGAAGGACTCCTGAAAACACCCAAGCGCGTAGCTAAGGCGATGAAATTTCTCACCAGTGGCTACAATGAATCTCTAGAAGACCTCATCAATGGTGCTATTTTTGATGAAGGACATGATGAAATGGTGTTAGTTAGAGATATTAATTTCTTTAGCTTATGTGAACATCATATGCTGCCATTCATGGGTAGAGCGCACGTTGCTTATATTCCCAATCAAAAAGTTGTGGGATTAAGTAAACTAGCACGGATTGTGGAAATGTATTCTCGCAGATTGCAAGTCCAAGAAAGACTAACTCGACAAATTGCTGAAGCACTGCAAACCGTTCTCGAACCTAAAGGTGTTGCGGTAGTCATGGAAGCTAGTCATATGTGCATGGTGATGCGCGGAGTGCAAAAACCTGGTTCTTGGACTGTCACAAGTTCAATGGTAGGCGTATTTCAAGAAGAACACAAAACCCGTGAAGAATTCTTCAACTTGATTCGTCACCAACCGTCATTCTTTTAATGAGGGAACAGGGAACAGGGAACAGGGAATAGGGAATAGGGAAAAGAGAACAGGGAGCAGATTTTTTCAACGGATAACTGACAACTGACCAATTACCTATTCCCTAGCTTTTGAAATAATAGGGCTACTTTGTCTAAATTTTTGTTACCTGGTGAGTGTTCAACACCACTGGATAAATCAATCCCATTGGGGTTAATTTGACTTAAAGCAGTCAAAATATTATCTGGTGTGAGTCCTCCGGCTAAGAACCAAGGAAGAGAGGGGCTAAATCTTTGTAACATTTGCCAATCTAAGGTTTGCCCTGTTCCGCCTAGCTGTTGGGGATGGTAAGCATCAAGTAGTAGGGTATCTACATAATCAGTGTAATATGTGGTGGTTTGTAGATGCTCTAAACTGCGGACTCGCAAGGCTTTGATAATTTCTACTTGGGGTAGAGATTGACGTAATTGATGGCAAAATTCTGGTGTTTCCTCTCCATGTAACTGGACACCAGTTAAACCAGACTCTTTAACTATTTGAGTAATTTCTGAAATAGTAGTGTTTGCAAAAACGCCAATTTTATCAATATTGTGGGGAATGGGGGCGATAGCTGCCTGAATTTGAGCTATGGTAACGTAACGAGGGGAACTAGGGACGCATATAAATCCTAGTGCTGTTGCACCCAGGGAGGCTATAGCTAGAGACTGCTGTGGTTGAGTAATACCGCAAATTTTAACCCGCATTTCTATCTGAAAAGTTACAAATAATCACAAAAGTATCTTAATTCAAGTTAAAAACTTTTGCTTTGTCCTCGGTAATTTTATAATTCGGTAGGACTATATTCATTTTTTCATTTAGGAGAACACACTTTCATGTCATCAATCTTATTAGCCGCAGCATCCGTTCCTGTTACACCAGTGTGGAGTCCTACAGTCGGTATGATTATTAGCGCCAGCAGCGCAGTTGTACTTTTATTCACTTTTGCCCTGAAATCTGCCAAAGTCGGACCGGCTATGCCTGTATTACCTGTGAGTGTGCCAGGATTCATTGGGGCAATGGCTTTTGGTCATGTAATTGGTATTGGTATTGTTTTAGGACTGACTAATATTGGTCGCTTGTAAGTTGGATTGATATTCCTTTTTTGTTAGGAGCGATAGGTGATTTATTTGCCTATCGCTTTTTTCTGTCCAATTCTAGATCCCCGACTTCTCTAAGAAATCGCTGATCTGCGGCTTTCTTGTGATCAAATTTGGGAAATTGTCTATCCTAGAGTTATACCTACATTTCTGACTATAAAAGAATTTCTGGAAATATCTAATAATGCAAACAAATTGGCAAATAGGTTCTTTATTTGGCATTCCTTTATTTTTAGACCCCTTATGGTTTGTAATTTTGGGGTTAACAACTCTGAATTTTGGGTTAGCTTACCAACAATGGGGGACTGTTGCGGGTTGGAGTGCTGGTTTGATTATGGCACTGTTGTTATTTGCTTCGGTGCTACTGCATGAGTTGGGACATAGTTTGGTGGCACAATCCCAAGGAATTAAGGTGAATTCTATTACTTTGTTTTTGTTTGGGGGAGTTGCAGCAATCGAGGAGGAATCAAAAACCCCTGGTAAAGCTTTTCAAGTGGCGATCGCTGGCCCTGCGGTAAGTATTATGCTATTTTTCTTACTGCGTCTAGGTGCAAGTTTGATTCCTGATAGTAACCCCTTGAGTGAAATGACGGGAGATTTATCGAGAATTAACTTAGTTGTGGCTTTATTTAATTTAATTCCTGGTTTACCGTTGGATGGGGGACAGGTGTTAAAAGCGGCTTTGTGGAAAATTACAGGAGATCGCTTTCAAGCTGTACACTGGGCTGCAAGAGCCGGACAAATTTTAGGTTATACTGCGATCGCTTTGGGATTTGCGATTGATTTTTTCACTAGAGAATTTATCACGGGTTTATGGATTGTCCTAATTGGCTGGTTTGCGGTTCGTAATGCTAATAGTTATGACCGTGTTACCACATTACAAGAAACTTTACTCAAGTTAGTAGCATCTGATAGCATGACTCGTAATTTTCGGGTAGTTGATGCTAATCAAACATTGAGAGAATTCGCTGATGCTTATCTTTTAGAAACCACTACACCAGAAGTTTATTTTGCGGCTGCTGATGGTCGGTATCGCGGTTTAGTTAATATTAATGATTTGCGAACTACCCAAAGAAGTGAATGGGAAACTCAAACTTTACAAACTATTGTTCATCCTCTAAATACAATTCCTACTGTGATTGAATCTACTTCTTTAGCAGAGGTAATTAAGAAATTAGAAACTGAACAATTACCTCAAATTACCGTTCTTTCTCCTGCGGATGCTGTTGCTGGTGTCATTGATAGAGGGGATATTGTCCAAGCATTAGCACAAAGGTTAAATTTGCCAATTACTGCTGCGGAAATTAAACGTATCAAGGAAGAAGGGAGCTTTCCTCCAGGTTTACAATTAGGGGTAATAGCGAAGTCTGTAGAAAAATGAAATTGCCAGAATCAGGATACTCAGGATGAAAGGATGTTCAGGATAAATGATGTTTGATGATTAATAAATCCTGTAAATCCTGATTCAAACAATAAAATTCTTATTTAGCACTCATTACTATCTCTAGGGGATTAGAGATATATTTAAATGTTGGTTCGGAATTCCATGGACCACGCTGATCTACACCGTCTCCATCTGTTGATAAATTATAATAAAGAGAGACGGTTTCATCTGGTTGGATATTACCAAAAAGTGGTTCAGTCAACTTACCCAGAGAATCTAAAGCTTTCATAAACATCTGAGTATGAGAAATTTCTCGCGTTAACAAATGTACTAAAGTCTGTTTAGTTCCCTCATCTGTTGCTAGTTTAATCAACGCTTCATAAGTTTGCCTAGCACCGGCTTCGGAGGCAATATTAGCACGTAAATCGCGGACAACATCACCACCTTCATTCAAATAACTTGCAGTCCAAGTATTTCCCTGACTATCAAGAAAATGGGGTCCTATACCTCGGATAGCAAACAGTGTACTTTTATATGCTTCTGTTTGGTCGGTTTTTTTAGTGTGCATTTCAATGAGTTTACCAACCATTTCTAAATGTCCAAATTCCTCGATAGCAATATCCTGGAGCATATCCTTAATTCCAGGATTTTCCACATGAAAAGATTGTACCCAATATTGTAAAGCTGCTGACAGTTCACCGGTTGCACCACCAAATTGTTCGAGAAGTAACTGAGCAAAATGGGGATTTGCTTCATCAACTTTGACAACATGAATTGATTCTTTTTTGTGAAAGAACATAATTTTAGCTCCTACAAACTTCAACTCACAAAATAAAATTTATCAGCCTAACTATTGTTAAGTTAGACTCTGCTGCCTCTTTGGAATAATCCCCATAAATAAATGGCAATAATTGCCCCAAAAACTGCCACTATTACCCCAGGAATACTTAAAGATGCCGATGTCAGTTGTAAAGTCCCTGTGCGGAGAAGAGTAAATAAAGTACCACCGATAAAAGCACCAACAATACCTAAGATCATGGTGGATATCATCCCCCCACCTTGATAACCAGGATAGATTGATTTGGCAATTACACCAGCTAATAGTCCTAAAATTATCCAAGTAATAATATTCATTGATTGCCTCAAAAATTGACTTAAGTTATGTCAAATTTATCAAAGCTTAATATTATTTATTTCTACCTAATGACATAAACTGTATAAATCAAAAGGTATGTAGTTTTGTTCTCTTTATAAATCATCACTACATACCAATTCAATGCAGCTCAGTTAATAAAATGTAGGTTGGGTTGAGCGACAGCAAAACCCAACAAAATCCTTGATAATGTTGGGTTTCCTTGCGTCAACCCAACCTACTATATAACGATTTTTAGTCTTAACCGAGTAGTATTGCATAGCAATTCTCATTAAATAGAACGAGAGAATTTTGTCTCTCTAGTTCTTGTATGAGTATCGAAAACAACCGCAATATTTCTCACTAGCAATCTACCAATATCAGTAATATGGATTTCGTCTGCTAATACATTGACTAATCCATCCGCTTGTAGTGGTGCTAATTCTTGGAGTTCATAGCCAAAATATTTATCAAAATTGATATGATATTTCTGCTCAATCTCTGACTTATTTAATTGAAAGTGAGACATTATTGACATAATTACATCCCGTCTAATAATGTCATCTTGAGTTAGTTTAATGCCTTTACTTGTAGGAATTATACCACTCGCAACCGCTTTGTAATAATCCTTTAATTCCTTGTGATTTTGAGCATAGGCATCTTCTAACATACTAATAGATGTGGCACCGAAACCAAACAATTCCGTTTCCGCGTGGGTAGTATAACCTTGGAAATTACGTTTTAGTGTACCATGACGTTGAGCGATCGCTAATTCATTGTTATTTTTAGCAAAATGATCCATCCCAATAAAAAGATACTCATTATTAGTTAATTCCTCAATCGTCATTTTGAGAATATCTAACTTTTCTTCTGCTCCCGGTAATGCGGCTTGGGGAATCATTTTTTGTACAGGTTTAATCCAAGGAACATAGGCAAAATTAAACACGACAATTCTATCAGCATCTAATGCCATTGTCTTGTGTAATGTCTCCCGAAAAGTTTCCAAAGTTTGATAAGGTAAACCATAAATTAAGTCTACATTGACACTATCAAATTTAGCCTCCTTAATCCAACTCATGACATCAAAAAGTAGTGCTTCGGGTTGAATCCGATTCACCGCTTTTTGTACTTCTGGGTTAAAATCTTGAATCCCAAAACTAATCCGGTTAAAGCCAATATCTCTCAGAAATAAGATGTAATCTCTATTCACATAGCGGGGATTAATTTCAATAGATACTTCTGCATCTGAAGCAATTTGGAAATTACGGGTAATATTTTTCCATAGAAATTCTACTTGATCAAGTTCTAAATAATTCGGTGTACCTCCACCCCAATGAATCTGAAGAACTTTTCTATCTTTGTCAATTAAAGCTGAGGTATTTTTGATTTCCTGTTCCAAATGTTCTAGATATGGAATAGCCATTTTCTTGTTATTGGTAATCACGGTATTGCAACCGCAGAAATAACAAGCACTTTGGCAAAAAGGAATATGGAAATATAGAGATAGAGGAGTTTGTCTTTGATTGGAAGCGGTAATTGCAGATTGGAAATCTCTTGCAGTGAAATTTTCACTTAATTCCGTTGCTGGGGGATAACTCGTATATCGAGGAGCGCGAGTATCATACTTTTGAATTAGATCAAAATCAAACTTAACACCAGGTAATAGAAAAACCATTACAGCCTCCAATGAATGTAAGTATATGCCTGAGTAGTTGTACTAATTTCTTAGCAATTCAATTAAGATACCCGACTTCTTTTTAACTTTGTAACTCTCTAATAAATTGATATCAGAAGTCGGGGATATGGGTTGTAGATTTAATGCAGAGAACTAAACTAAATCATTGTAAGTAGCTCTACCAAGAGCTTCAATTAAAATACTTTCTAACTCTTGAAGTATCTGCATATTTAACTTAAAAGCATAGTTAGCTTCTGCCACAATTTTGTCAGTGGTTTTATCGTCAATAGATAGTTTATCTAATGCTTGACGATACTTTCCTTTAAAAGCCTGTTTGTCTGGAATTTGCTGAAAGTTGTAAAAAGAAGTTCCTTCATATCCAGACAGTTTTAAGGCTGATTGAGCAATTTTTTGTAGCATTTGCCCACCAGAAAGATCACCCAAATAACGAGTATAGGAATGAGCTAACAATAGTGCAGGTTCATGAGTGGAAATTTGTTGGATACGCGCAATATAGGCTTGAGCCGCGGGTGAAGGGGTGATGCGTTTGTGCCATTGATTCCCATAATAAAATAACATATCTTGTTCTAGGGAAGATTGGCGATTTAGTTCGGGAAAATAAATCAAATTAATGACAGGATGCTGTTTATGTTTCTCAATTGCTGCTTCTAGTTCACTGTAAACAAAATAGAAATTCCTCAACAACTGAATAAAACAATCTCTATCTACAACTCCTTTGACAAAACATTTCATGAAGCCGAGATTTTCTGAATCTGTATGTGCTTGTTGAGTTCCTACACGCAGTTTCATTGCCAAATCATTACTCATTCTTAGTTCCTTCTTCTTTACGTGTCAGGGTTTGCAAATTTCAACGACTTGTTTATCAGTTCACCGTCGTTATGATCACAGAAAAATTGCTATTCTATGGGAATAGGGTTTTGAGAATAATTTCTCCAGCACAAATTACTACCGATGCAGATTTCGGCTAGTTTTACTGCTCCTGAAATCATTTAACTATTATTCTTTGTATAACTATAAGAGTATTCATATTTATTTATGGTTTCATAAATACATTTGTTTAGTAAATAGGTATTTAAACTATGGGAGAATTAAAGATAATTCAGTATTTTTGTAAGAATTAGTTTCAATAATTTAACTGATGACTAATAACAAATATTTATGCTTATATAATTTTAAGGCAGACAATGGTAAAGGGACTACTTATGGTTAAATCGTTCGATAAACCCCCACTTGATTTATCGAAATCAGGTGTAAAAGCACCAGTTCAAGAAACATTATTAACACCCCGTTTTTATACCACTGACTTTGATACAGTGGCAAAAATGGATATTTCTGGGTATGAAACGGAATTAAGGTCTGTAATTGACGAACTTAAGGCTGATTATAACCGTCATCACTTTGTGCGCGATGATGAATTTAAGCAAGGTTGGGATCACATTGTTGGTGAAAAACGACTGGCTTTTATTGACTTTTTAGAACGTTCTTGTACTTCGGAATTTTCCGGGTTTTTACTGTTTAAAGAATTATCTCGTCGTCTTAAAGACAGTAACGCTTTACTATCAGAAGCATTTGCTTATTTAGCGCGAGACGAAGCCCGTCATGCGGGATTTTTGAATAAGTCAATGGCAGATTTTAACCTTTCTCTTGACTTGAGTTATCTCACTAAAAATCGTACCTATACATTTTTCCCAATTGAGTGGGTTATTTACACAGTTTATCTATCGGAAAAAATCGGTTATTGGCGTTATATTTTAGTATTTCGTCACATGGAAAAAAATCCCGAATACCAGTTTTATCCTCTATTTCGGAAGTTTGAAAGCTGGTGTCAAGATGAGAATAGACACGGTGATTTTTTCAAAGCTTTGTTACGTTCTCAACCCCAATTATGGAATAATTGGAGATCTCGCTTATGGGTACGGTTTTTCTTGATAACTGTGTTTGCTACCCACACCATGACAGTATTTGAAAGAGGGAATTTCTATGAAATATTAGGTATTCATCCTCGTCAATACAATACTCAAGTAGTTGAAGAAACTAACAAAACCGCAGCTAAAGCATTTCCAGTTATTTTAAATACCAATCATCCTTATTTTTTCTGGTATTTGGAACAATGTGCTGTCTATAATCAGAAAATAATTGATCTCAATGAAATCAATGATTGGGCAATTGCGAAATTTATCCAAAAAATTCCCTTAACTCTCATGATTTTTTGGTATATGTTCAAGCTGTTTCTGATTAAACCCATAGACACGGAAGCAACTCGTAAACAAGTTTGTTAATTAAATCACGGCGATTAGAAATCGCGGCTATACAAACAAAGTCCGCCTGCGCGGACTAATACTAAATTAATAATTTTAAACCCACCTCCGTGGGTTTTGTCTGTTTAGCCGTGACTTACAGTCGCTTGCTGCAAAATGTGTGTTTACTTTAATTGAAATGGTGTATATTTTACCCCCAAGGCTTCAACAATAGCGCGGGTATTTGCTGCCATCATTTTTATATAAGTATCGCCATTACTACCTTTTGCCCCAATGGAATCAGAAAAAAGTGGAGTTGGTGCTAATTTTACCCCTGCTTTTTCGGCGACTGTTTTAATTAAAGCTGTACAATGGCTATAGCTGCCATTAAAACCCGATCTCCCATCAAAGAAGATGCCGCTATGGGCATAATTTTTTCTGCCTTTTTTGCCCTTGGTGTCACCTTAATTACAGTCATTCAAAAAGATAATAAAATTGACTTGAATCATTTTATTTTTGGCAATATTTTGGGCGTAACTAGGGACGAAGTAAGGGACACAGCTATTATTGCAGCTATTGTTTTAATAGTAGTTTTCCTATTATATAAAGAACTGTTATTTTACACTTTTGATCCTTTAGGCGCACAATCTGCCGGTTTACAAGTTAATCGCTTAAATTTTGATTCCTAGTGAGAATAGGAAATAAGCATTTTGCAGTATCTGTGTGAACAGTCAGAATCAGGATAACCAGGATTAAAGGATTTACAGGATGAAGAATATTTCAGTTTTCTGTTTTAGTGCTGATACAGAAAAATAATTTATAGTGCGGTAAGCTAACAAAAGCAGTTTTTAACCTCAGAACAATGACAGCAAATAGTCCCACGATTTTGGCTTTAGACTTTGATGGAGTGGTTTGCGATGGACTAATTGAGTATTTTGAGGTAGCGTGGCGTACCTACTGTCAAATTTGGTCGCCGGCTAAGGACACAGCACCAGATGATTTAGCTTTAAGATTCTATCGCTTACGTCCTGTAATTGAAACTGGTTGGGAAATGCCTGTTTTAATTAAAGCCTTAATTGAGGGTTTTTCTGATGATCAAATTCTGCAATCCTGGACAACTATCACGCCCCAAATTTTAACAGCAGATAACCTAGAAGCAAAAGCAGTTTCGACAAAATTGGATCATCTGCGAGATGAATGGATTCAGACAGATTTAAATGGTTGGTTAAGTTTGCATAAATTCTATCCTGGTGTAATAGAAAGACTCAAAATAACTCTTGAAAGTGAAGTTCAGTTATATATTGTTACTACCAAAGAAGGGCGATTTGTCAAGCAATTATTACAACAAGAAGGAGTTAATTTACCCCCAGAAAATATTTTTGGGAAGGAAGTAAAACGCCCAAAATATGAAACTTTGCGGGAATTAATCGAGAAAGCAAATACCCAAACTGTGAGTTTGTGGTTTGTTGAAGATAGACTAAAAACATTACAATTAGTCCAACAGCAATCAAACTTAAATCATGTCAAACTTTTCCTGGCAGATTGGGGTTATAATACTCAACCAGAAAGGGAAGCAGGAAAAAATGATCCACGCATTCAGTTAATATCACTTTCTCATTTTGGTCACGATTTTGCGACTTGGTTGTAATTAACTGGAGCAATTTACAATATCTAGATCCCCGACTTCTTATATCAATTCATCATTTATTTACAAGATAAAAAAAGAAGTCGGGGATCTTTGGTTATATTTTCTCAATCAGATCAATCACTTCTTGGTAATTAGAAATTCTTTTTTGTTGTTTAAATAAGTTAGCTGCTGTTTTCCAATCAGTAATTGCTCCCTGTTTATCACCCAAGGTATTGCGAGTAATACCTCGATTCTGGTAAGCTTCAGGAAATTTAGGATTAAGACTTAATGCTTTGTTAAAATCCACAATAGCACCTTTTAAATCTCCCAAATCATGGCGAGTAAATCCTCGATGATTGTAGATACCAGGATAGTTAGAATTAAGACTGATTGCTTGGGTGTAATCTGCAATTGCTCCTTTCAAGTCTCCCAATTTATGGCGAGATATCCCTCTTTTGTAGTAAACTTCAGGAAAATTAGGATGTAACTGCAAGGCTTGATTATATTCTTCAATTGCCCCTTTTGTATCTCCCGATGTATGGCGGTTAATTCCTCGATGAAAATATACTATAGCCTCTTTCAGATCAGATTGTGCTAACAGTGATGATTTTATTCTCAAATCGGAAATATTTGCCAAATTTTTAGCACCCACTGACGGACTATATAATATAGTTCCTAATATCAGAGTTGTAATTGTTAATTTCCATTTTTTCATTACGCCATCTTTCCAATTATTAGCATACAGTTATTAATTATATAGGAATCATAAATGATATTGGAAAAATTTTAAGTAGTGTAGGGTGGGCAATGCCCACCCTACGTATATTTCAAAAATCAAATATTAGTCCTATATAGTATTTACATCTATTTGCACAACTACAAACACTATGCTTGATTTAACAAAAATATCAGGACAAATGCAAGGTTTTAGTCAACATTTAACTTCAGAAGTGGCTGCAAGTCATCAACGGTTGGAGTTAGCACAAGAATATTTAAAAAAGGCTTTTGACTGTCAAGAGGAGTTAGTTAAACGTCAAGAAGAATGGCGAAATCGCATTATTTTTGCTAATGCTACTCCCATTGAACCTCTCCAAACCTGCATGACTATTTCTGTTCCTCCCAAAGTTCATACTGTCATTTCTACAGATGGTTCGCAAATATCCCCCAGTCATCACGAAATTGCGTATTGTTACTTACTAAATATCGGCAGAGTTGTTTTACATTATGGTCAAAATCTTCACCCGATTCTCGATAGTTTACCAGAGGTATTTTATCGCCCTGAAGATTTATATATCTCCCGTCAATGGGGCATTAGAACGGAAGAATGGATGGGTTATCGGCGTACAGCTTCCGAGGCTACAGTATTAGCCGAACTGGCTTGTAGTACCAAGACAGAAGCCCCAACTTTAGCGATGATAGATGGTTCGTTAATATACTGGTTTTTAGATCAATTACCGATGGATGCACGGGATCTGATTTTACCTCCCGTTTTAGAAGCTTGGCAAAAACTCCAGCAAGCCCAAATCCCCCTCATGGGTTATCTTAGTGCCTCTCGTAGCACCGAAGCCACTAATTTTTTACGTTTTTTAGCTTGTCCTCACCCTGTTCCAGATTGTATCACCCATTGCCCGAACCAATTAGAATACGTACCTTGTAAAAAATTTGATACTTTGCGAGATACAACCCTATGGACAAGCCAACTTCAACCCGGACAACGTGGACCTTTATGGCGGAGTAATGCCCGAATTTTAGAACTGTATGACGAGCAAATTATTTATTTTTGTTACGTTCATGTCGGTACAGAAATTGCCCGCATTGAAGTTCCGGCTTGGGTTGCTGAAAATGCCACTATGTTTGATCAAGCACTAGGATTAATGCTGGCACAAGTACACAAAGGATATGGTTATCCTGTAGCTATTGCAGAAGCTCATAATCAGGCTGTAGTCAGAGGTGCTGATAGAAACCGTTTTTTTGCCCTTTTAGAACGACAAATGATTAAAGCTGGGATCAAAAATGTGGGAATTTCCAACAAAGAAGCCAGAAAAAGAGGAAGCATTGCTTAATTATCCTAGGAATTTTTAACCAATTATTCGGCTATCTTAACCATGAAAAAATTTGTTTATTTGTCTCATAATCAGTCTATTAAAAATCACTTATTTAGCCAAAGCATAATTATGTTTTTAGCTGTAGTGATGATGCTAATAAATACAGGCTGTAGTCAAAAAGTATTTCATCCTTCTCCACCGACTGTAAATAAAACACGAAAGAACTTACCTTATTTGAAAATTGGCATATTACCATTACAAAATTTTCAAAATCAACAACGCATGATTAAACAATTTGATAGCTACCTAGAAAAATCTTTAGGACGAACCGTTGATATTCAACTGGCTAAAAATTACGACGAAGCTGTTAACTGGTTAGTAGAAGAAAAGGTTGATATCGCTTATTTGGGACCATTAACTTATTTAGAAGCTTTGGACAGAGGTGCAAAAATTGAACCTCTAGTTGCTTCCATAGATAAAAATACAGGACAACCTTGGTATCGAGCTTGTATTATCATCAAATCAGATAGCTCTATCCACAGCTTAAGCGACCTCAAAGGTAGGCGGGTTGCCTTTATAGATAAATTATCAACTGCTGGCTATTTGATGCCATTAGCAGCTTTTAGGAAACTCAATATTGATCCCAATCACGATTTTAAAAAATTTATTTATACTGGCAGTCATACTAAGAGTATGGAAGCACTAGAAAATGGTATTGTAGATGCCATAGCTACTCATATTCCCTTCTATACTAAGCAGAAAAAAATGGGTAAATTCCCACAAAATTCACGTATTTTATGGGAATCTGACCCTATGCCCCAATTTCCTGTGGTAGTGTTAAAAAAATTGCCTCCTGAGTTGATCAAACAGTTAAAACAAGCTTTTATTAATACCCCTGATGGTATTGAGGATATTAACGGAACTGAGTCTGCTGGCTATACTTTAGTTAGTGCTTCAGATTACGAATCAATTCAGCAAATCCGTAAGGATCTTAACTTAATTTCCAGTCCATCAAAATGAATATATCTAAAAAGTTTCTCGCTAGTGCGGCTTTATTATTAGGAATTGTCACAGCTATTCAGATTGGTAATGCTGTGGTTGTTCAGCAAATTAAAAATACTGCTCAACAAAGAAGTGATATCGCCATAGACACCATTAAAGCTGCTTTAGAAGCAGAAAATACTTTAAGGTCGGAAATAATTTTATTGAAGGATATCGTCTTATTTGAGCGCAAACAATCAGAAATAGAAAAATTTCAAAATAAGTTTCTTGATTCTCTAAATATGTTAGCAGCTTTTATGCCCGATGATCCGGACATTGCTCTGATTCGTCGCCGCCATCTTTTTCTTAAAAACATAGCAAATCAGCTAATTAAAAAGAAAAAAAATGAATTTAGTATAGTTGAATCTCAGCAATATTTTCTCGCTATTAATTCCTTTAATAGAGATATTGATTTTATGTTAACAAATGTCATTGAACGTGCCTACAAACAAAAACAATTAATGAAATCAGAATTAGATAACTTATATAAGTTACAGGCAATTATCACTATTGAAGTCATAGGAGCAATCATTATTTTATTTACAATTACATTTATATTAGTCTGGCAACCAATTATTAAATCTTTAGAAGAATTACAGATAGGAACTGCGGAAATAGCTGCTGGTAATCTTGATTACCGGTTAAATATTATGACAGGTGATGAAGTAGAAAAATTAGCTGAAGCATTTAATTATATGGCTATCAAGCTGACTGATTCCCGACACACTTTGTTAAAAAACGATGAATTAACAGAAATTAACCAGCGCTCTCAGTTAGAAATTAACGAACGCAAACAAGCAGAAACGGCACTAAAGGAAGCTTTACAACAACTTAAAAGTACCCAAGCCCAATTGATTCAAACGGAAAAAATGTCTAGCTTAGGTCAGCTTGTTGCCGGCATAGCACACGAAATTAATAATCCTGTAAATTTTATCTCTGGGAATATTAGCTATACCAGTGAATATGCTCATGAATTACTAGAATTAATTGGCTTATATATTGAAGAACTACCCAATCCGAGTAGTAAAATTCAGGATAAAATTGAGGAAATTGATCTAAAATTTATTTTAGAGGATTTCCCAAAAGTTATTAATTCTATGCAAATAGGATCTAATCGGATTAAAGAAATAGTCTTATCTTTACGTACTTTCTCCCGGTTAGACGAAGCAGAAATGAAAGAAGTTGATATTCATGAAGGTATTGATAGCACATTATTGATTTTACAAAATCGCCTGAAAGCAAAGATAGAACATCCAGAAATTCAAATCATTAAAAATTATGGTAATTTACCCCTAGTTCAATGCTATCCAGGACAACTAAATCAGGTATTTATGAATATTATTAATAATGCTATTGATGCTATCGAAAGTGATAATAATCAGCGACTTTTAGGAGGAATTCAAAATTATCCTTTTCAAATTAAAATTCAAACTGAATTATCTGATACGAATCAAGTAAAGATCAGAATTGTTGATAATGGACAAGGGATTTCAGAAAATATAAAAAGTAAGTTATTTGATCCATTTTTTACGACTAAACCAGTTGGAAAGGGAACAGGTTTAGGATTATCTATTAGCTATGACATTATTGTTAATAAACATTCTGGACTCCTCAAATGTGAATCAGAAATAGGGAAAGGAACTGAGTTTTTAATTGAAATTCCTTTATATCAATAATTTTCTTTACTGAAAGGCTGATAAAAAATAATTTAACATCGCTTTAACTGTGCTAATAAAACTACAATTTCATCTATTGCTGTTCTCATAACTCTACCCGGTTGCTCAGATTGATTGACAATAATACTAAAAACCAATGGCTGATAATTAGGTGCATTTACATACCCGGAAAGAGCAGAAATTCCTGTCATTGAACCTGTTTTTCCTTGCATAATTCCCGCAGCAGCAGTATTAATAAACCGATTTTTTAGAGTCCCTTTTACACCTGCAATAGGCAAAGAAGCCCGAAAAACTTCTGCTTGGGATGATTTAGCAATTCCTTGTAAAAGTTGTACCAAGGCTGCTGGAGTCGTTAAGTTTTTCCGAGATAACCCAGAACCATCTACAATTACATAACCTTCTGGTTCAACTCCTAATTGAGTTAAAGTTTCTCGCACAACTTCTAACCCAATATCAGCCGTATTTTGATTTGTTTCTGCTGGTTTTTTAATAGCTAAACTTCTTAATAAAGCCTCAGCATACAAATTATTACTATTCACATTTGTCTCTATCAATAATTTAGATAAAGGTGGAGATTCTACTGCGGCTATTTCTTTGTCATTGTTATGATAATCACTCCTCACAGTTTCTTTAACAGTAATTCCTTCTCTAGCTAAATTCTGACGAAATTGTCTGATAAAATTGGTAATTGGATCAAATACAGCTAAACCCGTAATTTCTGGGTGAGAATTTACTGCTAATTGTCCTTTGATTCTGATAATCTGTCCTTTTAAGTCACGATTTACTTCTACAAAACCGGGTTCATTGGCTTGAGTAGTAATAGTATTATTTTCAATTTTCCACCAATATGCTTCTGTAGGTTCAGCCCATTCTAATTTTAATGGTTGTCCGATAGTTTGGGGTGAAATAGTTAATGTAGCAGCATTTTCATTGATAATTAAACTGTTAACAGGTGCGCCATAGTCAGCCTGTATATCTTCCCATTCCCAACTAGAATTAACTACTTCACCTTGAAAATAACTATCATCAGCAATTAACTGATTAATTTCCCGAATTCCCTGTTGATATAGTTGTTTTGATAATATTGTTAATTGAGCATTTTTAAAACTCGGATCTCCCCTTCCCACTACACGCAAAACACCATTACCATCATCATAAATGGAGGTACGAATCCGAAAATCTGCACCTAATTGTTGTAACGCTGCTGCGGTAGTAAATAGCTTCATGTTAGAAGCAGGAATAAAATACTTTTGGCTATCCTGACTATAAAGAATATTATCTGATGATAATGTTTTAATTAAAATTCCCCACCGGACTCGACTAAATTGGGGACGATTAATAATATTATTAATTGCTGATGATAATTGAGTCGAACAAATTGATTTTTTAGGAGTAATTTGCGTGACTGGAGTTTGTGCTTTAGCTATTTCCTGGATACTACCAATTTGGATACTAAGAAATAGTATTATCAAGCTAATAAAATATTTTTTGACCATATTACCAAGTATTTTGTTTAGCAAGATTTTTAAACTTTGTAAATTGTGGATCAAATAAGAGTTTAATAGTTCCTGTTGGTCCATTCCGATGTTTAGCAATGATTACTTCTGCAATTCCCCTATCTGGGGTATCTGGTGAATAATATTCATCACGGTATAGCATCATTACTATATCCGCATCTTGTTCAATTGAACCCGATTCTCTCAAATCAGATAACATGGGGCGTTTATTAGTTCTTGCTTCTACACCGCGACTTAACTGTGATAACGCAATGATTGGTACAGATAATTCTCTCGCTAAACCTTTTAAAGAACGGGTAATTCTCGATAATTCTTGAACTCGATTATCACCTGCTCCTTCCATTAATTGCAAGTAATCAATCACGATTAATCCCAAGCCTTTACTTTGTTCGGCTTGCAGTCTTCGCGCTTGACTTCGCATTTGCGTGACTGTAATATTTGCCGTATCATCAATAAACATTGGGGTTTCCTGGAGCTTATGAATGGCACGAAGTAGAGGTTCCCATTGGGTTTGACTAATGCGGCCACTTCTTAAATAACTACTTTCAATTCCGGCTTCACTAGCTAATAGTCTTTGTACTAGCTGTTCTTTAGACATTTCTAAACTAAAAACTGCAACTGGTAATTGATAACCAGCAGCAATATTATGAGCAAGGTTTAAGCAAAATGCTGTTTTGCCCATTGACGGCCTCCCAGCGACGATAATTAAATCAGAACGCTGAAAACCACTGGTCATGGCATCTAAATCATAAAAACCACAGGGTATTCCCGGTAAAGCAATTCCTTGATGACGAGTTTCAATATCTTCATAAGTATTAGTTAAAGTGTCACCAATATGAACCAATCCTGATTGGGTTTTTTGTTGGGTGACATTAAAAACTTTTTGTTCTGCATTGTCCAGAACAATTGGTAATTCTGTTTCTGTTTCAAAACCAAGATGGACTATTTCATTACCTGCTTTAATTAATTGCCGTCGCAGGTATTTTTCCATCACTAACACTGCTAAGGCATCAATATTAACCGCTGAAACTGTGCGATCTACTAATGTTGCTAGTTTATTTCTGCCACCAATTCGCGTTAACTGATCATTATCTGTTAACCAACTGGTAATGGAAAGTAAGTCTGTGGGTTTTTGCTGCGTATGTAGACGTAAGGCAGCTTGATAGATGGTTGTATGGGCGCTAATATAAAAAGCTTCGGGAACTAGGCGATCGCTCACTCGACCAATTGCCTCTGGATCTAGTAGAATACCTCCTAAAATCGCTTCCTCTGCTTCGATATTTTGAGGTGGTAAGCTATTACTACCATCACCTTGAAAACTTAGTTCTTCAGCCATAATATTTTAAATGTTGGCGATTTTGGATTTTTACCTAATCATCCAAAACCAATATCCGAATTTTAGATTTTAAATTTTAAATTTTGGATTTTGGATTTTGGATTTTGGATTAAAGATTGAAAATTCAAAAATGTCCGCAGCCGCTCAATTTCTTCGAGGATAAATCTAAAATCCAAAATTGACAAGCTCTTGGCTTAGTTGCTGGAGTCAATCTAAAATCTAAAATCCAAAATTGACAAGCTCTTGGCTTAGTTGCTGGAGTCAATCTAAAATCTAAAATCTAAAATCCAAAATTGACAAGCTCTTAGCTTAGTTGCTGGAGTCAATCTAAAATCTAAAATCTAAAATCCAAAATTGCATCACCGTTAGTTAGAGACGACTTCAATGTTAATTTCTGCTGTTACATCAGAATGGAGCTTAATTTCAGCTTTGTAAGTACCTAATTTGCTAATATCAGGAATAGTAATACCACGACGATCTATTTCTAGACTAGCCGCAGCTTGAATAGCATCTGCTATATCTTGGGTAGTAACTGTACCGAAAATAGCTTCATTTTCACCAACTTGCTTGGCAATTTTTAAACCAGCAATATTTTCTAAAGCTGTTTTTTGCTCAGTTGCTTGTTGTTTGAGTTCTAATTGTCTTTGATATTCTTTCTCACGTCGGCGTTCTACTTGCTTCAGAAGACCAGGTGTAGCACGAGCGGCTAAACTCTGAGGAATCAGGTAGTTACGAGCATAACCGGGGGCTACTTCTACTAAATCGCCGAGTTTTCCCAGCTTGCTCACATCTTTTGTTAAAACTAATTGCACACGTTTCGCCATTGTTTTTCGCTTTTCTTGGTAAAATCTTACTTATTTGGGTGTCAGCAGGATAGCTTATAAAAGTGTAGCTTGATCCTCAGCGACTTTAAACATACCCACAGCCTTAAGATTTTAGCGAAGTTTGGGGGGCGATCGCAATACTAAATGCCAGAAATATTAAAATAGCAGCATGGTAGGGGTTTAGCATTGCTAAACCCCTACAACTGACCAATAATTAAAAATTATCCTTCATGCCTCGAATTCGTGCAAAGGTTTGAACTCCATCGTTACTTTTCGCTGTTGCTTGTAGAGATGGTTCTTGCCAACGTAAAAAGGGATTTGTAAGTTTTTCTATTCCTAAAATTGATGGAACTGTGGGTTTATCAGCATCGCGTTGAGCTTTAACTTCTTGGTAGCGTTTCTGTAAATCCATATTGTCAGCATCTACAGTCACAGCAAAACGCAAATTGCTCAATGTGTATTCATGGGCGCACCAAACGCGAGTATGATCAGGTAAAGCCCGGAGTTTACTTAACGAACCTACCATTTGCCCCGGTGTGCCTTCAAATAAACGACCGCAACCCCCCGCAAATAATGTATCACCACAAAACAATTCCCCAGGCTCTCCTGGGCTTACTGGGGGGAAATAGTAAGCAATGTGAGCGCGGGTATGTCCAGGCACGAAAAACACATCAGCAGTACGATTTGCAAATTGTACGCGATCGCCTTCCTGTAAAAATACGTGCTGTCCCGGAATTCTCCCCCGATCTTCCGCACCTCCATAAACTACTAGATTGGGGAACTTTGCCATTAACTTCTCATTCCCACCTACATGATCACCGTGATGATGGGTATTAAAAATTGCTACTAACTCAGCCTTGAGTTCTACAAGTTGCTTTAAAACTGGTTCAGTCTCTGCTGGATCAACCACAGCAGCAATATTTTGCTGAGGATCATGCAACAAAAAAATATAGTTATCCGAAAGTGCCGGCAGACGAATTACTTCCATGACCTTTACGCCTCATCAGAATTAGTATTAATTATTACTTTATGTCAGTAATATTTCGCTAGACGAATTAGCAAATTTGCCATTATTCTAATATAACTTGTTAAAAATTTATTAGGTAGCGGCTGTGAGTAAACAAGAAAAAGCATCAACCATTCAGCGTGATCTTAGATTTGATGTTTTAAAAACTATAGGGATACTTTGTATTATCTTTGCCCATGTTGGACCTGAAAATAATATATTATTTCATATTCGACGATTTGATGTACCGATGATGGTGATTGTCTCCGGTACACTTTATTTTTATACATCTGGGCAAAAAAAAGTATCTTTTTGGAAGTATTTGCAAAAAAGATTACCCCGCTTAATTGCTCCAGTTTGGGTATTTTTAATTTTTTTCTTTGTTTCTGCCGCTGCCATATTTGCCTGTTTATCTCAACCCTATCCATTTTCAAAAGAACAAATATTTGAGACCTTTTTATTATCGAAGGGTATTGGTTATGTTTGGATAATTCGGGTGTTTACCCTAATGGCAGTTTTTGCAATTTTAATAAAAAATATATACGGATGGTGTCAATCTGAATTGAGATTTTTAGCTTTTATTTCTGTTAGCTATTTAGGGTATGAAATTTTACTTAATAAAATTCATCGCTTTAATTTACATAATGAACTATTTCAGAGCTTAGTCAATGATTATCTATTTTACCTAATTCCCTACGGTTGCCTATTTGGTTTGGGTATGGCCTTACCAAATATCAGACAAAAAGTAATGCTGTTAATTTCGGGATTTTTCTTCATCATATTTTTATTATGCGCTATTTATTATTCCTATCATGCTGGATATTTTGTTTCTAATGTAGAGTTTAAGTCTCCACCAAGAATTTACTATATTTCCTATGGGATATTTATGTCATTACTATGTTTTTTCACAGTGGATAAGTTAACAAAGAAATATAATTTATCATCTCAGGAAAATCTATACATTGAGCTTATTACTTTCATTAGCTCATCTTCATTATGGATATACCTATGGCATATATTCTTTTTGTATTATTGGCAAAAATTAATCATTATACATTTACCTGATTTTAGCACCCGCTTCATCATTGATTTTTTTGTAGTTGTCATAGGTTCTATCTCAGTAACTTATTTACAGAAAAAACTCATTTTCAAACTCATTAATAACACCAAATTTGGTCAAAATAACTCTAAGTGGCTAGATATTTTGTTTTTAAAATAATTAGATCTATCAATGTTAAAATAAATTACTAGTGATTAAGCACAAATACAGGGAATTTAACTTGATGGTGCTACACTGATAGCAAGCAAGATGCCCGCACCACAAGAGTTTCATGAAAAATTTATACCAATTTAAAATTTCCAGTGTCAATACAGGAATACTCTATGTTACAACTATACCAGGAACTATAAAATTTACTCTGACATCTTAATGATACTAGGTTAGCAAACTTAGCCTGCATCAAAACTAAATCCAACATCCAAAACTATTTTAACTTGACAACCCTTCTATGTACCAACAATTACGGCAACAGTTAATATCCGCTATTCGAGATACAGTAAGTAACATACGCTATTCAAAGCGTATCCTGGTTGTGCGGCAATCTGATCACCAGTCTACATATAACAACTATTTTCTTTATTGGGTCAGTCAAAATGTCCCTGAAGCCAGACCCCTATTTGAACTTCATGATCTTCCTTGTGAAATCAATGACTGGGAGCGTTATGGACTATTTTTGCCTTGGTTACAAGATCCTCTCAAAGAAAGATTTCCCCATATTTATCAATATGCAAAACCAATAGCCGAAAAATGTCAGCAATACAACATTCCTGTTGTTAATCCCATTGATAACCTCTCCAATTCAATTAAGTCATTAGCAGCGGAAAAAATTGGTAGTATAGAAGGCATCCGCACAGCCAAGACAATACCAATTACTGATATAGAAACTTTCAAACAGACACTAGGAGGATTATCAACTCCGTTTTTTATTCGTGAAGATTGGGTACATGGCTGCAAAATCTTTTTCATTCAAAATCTTGATGATTTAAACAACGTCCCCTTAGAAAAATTTATTGCCCCAATCGCAGTAGAATTTTTGGATGTCAAGAACGAAGATGGTCTTTACCGTAAGTATCGCTACTTTGCTATGGGAGATGAAGGTATCCCCGGACCGTTAATGATTTCCAAATCATGGGAAGTCCGCGACAACGATGATCGTGTTATCAATGAATCCATTATAGCTGAAGAGATTGCTTATTTTAGTGGAGAAGATCCTAATCATCATCTTTTGCAGCAAGCCAGGAAAGCATTAGGATTTGATTTTATGGCTTTTGATTACAGTTATGACACTGATGGAAAGCTAATAGTGTGGGAACCAAATCCCTTTCCAGTTATATGGGGTTCACATGACGGTGAACCAGAGAAAAAGTATCAATTACCCTCGATAGATCGCATTTATACAGCACTGCTGAAATATTACTTGCAGCGTGCAAATATCTCCATAAATGTACCGCATTAGTGGAGTTACTGAAACAAAGTATAAATTTAGTTGTAGAGACTTTCCATGGCAAGTTTCTACAATGTCTTCAAGCAAAAACGCCGAATTAGTTTATCTTTGAGATAATAATTTGATTTGGCAGCCAATAAAAAAGCTTCCTATTTGTAAATTTTCAACAATAAGAGTGTTTAATCAATGACTCCACTTGTTTCTATTGTTGTTACCTGTTTTAATCAAGCAAGTTACCTAAAACAATCAGTTGAAAGTGTAATATCACAAACTTTTACTGATCTTGAATGTATTATGGTAGATGATGGTTCTACTGATAATACACAAGAAATTGCCCAGCAATTGATGAATTTAGATTCAAGAATAAGCTACTACTATAAAGAAAATGGTGGTGTTTCCTCAAGTCGCAATTTTGGCTTTAAAAAAGCACAAGGAAAGTGGATTCAGTTTTTAGATGGTGATGATTGGATTCATGAAGATAAAATTAGATTTCAATTACAGCATTTAAACAATTTAGATACGAAAAATACTGTTTTATATGCAGATTATGAACGGGTATTTATAGACAGCGAACAGCAAATTCTCAACAAACAAGAAAATATTGTTGGTCATTTATCAAAACAGCAATTAATTGAGCGATTACTCATTCCTGATTTTTTGGCTGATTCTCCATTTCCTTTACTTCAACAATGTTTGTTAATGAGTAGAGATGTGCAGGAGTATAAATTATTTGATGAACGTCTCAAGGCTCTCCAGGATAGAGATTTTACCCTCGACCTTTTACTAGCAGGAGTAAATTTTGTTTACACACCTATGATTGGAGCATATTATACCAAGCACCAATCTAATAGAACAAATAACTGGCCTTATATGAAAGGTTATTACATTATGTTATACGAAACAGTATGCAGCAAACACAAAGATTTGATTCCTTTATCTCAAACAGGAATAGTTTTTTTGATTAAAGAAGCAATTAGAGAAAAAGAACATGATAATTTTGCTCGACTACTTAAAATGTTCTATCCCCCTTTGGACTTTTTAGATAAAAAAATTAAGATTCACCATAGTTATTTACTCCAATTAATTTATCAAGCCAGATTGTTAATTCCTAGTTTCTTACTATATGAAAAATATCGAGGACCGCGCTCCCAAAAAATTATCTCTATTTTTTCCCCATTTATTAATTGGTTCAAAAAGCAAAATCAGACTTACAGCAATAGTGATTAAAGCCATAAATGGGCAATAAATATCTTATAAAAATCATAAAAAATGCCAAATGAAAGGAAAAGTTTCGTTAGTTGTCAGTGATTTGTCTGGAGGTGGGTCAGTTCGAGCGTTCTTACTGGCTCAAGTTCTAAAAAAAATTTCCTATGACGTTGAGGTTGTAGGATTTTTATTCGGTCAAGAATTATATGCTAGTCCTCCTGCGGGAATACCAGTTGTTTCTATTTCAGGTAAAAACTATCCTGAATTTTTAACATCAGCCCAACAGCTTTTGCAAAAATTGGATGGTGATATTATTTATGCAGTCAAACCGAAACCAACAAGTTTTGGTATTTCCCTTCTTAAAAAATTTACCAGTTCACGTCCTCTACTATTAGATATGGATGATTGGGAACTTAGTTGGTATGGAGGTTTTGAATGGAAATATAGTCCTGGAATCAAGCAACTTTATCGGGACATTTTCAAAAAGAATGGTGCATTGAAATTTCCTGATCATCCACTTTATATTCAGTGGATGGAAAGTTTAGTAAATCGTGCTAATGGTGTTACAATAGACACTGAATTTCTTAAAGACCGATTTGGTGGTGCTTATTTGCCTAATGGTAAAGATACTGCTATGTTTAATCCAGATAAATATAATGCTGAAATTAGCAGAAAACTTTATGGACTGGAAAATTATCGAGTCCTGATGTTTCCTGGCGCACCCAGACCCCACAAAGGTGTTGAAGATGTTTTAATGGCCTTAGATATATTAAATCAGGAAGATTTAAGATTAGTAATTGTCGGTGGTAATCCTTACGATGATTATGATCATCAACTCATCCAAAAATGGGGCCGTTGGATTATTAAGTTACCTAAGTGTTCTGTAGAGACTATGCCGGAAATTGTAGCAGCCGCTCATGTCGTAGTTGTTCCTCAACGAGATACTATAATTGCTCGCGCTCAATTTCCTCTAAAATTAACAGATGGTATGGCCATGGCTAAACCGATATTATCAACCAAAGTAGGAGATATTCCTCATATTTTAGATGAAACTGGTTATTTAGTTGATCCTAGTTGTCCAGAACAGATTGCTGCACAAATTCAACTGATATTTGCAGATTTGGAGCAAGCTGAAGAACGAGGTAGAAAGGCCAGGGAGAGATGTGTAGAAAAATACAGCTTAAAAACCATGTCCTCTACTCTTACTGAAGTCATTTCCCGCTTGTAAGTATTAATTGCACATAAATTTCCATATTTGATTGGCAATCAAGTAAAAATTTTCCTTTCAGGAGTAATATAACTATATCAGTCCCCAGCTAGGTGAAAATATACATCAAAATCAGACACCAATATATTTTTACCCTGTTATCTGCTATATATATGACTCGTATTTGATTTTTGCACCAGAGTCAGTACACTTTTCTACCCTTCTTCCCTGTTCCCCGTTCCCTGTTCCCTTTTAGCGACTGGTAATTTAGCATAACAAGTACCTAAGAGCCAAATTAATTTATAAACAATGTTAAAAATTAGTCAATTCTAATCAGAATACCCAATGTCTAACAGTAAAGTATTAATACTAAGATTTGCTAAACCTTATCCATTCAGGATATTTTTTACAATCTTGCTTGGATTTTCTGGTGCTTTATTTAATGGTGTAGGTACAGCGCTAATTGTGCCAATTGTTCTCAAAATTGTGGGTCAATCGGTGGATTTAAAAGACGCTCCACCGATAATTCAAGCAGTTATAACTCCTTTTGATAGTATTCCAGAAAACTACCGTCTATGGGTAATGACTGGAGCAATTATCTTTACAATAGTTTTAAAAAACTTATCTAGCTATTTGAGTAGTTTGGTGTCTAGTTCTTTAAATCGAGTTCTGACATCTGATATGAGAGAAGCTGGTTTAAAATTATTACTAGAAATTGACATAGATTATTACACCAAGATGAAAGTTGGTGATTTAATCAATAGTCTAGGTGGAGAAATTGCTCGTGCTGCTAATTCTATAAGCACTGTAATCAAATTAATTATTATGGTGATTACAATTTTAGTTTTTGCAGCTTTATTAGTGTCAATTTCCTGGCAATTAACCGTCGCTGCTACAATTTTGTTATCTTTTGTAACACTAATAAATCAGTATATAATTCGCCGTTCCAGAAATTTTGGTAAACAACTTTCAGAAATGTCTAAAGCTTATTCCATCTCCCTCATGGAAATACTCAATGGGATTCGTTTAGTTAAGTCAACAGGGAACGAAGAAAAAGAATATCAACGAATTACACAGCTAATTCATGATAGAGAAAAAGCCGATTTTCAATCTCAGATAAATTCTGAGGCAATTGCACCAATCAGCGAAGTAACAGGTATTATATCCTTAATGGTGATTGTAGTCATAGGTCGCAACTTAT
Organism: uncultured cyanobacterium; assembly: GCA_903848645.1. Lineage (GTDB taxonomy): Bacteria > Cyanobacteriota > Cyanobacteriia > Cyanobacteriales > Nostocaceae > Dolichospermum. The sequence goes on along the minus strand of CAINGU010000037.1, from coordinate 143,226 downwards.
TTGCTGATCAAATTGCTTCATTGTCAGCAGTTTTAATCACATATTTATTATTGTTACTGCGACTGCTACCGTTTGTTTCTCAGTTAAATTTTATTCGTAACACCTTTGCTAATACTTCTTCTAGTGTTGACATTGTTGCTGATTTTTTACGTTATGATAATAAGCCGTTTATGCAAAACGGTAAAATTCCTTATGATAAATTACAAAAGGGAATACATTTTAATCATCTTTCTTTTTCTTATCCTGATCATAAAAATTTAGTTCTTGAGGACGTAGATTTATATTTGCCACGAGGTACTACTCTAGCTTTAGTAGGTGGTTCGGGTGCGGGTAAATCTACAATGGCATACCTATTACCCAGATTTTATGACCCCATATCTGGTTGTATTAACTTAGATGGCAGAGATCTACGAGAGTTTGATCTGAAATCAGTCCGTAAGTCTATGGGAATTGTCAGCCAAGATACATTTCTTTTTAATGACTCAGTGCGAAGTAATATAGCCTATGCCAGAATAGATGCTAGTGAAGAGGATATTATTACAGCAGCAAAACGTGCTAATGCCTACGAATTTATTAGTAAATTACCCCAGGGATTTGATACAATAATAGGTGATCGCGGTGTGATGTTATCAGGGGGACAAAGACAAAGATTAGCGATCGCTCGCGCACTGCTACAAAATCCAGAAATCCTGATTTTAGATGAAGCTACCAGTGCTTTAGATACAGTTTCTGAACGTTTAGTACAAGCTGCACTTGATGAACTCAGTCGAGATCGTACCACCTTAGTTATTGCTCACCGACTCTCTACAGTCCGCAAAGCTGATCAAATTGCTGTCTTAGATCAAGGTCGTGTAGTAGAAATAGGAACTCACGAAGAACTTCTGCAAAAAGGTGGTTACTACTCTAACCTCTACTCAATGCAGTTTGCGAATAAAACAGAAGAACCTGGAAAACGTAATCAAAGTTTACTGCGGATATCTTATGAAATACGTACACAACTCAACTCAATGATTGGTTTAATACAATTGTTGATTGATGATCTAGTAGACGATTATCAAGAGCGCCAAGAATTAATAGAAGAATCCTACAAATCAGTATGGAGAATTCTCAACACCATTGATGTTTTTGATGATGTGATCAACAAACAAATGAAAGAAGGATTAGTTTCATTTGCAGAGCAAAATCGCAGTACCATTACATCTCCTTATCACAACTTCAATAGCATATTTGAAGAATTTCGTAGCTGCTTGAATCCGGTATTTACTAACTTACGCATTCTGGAAAACAATATGATAGAAAATCCCGAATCACAGAATCAAGTTTTTATAGAAGCCCATGAAGTATCTATATATCTCTTAAAAAATTTGCAAAAATTGGAAGAAACTATCAATTAATCAACTACCTAGAACATTATGACAAATCCAAAATATAACAATCAATATATCTTTTATACACCAGAATTATCGTTGAAGCCAGACACAGCCCATGAAATCCATGATGTAATGTGTGCTAATGCAGCAGCAAATTTAGGTTATTCCTCCGTTTTGATATATCCAAATCGAGAAAATCATGCTGTTAGTCCTATCTCTGTTTTTTCCCCCTATCAACCCCAACAACCTCATTTAGAATTTGCCAAATTTTATGATGTATATAGTAATCTCCAGATTGCTCCTTTACCACTACCTTGGCCTATTGATAAAATCAGCAGTAAATTTACTGATTCCAGTACATTAATAACTAAATATTATTTACCTGTTCATATTGGTCCTTACACCAAAATTGTCCATACTCGTGATTGGAACTTTGTCAAAGCATCTGTAAAAAATAAAATTCCCACCATATATGAACGTCACTACTTTCAAGATAAAAAATTTGAACCAGAAATAGTATCTAATCCCTATTTTCAAATAGCTATTACTCAATCTGAACCTATTCGTCAAAGTCTGATTGAAAATGGAATGCCTCCAGAAAAAGTAGTTTGGCTACATAATGGTTTTAATCAGTCATTTTTAGGAAGACAACCTCAAGCAGCAGAAAAATGGCGGCAAGAATTATTAGTTAATGGACGTAAATATTTAGTTGTTTATTCTGGTGCTTTATATCCTTTTAAGGGAGTTGATCTTTTAATTGATACTGCTAAATTATTACCCGAAATCCAGTTTGTAATTACAGGAGGTACAGACTCCCAAGTAGCAGATTATCAAGAACAAGTTAAGCAAAAACAGATAGAAAATGTCCAATTATTAGGTTGGATACTACCAAGAGATAGATTAGTGAGTTTATTTCAAGCAGCCGATATTTTAGCCCATCCTCACTGTTCTGGAAAATCCGCCAACTTCACCAATCCAGTTAAGTTTTTTCAATATATGGCCGCTGGTACACCTATTGTAGTGACGGAAATTCCGCCATTAATGGAATTTAAAAATTCACCTTTAATTGCCAATTGGTGTCCACCAGATAATCCTCATCAATTTGCTGATGCTATCACTTATGCTTTAGAAGCATATCCGAGGAAAACCGAAGGTTATACAGCTAGTATAGATTTTTCTCAACAATTTTCTTGGGAGAATAGAATTACCAAAATTTTAAGCTATGTCCAAGAAGATATGCGTCCAACCATTCAGAGTTAACCTGCAAATAAATCAAGATAAATAAAGTTATGAATCTCAAAACTATTGGCATGGTTAGCAGCTATTCCAGTTTATCAAAAAGCGGAGACTGGTTATGGCAACAAACACCGCATCACTTTGGAGTTTGGGGAAATATCCAAGTATTACCACTAGCAGAAAATCCAGATTTTTTATTACTATATCAATTTGATTTTCCCAAACCTACACCCCAGTTATCTTGGTTAGATCGTCTACGTGGTAGACAACAACCACCAGAAGTTAAAATAGAATCTTTTTGGCGTGGTGTAGAAAAAGAAAGAATTATCTATGTTCTCCGCGAACCACCCTTAGATGAAATTGTCGAAATTACTAAACTCAATTATCAAAAAGCACAGCAGTATTGCGGTTATATTTCTGGTCCAGATGACTTTGCTCCTAATCCTGATTATATGCCAGCAATTTGGTATCATGCCAAATCATTTAATGACTTAAATGAAATGCCTATCCCAGAAAAAATTGCTCCATGTAGTTGGATTACTTCAGGAATTGATCGTACCGCAAACCATCGGCGACGTTTAGATTTTATTAAATCCTTACGACAAAATGACATTAAATTTGATTTATATGGCCGTGATTTACCAACATCATTAAACACAAAAGGCGAACTTGGTCACAAATGGCACGGAATGGCACCCTATTATTACAACCTAGCCATAGAAAACTATGCTGATAATAATTGGTATGTGAGTGAAAAACTTTGGGATAGTTTATTAGCTTGGTGTTTACCTATTTATTATGGTGGATCTGCTGCTGATAAATTATTACCACCTGGAAGTTTTTTAAGATTACCAAGTTTAGATGAAAAAGGCATTGCTTACATCAAAGAAGTAACTGCTACACCTGATGCTTGGTATGCAGCTAAGGATGCTATAGCCGAAGCTCGACAAATCATATTACACAAATTAAACTTGATGAATTGGTTATCAGAATTTGTGACTAAACACGGATAAATTCACACCTAAACTCACATAAATTAACAATCTTGCCCGCTAGATATGTACCTCATAACACTCTTGTAGTGCTGTATGAGTGTATCATCTTCGTCCTTTACTCAACTTTGCGCTGGTGAAGATGTGGATATTGCTCAATTATCAGAATTTCCAGGATAGACTTAATCAATAAACTTCTCATATCCCCGACTTGAGAAGTCAGGGATGTTCAATAAGGTGAAGTTTTTAAGACCAAGAATCTAAATCTAAAGACTGCATTCCTTCGCTTTTAACATAATCTAGTAAACCTCCCAACTGCCGCCAAACAAAAAAACAAGTTAGCAGACTCATTGGTAAACCTATACTTAAAGCCATTCCTGTAGGAAAACCAAATATCTCGAAACCAGAACAAAGAAATAAGCAAGAACCACCAGTAATACCAATAAATGGTACTAATAATTGTTTATAAAAAGAACGGGTATTAGTCTTTTCTTTAGGAGACTTATCCTGTGTCCATTGCTGGACAATTACTTTTAATGTCCCAGATAAAGCTAACCCAGAAGTTAAAGCTATGAAAAAACCAACTAGTAGTAAAAAGTAAGGGGGTTGTAGAGGGTAATAGTACATTAAAACTCCTGATTGTTATTAAAATTCGTTTTTATTTGCTGAAGGATTACTTGGCTAAAATAGCTGCTACACCTTCTCTAGAAAACTCAGTTAAGAGGCTAATTGCGACATTTAGTAAACGATTTGGTGGTAAATCATCCTTGACTAAATCCCACAAACGTTGAACTTCTTCTGTGTGTAAACGTTCATCTTCAGTTATGGCTAATACCAACTGACGACGCAAGAATTTACCCTCTTCAGAAAGTATGAATTCCAAACCCATTTTTGCCGTTGGTAAAACATCAAAGTGGCTATCAGTGCGAGCAATGGTAATGAGGTTTTCTAACCTTTGCCACTGAAATTTACCATCTTTAAACAACACATTCAATAAGCGCCGCCGTAATGCGGGAGATTCCCCAGTTAATAACCGCCTGGCTATGTAGGGATAGCCCACTTCCACAATTTTGAAATTGGGGTTGAGACTCAGTGCAATCCCTTCTTGTGTCACTAAAGAACGAATAATCAAAGCAAACTTTGCCGGCACACGGAAAGGATATTCATACATCAATTCCGAAAACTCATCAGTAATGGTTTTGAAGTTAAAGTCCTGGACATTTTTACCAATAGCATTCCCTAACACCGCTTCTAATGCCGGCACAATAGGAGCAATATTAGTGTTTGCTGTCAAAAACCCCAATTTGACAAAATCTTCCGCTAAATCGGCGTAATCCTTATTTACCAAATGCACTAAGGCATCAACTAAACTCTCCTTGGTTGTTTCCTCCAATTGATCCATCATCCCGAAATCAATGTAAGCCATGCGACCATCGGCCATAGCGAACAAATTACCAGGATGAGGATCGGCATGAAAAAAGCCATGCTCTAATAGTTGTTGTAACCCAGTCGTGACACCAGTTTTAATAATTACCTCTGGGTCTAAACCTACAGATTGGATATTCTGGGTATCTGTCAGTTTAAAGCCGTTAATCCATTCCAGAGTTAAAACATGATGACTGCTATAAAGCCAGTAAATACTAGGAACTTTTACCTGGGGGTCATTACGGAAGTTATGGGCAAACTTTTCCGCATTGCGGCCTTCATTGATGTAATCAATTTCCTCAAATAACTTTGTACCAAACTCGTCCACAATTAAAGTTAAATCGTGACCGAGATTGAGAGGTAGCCAAGGAGCAAGCCAACTGGCAACCCAACGCATGAGATACAGGTCTTTTGTCAGTAATGGGCGGAGATTAGGGCGTTGTACCTTAACAGCCACTTCTTCCCCACTAAGTAAGCGACCCCGGTAGACTTGACCTAAACTAGCCGCTGCTACAGGTTGAGGGGAAAGTTCCTGAAAAATTTCGCCAATTGAGCGATCTAACTCGGTTTCAATAATCTGATAAGCCAGATTATTATCAAAAGGTGGTAACTGGTCTTGTAGTTTTACCAGTTCTGCTAAAAAGTCTTTGCGGATTAAGTCGGGACGAGTCGAAAGAGCTTGACCAACTTTAATAAATGTCGGACCCAAATCGGTAAGTAGGGTTCGCAACTGGGTAGCGCGTTTCCCTTGATTCTCCTCCACCTGCTCTTGCCATTCGTCCCACTTGAGACTGAATATAAATCCGGCAAAAGACCAGATTATTCTCAGTAGTCGTCCCCAAGCTAACCAGGGACGGTAACGAAAGTAACGAGCGATAGCCTCTGGATTATACTGCTTGAATTCAGCAGATTGATACTGACCCACGCTTTTATTTGCCTCTCCAAATGGGAAATTTACACCGTCGCCTTGATCCTGAATGCTAACTTAGTTGTTGGCACAGGAAAATGGTACTTTTTAGTTTAGAAAGAAACTTTAACCGTATCTAGGAGCAATAGGCGATGAAGTAAGCCTATTTAGCTAGATTTATTTATCTTTTTCTTAATTATACTTCATAAAAGTACAAACTTTTTGTGTGTATTTGGGGTATTTTATCTTTTCTTAATCAGGGAAGAGGCAAGAGGCAGGAGGCAGGGGCATGGGGTAAGAGGGAAGAATTTTTACCCATTACCCATTACCCATTACCCATTACTTCGATTTCGCTTCTAAATTTTCCAAGCGGCTTTTTAATTCCTGATTTTGCTGTTTGATTTGATCAAGTTCCTCACGTAACTGCTTCAGGGTTTTGTCTGTGCCGATATTCTTTTGCACTTTACCAACTTCCTCTTCAGCATAGCGACGGACGCGCCCATCTGCGGTTTGATTGGCTAAAGATTGCAAAATACCAATGGCTTTGGGCGTTTCCATTTGTCCCAAGGCTGTTAAAACGGCTACCTGGGTTAAAAAGAAAGTCTCCCTAGCGATTTCCGTTAACCGATCTAAAATCCGTTCTATATTAGCGGGAGTTTGACCAGTGGAAATTTTGCCCACAGCGCGAATTGCACAAAGGCGTAATGGTTGCGGTATCCCAACTTTTGTGTATTCCAAAAGTAAATTTAAAGCCGCTTCCGAAGATTTAAATTCAGCTAAACCAGCTACAGCCCCACTACGAACCACTTCATTCCAGCCTGCTCGTTCTTCTAATACAGATTTCAGTAGCTTAATTACTTTGTCTTCATGGGGTTTATCTTCTAAATGCGCTGCTGCTATAGCCGCAATAGTCCGACAAGCTGCCGCTTCTACATAGTAACTGGCATCCCCATTTTGCACAAAACTCTTCACAGCTTTATAGCTAGTATGAGTTTTAATTTGCGCTAGAGAACTAATTACCGACCGGCGCACAAAGGGACTAGGATCATCTAACCCAGCTACTAAACCATCAAAAGCTTGATCTAACTGAATTTCTGCGAGTTCTTTGGCAACTTCGACCCGCACACCCCAAAAAGGATCATTTTTCAAAGCTGAGGATAGGGCTAAAGTCGCTTCTAATCCGCCTTTTTTTGCTAAAGCTTCCGCTGCAAAAATGCGAGAAATGGGATCAGGATCAAATTCTAATTGGGCTTTTAATTCCGAAATTGGGAATTCTAATTTAACAGTTTTGAGGTAATTATTCCCGACATCAAAGCTAATAAAATCAGGCTTTTGTGTTAAGGGAAAGTAAAAACTTTGTTCTTTTTCATGTACCCTAACTGTAAAAGTTGTGAGTTGTGGATTTTCTTTATACCCAAAACCAATGGGAATTCTGAGATTAAATAAATCCTTACTCTCGGCTTTAGCTTGGGTTTGGGTGACAGTCACCTTAGCCAAATTTGCGTCACTATCCCAAGAATAAGCTACTTTAAAATCAGGATGACCACCACGATAGACATATTGATCAAACAGAAAAGCCAAATTGCGTCCTGTGGCTTTTTCAATTGCTCTTAATAAGTCTATGGTTTCTACGGTTTGATGGGCGTTATCTTGAACAAAAGTTTGCACAGCTTGCCAAAATAATTCATCGCCCAATTCTGCCCGAATCATGTGATAAACACAAGATCCTTTTTCATAAATGTGGCGGTCATAAAGTTCAATCGCTTCCCGGTAAACATGAGTTACCATTGGTCTACGGTAACGACGACTATCTTCATTAAAATAACTCCGCGCTTCCGATAACCGATAATATGCGGCTTCTTGGTCGCCATATTCATGTTCTGTCCACATTACCTCAGAATAGGAAGCCATACCTTCCTTAATCCAAGCATGGGACCAATGTTTAATGACCACCAAATCCCCAAACCATTGGTGTGCGAGTTCATGGACAACTAAACTTTCAGTATTGCGATTATCTAATATTGCCCGTTCATCTAATAAACATCGGTCAGTTAATAGCGTGGTGGAAGTATTTTCCATGCCTCCAAAAATAAAGTCATCTACACAAACTTGGGCGTATTTCGGGAAAGCGTAGGGATAACCATACTTTTCGCTCAAAAATTCGATCATTTGGGGAGTTTTGCCCATGCTGCGTTGAGCATCTGCTTCTCTACCCTTTTCGACGTAGTAGGTAACGGCTTTATCATGCCACTCGTCTCGAATTTCGGCAAAATCACCAACGGCCAAAGTCATTAAGTAGGTAGGATGAACTTGTTGTTGTGACCAATGGTAGGTTGTGTATTTTGCCTCTTCTATGGTGTCAATTAGTTCACCGTTGGAGATAGCAACTAAGGGGTTAGGAACACGAACACGAATTTCTGATGTTGATAACTGTCCGGGGTAGTCGAAACAAGGAAACCAATAGCGAGAGTCTTCGTCTTCTCCTTGAGTCCAAACTTGGGTAGGCTTGTGGGGGTAGTGTTTGTTTGGTTGAATAAAGTAAATCCCCCTCTGGGGTTTTTCGGCTGCGTAGGCGATCGCAATTAACAAGCGATTACCTGTTTGTGTGGGTTGTGACAGGTGAATACAAAGTTTTTCGCCATCATATTCAAATTTTTGCTCAAGTTCGTTTACCTGTACCGTCTTAATCTTGAGATTTACAGCATCTAAAGTTAACCGATCAATACCGTTACGGATTGGTAATAAGCGAATGCTACAATTGCCGTAGCAGCTTTGGTTAGGGATATCCAAACTAATATCCAGAAAAATATGTTCTACCTGTCCGGGTCGATCAGGGTTATAGTGTGGTTTTGCCCCTGGTAACTCAAACCGTTTGTGTCCGGTTTTTTCGATATCAAAATAAAACTGCGACATTGATTATTACTAGCCTTATAATCCTGAAACGTTGAGTGGGATGTAAGTTATACAAATATTGTTTTCAAAGCAATAAGATATCATTTGCGGATTCAGTTCTCACCATAGTGGGGTACTATTTAAAGCCAATTACAAATTATTGGTGAGCATAAACCCTAGATTTTATCAGTAAATACCGTTAAATTAGCGGAAATTAGGGATAAAAAAAGGATTAAGAAGTCAGAATCCATTAACTAAAGTTTTTTCACCACTTGATTGTAAACTGTCTTTATAATATGGGTGTGTTTCACTCTTTTATACTCAATACGCAATATCTGCTGAGATTTACTAACCTGACAAAATTCCCAAAATATACTTGTTTTCCATGAATTGTTAACTAGAGAAATTCCCACACACACACCAATTAGTATTTCATAACAACCGTTACAAAAATTACAAAAATAAGGATGGGTTACTCATGGCTGAAAAGAAATCATCGTTTTTAATTCCTGTGATTGGTACTGCTGTAATCTTAGCAGGAGGTATAGCAGCTTATATGTATCTCAAAGGTGGTGCAGATAGTTCTAGCCCTTTAGGTAGTGCTAAATTAGTACCTGGGACTGCATTAATGGCAGCTTATATTGATACTAATCCTGAATCCTGGAATAAATTGCAGCAATTTGGGACACCTGAAAGCAGAAAAATACTGACAAAAGGGTTACAAAGTTTCAACCAACAAATGTTGAATGATAATCAGATTGCTTACGAAGCAGATATTAAACCTTGGGTTGGTGGTGTAATGATTGCGGTATTACCACCAGATGCCAAAAAAGTATCCCAGACTAACTTACGCTCACCCGAAGAACCAAATATTCTCTTGGTAGTAGGTATTAAGGACAAAATAGCTGCTCTGAAATTTGCCAATAAATTGAAAGATCAGAAAAATGTCAAAGTTCAGGAATCGGACTACAAAGGGCAAAAAATTATTGAAACTAAAGGTCAAGGACAACCGACATATACAACAGTTTTAAATAATGACCACTTACTGCTAACCTCAAATAGACAAACTGTAGAAAAAGCCATTGATACCTATAAAGGTGAATCTTCTTTTGCTAGTAAAGAAGGTGCAAATGATATTCTCAGCAAAGGTGTGGATGTTAAAAATACTCTAGCTCAAATTTATGTACCTGATTATGCCAATATGGTACAACAATTAACGGCTTTAAATCCCCAATCTAAACAATTACCGCCACAAAGTCTCGCGCAAATTAAGCAAGTGAAATCACTGACAGCAGGTGTAGGAATAGATGATGCCGGATTAAGGTTAAAAGCAATTGTGAATTTAGATCCGCAACTAAATAAATTTCAATATCAAACGACTCCTGCAAAGGTATTAGGACGATTTCCTAGTGAAACATTGGCTTTAGTAAGTGGACAGGGTATTAGTAAAAGTTGGCAAACTTTTGTGGAACAGTCTAAAGATTATCCTGAATTAAATCAAGGAATCCAACAAGCTCGGACACAATTAAAAACTGTACAAATTGATTTAGATAAAGATATTTTCGGGTGGATGAATGGAGAATTTGGCTTTGGTGCAATTCAATCTAATCAAGGTTTATTAGCTAATACGGGTTTTGGGGGTGCGTTAGTATTGAATACGAGCGATCGCAAAACTGCTGAAGCCACTTTCACCAAATTCGATAATCTTGCTAAACAGCAATCTCTCAATGTTGCTCAAAAAAATATTGGGGGCAAAAATGTCACAGAATGGCAAATTCCCCAACAAGGCGCTCTCATCGCCCATGGTTGGCTAGACAATGATACGGTATTTCTAGCTATTGGTGGACCGATTGCAGAAACACTGGCAGATCGTAAAGGTGCAGCACTTGATCAAAGTGATACTTTTAAAACTGTCACAGGTTCTTTGCAAACACCAAATGGTGGTTATTTCTATTTAGATATGGATAAAGCTACTACCATTATTGAACGTTTAGCCGCTCAAAGTCAACCTTTGCCTTCAGATACTACTGCCATCTTAGCTTCTATTCGTGGTGTTGGTGTGACTGTTAATAGTCCTAGTACATCAATGACGCAAATGGAGATGTTGTTATCTCTTAAACCGAGTAAAGGGAAGTAATATTCCAATTCGTAGTATAAATGTAGGGGTTTAGCAGTGCTAAACCCCTACTTACTTCTGAATTCTTCTGTAAATGTTGACTTAAGGTAATTTTAAATTTAATTCTTGCATAGTCTGAGAATCTGCTTTAATTGTAATGGTATTAGGTTCGGCTGATTTACCATTAATTTTTAACTGATAAGTCCCTTGTCGCAACTGTTCTAAATAGAAAACACCTGCACTATTTGTAATAGATAAAACTGATGATTTATGATCAGAATTAATCGCTTCAACTTTCGCACCAGCAAGGGGTTTTCCTTCTGCATCAGTAGCTATTCCTGCCAAAGTATAAGCAGGTTGTAGGGCAATAAGAATAGGTGTGTAACTACCTTCTACAACTTCCACCGCAAAGGCATTAATTGATGGTTGAAAATCAGGAGGAAAACCTGCTGGTTCTAAGTCTACACGATAAGCACCTGGAGGAAGACGCATAATCATCCGATCACTTTGAATATCAAGTTGCGAAGCTTTAACAATTTCATTATTGACAATCAGAAACTCCGAATTATCATTATATATTTCTTCATTATTATCCTGTTTTCCATTACCATTGCGATCTAAAAATGGTTTAATTAATAAACCGCCTTCAGTGCGTAAACGTTGAATTTGGCGATTTCCTGGAGTTATCCCCTGTTGAAAATCTAAACTAGAAACTATTTGAATACTCAAATTACTTTGATCAGAATTTAAAGAAACTCCTTCATAACGTGCCTGCAACAAAATACCAGGTAAAATAGTCGTTCCCAGCGTTCCATAAAATCCTGTTCCTGAAGAACCAATTCTATAACCTAACTCACCTTGCCAAATATTTTCACCATACCTTGTGCGAGATTGAGAATTATAATGCCAATATGCAGTTAGCAAATCAGAGTATTGAGAAGAATTGAGAGTTTCATAATTAAAAATTAAAGACTGGTAAGAATTAAATAGATAAGATAGCTGGGAATAAGTGCTAGTCTGATTACCACGATGATTCAAGTAAAGCTTTCCTAAACGTTGATTAATGTTCCAATTAAATCGCGCATTTGTATCAACATTTACTAAGGCTGAAGTAGAAGAATTACGGCTACTAGAAGAATAGCCTAAACCGAAATTTTGATCTTCATTTAAATTACCATTACTATAAAATCTTAATTGATCTGATATTTTCAAATCTAGGGTATAACGAGTGGATTTTAAATCATTACTTAATGTTGCATAAAGATTTGGATAATCATTCCAAGTGACATTAGTATTCAACTTAATATCATCTCCAATTAAGCCAGAAACAATCACTTTCAAAGGAGACATTTGAGGCTGATAAAAAAGCTCTGCTAAACCTTGAAAAGATGAATCATATACACCACCTAAACCCACAGTTAAATCTTTTGTTAATCCCCATCTTTCGCTAATTCCTCCATTAAATTCGGTAAATTCTCCTAGAAAATCATGATTATTTAAACGGCGTTTCCATCCCCCAGAAACAATTAATGCTGATGTTCCTAGTGAGAGTTGTTCAGGTAATAAATTAAAACGAGCATCTTCAATTTTTGGTTTAGCAGTTAGTACACCAGCAGGATATAGTAAAACTTGATAATTTGTGCCTATTTGTCTACCCACAGGAATATTATCAAAACGGTAATTTCCTGAGCTATCAACTAATTGTTCAGCAATTACTTCTGTCCTAAAAATATTGTTGACAAGACGTGCTAAAGTTCCCGGTTCAGCACGGCCTGTTATACTTTGAGAAATCAGCTCTGGTTTTAATCTTTGACTAAGATTTGCACCACCATTTCCATAGCTAGAAAGGGGAGAAAACCCCTGTCTTTGAATAGTAGTAAATCCCCAAAAATCACCCGCACTTTGACTAGTCCAAAAAGTCGGTTGTGAACCTAAATAATAATCACTAGAATCTGTTTGTTTAAGAATTTGTAGTTCTGATAATTGCCAAGTTCTACCATCTGTTAATTCAGATTGATTGACACGCACAAACCAACTACTATCAAATATTGTCCCAACGGCTGACAAACTACCTTGATTATTTAAATCTGAAGTATTTTTACCATTTAAATTAACCTTCTGTTCTACCATACTTAATATTACATCTGGAGCAGAAATATTCGCTAATCCTGTTAATAATATAGGCTTTTTTTCTCTATTTTTACTGTTACTATTATTGATTTCAGGAACATCAAAAACTAGGGCATATTCACGCCAATCAAATTTAGATTCAATACCGAAGATAGCTTTAATTTCTTTAGTAGAAATGACTAATCCTAATTCTGGATCATTACGCAATTGGTTAAGATTGAAACGAATTACTTTAAAAGGTGATCGCAATTCAACTTCATTCTCAGAAATAGTTCTAGAAGTAAATTTTAATGCTTGCAGAAAAGCATCATAAGGAATTAGCCAATTCTCAAAATCAATTGCTTCTTTATCAGTAACTTTACCCCGCACTAAAACTCCAGAAATAACATTGCGTGTGCCAACATTTAAGCCAATAATAAATTTACTATAATTTTTCTTATTCTGTGGTATTAAATTTGTTTTATCTAAAAATATTGGCAATTTTTCAGATTCTGGTTGGGAAACATTTTTAATTGCTGATTCTGTGGATAACTGTTGCTGATCATTTTTTTGATTTAATGAATTTTTATTTGGTAATTTTTCATCTACAAAAGATTCTGGTTGGGAAATATTTTTAATTGCTGATTCTGTGGATAACTGTTGCTGATCATTTTTTTGATTTAATGAATTTTTATTTGGTAATTTTTCATCTACAAAAGATTCTGGTTGGGAAATATTTTTAATTGGTGCTTCTGTGGATAAATGGTTCTGATCATTTTCTTGATTTAATGAATCTTTATTTGGGATGGTATTTGTTGCTGCTAAAGTTAAGACATTATCACTAATTACATTCAACCCAATCACATCTAGAACGCAAAATATTCCTAGATATTTATTAATATTTGAATTCACTTTTGACTATTTGTAATATGTACTTTCTATTGACAAAATTTTTTTGAATATAGAAGCATAGAACTATACAAATAAACTTATGGTTAATTTAGAAAAAATAAGGTTTTATCTGTATAGTCTTAAATTCTAAATATCTTAATGAATTACTTTTAAGGAATACTAAATTTCACATTAAAAGGAATTTTATTATTTCTGTTTATACCCCAACCTAAATTACCAAAAAGCTGATATTCTCCTGATTCTAATTTAATTTTATTAGCAAGAGTAGAATAATCAACATTCAGATATCTTTGCCCTTCTGCAATTACTGTTGTATCTATACTTCGTCCATGATAAATAACTTGTTCTCCCTTTTTAATAGTCCATTCTCCCTGAATAATTGCACTAGCTTTTCCGGTATTTTCAACCAAGAGTTGCAGTTGCTGAGATTTAGGATTAAATCTAGCATTAACGACATTTAAATTATGGGAAATATTGCCTTTGCGAACATAAACTGCGACTCCAATCCGAGGAACAATTGCTGTTTTGAAGATGACACTACTGGTTTTACCTGGTTCTTCTTGAATAGTCGCTTCTAAATTTTCTGTGAACAACATTGCCCTATATTCACCATCAGGTAAACTGGGAGGAAAACGCACAATAAAACGGATACGACGATTATCTGTACCAGGAACTTGCAGTTCTCCTGGTGAAAATTGCAGATAGGGAGTTAAATCTAAAGGACTGGAATTTAAAAGTTGAAATCCTTTTTCTAAATCATAGGTAAAAGGTTGACTATAAACACGAGCGCGAAATTCTTTAGCATCTCCATTTGTAACCGTAATTGTTCCCTGTGCTTGTCCTCGTTTAGCTGCGGTTTCAATTATAAGTGGAGAAATAGCAATATCTGCTTTAGCAGCAGTTCCCCATAATAAAAAACTAGACAGCAAAACACCACTCACGCGGGATAACATCAATCTCCTGGGAGCAAATTTCATAGTTAATTTGGATTAAATAGAATAATGTGAAATATGGAACTTTGTGAATCTTGGATATTTATTGTTGAGGATTTGCTATGATGGGGAAAGGATTGAAGCTTAAGGCAGGGCATCCAATCCTGGCAAAAAAACATAACTAAATCGAGTCTTTGAAAAGCCTGTTTTTATTCAGGAATCAGGCTTTTAATTGATTCAGTTCTAATTAGGAGTAGCGGTGAGAGTCACCCTATACTGATAAGTTCCATTAGGCACTCCGTTAACATTAGCGTTCGTACCAGCAATCATACCGACTTGCAAAGTCTGGTCTGTATTAATAGGAATATTTAAGGCAGTAGTAGGTTGAGTCCAAGTAGCATTGAAAGCAGGTCCAGCAGATGTAATTTCGTTGTTATTTTGATTGTAAACAACGGACTGCAAGACAGTAGGTGTAAAGCCAGAAGGTATTGTCACCGCAACGGGAGCAGCAACAGTAAGTTGACCACCAGCAGAACAGTTCAGAGTTGTTGTACCGGCTATACCTACAGTGCCAATAGTAGTACCATTAGAGGCTTCAATCCATTCGTTAGTGGCGGCTGTTTGTAGCAAATTACCGTCTGTAGTACCAGTAAAGGTACAAACAGAGGGGAAAGTACCGTTGAACAATACATCCTGAGTTACTGGTATAGCTTGAGCCTTGGGACTGCCAGCCACAGCACTTAGAGCAGCTAAACCGCTAACTAAAGCAAGACGACGAAAATTCATCATTTCTAATTACCGAGATGAAGTTTTTTATACCTTTATTAGTCTAAAATAGTGTGAATTAATCCTGTTCACCTCAGTGTATGTACTTATATTTTGTCTAAAATTTACTAAATATTCGTATATTATTGTTTATAAGCGAATCATGTTATTTTTATATATTTTAATAAAAAGTAATCTTGAACTTAAACCCTGTCCAAGTTGAAACCTGGAGTAATGCGAGCATCTTGCTCGCTACTTATCACCCTTGGTGGTGCAGAAAACTCCTGAAACACCTATAAATAAAGGATTCTACCCGAAACAATGGATTTCAGCTTGTATTTTGACCCTTCAGGCTTTTCATTGTGAAACTCAAAAAAGTTTTCTGCACCACTAAGCTTATCACCAGGGAGCAAGATGCTCCCACTACTTTCAATAACTATGTCCCTCAAAATAGACGTGGTATATACTCCCATACTTGACGATTAACGATGAACTGTTGACTATGGATAAATAACTCAAAACTCAAGAAACAAGATGACTAAACCAAGACCACCACGTTTAAATACTCAAGTTCCTGAAATCACTCCCCAAATTCATTATTTAGTGGGAATGTCTCAACCAGAAACCCATTTGTTTGAGGTAACATTGCATATTGTTAACTACTCAAGTTCAATTCTCGATTTAAAGATGCCAGTGTGGACACCTGGATCATATTTAGTCCGAGAATATGAAAGAAATTTACAAGATTTTGCGGCTTTTACGGACAATGAATCTTTATCTTGGCATAAAGTTAGTAAAAATCATTGGCAAGTAGTCAAAGAAGATGCTTCAGAAGTAACTATTAGTTACCGTATTTTTGCCAATGAATTAACCGTAAGAACAAATCATTTAGATGCCACTCATGGTTATTTTAATGGTGCAGCGTTGTTTTTTAGAATCCCCGGTTGGGAGAATTTACCCATGCAGATAACGGTGATTCCAGCTAACTCTAAATGGCAAATTACTACTGGTTTAACTACATTACCAAACAGTGAAAATACTTTTTTAGCCGCAGATTTTGATACTTTAGTTGATAGTCCTTTTGAAATTGGTTGTCATCAATTATATAAGTTTGAAGTTTTGGGTAAATCCCATGAATTAGCAGTTTGGGGAAAAGGCAATTTTCAACCACAACAAATAATTGCTGATTGTCAAAAAATAATTGCCGTAGAAGCACAAATGTTTGGCGGTTTGCCTTATGACAGATATGTATTTTTTCTGCATTTACTTCAGCAAGCTTTTGGTGGTTTAGAACATAAAAATTCTTGTTCTTTAATTTATCAAAGGTTTGGGTTTCGGACTCAGGATAAATATGAGCCATTTTTACAATTAGTAGCCCATGAATTCTTTCATTTATGGAATGTCAAAAGAATTCGTCCCAAGGGTTTGGAAGTGTTTGATTATGATCAGGAAAACTATACACCATCTTTATGGTTTTGTGAGGGAACAACCAGTTATTATGATTTAATAATTCCTTTACGAGCAGGTATTTATAATACCAAGGCATATTTAAACTATTTGGCTAAGGAAATTACCAGATATCTAAACACTCCAGGACGGAAAGTACAACCTTTATCGGAGTCAAGTTTTGATGCTTGGATTAAACTTTATCGTCCAGATGCTAATAGTAGCAATTCCCAAATCTCCTATTATTTAAAAGGGGAAATGGTATCACTTTTGTTAGATTTATTAATTCGCGTTCATCATCAGAATCAGCGTTCCTTAGATGATGTCATGCGGCAAATGTGGCAGGAATTTGGCAAAGAAGAAATTGGTTATACTCCCGAACAGTTAGAGGGAGTGATTGAGTCTGTAGCAGGGATGGATTTAGGAGATTTCTTTAACCGTTATCTTCATGGATTGGAAGATTTACCATTTAATCAATATTTGCAACCTTTTGGTTTGCAATTAGTTGGAGAAAAGAATGAAGAACCTTATTTAGGTGTGAGGATAAATACTGAAAATGGGCGAGAAATAATTAAATTTGTGGAAGCGGGTTCACCAGCACAAAAAGCGGGTATTGATGCAGGAAATGAGTTATTAGCTATTGATGGAATTAAGGTAGGAACAAGTCAGTTAAATGAACGCTTGAAGGATTATCAAGCAAATGACTCTATCCAAGTTACTGTTTTTCATCAAGATGAATTACGGACTTATTCTGTGATTTTGGCTGCACCAATTCCTGGTAAATATCAAATTAAATCTGTGGAAAATCCTTCTTCTACAGAAATGGAGAATTTTGCTGGTTGGTTGGGTGTACCTCTGTCAGCTATTCAGTAATATCAAAGGTGAAATTGTCTGATAGCGTAGCGTGGCGTAGCGTGGCGTAGCCATATCAGGATAACCAGGATTAAAGGATTAACAGGAGCAAAAAATACAGATAATTAATTGTCTGAATCAGGATAACCAGGATTAAAGGATTAACAGGATGAGAAAAATACAGATAATTAAATCCTGCAAATCTTCAAATCCTGCAAATCCTGATTCAGAAGATTAATCCTCTAGAAAAAATATTTTTTTAGTTACTTATTTTGACTTTTTAATACTCCCATTTCTTGCTGAATTGGCAAAACATCTAAAATATCGGTTTGGGAACAATATTTAAGGTCTTCTAAACATTCTAAACGTAATAATCTTTGACCATGACTAGCTTTGTGCAATAATCCTAATAAGTCATTTTGCCATTGGGAATAAAGAGCGATTGCACCAATGACTTCATCATTACCACTAATTTCTTCTAAAGAACAATTAGTTTGTTGGCAAATACTATGAGCAATTGCTCCAGCACATACTGTATCTTCTAAAGAGTAACTTCCTTCCCAACCAGAACCAACAATCCAAACAGTTTCCGGTTGCTTTTCTAAGAGAAACTTAACTACTGCTGCCCGATTAATCAAAGCTGCTGCGAGGACAATGGGGGCGTTTTGTATGCGTTGTAAAGCCCGCGTCCCATTGGTGGTACTAATAAATAAGCGTCGTCCGGTAACTAATTCTGCTGTACAATCTAAGGGTGAGTTACCCAACTCAAAACCAGCGACTTTCGCACCACCCCTTTCTCCAGCCCTTAATCGTTTTTCTGGAGGCCATTGTTCACTCACTGCCATGAGTTGATCTAAATCGCTGAAAACTTGCACAGCTTCCCCTCCAGCGGCTAAAACTGTGGCCATTGTGCTAGTTGCTCGGAGGACATCAACAGCGATCGCACATTCTGGTAATGTATCAGTTGGGGTTAATTCGGGAGTGTGATATATAAATATCTTCACGTGCTGGCTACACCTACTTCATAAGACTGCGGTAATATTCTACCCACTGGATGTCACCAACTGGCGATACTAAAATCTATCTTTTCGATAATACATGAATACTAATGAAGGGTAAAAAGTATATATAGCAAGGTTTTAGGCTTTGTATTATATCTTCTAATCTTAAAGATAGAAAAATTAGAGATTGTCAGAATCAGGATTTCCAGGATGCAAGGATGAAAAGGATTACCAACTTTTGGAGAAATTCTGGGATTTGAGCTTTTTTATTCTTCCTAAAAGTCCTTGAATAAGTCGGGTATCTTGTGGTTGGAAGTCATCTTAAAATAGAAAGAACATCCAAAATTATCAACATGGCTCCTTTACCCGATTACCGTCCCAAACAAATGTCCCTAGGTCCCCTAGAAGCAGAAATCCTCAGTATTGTCTGGGATATCGGTTCAGCAACAGTCAAAGATGTACATGATCGCATTCTCACAGATCCTAACCGCGAATTAGCTTATACTTCCGTTACTACCGTTCTCCGTCGTCTCACGGAAAAAGGTTGGTTAGCGTGTGATAAACAGGGAAAAGCCTTTTATTGGCGGCCTTTACTCACCAAGCAACAAGCAGAGGTGATTAAGGCACATGATCAACTACAGCGATTTTTGGCAGTAGGAAATCCTGATATAATTGCCGCATTTGCTGATAGTTTAGATCAAGCTGCTAGTGACCAAATCGAAGCGATTGCTAAACGCATTCAAGCCGCACGGGAAGCCAGAGGAGAAAAATAGAATTATGCACCTACTCATGATTGTCACCGCTGTAACCATTGCTTGGTGGTTACGATCCTCTGGCAGTATACCCCAAGGTAATTGGTATTTACGATGGCAAAAAACGTTATTTTTATTCCTTTTTCCCCCCTTACTCATATTCATGACAGTAACCTCTATAGTCTGCATGGGTACACAAGGGAAAATGGGCGGAATGTATACCGACTCTTTAAGCTATCTCCTAGCAATAATTTTTCTGGGATTTTTTAATATCTTAGGCATCAAACTCGGTTTTGGGGGCTGGAAAGCGATTAAATCTGCCCGTGAATGTCCCCAAATAAATCTAGCTGGTAAATCGGCTCGACTTCTACAAACAGGGGCTTTATTTGCCGGGCAAATGGGTTTTTGGCAACCTGAATTAGTCGTTAGTCAAGGACTATTACAAACCCTCTCTCCAGCCCATCTAGAAAGTGTTCTGGCACACGAGGAAGGGCATTATCAGTATAGGGATACGTTCTGGTTTTTTTGGCTGGGTTGGGTGCGTTCCTGTACCAGTTGGTTGCCGAATACAGAGTCTTTATGGCAAGAATTGTTAATTTTACGAGAATTACGGGCTGATAGTTACGCAGTATCTCAAGTAGATCCTTTAGTATTAGCAGAATCCTTGCTGTTAGTCGTGAGTAATAATCCAATCACATCAGATATTTGTTGTGCTGCTTTGGGTGCAGGCGATCGCTTGGAACAAAGAATCGAAGCTTTATTAACACCCTCTGAACCAATATTAGAAACGCAATTGCAATCTTGGCATATTTTTCTCTTAGCCTTTTTACCCTTAGTTACAGTTGTATTTCATACTTGAATTCTTTCCTCTCCTCTCTATTTTCTGGCTATGGTGTATACACAAGTCCTATTAACATGAAATCGGCGGTTAGAAACCGCAACTACACAGGCAAAACCCACCTCCGTGGGTTAAAAATAAGTGCTTTTTCTTAGTCCACGCAGGTGGACTTTGTTTGTGTAGCCGTGATTTATAATCGCCAGGGCTTGTTAAAACCGGAATGTGGTGCGGAGGACTCCTGTATAAATGGTGTCGTTATTACTATTACCCTCCGGGTTAAAAATAACAATCAAGCCAGGAGTAATGGAAAGGTTGTTATTAACTTGATAACGATATAGTGCTTCTAGATGTAAGGAAGTATCACTGTCTACACGACGGTTGGTGGTAGAAGTGAGAACTGCTGGACCAAAATCATTACTTGTAACTTTCGGTGGTTGACCAAAGATAATACCGCCTAAGTTACCTTTTTTACCTAAATCTGGGAAAGCTAAGTTAACAGCCCAATTCCAAATATCTGCTTTATCGCCTCTATTCACATTAGCACCAGAACTATTTTCAGCGATCGCTTGTGTATACCCAACCCAACCACCAAATGCAAGTTTGGGATGAATACGATAGCTGGTTTCCAGTCCGTAATGATTCGCTGTAGTATTGATAGTAGCACCAAATGGACTATTTGCAAAAGCACTACCATAACCGCCCGAAACTGTCACATCACCGTCATTATTAGCACCTCTGAGATAAGAGTGTGCATAAGTCAAACCCAGGGTTAAATTACTATTAGGCTGAAATGCCAATTGCGTTAATGCACCATAACTCCCATCAAATAAGCCTTTTCCAGCACTTGGATCACTACCTCTTCTAGCCAGATAACCCCCAGATAAGGTAATTTTATCACTTAATTTAAAGACAGCACTTACACCCGAACCTGTATTACTTGCCGAACTGGTATTACCGGCACGGTAGATAGGAGAAAAGCGACCAAACCGGGACAGTGAACCGATAGGAGTTGAAGATAATAAGGGGTTAATGGTGTTGAAGTTGTCGTAAAATTCACCACCAATGGCATCAACAATCACATTGATTTTATCTCCTACCGGAAACCGATAATACAATTTGCCCATTTGGACACTGTTGGTAGTATCGTTGGTAGAATCCCAGGATGTCCGAGTCATGTTCGTACCGCTGACTGGTGAGTTAAAAGCAATAGAATTATTGGCTTCTAAGCGAGTAAACAACTGGTCTTTACCTGTAAAGCTAGTAACCAAATTCAGGCGAATGCGATCGCTAAAAATTGTATTATCTTGGAGTTTACGTCCTCCTGATGCTGTGTACTGTGCATTCTTAACAGCTTCTCGACTAGCTGCGGGGGCTGCATTAATTGTCCTCCAACGGTCAGAGTCTAACGCCCTATCTCCACCAAACACACCCCCAAGAGCAAAAATTACTTCCCCATTTAACTTAGTAGTAGTGGAAAACTGTTGACTTTCTAGTGCGGCAGTACGACTTTCAAAGCCATCTATTCTGCCCCGTATTTCTACTAATCCATCCGCAAATTCTTGTTGCAGTTTTTGCAGAGTGTCTAAATCTTCCTTTTTCACCATATCAGCCGTACTGGTGGCAATCAATTCTTGAACCCTATTCAAACAGGCATTTAAACCCGCTGCAAATTCATAGCGCGTCATGGCTCGATTGCCCCGGAAAGTGCTATTTGGGTATCCCGCAATACAACCATAGCGTTCAACTAGAGATTGCAAAGCCTGAAAAGCCCAATCTGTCGGTTGCACATCTGAAAGTTGGGAAACAGATGTTACCTGCTCTATTTCCGAGTTAGAATTTTCCTGAGTTTCCGCAACTATACCGTCTTTCACCTGCAAATTAGTGAGGTTGGTATCAATTTCTATAGCCTTAGCTGTAATTGTATTAGCTGCAATCAATAACGGAGTCATCCACAGTGAATTTCGTAGAAAAGTAGACATTTATCTCACACCTCAAATCTTTAATACCAACTTAACAGGTACATATTAATACCAATTAACTTGGTATTTTGTAGCAAAGACTACAGATTTTCTGCGGTTGGTAAAATTTGTTTTTTAGCAGTTTTTAATTGCTTCCAAAGCATTTTAATTTGAGTGTAAGCGTCCTCTGGTGAAAGCTTACCAGCAGTTTGCAGGCTACAAATATAGCTTACCCGCTGAGAAAATTCCTGTAAATTAGAGTTAAAAACCAAATACTCTGGCTTGAATTGACCATGATATTTGTGGCGAGGATAGAGAAAATCAGTTAAATTAGTTAAAAAATCAGAATCTTTTGCCATTGCTGTTTATATCCATCAGCTAGTAAAAAAAAGCTCTTTTCCCCAATAGGATTTTAGAGTCGGAAAACAACCAACTTAATTGGTAAGTATCCTCTAGCTCTATTTGAAAAAAAGTAGCTTACGACACAATATTTGAGATTAATGATCTTCACAGGTTGATTTTTTTCAGGAGATATTTACCAGTTATCTTGGTAAATATTATGGTAATCTTGGTAAAAGTATACCGAGTGTCAATTCCATGAGTAAAAATTTTTCTCAGTCCAGTTTGCCAATCAAAAGAAGAAAGCTACTAGTTTTAATAGCGACAGCATTAGCTACTTTACTACTGATTATTGGCTTACCAATCCTGACTTCTTCCCCTGTATCAGCACAATCTAATAACAACTTACTCATATCCGCCGCTGCTAGTTTGAAAGAGGCACTGGAAGAACTTAAACCTCTCTACCAACAAAGTAAA
The DNA here is from genome assembly GCA_903848645.1 of uncultured cyanobacterium. GTDB lineage: Bacteria > Cyanobacteriota > Cyanobacteriia > Cyanobacteriales > Nostocaceae > Dolichospermum. The sequence continues at coordinate 119,907 of CAINGU010000037.1, read as the reverse complement.
CCAAACGTCAATATTAGTTATAACTTTGGTAGTTCCGGTGCATTACAGCAACAAATCGAACAAGGTGCGCCGGCGGATATTTTTATATCTGCGGCTAAAAAACAAGTAGATGCTTTAGAACAAAAAGGACTTTTAGTTCCAGGAACTCGGAATATCATTGCTAAAAATCGGCTAGTTTTAGTAATACCTAAAAATGTTGTTGGTATCACCAGTTTCTACAGTCTCAAAGATGCCAAAGTTAAAAAAATCGCTATTGGTGAACCGAGAAGTGTACCCGCAGGACAATACGCACAACAAGTATTAGAAAAGTTGAAAATTTGGTCAGAAATTAAATCAAAACTGGTTTTTGCTAATAATGTGCGTCAAGTTTTAGCATCTGTAGAAAGTGGCAATGCTGATGCTGGTTTAGTTTATGCTACCGATGCTAAAATCTCTGATAAGGTAAAAGTTGTAGTTACGGCAGATGAAAAATATCACTCTCCCATTATTTATCCATTAGCAGTTGTTAAACGTAGCAAAAATGTTGATGCTGCTAAAGAATTCTCCCAATTTTTATCTAGCAATCAAGCCAAGGCTGTATTCAAGAAATATGGGTTTATTTTGCCTTAGTCATAAGTGAAATTTTAGATCCCCGACTTCTGGTAAGAAATCATCATTTATTCACAGGATTAAATAAAGAAGTCGGGGATCTTACTCACAATTTAATCAGGGGTTTAAATAAGAATTAAAATTTATTAATTAAACCATCCTTTATAAGCAGATATTTCACTAACTCCAATTTCCCAAGGTGTACCCTTATCAAAAGGAGGACACAAACGGATAATTGCCTGATGAGAAAACGATTTTAACTTTTTAGCAATATCAGGAATAGCATAAAATATATGCCAATACATTTCTCTATCAGGACAAATAATAATTAAAATAAAATAGCTTGAATTAGTTACTACATACCAATGACACCTTGATAATAAAGTTTGAAGAATACGACCACAGTTTACATAAAAGTGGTTAGCAATAACTTCTTCTAAATTTCTGATTAGCATTTCATCAATTGGTGTAATCCGAGATGGGGGTAAATCATCTGGAGACAGAGAATATGGATTCATGGCTGATAAAGTAGGAACTGAAGTTTGGTCAAGTCTTGTATAGCAGATAAAAGGGAATGAGAAACTCAGAAGAACTTACCATTCCCTAACAACCAACCAATAGAAACAGGAAACAAGAGACTAAACTATATAAAGTTATTTATGAATCAGCTACACAAGGGAGATAATGGGGGGAAAGTGGACTATGAAAGTCCACTTTTTACATATTAATAGAAGCTACTATTACTTCTTTATTCAGGGAAAGTGAGTGCTTCTAGTTTTTACCGCCAGAAACAATTTCCACATCACCTTTTTTCAGTGCTTCTAGCGCTTCTCCTTCAGCGTCTTCTTGCTTTTTAGTAGCGTCCGCTTGAGCATTGGCAGCACTTGTTAATTTAGCAGCATTTTCTTCACTTTCCAGAATACCAAATTCAATCAACAAATCTTCTAGCTCGTCCATTTCAATAGGTGTAGGAACGGCGAAATTGGTATTGTTGATAATCTTGTCAGCTAATGTCCGGTATTCATTAGCTTGGTTACTATCAGGTGCGTACTCATTAACAGTCATGCGGCGCAATTCTGCGTGTTGCACGATATTGTCACGAGGGACAAAGTGAATCATTTGGGTACTTAATCTAGCTGCAAGTGTCCTAATCAGTTCGTCCTCTCGGTCAGTATTCCGACTATTACAAATCAAGCCACCCAAGCGCACACCACCAGTGTGAGCATATTTAAGAACACCGCGAGCAATGTTATTAGCTGCAAACATCGCCATCATTTCCCCAGAGGTAACAATGTAGATTTCTTGAGCTTTTCCCTCTCGAATAGGCATGGCGAAACCACCACACACAACGTCACCTAATACGTCGTAAGATACGAAATCTACATCTTGGTATGCACCGTTTTCTTCTAAGAAATTGATAGCGGTAATGATACCCCGTCCAGCGCAACCGACACCAGGTTCAGGTCCACCAGATTCCACACATCTAATATCTCGAAAACCTGTAATTACCACTTCTTCTAGTTCCAAATCTTCCACTGAACCTCGTTCCGCAGCCAAGTGTAGCACGGTAGTTTGGGCTTTACAGTGGAGAATCAACCGGGTAGAGTCAGCTTTCGGATCACATCCAACAATCAAGATGCGTTTACCAACTTCCGCCATAGCAGCCAAAGTATTTTGGGAAGTAGTAGATTTACCGATACCGCCTTTACCGTAGAAAGCGATTTGTCTAATTTTTGGGTCGGACATAATATCTCCTATTTGGTGAATTTGTGATCATGAAAAGTGAGGGCGTGTAGAACTTCGCAGGAGGTGCGCGTTCCACCGCAAACAGGTGAAAAATCCTGAACATATTTACAGTTTTGGGAAATTTTTATTGGTTATTCAAACCAAGAACTAATAAGTAAAGACGAGTTGAACTATCCCAACACGAGTTAACCCGTCCTTAAAAACTCTTACCTTTGCGCCTTTGCGTGAGAAGATCATAGAAAACTTAAACAGTGGCGACAACTTCCCCAATTTTGCTAATATCATAGCCGCCGAGAATTTGTAATTGAGAGTGGACTAGAGGATGTCCCAAGGTACTTAATAATTGCTGTACTGGTGTTTCTTCCAAATATTCCTTGAGAATTACTAAGTCGTACCGTGATTGACGAAGAGGGATAAATCCTAACCCAAAAGCTGCGGCTACGGATGCCGTACTAATACCTGCGTCTGCAAATCCAGAAGCTATGATTTGGGCAACATCTTGATGACTGGTAATGATATGATCAAAGCCGGAGAGATCATGAGATGAAACTTGTTCCTTTTCTAAAGTTTGTTCTAAAAGTAAACGACTACCAGAACCTACTTCTCGGTTAACAATAGTTGCTCCCATTTTCACCAAATCGCTTAAACTGCTGATTCCCTGGGGATTACCAGATTTTACCATCAGTCCCTCTTCCCAAACTCCGAGAGTAATGAGAACGGCTTCTCTTCCAGCCAAAGCCTCGCGGACAAATGGAGTATTATACTCTCGCGTTTTTGGGTCATATAGGTGCATTCCAGCAATGTGGGCTTCACCTCTGCATAGACTTTGCAACGCAGACATACTATTAGCAAAGTTATATTGTACCCGCAATTGCGGATGCCAACGTTCGGTAGCTCTAGCCCAAAGAGAAATCACAGGGGAACACCCAGTAATAACGACGGTGTTATAAAGAGGGTCCATATTATCGTCGAGGAGTCGGACACGCAATTTATCTGTGTTACTCTGTCTGTGAGCCTCACCATCAGCGGGAATCATGTCTTGGCGAAAGGCATCTTTACCAATTAAGGGATAAGCTATCCATTGACCTCCTACCCGTGCTAGACTAACTCTTAGTTGTTGGACATCGGCAAGAGGTTTGGCAATAATGGCTTCAATTTCCGGTAAATCTCGCTCTAGCCAGAATAGATGCTCAACTTGACAGCCCAATGCTTTAGCTAGACGCAGTGTAATCTCAACTGAGGGAGCATATTGTCCCGACTCTACACCACTAATAGTTTGACGAGTTACACCCGCTATGTTTGCCAAGTCTTGTTGACTCATGGCTAACCGGGTTCTAATTGACTTCAAGTTATTACGGAGGCTACTATCCTGCTTCATTGGCTTTATCTCTTTATTTATCAAAGCCGCAGCGGATTTAACTAAAAATCGGCCAAGGCAAAAGCACGGTTAATATATATCATTTCTGTTTGGATGATTTTTGTGCTTTCGCTCTCTTGATTCCCCATACAAAAACAATATCACAACATTTAGCTATTTTGCTTGCGATTCGCAAAATATTTTGCAAAAAAGTAATTTTTATTTGGTTGGTAATGGCTGTAATACTTGTCAATAAACGCTTTTCAGGATTTGAAATTAGCTGAGAATTTATGTATTTACAATTAATTTAGTAAATAGTAGTAAAAAATACAGTTTTCTTCATAAAATTCGGTTTTGATGATTTCTATAACGCACCGTTAACAATGAAAAGTTTTCAGGTGCAAGTGAAAAGATTTGCAACAATTAGTGGTTTGTGGAACATTCCTATGGGAGTGAACGGTTATCACTTTGGAATATATTATCATCTGACGTAAGTGACTAATTAATAATGCTGAATTATTTAGATTACGTCAGTCTATTGTTCTTTTGAGAAAGGACTAAATCCTATGACTAAACCATATCTATCTCCAGATGATTTGCCTTCTTCTAAAATTACGCAAATCAGTGAAATATTACTCTGTCAATTGGAAGAAGTCACTAAACAGAGATTTTTTCTAGCTTGTAATAGTACGGTACGCATTTCATTATCTAGTTGTCATTGGTATTTCAAAATCAATAGTGGTATTTTGATGTTAATTATGGTGTGTAATGATATTGAAAGTTACCAGAATATTATGACTACTGTTCCCTACTTTGCCAAAACGTTAAAACGGTTTGCTAACCAAGCCAAAATTAACATTATTTCACCAGTGAATAATGGCATACCCTGGGTAATAAATATAGCTGACATCTTACCAGAAGAGGACTTCCCTAATAGCTGAAAAGTCTATATTGATCATTACTTCAGTATTTACTGCATTTAACTGTGCATTTTCTGGAATGTGTGTAGAGATGTGTTATGTAACATCTCTACATTATTGAACATAACTAAATGCTCTTTAAGGTAAATTGACAATCATGTTTAAGATTTTTACCAAAATTTTTGGTAGCATTGTCCTGAAATATTTCTATTTCCAGGTATAATACCAACTAAGTTGATTTAAATCAATTGAACTATGTAGTCAAACCTTAAAAACTATGCCACAGGATTTATCACCGCTTTGGATATCTCTCAAAACAGCTTTACTAGCAACGTTTATTACTTTCTTTTTGGGTATATCTGCTGCTTATTGGATGTTGGGATATCGGGGTAAAGCCAAATCTTTAATTGAGGGGATATTTGTTGCACCGCTGATTTTACCACCTACTGTGGTGGGATTTTTACTGCTGCTATTTTTTGGTAAAAATGGTCCAGTTGGTAAACTATTAGAACCGTTTGATACCACAATTGTTTTTACTTGGTATGGTGCAGCGATCGCGGCTACAGTAGTTTCCTTCCCATTAATGTATAAAACTGCATTGGGAGCTTTTAGTCAAATTGATGCCAATCTTTTACGAGTAGCGAGAACGTTGGGTGCGAAAGAATTCACAATTTTTTGGCGGATTAGTTTACCCCTAGCATTTCCTGGGATTGTAGCTGCCACTACCTTAGCTTTTGCGCGGGCTTTAGGTGAATTTGGGGCAACTTTGATGTTAGCAGGTAATATCCCTGGACAAACTCAAACAATGCCAATGGCAATATATTTTGCTGTGGAAGCGGGTGCAATGAATGAAGCTTGGTTTTGGTCAATTGCTATTATGATTATTTCCCTTTCAGGAATTATTTTAGCAAATTTCTGGCAAGAATTTCCATATAAATCCAAATCTATAAAAACACTAATCAATCAAATAGAATTAGCGAATAAATCTTCTTCCTTATTAATTGATTCTCACACATCTGGATTATTTTTAGATATTGAAAAAAGACTGGCTAATTTTCATTTGCAAGTTGCTTTTAAGACTGATAATCAACCATTAGGATTATTGGGAAGCTCTGGGGCAGGGAAAAGTATGATTTTGCGTTGTCTAGCGGGGATAGAAACACCGAATAAAGGACAGATAATTTTAAATGGTAGAGTATTATTTGACTCAGAAAAGAAAATTAATATTCCTATTCATCAACGACGGATTGGTTTTTTATTCCAAAACTATGCCTTATTTCCACATATGACTGTGGCGCAAAATATCACTTTTGGTTTACCAAAATATCTAAATGCTAGAGAAGAGGTAGAAAAGCAATTAATAACGATGCAATTACAAGGATTTGGCGATCGCTATCCGCACCAACTTTCTGGGGGACAACAGCAACGAATAGCATTAGCTAGGGCGTTAGCCAGCAAACCAGAAGCATTACTTTTAGATGAACCATTTTCCGCCCTAGATACACATTTACGCAGTCAATTAGAACAACAAGTTACAGAAATTCTGGATGATTATTCTGGAGTAACTTTGTTTGTGACTCATAATATGGAAGAGGCTTATCGGCTATGTCCCAATTTGTTAGTATTAGAACAGGGAAAACAAGCTCATCATGGTTCTAAATATGAGATTTTTCAACATCCTGCTAGTGTGAATGTTGCTCAAATTACTGGTTGTAAAAACTTTTCCCGTGCTAATGCTTTATCTCCTCAACAGATAGAAGCAATTGATTGGGATTGTACGCTGGAAGTTAGAGAAAAAATTCCTTCAGAATTATCTCATGTTGGTATTCGCGCTCATCATCTAATTTTGACTAAAGATCCTCAGCAAGTAAATACCTTTCCCTGTTATTTAGTCCGCACCAGTGAAACACCCCACAGGATGACAGTATTCCTCAAACTACATTCTGCTGGTAATCATCCCCATGATTATCACTTACAAGGGGAAATTTATAAAGAAAAATGGGTAAATATTCAAGATCAACCTTTTCCTTGGTATGTGCGGTTAGAACCGTCGCAGTTAATCTTAATGGAGTAAATAATATGTAGGGGTAAAGCAAAAACTCATTGGTTTCAATTTAAGCTACAGATGGCTTATTTGTTTGGCTGACAGACCCGCCTGGAACTCAAGTTCCAGGCTAATAGCTAAAGTTTACTAAAGTAAACTAAACGATTTAAAAAATTTTCTAGTTCTTTTAGTCATCAAAAGACAACTTTTGCTATGAGACTGGGAATTAATTCCCAGGCGGGCTATGGTTGTTACGTTAAGTTAACACCAATAAGCTTTTGCTAAACCCGTCCTCTTGACTTCTTTCTGTAACGAATTTTATTTATGTTTTGCCAATAAATGTGAAAGACTGAAAAACAAAGATGTATTTTTCAGCCTCTCTAAAATTAACTTAATTCCAACAAACCTTGATAACCTGTAACAATACGATTACCATCTTTGAGAATATGAACTTCAATTTGATCACTAGCCCAAGTGATTTTATCTGCAAATTCTGGGTTAAAGATATTCACATTTTGATTGCTAGAAGAAACGGGAGAATCAGGAGAATTAACTGCTAGAGATTTGACAAAAGGACCATCAATCAAAATATCTAATTCTGCTAACAATTCTTTTGCACCTGGAGGGGCAGAATTAGATTGTAATTGTTGAAGTGTGAAACCAGTAAAAGACATGATATTTAAACCCGCTGCTTTTAACTTTTTCGCTAGAATTGTTAATGCAGGTGCTTGCCAAAATGGCTCACCACCGGAAAAAGTTACACCTGTATTCTGAGGATTTTTGAGAATACTTTCAGCTAGGCTATCAATAGCCACTAAATCATTAATCTCAAATGCCCAGGAGTCGGGATTAAAGCAACCAGAACATTCACGGTTACAACCTTGTACCCAGACAACAGCCCGACAACCAGGTCCATTAACTTCTGATTGGTCAACATAACCCATAATGTTAAGATAACCGGGGGGAATGTCCGCGAGTCCTAGAGATGGGTTCATGGGCTTAGTTTCCATCTTTTGTCAACTCCTTTTCAACTTTTCCTATTACTTGCTAATATAGCGAGACTTTGAAAAAGTGTGGAGAAAGAAAATATAAGCTTTTTAAAGTTTGATTATTTTGTGTAATCAACCTTTAGGTTCTCTTAAGATTTTGCCCAGGAGGGAGTGGATGAACGCGCAGCAGAGATCGCATGAAAGAATGCAAATAGCCTGTGGCTGGCTTGACCATAATCCTGGCATTTTTGGAGATCGAAAGATCGTAATTCTTTTTCTATGACGTTTTCGACATCAGCAGCTAAATTTAACCTCCCTTCATTGAGATAACATTCGGTTAAAAATAGCAATTTCTCAACATTAATTTCATTGGTTTCCCATTGAATCTCTACAGGAAACTCATAATTTTTTTCTAATGTTCCCCCATGGTAAACATTTTCCATGAGTTTATTGCTGATAATATATTTAACTTTATGGGTGTTAGCCATTTCTAGCAAATCATCAGCAGTTGGCTTCAGTCCGAGACGACGACGGAACACAGAGTCAATAATTTCATACTTGCTATTGTCTGGAAATACTGTGACAACCACAGCCGCAATTCCTTCAATATTTCCATAACATCCGATGATGTTTTTACTTTCTTCACCGTGAGCAAACAAGATATCCATATAAAACAAGTAAATTAATAACAGGGAATCGAGTTGATAAAATTCTTTCAGATGAGACTGACAATGAAAAACTCAATACCGATAATCTATCAGACTTTTTCCAAAAATTACAGCTTTGTTCAAAAAAAAGAGCTTTTTTATCAATAGGTTAATTTTAGATTAATTACAAACTAAAATCTATTTCCCTAGATAGATGAAATTTTCCCTAATTAATCTTTTATAAAATCGTCCCTTTCAGATTTGCTCCCTGAAGATTTGCACCCCGAAGATTCGCACCTTGTAAATTTGCCCCGACTAAATTCGCACCTTTCAAATTTGCCCAACTTAAATCAGTTTCCGTTAAATTTGCTTCCGTCAAATTAGCTTTAGATAAAAATGCGTTTCCTAAATGAGCCTTAGTTAAATTAGCTTTATGTAAGTTAGCTTGATAAAGTTGAGCAGTCATTAATTCTGCTTCATATAAATTTGCTTCGCTCAGGTTAGCAGTAATTAAATTAACTGCAATTAAATTTGCAAAACTTAAATTACTACGAATCAGTTGTGCTGCTGATAAATCAGCATCTTTTAAATTAGCATTTTGGAAATCTGTACCAATTAAATTGGCATCCTTAATCATAGCATTTTCTAGATTTGCACCACTCAAATCAGCACCAATAAAGTTTCCAAAACTTAAATCAGCCTGTGTCAAGATTGCACCATTCAAATTAGCAATACTCAAGTTAGCTTTACTCAAATTAGCTTCAATTAATTTGGCTTGGTAAAAAATAGCATTACTGAGATTAGCATGACTAAAATTAGTTCGCACTAATAAAGCGTGAGCTAAATTGACTTTATTCAAATTTACTCCTTGAAGATTTGCCCCCCGCAGGTTTTCTCCTAGTAGATTGGCACAGCTAAGATCAATTTCAATATGGGGATTTTTGTTTCTCCATTCTATCCAAGTAACCGCACCTGATCGTAATAAATTAAGATGTTGTTGATTTGCCATTTTTTACTCCTTGTTGAACCTTTGCTTCACTAATATTTACTCGTTACGCTTACCTTGAGGATTTTCCCTTCCTGGTGAATTTTCAATTGCTGCTAAAGCGCCCGCTGCTCCTGCTAAAATATTCTGTTCTGAGCCACCTAAATAAAGTCGGCCAAAACTACCTACAGCTTGAACTTCCAAAATATTAATTTGCGCGGCTTTTTCTGCTTCATTAGCCGCTAGTGCAGCATAAGCCGCCGGTTCAACTTCTAATACATAGAGAGTTTGTCCCGCTAATAGCAGTTGTCCGCGACGGGTACGGTTAATCAGTTGGGTTTGATAAGCGTCAATATTGCGAATAATCTGGCTAGAAATTACACGAGGTTTAATACATTCCTCTTTTTTCACGCCTAAAAATGCCAAAATTGCATCTCCAGCGGCTCGCGTTTCCCCTTGAGAGCCAGAATGTACTTCTAAAAGTCCATATAGCCGTTCTACTACTTGCACTCCAGGACGAACGGAAGCGGATTTTAGGGCTACGTCCGTAATCTTGTTGATTTCGATACCGGGGGAAATTTCAATCCATAGGGATGTATCCCCCGGTAATGGTAAGAAACCCTGGGCTACTGTTCCCATATATGCGGCGTGTTGAGGTTGCAGATTGTCTAGAAATACGAAGCTGCGTAATTCTATACCCAAAGTCTTAATTCTCCAGTCATGATGGTAAAGGTTTATTGTGGCAATATATGAGTTTACCGTTAAAGTGGACTGATTTGGTAATTGGTAAGTGGTAGTGGGTGATGGGTATAACTTTTGTCTATTGCTCTTTCTAGAACATCCTAAAAGAAATAAAGCTATAATCCAAAGTGAATCAAAAGTCTAAGTCCTAAGCTTTTTTAATTTTTAATTCTTAATTGTTCGGTGTATTTTATGAGTTAAGAAATATGCCTGAAAACTGTATCTATTATTACAACTTTAATTTTCCGAAATATACTTTTCATTACAGCTTTAAAAAAGAATAATAGCGAGAATAGGGGCAGAAGAAATTATTGTTTATTTATTTACTCTTGTGAAATCATGGTAGCGATATCAGAGAACGTTCAGAACCGATTAACTATACAAACTGTAGAAATTGCCCCTAATACCACTGCGATTCGTTCTCTTGACTGGGATCGGGATCGTTTTGATATTGAATTTGGTTTACAAAATGGTACAACCTATAATTCATATTTAATTAGAGGTGAACAAACAGTTTTAATTGATACTTCTCACCAGAAGTTTCGTGAACTTTATTTAGAGACTCTCAAGGGTTTAGTTAATCCTAAGACTATTGATTATATAATTGTTAGCCATACTGAACCTGATCATAGTGGTTTGGTAGAAGATATTTTACAGTTAGCACCCAGAGCAACTGTTTTAGCTTCTAAAGTAGCTTTGCAATTTTTAGAAGGTTTGGTACATGAGCCTTTTTCTAAGCGAATTGTCAAAAGTGGCGATCGCATAAAAATTGGTAAAGAACATGAAATGGAATTTGTCAGTGCGCCGAATTTACACTGGCCAGATACTATTTTTAGCTTTGATCGTAAAACCCAAATCCTCTACACTTGTGATGCTTTCGGAATGCACTTCTGTGATGATCGCACTTTCGACGAAGATTTAGAAGCAATTGAAGCTGATTTTCGCTTTTATTACGATTGTTTAATGGGGCCAAATGCTCGTTCTTTGCTGAATGCAATGAAGAGAATGGGTGAACTTGGTGAAATTAAAATTATTGCCAATGGACACGGACCATTATTATATCATAATCTTGATATTCTCAGAGAATGTTATCACAATTGGAGTCAAAAACAAGCAAAAACAGAAACTACTGTAGGTTTGTTTTATGTCTCTGGTTATGGACATAGCGATCGCTTGGCACACGCAATTGGTGATGGTTTGCAAAAAGCTGGTGTTGGTGTAGAAGTATTGGATTTAAACACCGCAGAAAGTCAAGAAATTCAAGAATTAGCCGGCAGAGCATCTGGTTTAATTGTAGGGATGCCTTCTACTAGCGCAATTAAAGCGCAAGCGGCAATTAGTTCATTATTAGCAGTTGCCAAAAACAAACAAGTTGTGGGGTTATTTGAATCCTATGGTGGCGATGATGAACCTATTGATACTCTCAGACGCAAATTTATTGATTTAGGTATTAAGGAAGCTTTCCCAGCTATTCGCATTAAAGAAACCCCCACAGATTCCACCTATCAACAATTTGCAGAAGCCGGAAATGGCTTGGGACAATTGTTAGTGCGAGAACGCAATATTAAACAAATCAAATCTCTCGACGTAAACATGGAAAAAGCGTTGGGAAGAATTAGCAATGGTTTGTATATTGTCACTGCTAAAAAAGGCGATATTAGCGGCGCAATGATCGCTTCTTGGGTAACACAAGCTAGTTTACAGCCTTTAGGTTTTACCATTGCTGTAGCCAAAGATCGCGCTTTAGATAATTTATTGCACGTAGCCGATCACTTTGTTCTTAACGTTCTTGAAGAAGGCAACTATCAAGACTTAAAAAAGCATTTTCTCAAACGTTTAAATCCCGGTGCTGATAGATTTGCAGAAGTAAAAACCCAAACCGCAAAAAACGGTTCACCCATTCTCACCGACGCACTCGCATACATGGAATGTGAAGTTGTTAATAGCATGGAATGTAGTGATCACTGGATTTTATACTGCACAGTTGCAGATGGAAAAGTTTCCAAACCAGATGGAATTACCGCAGTCCGTCATCGCAAAGTAGGAAATTACTATTAATTAGTCAGTAGGGGCGCAGGGCCTGCGCCCATTCCATTAGTTATTTATCATTTGTCATTGGATAATTTTCTTTCTCTTGACCCCTGACTGGGCGCAGGCCCTGCGCCCCTACCTCCTCATATTTATTTACCCATCTTTCATAATTATTATGACACTTCCAGATTCATTCTCTAATGCTGTTGAATCAGCTAAAAATTGGGTTTCTCAAGTTTTTTCGACCCAACAAGTATCCATGAGCGATTCCAGACCAAGGGACGTACAAATACTACCAATTGCTACTAACACAAAGGTGATGAGATCGCGTAGTAAGTCACGTCTGCGGTTTGAAATTGAATACGCACTAGAACGCGGAACTACTTCTAATAGCTATTTAATAGAAGCCGATAAAACTGCGATAACAGACCCTCCAGCGGAAGGCTTTACAGAAATTTATCTAGAAGCATTACAGAAAACAATCAATGTTCAAAAGTTGGATTATGTGATTTTGGGACATTTTAACCCCAACCGTGTGCCAACTTTAAAAGCAATTTTAGCAATTGCACCACAAATTACTTTTGTTTGTTCTCTTCCCGCTGCTAATAATTTACGTGTTGCTTTCACCGACCAAGATATCAAAGTTTTAGTCATGCGAGGGAAAGAAACCCTAGATTTAGGTAAAGGTCATGTTTTGAAATTCTTACCTACTCCTAGTCCGCGCTGGCCTGAAGCACTTTGTACTTATGACCAACAAACCCAAATTCTCTTTACAGATAAGCTTTTTGGCGCTCATATCTGTGGTGAGGAAGTATTTGATGATCATTGGGAAACTTTCAAAGAAGACCAACGTTATTACTTTAATTGCCTCATGGCTCCTCATGCAACTCATGTTGAGTCAACTTTGGAGAAGATATCCGATTTCCAAGTCAGAATGTATGCGGTCGGTCATGGACCCTTGGTACGCACCAGTTTAATCGAATTAACAAAGTTATACAGTGAATGGAGTCGCGCTCAAAAAGATAGAGAAATATCTGTAGCACTTCTCTACGCTTCCGCCTATGGCAACACTGCCACCCTAGCACAAGCGATGGCGTTAGGATTAACCAAAGGTGGCGTTGCGGTTAAATCTGTCAACTGTGAATTTGCGACCGCTGACGAAATCCGCACCAGCTTGGAACAAGCAGATGGTTTTATCATTGGGACTCCTACCATTGGTGGACACGCACCTACGCCTATTCATACCGCATTAGGGATTGTTCTCTCTACAGGTGATAATACCAAACCTGCGGGAGTCTTTGGTTCTTACGGTTGGAGTGGTGAAGCTTTAGACTTGGTAGAATGCAAACTCCGAGACGCTGGTTATCGTTTTGGTTTTGATACCTTGAAAGTCAAGTTTAAACCTGATGAAGTTACTCTTAAATATTGCGAAGAAGTCGGTACAGACTTTGCTCAAAGTTTGCGAAAAGCCAAAAAAGTTCGTGTTCCTCAACAAGCTGCAACCCCTACAGAACAAGCTGTAGGCCGGATTATTGGTTCTGTATGTGTCATTGCAGCCAAGCAGGGAGAATTTTCGACAGGCATGATGGGAGCTTGGGTATCTCAAGCTACGTTTAATCCACCGGGAATTACGGTAGCGATCGCTAAAGATCGAGCCGTTGAATCTCTATTATATCCTGGTGGTAAATTTGTGCTGAATATCCTCCCTGAAGGTGTTCATGTGGAATACATGAAACATTTCCGCAAGAGTTTTAAACCTGGAGAAGATAGATTTGCTAACTTCCCCAAAGCCGAAGCGGATAATGGTTGTACCATCTTAACAGAGGCTTGTGCATATCTAGAATGTTTAGTGCAGCAGCGACTAGAATGCGGTGATCACTGGGTAATATATGCAACTGTAGATAACGGTAAATTACTCAAGCCTGATGCCATGACTGCTATTAACCACAGGAAAACAGGTTCATCCTATTAATTAGTAATTAACATAAATTATACAACCGCCTAGGAACATTGCCAAGGCGGTTTTTTTTAGTCTTTGAGATATAAATGAAGTTAAAACAGGGTAATCTAGATTTAAAGGAACAACTGACAACTAACCAATTAACTTTTAATAGCCATGAAACCAGAAGAGTTTAAAAAAATTATCGGCTACTTTATTGAAGAAGCAAAAGAACATCTTAATACAATATATCAAGGTTTATTAAACTTACAAAATACAATTGATGATCGCTATGAATTAGATGCCATATCCCGTGCTATCCATAGCCTCAAAGGTGGCGCAGCTATGTTAGGGTTTACCACTATGCAAAATATTGTCAGTCGTTTGGAAAAATATCTCAAGTTCCTGCATTATCCCATTATTGCCGATGAACCTCTGCAATTATTGTTTTTAGATGTATATCATACCCTCAAAAAATTAATTAGCCAAGTAGAAACAACTGAAGGGTTAACATTAGAAAAATTATTTGATATTACTTTAAACATTGATTCTGTTTTTATTCTGCTTAATTCTCATCTGCTGTTTTTAATTGATAAATCAAACTATAAAACTAAAATTACCAACTTAGATTCCAGTCAGTTATGGAGTTATGAAATCCCACTAAAACTAATTTTATTAGATTCTAAAACTTTTTTATGTAGAACCTTTGCCGACTACTTCGCCAATTTACCCAATGTAGAAATAGTTAATGGTACTATTGAAGAACTACCTTTTTTTGATTGTGTAGTCACTGCTGCTAGTTCTTTAGATGTTGCTAATAGTGTTGATACTTCAACTCTGCAATTTTTTGGCAAAGATGTCGAAAACCTCTTACAAAAACGTATTCAAGAAGTATATTTAGGAGAACAACCTATAGGAACATCTTTGATTTTAGAAACTAATCGTGCCTTACATCCATTTATTGCTCATACACCTAGCCTGAGAATGCAGATATCTATAGCTGGTAATAATCATGTGTACCAAGCTATCTGGTCAACTCTTTTGGCTATCCGTCAGCATAATAAATTATATTACAATAGTTTGCAAAATCAGATTAATATAGTAGCTATTCCCGGCTTAGGAACAAGTTTTGGTAGTGTTCCTGTTGATGAAGTAGCTAGACAAATGTCTGTGGCATATCAAAATTTTCTTTTTAGCGTTCAATCATTGCAGTCTTCCTCCCAGCCGCAATTGCAAAATTCACTGCCACTTCTTTAAAATTTACAAAAGTAAACTTTTCTTAACTTCCGCAATTTCTACCAAGACAATTGTTAAATACTAGTTTAATCTTAAATAATGAAGGTATTAGTAGTTGAAATTTATTAAGTAAACTGCCAGCTACTGCCGAAGCTATTTTATAGTATATCTTTCCTCCCATGACTTCCAAACACACAAAAATTAAATTTCCTCTTTGGCAGTATTTAAACCAGCCATTATTTAGCCGTGACACTCAACTAATCTGGAATCCCCAACGCTTTGCCATTCTTTGGCGAATTCAACTTTTAGAACGATGCTGGAAAAAAGAATCTGATTCTAGGGGTAAACAACAGTCTTAACTAGTCAGTTGTTAATTGTCAGTTGTTAATTGTCAGTTGTCAGTTGTTAGTTGTTAGTTGTCAGTAGAAATTACCCATTACCAACTACATAATATTGACTAAAAAATAAAAATCCTACTTGCAATAAACCGACAACAAAACCTAAAACACCACCTAAAGTTACAATTGCTTGTAATTCATTTCTGACAATTCCCTCAATTGCATCTTCTAATTCAGCAGGTGATGTAGATTTTACCCGTTCTACAATCACTTGATCTATGGATAAAATGGGAATTGCTTGAGCTACAATCAGTTCTAAATCTTTCTCTAGATACTTCTCTAAAATTAATGCCAAATCTCGCGCCACAACTTCTAAGGAAGTATTAACAACTGGTGAACTACTTAACCGATTTAGTAATACAATAGAAATTCTTTCCCAATCAGCCGATTCTGTTAATTCTTTGAGCAAATCACTACCACTATTTTTCAGGTATTGACGCACACTATCTCTAATAGTTTTTCGCAGTTGACGCACTGTACCAACTGGTAAATTTTGCAAAGATAAATTTTGTAATAATCCCTTAATGCGATCACGAATTTTTAGATCTTTGATTAATTCTTGTAATCGTTTATTAGTTGCTTCTTTCTCATCTAAACAAAATGTCCGTAACCGAGTCAGAGTATTCTTTAAACCAAACAAATTTGCTACTACCCAATAAGTACCACTGGTTTTTTCTCGAAAGCTTTCATCAATAGTTTGAATTGTGCGATCTGTTAAAAAATCAACTATAAATTGTCGTAATATATCTGGAGGTAAAACCACCTCTAATAACCAATCAGCTAATCGGATAGATTGTTCTTCACTAAGTTGAAACTCTAGTAATACCTTGTCAAATATTTGGTTAATTTGTGTTTCCAAAAAAGTTTCTTGTCGCGCTAAAACTTTCAAAAGACGGGGTAAAGATTCACCCAATAAATCCCGTAAAATCCCAGCTAAAATTTTAGTGCTACGAGGGTTTTTATCCCCTTTAACTTGATCAACTACTAGACGTAATAACCAGAAAATTCCGCCTTGTAGCCTTTCAGGTTGTAGGAGTTTCCGTGCCAGATTTTGCAGTTCTTCTGGAGTCAGTAACGACTTCATAATCGCATTAGCAATATTTTGTCCCAATCTCTCCTGATTACTGGGAATTAAACCAGGAGTAAAGGGTAATTTCCGTCCGAAAATATAAACTGCTTTGTAAGGACGAAATAACATTTTTATGGCTATATCGTTTGTATAATAGCCAATTAATCCACCCAGGAGTGGGGGTGATATGTATAATAAAATTTGAGACAAATCCACAGGCTTTTGGATTAGGTAATGGGTAATGGGTAATGGGTAATGGGTAATGGGTGATTGGTGATTGGTGATTGGTGATTGGTGATTGGTGATTGGGTAGGAGTTTTTATTTGCTGACTACTAATACTCCCATCATACCGTTAGCAATGGGATAGTGTGTGGCATCCACAAAACCAGCTTGACTGGCTAACTCTATTTGCTCTCTCCCCGTGGGGAAGCGGTCTAAACTAGGGCTAATATAAGCATATTCTTCCTTTAAGCCTAGATTAGTGGCCATAGGAACGACACAATTATCTAAATACCACTGTTGCACAGCGCGGAACAGTTCATTACTAGGACGATGAAAGTCTAAAATTGCGGCCTTTGCACCTGGTTTAAGAACACGGTGGATTTCTTGCAGACTACGAGGAATATCTTTAACATTTCTTAATCCATAACCCATAGTGACTGCATCAAAATAATTATTGTCAAAAGGTAAATTTAATACATCTGCTTCTATCCAAGTGATAGGGAGTTGGGGATAGTAATTTTGAGAGCGTGCTTGAGCAGTATTCAGTAAGTTAGCTGAAAAATCAACTCCATAAACTTGGCTTGTCATTCCTACATGACGTGCTAACCGAAAAGTTAAATCACCACTACCACAACACAAATCTAACCCAATATCACCGGGTTTAGCTGCGCTCCATTTGACTGTCATTTCTTTCCAAATACGGTGTTGTCCTAAGCTTAACTGATCATTAAGTTGATCATATACAGGAGCAATCCGATTAAATATAGTGCGAACTTCGTTACTCATTTATTAAGGTAATAGGTAATAGGTAATAGGTAATAGGTATAGGACTAATATTTGATTTTTGAAATATACGTAGGGTGGGCAATGCCCACCGGAGGGGGATTTGAGTGGGCATTGCCCACCCTACACTACTTAAAATCTTTCAAATATCATTTATGATTCCTATAATAGGTAAGGAATTTCTTTCTTCTCCTGACTCCTGACTCCTGACTCCTGACTCCTGCTATTCTTCTTTTAAAGAGCAGCAACTACTAGCAAGGGAGATTGCGAGTAATTCGGCTGATAGATGAATCAGTCTGAGTTCATCTTCTCGCAAACTGCATGATTCTTGCCATTGAATTGATAACATCCCTACAGTTTGACTGCGATAGCTAATAGGAATTACCAAATGTGCTTTGACATTATTATCTTGATAGTAATTGACACTATTTAAATTAGTATCTTTAGGTATATTGAGGCAAAGTTGCATTTCCTTAGTAGCGATCGCTTCCTGACTCAGTGGATCTTGTTCTAACCAATTTTCTATAGTACCAGTCTCGCTATAAATCCCCTGAGTCTTGATTAAGGTATTATTCTTTACTAGCTGTAAAATACAGTGATCTGCCGCTAAAGTTTCAGCAAAGGCTTGAGCAAGGGGTTTGAGGGTATCTTCTAACCCAGATCCCGCTTGAGTTACTTGTACCAAAACAGTCAATAAATCCATGTGAGCATGAGCGCGACGTAACTGTTCTGTCCGCTGTTTAAGCAAATCATAGGTTTCTGCTGCTCTCTGGACTACTGCCTTTAATTCTCCGGGGTCCCAAGGTTTAGTGATATACTTATATACCTGGCCAGCGTTAATTGCTTCTACCAAATCTTCAATATCGGTAAATCCAGTCAAAATTATTCTCACTGTATCGGGAAATTGGGGTACAGTGCGGCTGAGAAATTCCGTACCTTTCATTTCCGGCATCCGTTGATCAGAGATAATGACTGCTACTTCCCCCTCCTCATCCAATAGTTGTAAAGCCTGAACTCCACTCTCAGCCTTTAGCACCTGAAAATCACGGCGAAAGGTACGATACAGTAGATCCAGATTATCTGGTTCATCGTCAACAACCAGGATTTTGAGTTTTTTGGGGCGTTCGAGAGTCATAGGTTGACGGAGGTTTTTTTGAGCTTCAAGATTTTGATTATCCATAAATTATAGTCATGCTAACTTCTAGTTTGTTATATTTCGTACTTGTATGATGTTAAGAATAGCATGGAAAAACCCAGTAAGTTACAAACATCTTTGATACAAGAATTTTACAATTATATATCCAGCCTATTTTATTCTGACTATTTTGATAGGTAATAAGTCAAAATACATATAGAAGATAGTTTCCCAACTTTATATTTCTTCACAACTATCAGATAGTATTAACTTTAAACGCCCACTTTTTGATTATGACCGAACTACAGCCCAATCTTCAAAATCCTGAACAGGATACAGCACAGACAGCAACAGAATTATTAGTCAAGCTGAGACAAAAACAGGGTAACTGGGTGGAATGGGGACAAGCAATCGCGTACCTGCAAAAAAACGGTTACAATCCCCAAGATATCTTTGAAGCCACTGGATTTGAGCCAATTCAACAAAATCAGGTGATTGTTGGCTCTCAAGTTTACAATTCTATGGAAAAATGTGGTTCATCGCCAGAAACATTAGCATATTACAATGCTAAAAGTAGTGATGTGTTATATGAATTACGTGGACTAACTCAAGAAGACCGTGCTACTACTGCGGATTTAACCTTTCAGCACAAGCTAGATGCAGATGTAGTTAGGGATATAGCTAAAGCAGTTAAAGATTATTCTTGGTTTCCTAATTTACCAGAAGGTTTTAGTAAACATCCAGGAGATGCGATCGCCTATCAATCATGGAAATATGCGAAACAAAAATCTGATTTGTCAGAGAGATCACGCTTAATAGCTAAGGGTTTACGCTTTGCTCATTCAGAAACAGCTAGAAAACAACTAGAACAACTGTTAATGGATTTTAGCGTTACTCCCAAAATTGCTCCACCCATTCTGCCATTTTATCGTCTGGAGACGGATGAAGATTTACCCCGGATTTTACCAGTAGTAGGTGAATTGCCATTAACAGCAGAAATATTAAAAGCAGTACCATTTATTACGGAAATTCAACCATTTCGCATTGTTAAATTTACCGGATCACAAGCTTGGGTAGCATTACCAGGATGGAAAGTCCTACTAAATGCAGAAGATCCTGTTGTCGTCATTGGTAATAGCGATATTTTCCCTAACCCACATCAAAACAAAGTTGAACCAATCATGATCGTTATAGATCGCGCTCAAAGAGAATGGGATATTTCTAACTACTTTGTATTTGAGAACGGTGATAGTATTGACTTTCAATGGTTTGAAACTGCACCAAAAATTCCTCTCCTAGGAAAAATGATTGTTCTGGTTCGTCCTAAGAAAATCTTAGATGAAGATTTTACCAAAGATGCTTGGCAGATTGACGAATAATTACGAATAATTAATAAAGGGAACAGGGAAAAAAGCAAGAGGTAAAAAGCAGGGTGAAGATGTTTCCCCAATAACTAATAACCAATGACCAATGACCAATCACCTATTTCTAAATTAAAAGAAAATATTACCAAAATTCGCGCCCAACTGCGCCCAGGACAAATAGAAATGGCTGATTGGCAATCGGGTCCATTGGCGGTTTCTGCTGTGCCTGGAGCGGGTAAATCTACGGGAATGGCTGCGGCTGCGGCGATCGCTATTGCTCGTCAATATGAGTATTATCTAAATACAGGCAATAAGGAATATAAACAGTTAATAGTTGTGACTTTTACCCGTTCTGCTACTGCTAATATTAAATATAAAATTCGGGAAAAATTAAAAGAATTATCTTTACCACAAACGGGATTTGCAGTTTATACCTTACATGGTTTAGCCTTAATTATTGCTAGTCGTCATCCGACTTTATCAGGGTTACAGTTAGAAAATGCGACATTAATCACACCAAACCAAAGTCACAGGTTTATCCGCATAGCTGTAGAAAAATGGATTGCTAATCATCCCGAAATTTATCTGCGGTTACTTGCAGGACAGCAATTTGATGGGGAAGAAACCGAAAAATTACGTCGTCAGTCGGTGCTGCGAACAGAAATATTACCAGATTTAGCTTATACTGTGATTCATGAAGCAAAAAGTTCGGAAATATTACCAGAAGATTTATTAAAGTGGAGTGAACAAACTCCAGATAAATATGGAATTTTAAGAGTTGCGGCTGGATTATATGCAGAATATCAAAAATTAATGCAGTTGCAGGATTTTATTGATTACGATGATATGATTTTGGCTGCTTTAAAAGTGTTAAAAAATCCCCATATCTGCCAGATTGAACAGAATAAAGTTTTGGCTGTTTTTGAAGATGAAGCTCAAGATTCTAGTCCATTACAAACCGATTTATTAGAAAGACTAGCTGGTAAAAAATCTGAGGAGAATGTAGATAAATCAACTTTAAATTTAATTAGAGTTGGTGATCCTAATCAAGCGATTAATTCTACTTTTACTCCCGCAGATCCTCTTTATTTTCGGGAGTTTTGCCAAGATTGTCAAAGTACAAATAAACTAGCTCAAATGTCCCAAGCTGGTAGAAGTACACAAATAATTATTGATGCTGCTAACTTTGCTTTAGCATGGGTGAATAATCAGGATTTTGCCAAAACTAAATATCAACAAACACCATTTCAAGATCAGAAAATTCAACCAGTTAATCAACTAGAAGGAAACCCTGAACCAGTAGGAAAGGGATTAGAACTTTATACCCCTAGTGATATTCATCATACAGTTACATTACTGTCCCAAAGAGTCATTGAGTTATTTACAGAAAATCCTCAATCTTGTGCTGCGATATTAGTCCGAGAAAATCGGCAAGGAAGATGGTTAGCTGCTGCGTTAGAACCGATATGTAAAGAACATAAAATTAAACTTTATGATGTGGGAGAAAAAGAACGTCGTTCTCATGTTCCTCAAGAAATTTTATCATTATTGCAATTTTGTGAACGTCCCCATTCTCCCGATTATCTCAAAGCTACTTTAGATGTTCTTGTCGAACGTCAATTAATTCCTACTCAAGATATTAATACTCTAGCTAGTTTACCTGAAGAATTTTTATACCCAGGTCCTTTAACCACACCCCAAACAGAAATAGTGCAAAAAGCGGCTCATATTTGTCGGAGTTTACTTCGTGCTTATTTAGAACTACCTTTTTATCAAATAATTTCCTTTTTTGCTTTAACATTAAAATATGATCAAGCAGAATTAGCCACTGCGGATAAACTTGCAGAAAGAGTAAATCAGCAAATTTTTGGGAATAGTTCTATTTGGGAGATGATATCAGCTTTAAGTGAAATTGTCAGTTCCGAAAGATTTGAACCAGTAGAACCAGAAGATGTAGAAAAACAATATACTAAAGAAGGGCAATTAACAATTATTACCATGCACAAAGCCAAAGGGCTAGACTGGGATTATGTATTTTTGCCGTTTCTCCATGAAAATGTAATTCCTGGCAAATTTTGGATTCCACCTCAAGGACAATTTTTAGGTGATTTTACTTTATCAGAAGTTGCCCGCGCTCAAATTCGCGCTGGACTTCATCAAAAACCCATACCTGATATTCAGCAAGCTTCGGAAGCATCAAAATACCTAAAAATTGCCGAAGAATATCGTTTACTTTATGTTGCTATGACAAGAGCAAAAAAACTTTTATGGATGTCTGCGGCTAAAAAAGCCCCCTTTACTTGGAGTAAACCGGAGAATTTACAAACATCAGCCCCTTGTCCGGTTTTTGCAGCTTTAAAACGGCAATTTTCTTAACAAGTCAGGAGTTACCAAGTCAATAGCCCCAATCATATATTAATTAATAATTAATCAGATGTCACCGATTTTCTGATACAATCAAAAATCCGACTCCTTTAACATAAGTTTACGTATGAGCAAAGGTACTCTGTTTGACAAAGTTTGGGACTTACACACCGTTGGTACATTACCATCAGGATTAACACAACTATTTATTGGACTACATCTTATTCATGAAGTTACCAGTCCCCAAGCCTTTGCGATGCTCAAGGAGCGGGATTTAAAAGTATTATTTCCAGAAAGGACAATAGCCACAGTTGATCATATCGTCCCCACAGAAAACCAAGCCCGTCCCTTCGTGGATAACATGGCCGAAGAAATGATCAAGGCATTAGAAAAGAATTGTCAAGAAAATGACATAACTTTTTACAATATTGGTTCAGGAAATCAAGGGATAGTTCACGTCATTGCCCCTGAATTGGGACTGACGCAACCGGGAATGACCATTGCTTGTGGTGATAGCCATACATCAAGTCATGGCGCGTTTGGAGCGATCGCCTTTGGTATCGGTACAAGCCAAGTTAGAGACGTTCTCGCCTCCCAAACCCTATCATTATCAAAACTCAAAGTCCGCAAAATCGAAGTTAACGGTAACTTAAAACCCGGAGTTTATTCCAAAGACGTAATTTTGCATATTATCCGTACCTTGGGCGTTAAAGGTGGCGTAGGCTACGCTTACGAATTTGCTGGCACGACCTTTGAGAAGATGAACATGGAAGAACGGATGACCGTTTGTAACATGGCCATAGAAGGTGGGGCAAGATGCGGATACGTCAACCCCGATCAAATCACCTACGATTATTTGCAAAATAGAGACTTTGCCCCCAAAGGTGCAGACTGGGAAAAAGCCATTGCTTGGTGGGAATCTCTCAGTAGTCATGCTGATGCCGAATATGATGATATCGTAGTATTTAATGCCGAAGATATTCCCCCCACAGTCACATGGGGAATTACACCCGGTCAAGGAATTGGCGTAAATGAAAAAGTCCCCACAGCCGCCGAACTTCTAGAAGAAGACCGCTTTATCGCCGAAGAAGCATATCGGTACATGGACTTATATCCCGGTCAACCCATTCAAGGAACAAAAATTGATGTTTGCTTCATCGGTAGCTGCACCAATGGACGTATAAGCGACCTCAGAGAAGCCGCCAAAATTGCCCAAGGTCGCCAAGTTGCAGCGGGAGTAAAAGCCTTCGTAGTCCCCGGTTCAGAACGAGTCAAAAAAGAAGCCGAAGCCGAAGGACTAGATAAAATCTTCCAAGCTGCCGGCTTTGAATGGAGAGAACCAGGATGTTCCATGTGTTTAGCCATGAACCCCGATAAACTCCAAGGCAGACAAATCAGCGCCTCCTCCTCCAACCGCAACTTTAAAGGCAGACAAGGATCATCATCCGGTCGCACGTTGTTAATGAGTCCCGCCATGGTAGCCACAGCAGCCATCAAAGGCGAAATCGCCGACGTGCGCGAGTTGTTATAAAAATCATGTGGGGTGGGCATCCTGCCCGCCCAAACTAGGACAGGCTAGAAGCCCGTCCCACAAGAAAAAACTCTCTTAAACTCTTCCCTTCGTGTTCTATCCCTGTCGGGATGCTTTGCAAACGTGCCTTCGTGGTTTATTAATTATGGTAAGTGAAGTAAAACAAGTATCCGGTAACGCCGTTCCCCTCATTGGTAACGACATCGACACCGACAGAATTATACCAGCCCGCTACTTAAAAGCCATCACCTTTGACGACTTAGGAGCAGGCGTATTTGTAGACGACAGAAAAGCCTTAAATGGTGAACACCCATTTGATCAAATCCATTACCAAGGCGCGAAAATCCTCATAGCGAACCGCAACTTTGGCTGTGGTTCATCACGGGAACACGCACCCCAAGCCCTTGCTAAATGGGGAATTAAAGCCCTGATTGGTGAAAGCTTCGCGGAAATCTTCTTTGGTAACTGCGTCGCTATGGGGATACCATGCGTAACTGCTGAATCAGAAGTAGTTAAACAGTTACAAGAATTAGTCATCGCTAACCCGGAAGAAGTTATTACCATAAATTTGGAAAAATTGCAAGTGCAAATTGGTGATTTTACTGCCTCGGTTGTGATGAGTGAAGGGACAAGAAGCGCCTTTATTGCGGGAACTTGGGACGCTTGCGGACAGTTAGTAGCAAATGCCCAACAGGTAAAAGCAACAGCCGCAAAGTTACCTTATATTGGTTGGGGTAATTTAGCCGCGAGTTAAAAGATTTGAAATATCGGTAAGGTGGGCAATGCCCACCCGACAATTATGGAATTAATTATTAGATGAATGCAATTAATTATTGGTTAATGAAGTCAGAACCGGCAGTTTATAGTATTACTAATTTACAACAGCAAGGTGAGACTATTTGGGATGGTGTGCGTAATTATCAGGCGCGGAATTTTCTCAGACAAATGCAAATAGGAGATTTAGCTTTTTTCTATCATTCTAATGCTGAACCTCCGGGAATTTTTGGTTTAATGCGGATTGTGGAAATAGGTATTTCCGACCCGACACAATTTGATATAAATAGTAAATATTATGATGCTAAATCAACTCCTGAATCTCCCCGTTGGCAAACTGTAAAAATTGAATTTGTGGAAGTTTTTAATCATCCTGTTTCACTATCAACACTCAAAGCAAAGTTTAGTGATGATGAATTATTAGTAGTCAAAAAAGGTAATCGTTTATCAGTAATTCCTGTAATAGAATCAGTCGGAAGGAGGATTTTAGAAATGGGCAGGGATATTCACCGATTATAATTGAGTAGGGGAGGGGTTTACCCGCCCTCTAAAAATATTAGACATCTCTATCAAATTGTAGGGAGTGCAGTTTATGACGGAACAAGGTGATGATAATTCTTGGAAAAAAAGGGTAACAGGAGTTTTTAATCAAGCAACAGATAAGTTAACCCAACTTTTACCAGTAGAACAAGTTACACAAACTGTAGGACAATGGTTTAGTGTTAGCGATACTCAAGTTGCGGAAATTCTCGAAACCATTCGGACTGAATTACCGACTACGGAAGCTTTGCTACTAGGAAAACCGCAAGCGGGTAAAAGTTCGATTGTCAGGGGTTTAACTGGTGTATCTGCGGAAATTATCGGGCAGGGTTTTCGTCCCCATACCCAAAATACCCAACGTTACGCCTATCCTGCTAATGATTTACCATTGCTGATTTTTACCGATACGGTAGGTTTGGGAGATGTTAGTCAAGATACTGAAGCGATTATTCAAGAATTAATAGGCGATTTACAACAGGAAACAAATAAAGCTAGAGTTTTGATTATTACTGTCAAAATTAATGATTTTGCCACTGATACTCTGCGGCAAATTGCCCAAAAATTACGGCAGCAATATCCAAATATTCCCTGTTTATTGGTGGTGACTTGCTTACATGAAATTTACCCTCCAGAAGTTGCCAATCATCCTGAATATCCTCCAGATTTTACAGAATTAAATCGGGCATTTATCGCTATCAAAGAAAATTTTACAGGTTTATATAATAGTGCAGTTTTGATTGATTTCACTTTAGAAGAAGATGGTTATAATCCAGTATTTTATGGTTTAGAAGCACTACGAGATAATTTAGCCCAACTACTCCCGGAAGCAGAATCAAAGGCAATTTATCAATTATTAGATCAACAAGCTGGACAAAAATTAGGTAATATTTATCGGGATGCCGGCAGACGTTATATTTTGCCATTTTCTATCATGGCTGCTACTTTAGCCGCAGTTCCTTTACCTTTTGCAACTATGCCTGTTTTGACTGCTTTGCAGGTATCAATGGTGGGATTGTTGGGTAAATTATATGGACAGACTATAACACCATCTCAAGCTGGAGGTATTGTCAGTACCATTGCTGGTGGTTTTGTTGCCCAAGCGGTAGCACGGGAATTAATTAAATTTATCCCTGGTTTTGGTAGCGTTATTGCTGCCTCTTGGGCAGGGGCTTATACCTGGGCTTTAGGTGAAACTGCTTGTGTGTATTTCGGTGATTTAATGGGTGGAAAAAAACCTGATCCTCAAAAAATTCAAGCAGTGATGCAAGAGGCTTTTACAGGGGCAAAAGAACGGTTTAAGGGGATGAAAAGTTAAAGCAGGTTTCGCGCCAAGAGGCTAAGGAGCAAAGGCGCAAAGGAAGAAATTTTTGGAAATTTGGAGTTTTAATTATCAAGAAAGCGTTAGGCTAGATGGTAAAGTTCAAATATTATTATGACACCGGAAGAAATAGCAGGTACGTTAACAGAGTTATTTAGTGCTGAAGTTGTAAAATCTATTGCCCCTGGTTCTTGGCAAGTAGAAACTGCTGATTTTCGGTTATTGGTACTACTTTCAGAAGATAATACTTGGTTGCGGGTATTACTGCCTATTATGCCTTTGCAAGAAGCTGCCGCATTTCTGACCCAGTTTCTAGAGGCTAATTTTGATGATACTCAGGAAACACGATATGCTGTATATGATGGGGTAGTGTGGGGAGTATTTCAGCATAATAGTGGCACTTTAACTAATGCGGATTTTGCTAATGCGATCGCTCGTCTAATTTCATTATATCAAGCTGGTGTCAATGATGTTTTCAATAATTTAGTAGAAACTCGTATCCGGGAAATTATTCAAGCAGCCAAACAACAGGGACAATCTCTAGAAGCCACTATGCAAAATCTAGATCGTTTTTATGCAGAAGGATTATTAGGAGATATTGACCAAAATTCCCAAGGTAGAGAACAAGTTTTAGCAGCTTGGCGACAACAATTACAACGTCTTTGGGTGGAAATGTAATTTAGGTGACAGGGAAATAGGGGACATTGTTAGAGTTGAAAATTTACTCTGGGTCTGCGACAGTGGACGAGAATCCAAATTGAGCATTATCCAAGTCTATCGGTAGCAATTATTGACTTTCATTGTGTCAAAAGTGCAGAGATGGTGAGAGGATGAGCATAAAATTTGAATTCTCAAAACTTTGAAAACATCCTCCAAGGAATCCAGAGTATGACACTCGCCCAAATTCAAACTCAAATCAAAAACCAATTAGCTAAAATCGAAGAGCAGCAACAAGCATTATTAGATTCTCAAAAAGAATTATCTTTGCTTTTGGAGAAGGAAAAAATCATGCAACAAGTAGCACATGAAAAAATTAAAGAAGCAGTGCAGCTATTAAAAGCAGCACAAGCTGATTTAGAGTATACAACTGAAGAGATTCTAGACATGACTAAATCAGAAATGATTAGCCCTGAAGTAGCAGATGGGTTTGACCTGTTAGAACAATATAACAATAATAGTTTAATTTTAGGGTCTATAGAAATTGAGCTAGAAAAATCTGGATTTAGTATAGCAGAAGGTCAAAAAGAATTGGTCAATGCCCTAACTGAGAAACTGGATGATTTTGAATTTGCTTTATCCCGTTTACCTGTAGAAGAAAGAGATTGTGCAAGAGTCAAGCTACAAACTGTAATAGGTAATTTTGTCAATAATAAGTAATAACTGACCTGAGCAAGTCCTAAAACTGCTTGATGATTCTAACTTCTTTCTTCTTTTTTCTTTGTAAGTCCTGACTCCTACTTCTCTGAATTTATGGATATTGTTGACACTCTTAAAGCCGATTATGCTAGATTTCCTGAAAATCAAACTTACAGCATTTATGCCCATGATGTTTATTTTCAAGATGCTGTTTTCAAGTTTCGGGGAATTGAACTTTATAAATGGATGATTAAATTCATTCAAACTTTTTTCTTTAATCTCAAACTAGATTTACATAACATCCAATCTCAGGAAGAAATTATTAAAACTGAATGGACTATGAGTTGGAATTCTCCTATGCCTTGGAAACCACATATTTCTGTTTCCGGTTGGAGTGAATTACGGCTGAATGCTGAGGGTTTAATAGTTTCCCATATTGATTATTGGCACTGTTCCCGTTTAGATGTAATTAAGCAGCATTTCATTTCTGTGAAAAACCAATCATAATGTAAATAAATGTAAACAAAATTCAGGCAGTAAGGAATCATTGATGCGAGTAATTTTAATGACAGGGAAAGGTGGCGTAGGGAAAACCTCCGTTGCCGCAGCCACTGGACTCCGTTGTGCAGAACTCGGCTATCGGACGTTAGTTTTAAGTACAGACCCTGCCCATTCCCTTGCAGATAGCTTTGACATTGAATTAGGCCATGATGCCCGCCTCGTTCGTCCTAATTTATGGGGTGCAGAATTGGATGCACTGCAAGAATTAGAAGGGAATTGGGGGGCTGTGAAACGCTATATTACCCAAGTTTTACAAGCGAGAGGTTTAGACGGGATACAAGCGGAAGAGTTAGCAATTTTACCAGGCATGGATGAAATTTTCGGCTTGGTGAGAATGAAACGTCACTATGATGAAGGAGAATTTGACGTTTTAATTATTGACTCTGCCCCCACTGGTACAGCATTACGACTGTTAAGTTTGCCTGAAGTTGGCGGTTGGTATATGCGTCGTTTTTATAAACCGTTCCAAAATATTTCCGTTGCCCTCAGACCACTGGTAGAACCTTTTTTTAAACCCATTGCTGGTTTTTCTTTACCAGATAAAGAGGTAATGGACGCACCCTATGAGTTTTATGAGCAAATTGAAGCTTTGGAAAAAGTCTTAACTGATAATACTCAAACCTCAGTGCGTCTAGTTACCAATCCCGAAAAGATGGTAATTAAAGAATCTCTTCGCGCTCACGCCTATCTAAGTTTGTATAATGTAGCGACAGATTTAGTTATTGCTAACCGAATTATTCCCCAAGAAGTTACAGATCCATTTTTCCAAAGGTGGAAGGAAAATCAAGAACAATACCGTCAAGAAATTCATGACAATTTCCTCCCTTTGCCAGTCAAAGAAGTACCTCTATACTCTGAAGAATTGTGTGGTTTAGCAGCTTTGGAAAGATTGAAAGAAACTCTGTACAAAGATGAAGATCCAACTCAGATTTATTATAAAGAAACCACAATCAGAGTTGTAAAAGATAACGACCAATACAGTTTGGAACTTTATTTACCCAATATTCCCAAAAGCCAAGTTCAACTTAGTAAATCTGGAGATGAATTAAACATCACTATTGGCAATCATCGCCGTAATTTAGTATTACCTCAAGCCTTAGCTGCACTGCAACCAGCAGGAGCAAAAATGGAAGATGATTATCTGAAAATTCGCTTTGCTTAGAATATGAATTCTATCTAAAATCTGAGATCCCCGACTTTTTTTAATCAGTTGGGGATCGGCTTTTACAGTTTATTCTTATCGAATTCGCCACAGTATTTATACGGAAGACAATTAGAGGCAGGAAGTCTGAAAATATTATTATTGGATTGTATAATTTTTAGTAGAAACCTATGATTTTGATGTTATGGAAAATATAACTTACATATCCAAACTAAATGTAGAACCTGGTATGGCTCAAGAAAATTTACTGCGTCGGATTACAAATCGTATCCGCCAGTCATTAGAATTAGAAGATATTATTACCACAACTACCGCTGAGGTGCGTTCCTTGCTGGGAACTGACCGAGTGATGATTTATCAGTTTCACGGTGATCAAAGTGGTCAGGTAATTGCTGAGTCAATTTATGAAAATCGCTTACCATCATTACTAGGGCTGAATTTTCCCGCTGATGATATCCCCCCCCATGCGCGGGAAATGTTCATTAAATTACGGGTGCGTTCTGTTGTGAATGTGGATTCCCAGGAAATTGGTCAAAGTCCTGTGTCAGATTTGGAACTAGGAGAAACTGGATCTGCGGATATTTCTTACCGGACTGTGGACCCATGCCATGTCGAATATTTAACAGCAATGGGGGTAAAATCTTCTGTAGTTGCCCCGATTATCCATGAAGAGCAACTTTGGGGTTTGTTGGTATCCCATCATGCAGAAGCTCGTGCAGTGGCAGAATATGAACTAGACGCGATGCAGATGGTAGTAGAACAGTTATCTGTAGCGATCGCTCACAGTCATCTCCTCACCCAAACCCGCGCCAGAGCCGAACGAGAAGCCATTGTTAACCGCATTGCCACCCTCCTCCATTCCCTCCCCACCATAGTCTTAGAACCTGCTTTAGAAGCTGCGGTAGCCGCTTTTCATGGGGTAGGTGGGAGATTGTGTCTGAGACATAACGCCTTTGACCTCATTCACAGCACTTTTAAAAGTTTACCAGAATGTTTAATCCCTGGAAGTGATTGCGTCCGGGTTTATACCTATGGACAACAACCAGTAATTTCCGAACCGAATATCTATCCATTATTAGAGCAGTATAGTGTTTGGCAGGAACATTATAAAACAGGTAAATATGATGTTTGGGCAATTGATGATATTTACCAAAATCCCAATTTACGCATTGTCCAACTGGCTTTTAAACCCACAAAAATTCGCAGCATTTTAATGACTCCCCTGCATTATCGTCAGCAATTAGTGGGATATTTAAGTATTTTTCGGAATGAAATAGATACAGAAACTCTTTGGGCTGGTAAATTTGATTCTGATCATCGTCAACTTTATCCCCGTTTATCTTTTGAAATTTGGCGAGAATCTAAACAAGGACAATCTCAACATTGGACTGATGATGATATAGAATTAGCTACAGATATTAGTAAACATTTTGCTTCTGCTATTCAGCAATATGAACTTTACCAACAGGTACAAGGATTTAATGATAGTTTAGAAAAACAAGTTCACAAACGCACCGTAGAAATGCGAAGAACGGGAGAGCAACAACAAGCTGTATTTGGAGTTATCAATAAAATTCGAGAATCTCTAGATACTCATACCATTTTTCAAACTACCACAAAAGAAGTTTGTCAATTAATCAAATCAGATCGGGTTTCTGTTTATCGCTTTAGTGCAGATTGGGGTGGAGAATTTGTGGGCGATTTTGAAGCCGCTAGTCCCAATTGGGATAATGAATCTCAAATTGGGATTAATACCATTTGGAATGATACCTATTTACAAGATACCCAAGGTGGACGTTACCGTAATAATGAAACTTTTGCTGTAGATGATATTTATAAAATGGGATTTGCACCCTGTCATGTTGATAATTTAGAACAGTTTCAAATTCATGCTTTTGTCTTAGCTCCTATTTTTGTTGGTAAAAAACTGTGGGGGTTACTTTGTAGCTATCAACATTCTGGACCCCGGCAATGGCAAGAGACAGAAATTAACTTTATTAGTCAAATCGCTGGACAACTTGGGGTAGCAATTCAACAAGCTAATCTATTGATTAAAACTCAGCAACAAGCAGAAGAAATCAGCCATACACTCCATAATTTACAAGCCACTCAAGCCCAACTAATTCAAACGGAAAAAATGTCTTCTTTAGGTCAATTAGTAGCGGGTGTTGCCCATGAAATCAATAATCCAGTTAACTTTATTTGTGGCAACCTGGTTCATATTAATGAATATTCTGAGGATTTACTGAAAATTCTGCATCTTTACCAAGAGGAATTATCTCAACCCAGTGATGATATTTTAGAAACATCAGAAGAAATAGATTTAGAGTTTCTAATTGAAGACTTTCCAAAAACATTGTCTTCTATGAAAGTTGGTGTTGATAGAATTCGGCAAATAGTCTTATCTTTACGCAGTTTTTCCCGTATTGATGAAGCAGAAATGAAAGATGTTAATATCCATGAAGGGATTGATAGCACTTTGTTGATTTTACAACACCGTTTAAAAGCTAGACCGGAACATAAAGGCATTGAAATAATTAAAGAATATGGCAATTTACCATTAGTTGATTGTTATGCTGGACAGCTAAATCAAGTATTTATGAATGTCATTAGTAATGCAATTGATGCTTTAGATAATTATGAATTACCCGAATCAGAAACGGCTCGTAATTTAAAAATTACTATCAATACTAGAGTTGGAGAAATTAATAATATCAAGACGGCAATTATTACTATTGCTGATAATGGACAAGGAATGCCCGAAAATTTAGTATCTAGAGTATTTGACCCATTTTTTACCACAAAACCAATAGGAAAAGGTACTGGTTTAGGACTATCAATTAGTTACCAAATCGTCGTAGAAAAACATTCTGGTATTTTGAAATGTAATTCACAACCGGGAATAGGTACAGAATTCAGGATAGAAATTCCTATTAAACAAATCATTAAAGAAGCCTAAAAAAAAGATCCCCGACTTCTTCAAGAAGTCTGGGATTTAAATATTACATACCCAACCAAGCCAAGAAATTATCCCACCAAGAAGTAGAAAGATTTGCGACAGATAATTTCATTTTTTGGCGAATATTTTGAATGTTCCAGTTGGTAAGTCTAGCTAAGGTTTCGGCTTCTTTTTCAAATCGCTGATTTAAAGAACTTTTATATTTTCTGCCTTCACTACATTGGAGATTCCCTGTAAATGGGTGTTGTAAAATATAACGTCCTTGAAAAGAGTCCCGTTGAGAAGTTGCTTGAAACATCAAATCTTCGGGAAATTTATTTCTGGTATAACGAACGTGCAAGCGAGTAATGAAAACACTACTACTAGGAAAACGAGAACGAAAACTGGGAGATACTGGTCTATCACTATTATTATTATCCAACCAAAACACACCCGCTTGTTTTAATTCTTCATTATTGAGTGGTTCAGCAGAACAAGGGTCACAACTACTCATATCCCAAGCATATTCTAAAAATCCAACTTTTTTATCTTCTTTGGTGTAGGAACTTTGGAACATAGATTTATAAAAATCACCAAATTCATTTTTCACAAAAATAGGAATATTCACATCTGAAGGAACTTTAACAGTGCGGTAATTAGTAATTTCTGCCTGTCCTTGAGGTGAAAGAATATAAACAATTAAATCTTGTTCTTTAGTAGCATTAATCATTCCTAAACGAATCGGTAACATAAACTTCAGAGATTCGTAGGAAATTTGTAAAGGACGCAATAGTTGATAACCTGATTCGGCAAATTTATCTAAGTTGACTTTAGCAACAAAGAATTTCATCGAAGAACGAATGTAGGGTTTTAGTAATTCCTTTGCACCTTTAGGAATTTTATAACCATTGCGATTTAGCCAAATTTCTAGTCCACCAGATTCTTTAGCACTGAGGATGACAATATCATATTCACCAACATTAAATTTGGCTTCAACAGTCACACCTAAATTGCTATCTTTCTTCATGCTATTTTCTGCACCTCTCATTCTTGCTGCTGCTTGTGGTGCTGGCATACTTTCCATGATTCTATCTTGAGCGCACGGGTCAGAATCGAAATATTCAACTAATCTGGGGGCGCTAAAAGCATCTAATCGTTCAATAATTTTTGGTTGGGCTACATGAACTTGTTCTTTTTTTAAAACAGTGGGAACAGGAATAACAACCGCAAAATCTTTAACATCACCTTGAAAATCATTAGCCATTGTTAAGACAGTACGATTTCCATCTCTAGCAAGTATGACTTGAGAAGCTTGGTTATAGAGTTTTGTATCGGCTTTAGCCACATAAAAACCACAAAAAGCCCAAGCTGTGGGCGCAAAACACAGCACTGCTAAAAGTGTAGATATTAAAGGCATGAATAGGCGAAAAAGTTGCATTTTGATACCTTAATTGATGATAGTTAATTGATGATTTTCTGCTGGTAACTCTGTTTTATTCCTCCAAGAAAATCTCCGTGTAACCCAGAATTTATCTAATAAAACAGTTAATGGAGCAAGGGCAAATAAAGCCCAAAAAACAGCAGTGGGTAAAAAGAAGAAATTCCGCAAAATAAATGTTAATAAAGCAATAGATACTGCCCAAATTATTCGGCTAATAGGAGCATTGGGAATTGAACGCGGATCTGTCACCATAAACAGAGAAAATAACAGTAAAGAACCACTCATTAAATGATGAAAATAAACATCCCAAGTCCAACCTAACCACATATTTCTGATGGCTGCTAAGAGGGAATAAGCACCTAGAAAAGCGGCGGTAGTATCCCAACGGCCAACGCGCTGTAAAATCATCCCTCCAGTCCCCGCAAATAACAACGCATACCACCATTCTTCCCCCCATTGTCCTGGGGAAACCCAAGCATCATTAGTGAGGGTAAGAACAGCAATAATGCCAAAATTAGCAGGGTTGAAAAAATGCTTTTCACCAAATTTAAAGACAAATTTACTAGCTATGGCTGCAAATCCAGCTAAAGCCATTGTTGGCCAATGATCAACCCGTAATAGTAAACTAAGTCCTAAAGAGGTAATGAGGGGACTACGGATATTAATTGGTTGAAAGCTGTCCTGGGATTTAGTGATCAATGAGAAGATAATTTGAGTTATAATGCAGGAGGCGATCGCCACAGCAATAAATTCTGGATGTAATGTCCAGTCTCGCGTGAGAATTCCTAAAATCAGAAATAAACTCAGAAAAAGAATTTGATAATCTCGAATATCTTTGCACAACGTCATCTTCAGTCCAGGAATTACCCGCAGATTTTTTACCAATCTAAACCAGTGTGATCATAAATTAGGTTATTGTTACAGTTTTTGTTACAAATTTATTTTTTAACAATGGAATTTGCTCCCTTATTTCCCCTTGTTTATCGGCTTCTCCAACCCACTTTTCCCCATTGTCTATGGGGTGGAGACTCAAACAGTAAAACTATCGCCCTCACTTTTGATGATGGACCTCATCCCCAATACACACCCCAGGTATTATCCGTTTTAAACCGTTACAACATTACCGCTAGTTTTTTCTGGTTAGGAAATTGTGTGAATCGGTTTCCAGATATTGCGAAAACAGTCAGCGCACAAGGACACTGGATCGGATTACATGGTTATGAACATGATTCTTTTCCGCTGCTTTCGTCAACACAACTAAAACAGAGTTTAGAAAAAACCCAAATTGCTATTTACAATGCTTGTAATTTACCACCTGAACAAGTCCGAGATGTACGTCCTCCCAACGGTTTTTTTACACCTCAAACATTACAATTATTTCAACAGTGGAATTATCGTCCAGTCATGTGGAGTGTAGTTCCTGAAGATTGGGTACATCCTGGTGTGAATGTTGTGGTAAATCGAGTCATGAAACAAGTTAAAAATGGTTCATTAATCGTGTTACATGATGGCTATTTTGGTGGTAAAGATGTAGCAGAAACTATTAATATTTTGATTCCTAAATTATTAGAACAAGAGTATGAGTTTGTGAATGTTGATAGTTTTTGGTAATAGTTAATCGCTCTCCCACTTGTCCCAAAAAGCAATCATTCTCTAATGTTGTAAATCTAAATACACTCTTTCAAAAGGTTGTTTTCGATAACGGTTTTGAATATGTTCTGCAACGTCTTTTTTACGATTTTCTCGTAATGATAAATTAGGAGCAGCATCTTGTAATAGGTTTTCTGGATGTTTTCCTCGTCTTTGAGCTATGGTTTGACGAGGTTTTATGGTTTGCCAATGTTGATAAATTAGTTTTTTGAGCAGTTCTTCAGAGGTGGTATTCTCTTGAGTAATGATTTCTGCTAGGTAGGTTTCCGTTTCTCGATCTAGCTTGATAGATATCATTTTTGTTTCCTGTAATGGATCTCTACAATGTTCCATTATACCTCTAAAAATATGATCGCGCATTCTCGCATTTCTAAGAGGGTGTTTGAAAAGTTTATGGCGATTAGAAATCGCTACTACACAAACGAAGTCCACCTGCGTGGACTAACTAAAAATTAAGGGTTTGAAACCTATGTATCCCTTACGGGACAGCAGGAATAGATGGGTTTTGTCTGTGTAGTTCCGCGACTAACCGTCGCCAAGACTACGGTTTTAGTAACAGATAAAATAATTGTCCATTACTGACTGTTACCCCAGCCCGTTCCCCCGCAGATTCTCCCGTTCCTAAAAAGTAATCTACCCTCCCTGCGCCCTTAATTGCGCCACCTGTATCTTGATCTAAAACATAACGACTCACCAGCCGATTTTCGATTTTATTACTCTTATTCATATAAGGAAAAGGAGCGCGAATTAAAGCTAAAGCCCCCGGAGGCATCAGAGATTTATCTGTAGCAATAGAACGCTCTGGAGTTAGTGGTACACTAATAGAACCTTGGGCTGGTTTTCCGTAGGTTTCCTGAAAAAATACGAAACTCTTATCACGAGGAATATAAATATTTAAATCCTGGGGATATTTGCGGAAATAGTCGAGGATAATGGGCATATTTAACCCTTCTAAGGGAAATTTACCATCATCAACTAATGATCTTCCTAAACTTCGATAATTATAAGCTGTATTACCTGCATAACCGATAGTTGTCTGAGTTCCATCTGTTAATTTGAGTTTTGCTGAACCTTGAATTTGAATCATATAAGGTTCAAGACGATCTTTAAACCAAAATAATTCCAATCCTTTTAATTTGCCTTTGCCACTTTGTAAACCATCTGCACCTTCTAATTCTAATCTGGTAGGATGAGGTTTAGCCCAAGATGCTAAATCAGTAGGAGAACGATAAGCCGGATAGCGAAACTCTTTTGTAGGTTGACGACTGGCTAAATATAAAGGTTCATAATAAGCGGTAAATAAAACTGTTCCTTTATTATCTCTGCCTACAGATTGATAAAAAACAAATTCTTTTTGAATAGCTGCTTGGAGTGCTTGAGCCGACTTGGTAGAAATCAACAATTGCCGAAATCTTTGCAAACTATTATACACTCTTTCTCTGGTAATTTCTGATTTTTGATAAGCTGTAATTGCCCTGGGCGTTTGCAAATATTGAAGACTGTAATCTATAGATTGTAATAATGCTTTTTTATCGGCAATTTCATCATTTTTATCATCATAAATTGCCTGATCTAAACAAGAAATATCTTCCTCGCAACAAGTAACTGGGACTCTAGGAATAAGTACAGGTAACTTCTTTTTTATTGGATTTACTAATGCTGGTAAATTCCATTTTCCTAACCGACATTGTGGGGGACTGAGTTCTTGATTGGGGAGTGGTTGCATTCCCACAATCAAACTTGCCATAAATACAGGTAAGCTAATCGTAAAGTTAGCAAATTTATGGTTATTCATTCATGTTATGGTAGGTAGCAACGGCAGAAGGTGAAATCCGATTTAAATAGCGGAAAATCCAATATTTAAAGATCGTATCTAAAATCACGGGAAATGTGGCAATAAATAGGAAAATAAAATCACGATTTGCTGGTAATCCCCAATGTCGTGATATTCCTTCTAAGAGAACTTCCCAACCATGAGGAGAGTGAAAGCCGACAAAAACATCGGTAAACAAAATGATAATAAATGCTTTAGCACTATCACTTAAACCATAGACTACATTATCGAAGAAATCTTTGAGAACAGCGATATCAGATTTACTAACAAGTAATAAGATAGTGAAAGTAATTACTGCGAAAATATCAGCAAATACATTTTTAATAGCATTAGCACTTTCTTTCCGAAATTCCTCTTTTACTTTCTCAGCTTTCTCCTTCATTTTAGTTTCTAATTCTTCAGCCCCCAGCGCAGGTGCGTTACTAATTAATGCTTCAAATTTAATTCTTTCTTCAAATCTTTGTAATGCTAATAATCCTTCTTCTTCCATTTCTCCATTTAGGAAAACTTCTACTGTTTTATCATTGCGGAAATGTTCTACCAATGGTCCGACAACTAAAACCTTTGAGACTTGATGAGTCAGAAGAGGAACAATAATGAGTAGAAGTATAAACCGAATTGAGATAATACTTCTTTGTTGGGCTTGACGAAAATTTTTAACTACATCTTGTTCAGACTCTGGATCTAATTCTACTTGTAGTCGAGTGATAGTGCTTAAAATTGAGCGGGGTAAAATACCTGTACTATTAGCTTTTCTTTTTGGTATATTTTGTTTAAATTTAATTGGTGTTTTGGCAATAAATGGTTGAGAATTAACTAAATCTGTGGAAACTTTAACAGGTTGGGAATTGGTGGAGTTTTCATAAGTTGTATCTATATCATTATTACTGTACTTGGAAGTAACTTGATCAATGAATTCTAGTTTCTCTAAAATTGACGCTGGGCTAGAATATTCTATACCTGCTTTTATTGCAGCTTTTTGTTTAGATTCATTTGCAAACCAGCGACTGGCTTTAAATTCCGTCAGCCGCATTTGCACAGTTTTTAATAACTTTTGCAAATCTCCTTGAAAATAATCCATGACGCTGGCGCTGTGCATGGTAAATTCGGAGTCTATTTTGTTACCATTGAAGTGTTTATCTTCAATGTCCTTAATTTGTATAGCCGCTTGATAAGCTGTATCTAAAGAACGTTCTGGTGTCAGTAGATACCATCTGTAAGCAGCCAGTAAAAAAGGGTATATTTTTTGGCTAAACACGGTATTTTTCATCGAGACGATTATTTGGCATTATCCACTAAATTCTTAAACTTAAGTTAACGCAAAAAGAATGATTTCTGATTCCCTTTGGATTTTTGGTACTAGTCGTAGTGGTAAAACTACTCGTTTGGTAAACCAGTTTAGTGCTTGGTTGCAAATTGATAGTCAAGTACCTGATTTATTTTATAATAAAAATATTAACAATTCCCAAACTCAAACCATAGATAAAACTTCAAATTTACACCAAAAAGAACTAAGTATTTTATTATTAGCTGCTAATGATGATAACCGCAGGGAATTAGCGGATAGAGTTACCACTTTAACATTAGGAAAATATCCTATTCGTGTCAAAACAGCTTTGGGTTTTTTCCAAGATGAGGTAATTTTATTTTGGCCGTTACTAATTGATTCATTGTCAATTAAAGCTCAATTTCCAGTTAGATTACGCCCAGAAACGGAACAAGAATTGGCGACAAAATGCTGGAGTTCTCAGTTAGATTCCGAAGTTTTGCGGCGTGTAGCCATGAATGAGAATCGTTTGGTAAGACGTATCCTGGATTTATGGCAATTAGCAGCTTATAGCGGTGTACCCTGTGAAGACATTCCTCAAATATTGCATAGTGGTTTAGAAGATAATTCTATCAATTTAGAACCGGAATTTTTGGGTTCTTTACTACTAAATTGGCGAAATTGGTGTTTAGAACGGGGGTTATTGAGTTATGGCTTAATTACCGAACTGTATCACTACAAATTATTAACTAATAGTAGCTATCAGCAACATCTAAAGCAACGCTATCAGGGCATTATAGCCGATGATGTAGATGATTATCCGGCGATCGCTGCTAACTTATTTGAATTTTTATTAGATGCTGGTGCTGTGGGTGCGTTTAGCTACAATTCTCATGGGAAGGTACGCTGGGGTTTAGGTGCAGATCCTCAGTATTTAGCCAGATTATCTGAGCGTTGTCAAGTAGAAACTTTAACTAACCCACCTCTGAATAGTTTGGGTTATTCTCTCACTAGTCAAATGGTAGAATTGGTAACACAGCCCATGACGATGTTGCGTTTACCCAGTTTTGTCCAGCCTATTCAAACCACTTCCCGCGCCCAGCTATTACGCCAAACAGCCGAGATGATTATTGATGGGGTAAAATCCGGAGAAATAGCGGCGGATGAGGTAGCGATTATTGCACCGGGTTTAGATGCGATCGCTCGTTATACCCTGGTAGAAATATTAACTAAACAAAATATTGAAGTTGCATCTCTCAACGAACAACGCCCTTTAATCAGTTCCTCGGTAGTGAGAGCGTTACTTACCCTCATGGCTCTAGTTTATCCCGGTTTGGGGCGGTTAGTAGATAGGGATGCGGTGGCGGAAATGTTGGTGGTTTTGAGTCAATATCAAACCCAAGATGGAGAGGAAAAAGAATTCCATCACTCTAAAATAGATCCAGTGCGGGCAGGGTTAATAGCCGATGCTTGTTTCGTTCCGCACCCCGACACACCCAATTTATTACCAGTCAAAACCTTTGAGCGCTGGGATAGAATTGGCTATATTGCCACTCAGGCGTATGAAGACATATTACAATGGATTGGGAAACAGAGAGAGGAATATCACCAGCGGCTTCTCCTCACGCCCATTTTTCTCTTATACAAAGCTATTCAAGACTTTGTGTGTAATAATAAAAATCCTTCATATCAAGAATTAGCAGCATTAAGAGAATTACTAGAAACCGCTCAACATTATTGGGAAATCGACACTCGCTTAAAACAAACAGATCCCCTATTTCTTTCACTGCATACACCAGAAACTCTCAGCATTACCATTATTGAATTTATTCAACTGCTGCGACGGGGGACAATTACCGCAAATCCCTATCCTATCCGTCCTATTGGTAGCAGTAAAAAATCTGTAACTTTAGCAACTATATTTCAATACCGTGCGAGTCGCAAAAATCACCGTTGGCATTTTTGGTTAGATATTGGTTCACCCCTGTGGGCAAAAGGTGGTGCGGCGACTTTATTTGGTGCTAACTTATTTTTACGGGATAGGTTAGGACAACCTTGGACAGCAGCAGATGAACAATTAGCCGAAGAAGAAAGATTACAAAGAATTGTCGCAGATTTGTTGGCGCGTGTGTCTGATAAATTGTATTTGTGTCACAGTGATTTGGCTGTCAATGGACAGGAACAAATTGGCCCTTTATTACCTTTAGTCCATGCTTGTGAAGTGGTGTAAATAATTGGCAATTTCCATAACTATAAATAAAACCTCTATGGAATTATAGAGGCTTTTTATTTAAAATCTATTTACCGACTCTGGGCTTTTCATTGCTTTTTTAGCAATCCCCATTTCCACCATTCCCATTTCCATTGGAAGAGCTAAGATCAGTAGGAATTATCTTAGTTCCTGATTGATTCAAACTGAATGAACCTGAAGGATCTGCTTTGAATATTGCTGGGCTAATTCCGGGCTTTGATGCTGAAGAATTATACAAAAGAAACTCTCCCGGATAAGTGCCGCTCTCTCCCGGTTTTAAAGTTTGTTGTTGTAGAGGTAACTTCTCCCCAAAATTATAAAAAATCCTCGGTGATCCTGTATTATTTTTAAGTGTAAATCCTCCAACGATATTAGAAGCTTGTTCAGAACTTAATTCCGATAAACAATTTTCATCAAAACCAATTAAAGAAGCATCTTTTTCTGTCTGGGAAGTCGTAAAATCTGCTCGCAACATAATCTTATATCTCCAAAATAAAATAATTGGAATTAACCTGCTATAAACAGCTTATGCTTTAATTAAAGTAATTTAATTAATCCTAAGTTAGATATTTTAAATTGACCCTAAGCTAGATGACTGACATTAATATGATGAGAAATATTCAGTTTACTGACCTAGAACAATTGCTTTTCATAGATAGGTTTTACGAAAGTACCAACAACAGGTTCTCAACCTTATTCTTAAGATATAATGATTTTAAATCATTGTCTACGTAAAAAATTGAACTTCCAAGCATGAGAATAAAAGTTATTATTCACAAAGAAGCAGAAGGTTACTGGGCAGAAGTTCCTGCTATCCCAGGTTGTGCCACCCAGGGAGATACTTTTGAAGAATTACTACAAAATATATATGAAGCCGTTGAAGGTTGCCTACTCGTTGATGTTGATTTATTAGAACTTGATTAGAAGATGATATTAAGA
This sequence comes from uncultured cyanobacterium, assembly GCA_903848645.1. GTDB lineage: Bacteria > Cyanobacteriota > Cyanobacteriia > Cyanobacteriales > Nostocaceae > Dolichospermum. Next base: position 77,786 of record CAINGU010000037.1, on the reverse strand, counting down.
TTTTCCTATATTTTGTGCCTTAATTTAAAGCTTGACGCGCTAGGAACAAAGAGAAATTTTATTGAATTCTATCTAACCACTGTTTTGGATTGCGTTTTGCATGGAAGCAAGCAAATACAAAAACAGTATCTTGGTCAAAAACGTAGAGAATTACATAAGGAAATCGGCGGATTAATACTCTTCTTACCTGTTTATAGGTAACTTGGTAAGCAAGGGGTTGTCTTCCAATTCCAGACAGACAAGCATCAACAGCACGAACAAATTCCGAACCTAAACCTGGATTTTGGGATTCGTACCACTCAAAAGCATTTTGGATATCTTATTCTGCTTCTGGCTGAATAATCAGGTTATAGTTCATTGGGAAAATCCTAACCGTTTTTTAACGTCTTCCCAACTAGAACCGGTTGTAGGGTTTTTTTCGTAATTTTCTAACCGTCGCTCTAATTCTTGTTGTTGTGCTTGACTCAAGGGAAGTTCTTCTTGCTGTTCTAAGATGCTGTCCCATAAATCTTCAGCAAGTTGGATACGTTCGGCAATGCTGAGTTCAGAAATGTCAAATTTTAAAAGGGGATGGAGACTCATAATTAAAGAGTTGGGGTGGAACTTTTATCTATTTTATAACATTGGGGGGTTTGAATAATGTGGGGTAATTTCCGAGTATTGGTGAGAAATATACCGAAAAGCTTGTAATTACCCAGAAAATTAAGTAGTTGTGTAGAAAAATTTTGTATAATATTTGGATATTAATGATATCCCAAGAAAATGTCAGATTTAACAAGTATTGAAAAAGCGAAGTTAGAAAAGCTACTGGAAATGGAGAGTGGTTATGTGCTTGATTTTTCAAACAGAACTTTTCAGGAATTTATTTTAGAGAGTGTGAAACTAGATATATATGATGAAAAATATAATTATCAAAGTGGATCAAAAGCAAATAGATTAAGAGCCTTTTGGAAGGAAGAAGCTAATAATATAGTAGGAGTCTTGATCGAAAACTTATTAGAATATTGCAATACAAAGAACTTAATAAATAATCAAATTGTTAATTTGAAATATCAAGAATTGTTTAATGAATGTCAAAAGATTTCAAAAAGATTAAAGGAAGGGATTATCAATAATCCTGAGAAAGAAGCTATAAATAAATATCAATTTTCTGTGCTTCAATCTGAGCTATTATCAGAATTTGATAAGTTTGCAGTCTTAACAAATTCTGAAGATAAAAAGAAACGAGGATTCTTACTTGAAAATTTGTTGCAACATATTTTTTCTCTTTATGAAATTTCAACTCGTAAGAGTTTTAAGAGAAATGAAGGTGGTGAACAAATAGACGGAGCGTTTAAGCTTGAAAGCTGGTACTACTTAGTTGAATGTAAATGGACTCAAAGTTTAACAGATATTCGACAACTTGATAGCCTTTATGGCAAAATTAGTCGTTCTGGTAAGCAGACATTAGGCTTGTTTTTATCAATTAATGGTTGGTCAAAAAATATATGCCCATTATTAAAGCAGAATAACGATAAATCAATCATTTTGATGGATGGTTATGATTTACGATGTGTTCTGGTCGAGGATAATAACGTGAATTTGAAGGATTTACTTTTGAAAAAGTTGGAGTGCTTAAATTTTGAAGGAGAACCGTTTTATAGTGCAGTGCAATTCTTGGAAAATAAACAAAAGTTATAAATTTTAGACTAAAGTGCGATAGCTGCGCTCGCCGAAGGCATCGCTCATAGTTTACGTTCTCAATAAGCGATCGCTAAAAATTCGATACCATTAGAATAGAAAATATAGCAACTTCACAACTATGACTCAGTTACTTGAACAAGCGATCGCTAAAAATTCGATACCATTAGAATAGAAAATATAGCAACTTCACAACTATGACTCAGTTACTTGAACAAGCGATCGCCCAAATAAAGCAACTTTCTGAAACTGAACAAGATAGAATTGCTTTACTCATCCTCGAAGAAATAGAAGACGAAACCCGTTGGGATCAAGCATTTGCTAAATCTCATAATGTCCTTGCTCAACTCGCAGCAGTAGCATTAGCAGAAGATAAAGCAGGTAAAACTTTAGAGTTAGATCCATAAAACTCTGTGAAATCGAAAACAACAGTTCAGTTTCGTAATTTATACGCTGATCTTCCCGAACAGGTTCAGCAACAATCACGCGCAGCTTATAAACAATTTAAACAAGATCCCTGGCATTCTAGCTTACGTTTCAAATCAGTGCATCCAACATTATCTATTTATTCTGCTCGTGTTAGCAAAAATTATCGCGCTGTAAGTGTGCGAAACGAAAGCGGTATCATCTGGTTTTGGATTGGTACTCATGCAGATTATGACAAACTATTATCTCAGTTATAATTCCTGATGTAAATATGAATAACTTGATTAATGGTGGGTGATATCACCCACCCTGCAAAGTATTTTATCCTTACTGTCGCGCCATAATAGTCCGCATTTCAGCTTCCCGATCTTGAATCAAATCGCCACTAACATCAACAATCACACAATAAATCTTACCCGTAAACTTAAAAGGCGGTTCATAATCCGGCGTAACAGGCGCACCAGGAGCAATTCCACAGGTGACACCACTGGTTAGACCTAGTGCTAAAGGAGTAGTTACAGGCACATCAATCTGCCCGACCAATCTCTCATCAATATAAAGTTGGGCGCGTCCTGGCGTTCCTTTTCCCTTGGCTAAATCTGGTTGTCCCGTGACTTTAAACTCAAAGCGCAACTGGTGACGACCTACCGGCACAGATGACCCAGATTCAACATGATAGAGCGATCGCCCGACATAATTATGAACCCAGTGCAGTTTACCACTTTGGACATAGAAAGAATAGCCACTATCATTACCCCCGTGAGCCAGTAATATCCCTTCAGCACCACTTGTGGGAATCTCCACATCAGCCGTAATACTGTGGGGACGATTTAACACCCTCACCGCACTACCGGCTGGAATCGCTTGAGTATCAGGATAGTAAACATAGCGGCTACGATTGATAGCAATTTGCGGACGTTCTTCCGCGAATCGTTGCACGCCACGTCCATCCACAGGCAACACATTATACTTACCAGCCTCAATATACCAAGTAGCAATCATCTCAATTAACTTAGGACGATTATCAGCCGCAATATTGTGATTTTCCGCAAAATCTGAGGCGACGTGATACAGTTCCCAATGATGAGTATCCAAATCCGTCAGAGTTTCCGCCGAAATTGCCTCACCAAAAAACTGCCCTGCTTCTGTAAATGAGGGACCCGGCCAAGGACAAACCGCCCGCCAACCATCATAGTAAAGAGAACGATGTCCCATCATCTCAAAATACTGGGTAATATGCTTAGTAGGTGCGGTACTATGATTAAAAGTATGGGCAAAACTGACCCCTTCAATGGGAGATTGAGTCACACCCTTAATCGTTGTCGGTGGTTCAATTTCTAGTAATTCCAGCACCGTCGGCACTAGGTCAATAGCATGAGCGTACTGAGTCCGAATTTCTCCTTTGGCCTCAATACCTTGACTCCAATGCACAATTAAAGGATCACTGATTCCCCCCCGATAGGTTTCCCGTTTCCACCGCCTAAAAGGCGTATTCCCTGCCCAAGTCCAGCCCCAAGCATAATGGTTAAAGGTTTCGGCACTGCCTAATTTATCCAATGCTTTGAGATTTTCCTCTAGGGATTCTGGCACATTGTTAAAAAACAGGTTCTCATTTACTGAACCAGTCGGTCCCCCTTCCGAACTTGCGCCATTGTCCGAAATCACCATAATGACGGTATTCTCGAACTCACCGATAGATTTGAGGAAATCGAGTAAGCGACCGATATGGTAGTCAGTATGGGTTAAAAAACCAGCATATACTTCCATCATCCGGGCATAAAGCCGTTTTTGGTCGGCTGGGAGGGAATCCCAGTGCGGGACATCGGGATCATGGCGAGAAAGTTCGGCATCTGCGGGAACAATCCCCATTTCTTGCTGACGGGCAAAAACCTTTTCCCTGTAAGCTTCCCAACCATCATCAAATTGTCCAGCATAGGCATCAGCCCATTCTTTGGGGACATGATGAGGAGCGTGCATTGCTCCCGGACAGAAATACATGAAAAAGGGCTTATTTGGGGCAATTTGCTTGGCATCAGCGATAAAGCTAATGGCTTTGTCTGCTAAATCTTCGGTTAAATGATAGCCTTCTGCGGGGGTCTTTTCTGGCTTAACGGTGTGGTTATCATAAACCAAATCTGGATAATATTGATGGGTTTCTCCGCCCAAAAAGCCATAAAAACGCTCAAAACCGCGACCGAGAGGCCAGCGATCATAGGGTCCTGCGGCTGAAAGTTGGTCTGAGGGGGTTAAATGCCATTTTCCTAACGCATAGGTGTTATAACCCTTCTGGAGTAATATCTCTGAGAGAAATCCATTTTCAAAGGGAATATTCCCATTACCTCCGGGATAACCCGTAGACCCTTCTGTAATGCAGGACATGGCGTTAGAATGGTGATTGCGCCCAGTTAGCAGACAAGAACGGGTGGGAGAACACAGTGCCGTTGTGTGTAGATTATTGTAGCGCAATCCATTAGCGGCTAGTGTGTCTAGGTTGGGTGTTTTGATGGGACTTCCATAACTGCCAAATTGTCCAAATCCTGTATCATCAAAAACGATAAATAGGACGTTTGGTGTATTTTCTTTTGCTCGCAATGGTTCTGGCCAAGCTGGACTGGATTTATCAACTGTCCGGCCGATTACACCGGGGAAAGTAGTTCCGGGTTTGTATTCACGCAGAGACATAAATCTAAACTCTTGAGAATATTTAATTTTTAACAAAAACCCCGAAATTCTATATCCTCTTTAGGAGGGGTTATTTCTTGACACTCCACTCTCTAAAGCTATTCACGAGAGTATTTTGCGAGATTTGCGATTCCTAGGTCGCGCTATCTCTATTCCTTTCCCCAGCCGAGTTATCCTAGCTGTTGCAATTGGATTATTTATTATCACCATATTCACAACTTAAGTAGGTAGACCATTACAACGTAAGTTGTTATATAAACCTCGTCTAAGATGAAAACCGTAGTTTTTATTCATCAGGGTCAAGGTGATTTTTAACCCATAACTATAGGTTTCAACTTGGACGGGGTTTACTATAATTAAATATGTAAAATTTTGTAACGACATTCAACATTTCTGCTTATTGAGAATAGGTTTTGATCCAAAATGTATAATTTTACTGATGAACTGGGCTTTATGAAAACATCTCTTATTTTGTCATTAGTTTTTGGTAGTGCTGTTCTTGGTGTTCTCTCTAGTAGTGCATCTTCAGCAAATGCTTTGGTTTTTAATGTCAATAGCACTAACTACGATATAACAACTGTAACTGGTACTGCTAACGGGTTGTCCACGTTGCTGCAATCTCAGCCTTGGTGGGGTTCTTCCTCTCAATCGTTCAAATTCGCGCTCGCTGTGGGTAGTTCTTTCGGATTTCCAAATTTTTCTAATACCAACGGACCGCTGTTTGCAGACGCTTTTATACCTAATTTACAAGGTAATGCTTTTTATACACCGGGTAATCAAGTAGGTGGTTTTGGGGCAGGTACTAATTTATTTGCTACTTATGCTATTGCTACCCCTGTCCCCTTTAACATTCCTGGTGGTGCTACAATCCCCACTTTTGGTTCTCTCTTTGCTTTGGGAGCGATGAGAAAAGTTAGAAAATACACAGCTAAAACTCGCATTAGCGTCTAAAAGCTGCTAATTCTACTCTACATACTTGATTTTTTAATATAAACCCCGTCTAGGTTGAAACCTATAGTTTTTTCTACAGCAAAACTCAAGTTTTCAAGATGGATGGGGCATATCTTAAATCTTTAAAAATTCATTGCCCGAATTATCACACCAATAAAACTAACTAAGCCAATTACGAGTAAAGCCACTCCGATAATTTCCGCACTGTGAGAGGTTTCGTAGGTATAGCGGTTATTTTGAATTTGTTTAAGTAATTGACGGTGTTCTCTCAACCCTAAAACCATTCCCAACATTCCCGTACCAATGAAAGACAGTCCCACAATTACCGAAAATCTGACTGGGTTAAAATGATGACTCAAACGAGTATTTTCAATCGCTCTAACAATGGTGGGAATACCAAATCCAAAACCAATTAACGAAAGACAGGTGCGTATCCACGCCATTAATGTGCGGTCTGCTGCTGCTCGACTGCGGTATTTAGCTAGTTCTGTTCTATCTGCGGCTAAATCGTTGGTAGACAATTGTTCAGGTGTTTCTGGGTTTATGGGTGGCTGACTCATTGTGGTAAAATGTGCCTGTAAATTACCTCTGAATAATTACTTTTATTGTTGTTTATTGAGTTCTTGATTCAGAAAATAATTGAGGAAAGTTCTGATTAAGGCAACAATTCCTAGTTTTCCTAGAGACTCAAAGGTTGAATGGTAGGTTGTAGAAAGAATATCTGCTCCTAATTGAAATTCTAATGCCAGCACTAGCCAAATTCCAAAGTTGAGCCGGATTTGTAGAAATCGGTTTTGACTATGATGATTGTTTAGAGAAATCGCTATTTTTCCAGTTTTTAATAAACCCAATAAGATACAAAAGACAGCAATAGATTCTAGTAAGAATTTGAGCAAAGTTACAACAAATGCTAACCCGCTCTCTAGCTGTTCAAATAATGCCATAATTTAGCTTTTTTTCACGCAGAGACGCAGAGGGGAATTGAAACACTGCATTTAGTTAGGTTGTTGTTCTAATTTGCGTTTATTCCAAATTGAGTAAAAACTTCCTAGAATTGCTCCTACAATTACATAAGCTATGATTGTGGGAATTACTTTTTGCTGTACGTTATTCAAAATAGCGATAAACAAGGCTAAACCAACATTACGAGCAATACAGGAAATTGCTAAAATCGGTCGTGTATCATCATTATGATCTCCTAAACTGTGTCCTATTGCTAGAGAAACAATTATCATGATTGTAATAACAACCATTGGTAATCCCCAAACTTTGAAAAATAGGGGAATCCCTAAAATACCAGCCAAAACAACCAGCAGTAATAAAAGAATATCAGCAATAAAATTTAAAGGTTGGGCGATATTTTCGGCAAAATTAGGAGTAAACTTTTGCAGCAAAAGACCGATACTTATAGGCAAGAATTGTACCATGATCACTTGTCTGGCAACTTCTAAAATTGTCACTTTTTCTGCAAGATGCTTAAATAGGCTGAAAAAAATCCCCAAGGTGACGGGAGTAACACAGACTGCAAGTATGGCGAGAGTTAATTGAAGACTGGCTGAGTAGGAGAATCTGCATCCAGCCATTTGCGCTCGTTTTGTGGTCAGAGGCGCACCTGGAGAAGCCGCCAACAAGGCTAATCCTGTAATTACTTCGGGGGGTAAGTTAAACAGTTTTAGCAGCACTATAACCACTAAAGGAACTAGCACTACAACAGCTAAAAGCGCACGGAGTAGTAAAGCCGGTTTTCGCCACAGGGAAAGCATTTCTTCAAAACAGAGATTGCTTCCTATGGCTAACATTAAAGAAAAAATCGTGATTTTAACGAAAATCAACAGTAAAGGATGGTGCATGGCTGTAAATTAAACCTGAAAATTTCAAACAGGTAATTTTGAACCGCTTTACTAACAAATAATATCTCTGAACCCAGCAATGTATTACTATCCTTAGTAATAGATATTTTTGAAATATGGATTGTTGTCATTATTACTTGTGTGAGCAGAAAAATTACATAAAAATCTCTAATTTTTCACTGTTGAAGATAATAATTAAATCTAGTTCGCAGTTGTTCTATTGTTAAATCTTTCGTCCAATATTCTATTAAAGCATGACCAAATGCCCAAGCATTACGATCTGGTGTAGATGGGTTTTCTAACAACAATGGCCATAAAGATAATAAATCAAAGTTGCGGGTTTTTGAATTGTCTGTATTTAATAGGGGAAAAAGTTCATAAGCCATTTGTAATTTGCCAATTACTATGGGTAATTGTTCTATGGGAATTTGTTCTGCAAGTAAATAAGCCAGGGTAGAAGAACCTGTTGATAATGTGGAAATAAATTGTAAAACGGGACTTTTTAAGAGTGCAGTAATTCCTTGGGTAGTTGTCATTTGAAATGTGTAATGCTCAATAATTTTTGCTGCTGCTGTGGTGCGAGTTTCTAAATTTCGTAAAAAGCGAGTTAACCGTAATTGTTTAGCCGGATCTATTGCTGCTAATAATCCTGAAGATAAGGCTTCTATATTCCAAGCATTACGACTAGTTTTCGGATCATTTGTAACTATAGGTAAAACTAAATTAGCGAAATTTCCTAATAGTTGTTGACGGTATTTTGTGGCTTCTCGAATAGAAATCTCTTTGGGCTTTTCTCCTCTTTCCCAATTATAAGGAGGTTGCCATTCACGAATAGGACGTAAACGATCTACTTGAGTTACAATGGTAATAATCGGTAAATCTGTAACTTCTGATTTTACATCTTGGAGAAAATCTACATCCATTTGCAAAGCTGGATCTAGTGCGGGAGTAACTAATAATAGTAAATCAGCATTACTAGCATAATCAATAACTAAATCTCGCAAATCTTCCCGTTTTACTTGTTCATAACCGGGAGTATCCCAAAGGTTGAGAGTTTCCCCATTTTCTGTTTCCCAGTGATAATTTTGAATTGTATCTGTACTGGGTAAAACATCAACCGCAGCCAATTCATCTTGAAAAAGAGTATTAATCAAACTACTTTTACCTGCACCAGTACGCCCAATAATGAGAATATTTACGGGTTTTTGGGCAACTATTTCTGGGGGTTCAGCTTGGGCGAGAATGTCCCGCAGGGTTTGGGTTTTAGTTTGGGGTAGGGTGGGGATAGGTAATTCAATTTTAGTGCCGGCATAGAGAGCGATCGCTTGTTTGCATAAATTCCGTAAAGCTGCTTCTCGTAATAGTTGACTCAAGTTTATTAATAATTCTTGAGAAGCGCGATTTCCCACACCTTCACTTGCTTTTTTAGCCACAGCAGCCACAGGATTTAATACCCATTGCGCCCAATTCCAAACTTTCCACAATTTACGGGCAGATGGTTCTAATTTGCGATAAACTTCGTAAGTTTGATAAGCCTGTCCAACTGTAACTTGATTGAGAACAGGAGATAATTTTTGCATCCATTGATCCATATCATCTACTGTACCGCGAATTAAACCGTAAACTTGAGGAATGTAAATATTTAAAAGCGGATATTTAACTTCAGGGTTATAAATATGAGAAATTGCTACTACTAAATCTTGACATCTTTGCCAAAAAGTTTGCCAATCTTCCCAAATAGGTAAATCATTTGCTGCTGCGGTGAGAATATTTTGTAATGCGGTTTCTACTGCTTTAGTAGTATCTGTTCCGATAACTAAATTATTCTCTGTGGTAGTTTCTAATTCTTCTCGAACTTCTGCAAAAACAGCTTCAATTCGATTGATTTCCGGTTTAGTCCAGCGTACCAATAACCACCGCCAACCGACAAATACAAATGTAAATAAAGCCCAAATCCAACTTAATCCCCAAGCGTGAATTTGTGTTCCTGCGGAGATAAGAAGGAAAGAAACAATTATTGCAATTGGTGAAACTAAGATTATCCATTGCCAGATTTTTAACCGGATCATTGTTTTATACCTATTTTTGTTGTAGTTGTGTATATTTCTATTGTGGATGCTGGGTTACTGCTTTATTATTTATGTTATCAGGGAAATAACATCCTGTACGGATGCTAAGATTATCACATGATAAATACACAAGATAATTTGGACTATGGAGACGAAAATCTGATCAAAGAGAGATTAAAGGACTCAGCAACTTACATTCGAGAGAAAATTCTCGGTGAACCAATTATTTTCCAACCATTCTTTAAGATTAAAAGTAATGTTGCAGTTGCTGAAGTATATGTAGGGAATGTAATTTTTTGTGCAGGAACAACATCTAACTACACAACTCTAATTCCCATACCTAAACCAAAGTCAGAAGGAGGACAATTTAATTCACAACTTCATCCCCGTACAAAACGTCCTACCAATACTGATGCAGAATACAAAGTATTATCAACAATTGCAGATACTATTGAAATTGAAATGAAGTATGATCTAGGAATAAAAGGATATCTCTATCTGTATACAGAACGAAACCCTTGTCCAAGTTGTGAAGATGTTATAAGACAATTTGAGGAGAAGTTTCGGAATATTAAAGTAAAAGTATTCTGGGATTACCTCGACCCAAAATAAAAAGGTAACATTGTCATATATATATCAATAAAACTATTTCAAAGGAAGGAATACACCATGATATTAACATCAAGTTTATTTACAAATTTAACACCGTATGAATTGAACAAAAATTCTAAGTCTCTTCAGGTTTTAGTGGACAAAATAAAACTAGAATCTTATCAAGAATTATATGAACCAGAGGCAGATGGAACTGCTTCACTACAAGATGATTTAAAAGCAGTTCTAGAAGTGCTTGGTGAGAAAGATCAGGCATTAAGTCACTTACGCTATCTCTGGATGACACTTATTTTAAGTCTAGCCGTAGAACCTACTTTAGAATATTATGATCCTAGCAATTCCTTACCAAAAATTATTATTAAATTATTAGAGGGATTATTACGCAAAACTACTAGTAGTTTAAATAAGAATATTAAGATTATTCCTAATAATCTTGATAAATTAATTAATGAGATATTTAAATCCCATGAATCTTATTTTCATAAAAAAGGAGCAAATTTTCAAGAAATCAGTGAAGCATTAGATGTTTTTTATAATGCAATGAGAGTCATAAACTATGATCAACCAGTAGAAGCAATCTTAGAAATTTTATATGATTGCTTAGAAGGTTATGCGATTTTCCCAGGTTCTTACGGTAGACGTGAGTTGTTTAACTGGTGGTTATTAGATGTTGTACCTGCTAGTTATAATTTATTACCACCTAAATCATTTTATGTAGTTGAAGGACTAGAAAATAAAGAAGAGATTAAATCACGTCAAACTAATTTATTAAACAAAATTAGTAAGGAAATAAGGTCTTCTATTCCAGAATTTATGTTACCATTACATATGGCATACAATAAGGATATCTTTACCCGTCTGGCAAAATCTGCAAAAATGAATATTGGATCATTTGCACATGGAAAGAAAATAAATTATCAGTCTAAAATTACTCAATTAGTTTAGTATTGAAAGGAAGTTAAATAATAATGAGCGAGCAACAAAATACTAGCCAGGACATAATAGGCAAATTAGTACAATCTCTCCAAACTGGAGACTTTGTTGATGAAGAAAACGAATTTGGTTCAGAAAAAGAAAGCTATGGAGAAGAATACACAACTCAACTACAAACAGCTTTCAATAATTTTCTCAAAAAAGATGCGTTTCAAGTTGGACAATTAGTGAAATGGAAAAAAAATCTCAAGAATAGACAATTACCTTACCTAAGTCAACCAGCTATTGTTGTGGAAATACTAGACGAACCAGTTATTAGCAATGAAGAAGAATCTGGTAGTCCATATTTTCGAGAAAACCTTGATATCATCTTAGGAATGTTGGTTGATGATGAGAAGTTTTTCACTTTTTACTATGATAGCAAGAGATTTGAGGCTTACTAAATTCTAGTAAATAAATAATTTACAAACTAAATTCCGCCACATTATCATCATCTAAACTGCTATCTTTCCCCACAATCGTAGGATGAAAATTAGCACCATGAATTAACTCAGCAAACTTAATTTCTGGATTTTGATAAATCACATTCAACACACTAATAAAATCGCGGATAATTTCCCCTGGAGTCAGCAAAGCTTCAGCACCCAAGCGACTGACAATTTCTTGAATAAACTCCTGTAATTGTGCGTTTTTTAAAGTGCTTTGATAACCAAGATTCAAAGCATGAATTTCTGTCAACCGCTGTAAAAGTGTGAGTATTTCTTTTGCAGTTAAGGGATTCAGCCGAATCACCGGACCCATATATTCTTGAACATTAGCCTGAGTAGCAAAACGGCTTTCTTTAGTGCGTCTACGCCAAGCTTGATCTGCAAAAAGTCCGCGATTTGGATCTTCTAAAAACTTGGTAGTTCCGCCAATAAAAATACCCAAATTTTCAGCTTTACATTGCATAGTATCATTGAACATTGCCAACAGGCGATTATAGTTTTTTTCACGGGTAACTGTGGGAGATATTTGGTACAAATTTACAGCCTCGTCCATAAAAATTAATAAGCCTTTATAGCCAATTTCGGCGACAAATTTAGCTATTAATTTGATGTAATCATACCAAGTATCATCATCAATAATCACCCGCACTCCTAAAGCGGCTTTAGCTTCGGTTTTGGTATTAAATTCACCTCTTAACCACCGCAAAGAGGCATTTTTTAAATCATCATCATCTAAGCGATAACCACGCCAATAAGCAATAATTACATTACCAAAATCAAAGCCGTGAACTAAATCTTCAATATATTGAATTACTTCTCTAATTTTGGTTTCTACTTTATCATCAAAGCCTTCATCATTGGGACGCATTCCCGTTTCTTTAGCTACTTCTTGCTGAATTTTATTAATCCAACCTTCTAAAATAGAAATTAAAGCCCCACCGTCAGGACGAGTTTTTGTAGCGAGATGAATCATTAATTCTCGATAGGTTGCTAACCCTTCGTTATTACTTCCTGCTAGTCGGTGTTGAGAGGATAAATCAGCATCAGCTACTACAAATCCTTGTTCTATTGCTCGGTTTCGCATCATTTGCAGCATGAAGCTTTTACCTGAGCCATAGTTACCAATTATAAACCGAAATGCGGCCACACCTTCTGCTATATCATTAAGATTTTGTAAGAGGCTATTAAGTTCTTTTTCTCGACCAACTGCTATATATTCAATTCCTATTCTGGGGACTACTCCTGCACTAAGAGAGTTAATTAAAGCAGTAGATATTTTTTTCGATAGTTTCAGCTTGGTCATGTAGTTAATTGTATTTAATTATTAATAATTAATGCTGCTATATTTTACCATAATTATAGCTTCTAATTACTAATTTCTGCATATTTATTAATCATTGTTTTCACATTTAGTAAATGTTCTTCAACGATTTCAGGAATTTCGGTATTAGTTTCAATGATTAACTCACCAATGGTATTACTAGCAATTTCATTGATAGCATCAATTAAGAGATTGGGCATGGTAATATTGGCTTCAGCAATTTGTTTAATGGTAGCTTTGGGGTTATCTTGCTCAAGTATGGCTTTTAAAACTTGGATTTCATAAGCTGGAAGATGTTCTAATAAATTATGCCATTCTGTGGGTAAATTGTCTGGGTGATGATCCTTCGTATCTAATGGTTCTAATAATTCATCAAAGGGAAATAACTCTAGATGACTTTCTTCATTATCGGGTAATGTTTCGGAATTAATGGTTTCCACTTGTTGGAGTAATTCCCAAACCTGATTTTGCAATAAATCCCGTTCATCTTGTAAGAGGGATATTTGATTTTGTAATTGATTGATTTCGGATTGTTGTCCTAAGGTTTTAGTCTGTAAAGATTTGAGGGTATTTTCTAGATTATTTCTAGTTATATTTGTCTGTAGTAGTAAATCATTTTGTTTGGCAATTTTCAATTCTTGATTTTGAACTTCTATTCGCAGTTCATAAAGCTTTTCTTCTAGTTGTGGCTTGAGTCTTTCTAACAAAATTACATCATTTTCTAGTTCTTTTTTCTGCTGTTTAAATGTATCAATTTGAGGTTGTATTTGATGGATTTCGGCGCGAGATGCGTGACAATTCAGTTCTAATCGCCGCTTTTCTGCAATCAGATTATTGCAGCTATTATTCAGTTCTATATTACTATTTTCTAGATGTTGAAATTCATTTTTGAGATTATAAACTTCGGATTCAATTTGCTTTTTTTGAGCAGCAAATTTACCTATATCTCGATGTAGGCTGTCTCTTTGACTACGACAATCCCCAATTTGGTTTTCTAGTTGTTGAGTTTCTGTATACAATAAATTTCTATATTCTTCTAATTGCTGTATTTCTCGAAGAATGCGAGATTTTAATCCTTCTACGTCCCGAATACGTCTTTGGAGAGAACCAATCATTCTTAGTTCGTCACTTCTGCGGCGTTTATCAACAAGAAATGCGGCGGAATATGTCGCCAGAACTGTAATTATCCCAGCAAGAAAGGCTTTAGAAAAATCCCAGTTGGGGACGAGGCTTAAACCAAAACTGATACTAAAAGCAGCTATTCCTAAAACGACTTGATGACTAACTATTGTCGGTTGCATCTTGCGAGGTTTTATTGTAGTCAAGTTGTTAGAATTATTAGTAATTAACGTCATTATTCCTCACATTTTCATTTCTAAATATACAGTTATAATTAGGTTTAGGTTACATTGTCAGTGACTTTGATCATGATTCTGTGGTGAAATTTGTATTTTCACCAAATACAGCTAAATCTGCTTTTAAAAAGTCAATAAACTGCCTGGCAGTTCTGCCAGAACGTCCGTTATGCTGGGTTGCCCATTGTAAGGCTTTGAATTCTAAATCTTCGGGATAAATATTGATGTTTGCTGCTAGGTGCTGAACTATTTGTAAATAGGTTTTTTGATCTGCTGCTTCAAAGGTTAATGTTAAACCAAAGCGATCGCTAAAAGACAACTTTTCTTGCATTGTATCCCACCCATGGACTTCATTGTTATCTCTGGGGGCTGGTCTATCCGTAAAAAATTCCCGGATTAAGTGGCGACGGTTAGAAGTAGCATATACAACTACGTTTTCTGGTCTGGCAGTTACATTTCCTTCCAAAACTACTTTCATTGCTTTAAAGGCATCATCATCTTCTTCAAAGGAAAGATCATCAACAAAAATAATAAATTTCTGAGGAACTCCTCGCAACTGTTCGGCAATTTTTGGTAAATCTGGCAATTCTGATTTGGACACTTCTATTAAGCGCAGGTTTCTATGACTATACTCATTTAACAGGGCTTTAACTAAAGAAGATTTACCCGAACCACGACTACCATAAAGTAATACGTGCAGTGCTGTTTCTCCTGACAATAAAAACTCTGTGTTTTTCACTAAAGCATCTTTTTGCCACTCGTAACCTACCAATGTAGACAGTTTCACCGAATCAGCATAAGCAATGCCAACTAAGCGCCCACCTTGCCAACGAAAAGCCCGATATTGGGCAAATAAACCAGTTCCATATTGTCGGTAATAAGCTGCTAAATCTTCCACAGCATCACCCCAATTTTCTAACCGAGGAATAGATGTCATTAAACCCGTTTCTATGCCTACAGTTTCAGGTTCTCGATACCAGACAACAGGGGAAATGGGTAAATGAGTCGCCATTTGCACCCATTCGCTCAAAACTGCACTATTACATTCATACAAACTTTGTAATATTTGTAAATCATGTTGAACAGCAATGATTAAAGCTGGGGGTAATTTGCTAAATTCCTGCTGTTGCGCCAGTTTGCTAAAAGGATTATCCGCAATCAGAATTTGCTTAATTAGATATTCTTCCCAGGTTTGATGACTGCTGGCTAAAGCTTGGAAATAACTACCGTAAGCTTGGAGGCAATCCCGCCCATCTCCATCAGTATAACGGATGGTTTGTAACAAATTCAGAAAAGTCTTGCCCACCTCGCCTTGCAGAACCGATTGGTACAGTAAAAGGGAGGCCGCTTGGCGTTGCAGAAATTGGACTGTTGTATAAGATGTGGTATTTGCCGTGAGCATTGCTATAGTTAGGTGACAGGTGACAGAGTTGAAAGTGTCGGAATTTGTGATCGCCCAGCGTGGCGTTACTCATGTTTTATGATAACTTTATACTCTACATCAACAACATAGTACATTAATACTATGGCAAAGTCATTAATCTGAAAATAAAAGTGAGCTAGAATACCCGTGAGTGGTCATATAAAACTTGTGCTTACAGCCAGATAAGTGTAGCCATTTATATATTAAAGTAGAGGGTATTGGGAATAATAGTAAACAATACTGGTAATATTCAGGATAAATTACTGACATACCCACCGGAAATATGGAATACTGGCGACTGTAAGTAACCGTTGTCTTTGTTTGATATCCTTTAATATCCACTATCAATTATTTCTGAAATAGTCATGTTGTTATTCAAGGTGCAAGGCTCTACTAGAGACATTGTAAAGATTTTATAGTTTCTTCCGTAGACTAGAAAGTAGAAAAATAGCTAATATTGCCATTTTGGCAGGTCTTTCTGACACAAATGGGATATTAGTAGATAGTAGCAATAGTTCGTAAATTTTTTACCATTAACTAAGAACTGCTACAACTACCTCAATATTGACTACGGTAATTCTTTAGCCATTTAAATAAATAGGAAATAATTCATGTTATCATCACTATCTTCTCAAAATGTTATCCAGTACCTGCACAAAGCCGGGCTGTGTAGCGCGGAAGATGGCGCTGCATATAAATCTGTATTGCCAGAAAATAGCAAGAAAAATCGGAATTTACTGGTAATGCTGGCAGATAATCGCCAACTATTAATTAAACAAGAGCGGAAAAGTAATAATGATCAAAGTTCCCATGAACTCTTTAATGAGTGGCTATTTCACCAATTATTAGAGCAATTTCCAGTAATTGGTAATATTGGGGCAATTTCATCATTATTGCTACACTTTGATGAAGAAAATTCTATCATTGTCCGTAGCTACTTAAGCGAATATGCGGAGTTAGGAAAATTTTATCAACATAGCAGTATTTTACCCACAGATATTGCCAGTGCCATCGGTACTACGTTAGCAGGATTACATAGAGCTACGTTTAATAAACGTGAGTATCGTGATTTTATGTCCACTGCTCCCGCAGGACAGTTTCGCTATAATTTTTACAATCCCGCCCAAGGTATACCATCCATAAATCCAGAAACATTTGGTATAATTCCTACTGAGGCGTTACAATTTCATCTTCTCTATCAGCGTTACGAAAGTCTAGAATCGGCCATTGCTGATTTAGCTTATGAGTGGAAACCATCTTGTTTAACTCACAACGATTTACATTTAAGCAATATTTTGGTTCATTCTCGATGGGAACAGCTAGATAATTGCTTGATACGGTTGATTGATTGGGAAGCTTGCGGTTGGGGAGATCCAGCTTTTGATTTAGGAACTTTATTAGCAAGTTATTTAAGAATTTGGCTTTCTAGTTTAATAGTAGATCCGACATTAGAGCTAGAAGAATCTTTAAATTTAGCCATGATTCCTCTAGAGGTACTACAACCTTCAATTCTGGCTTTAATCCGGGCTTATCTTGATGCTTTCCCCATGATTTTAGAATATCATCAAGACTTTATTACGCGTGTAGTTAAGTTTGCCGGTTTGGCATTAATTCAACAAATTCAACACAGAATTGAATGGGAAAAGTCTTTTGATAATAGTAACTTGTGTATGCTGGAAGTTGCTAAAAGTCTTTTGACTATACCAGAACAATCAGTGTTAACTATTTTTGGCATCTTCGCATCAGAAATTTTACGATCTGTCCCCACACTGCAAAAACTTCCTCAACCCCACAAGGAACAACAATTGGTTCGTCTTTATTACGAAAAAACTCGTCTGCGCGGTTGTTAGTAATGTTATTCCTGATGCTTACACATATATTTCCCTAAAATTTGAGGTGCAAAACAAGTTAATGTTTGATGATTCGACCAATCAAATCCTAAATTCATTATTCGATATTGCCAGTAATATCCAGATTGAACCTAATTTTTGTATTTACCATCCCCATTATCAACCTTTTGCTTTACCCGCTAACATAGCAAATAGGTTTCAACAAAACTCACCTTCTTTAAAACAGAAGTATTTGAACATACTGCTGAGAAATTTTCTGTATGGTATTTATTATAATGGTTCACTGCAAACAGTCTTAGCTGCAAATAACAATAATTGCCAATCTCAGGTAAATTTCTTAGAAAATAATAGTTTGGGTGTAGATGAAGATTTCTATGAACAACTACATCATAATAATCATGGTACAGGAAATTATGAACCCAATTGGCAGGTTTTGCGAATTGAACCTGATGGTAGTATGGCTGTGACGAAGGATGGGTTAACATTATATATTGAGCCAGAATGTCATCTACAACCCCGGAAAAAGTCCCCTAAAGTGGGGGAATTAATAGCAATATGGATGCCTAAAAATCGCTTGCAAAATGGTTGCTATGTGGCAGTTAGTAACCTAGGCATAGAAAACCAAAATCCAGAAAATGCTGATTTACGAGTGGGGAAAATTTATTTTAATTTTACATCAACTGGGGCAATTATCTTTATGGATAGGTTAACCCAAGCCTTAAATAATGCGGCTATTGCCTTTAGTTTTCAAGTTCTTTATAATCCCGCTGCATATCAGCGTTATGATGCTGGTGTGCTGCATTTTGAACGCCAAAATTACCCGACAATTCGGACTATTCTTCAAGATATTTATCAAGAACATCAAGCTTATTTTCAGCCAGAAATTCCCTTGTTTACGAAATTTTTAGCACCGGGATTAGGGTTAGCAGAAGAACCCAATCAAAAGTTTGCTTCTCAAGAAAGTTTTGGGATGAACCGTTGTCAAATTGTTGCAAATGCTTTATTGGAGTCTTGGGAAAAGGGTAAAAATGCCCTGGAGGAAAGAATAGAAATTATTAATCAACACTTTGCCCAACATTTAATAGATATGCAGCATCCTTATCTGAATCCGGCTTCTGAGGATATTTATCAGCCGTTAATTTGAGTTGTAAATAAGTAGTTAAAAATCTGGACAGTCGTTACCTGTGACTTTGGGATAGACATAAGGGGGTTATTTAGGCGATCGCTTTTTTGCCCTTACTTTGGTGTACCGCTAACAAAAGTGAACACAACCTATAAATGAATATCTCAAAATAAACCCACCTGTTGGGGTGGGTGATAAGAAAAAAAATGTTTAAATTAGCGCAAATCATCCAAAGGTGAATCGGGGGTGTCTGGGATAAACTCAAACACCATTTTCAACTTCACCTTGCCCTTGCGCCAGCCACCTCCATTAACAGATAAATACTCACAATCAGCACCCTCCCTAATCAGGATAGCTGCTAGTTGTCCCCCGTCCCTATGTTCAGCAGCGGTACGTTCTATTTCCCCTAGCACCGCATTGACTTTTCCCGCAGCCAAATCCCAGCCTTGGATGTCTCCTGAAAAACTTAGGACATCATCATCGTTCGGTTTAATCATTTCTTAGTCTGATAAACAACTTCATTACAATCCTCTCCAAAACTCTTTCGTATTATGAAGTAAAATGATATGTGATACCATATCTTAATTTGGGAAATTTTTGCAATGGCTTTTACATATTACTACACTGTAAGATTTCAAGATACTGATGCGGCTGGAGTCGTTTATTTCGCTAATGTTTTAAAAATTTGTCATGAAGCTTATGAGGTTTCATTAGCAACTTCTGGTATTAATCTTAAATCATTTTTTACTAATCCATCTGTCGCTTTTCCTGTTGTTCATGCAAATGTAGATTTTTTACGTCCCATGTATTGTGGTGACAATTTAGTGATTAGTTTGTTACCAGAAAAAATAGGTTTAGATAAGTTTGAAATTACCTATGAAATTACCGTAGATGAGGTAATGGTTGCTAAGGCAATTACTAGGCACGTTTGTATTGATGTCAGTAGTAAAAATAAGCAGGAATTACCAAATTATATGAATAATTGGTTAGAAACGAACCACAGAGACGCAGAGGGCGCAGAGAGAAGAAGGTCGAGGGAGGAGGTTATGTGATTTTAGGATTTAGATCCCCGACTTCTTAAAGAAGTCGGGGATCTGATTAGCAAGTCTTCGGCGATTTGTTGAAGTTGTTGACGGTTGATTTTACCTTGGGTGTTACGGGGTAAGTTTGGTAAGGAAATCCAATTTTTGGGAATTTTGAATTTACTCAATTGATTTTTTATTTGAGTTTGAATTTCTAGGTAAGAGATATTTTTGTCTTTGGGAATATAAATGGCTGTTAATGCTTGTCCCCAATGTTTATCCGCTATACCAATTACACAAACATCTATGATCATGTTCGTTTTTCTAATCGCTGCTTCAATTTCTGTGGGGTAAACGTTTTCACCACCTGTAATGATTTTATCGCTATTTCTGCCAAGAATATGTAAATAGTCTTGACTGTCTAAAAAACCAATATCATCAACTACAAATTTATGGCTATTTTCCCACATTTGGGGATAATAACCTAATGCTAAAGATTGACTTTGAATATTTATATTTCCCGGTGGATTATCAATAATAATTTTAGCATGGGGAAGAATTTTCCCACAATTAAATTTACCTTCTAAAAATTCATCAGGTTTAAGAGTTGCTATTTGAGAAGCAGTTTCTGTCATTCCATAGGTAGGTGCTAATCTAATCTGATGAAATCTCGCTTTTTCTAAGAGTTCTTCCCAAGGTGGCGCACCTCCTAACAGAACTGTAGAAAATTTTGATAGCCATTGAGTTAATTCTGGATTTTGCAGGATTCTTTCTAATTGTGTAGGAACTAAAGATATAAAAAATTCAGACGGGTTAATATTTGGTATTTGAGAAGTTTCTAATGTTTTAGATGAGGTAATTACTAATTTACCTCCTGTTGTGAAGGAACGCATAAATTGCATTAATCCACTCACATGATACAATGGTAATATACAAAATGAATTAACTGCATTTATTGAAAAATATTCTGTAAATCCTCGTACAGAAGCCGTTAATGTTTCCCATGTATGAATAGCAAATTTAATCTTTCCCGATGAACCACCAGTAGGAATCATGATAGTATTAATAATTGGTAATTCATAATTGGGAATTGATGATTTTAAAAACTTATAATCTATTCCTAAAACTATATCTGGTTGCACTAAATTAAAGACTTGTTCCCATTCAGCTTGACTCCAATCTGGGTTACAGAGAAAAACTGGACATTTAGCCGCACAAGCCGCAATGAAACTGGCTAAAAATCTGACTGGTGATTTTTCTGCAATGATGATTTTTGGATTTGATAATTGGGTTAATTTTAAATATAATTCTGTTGCTATCTTTGGTAATTCTTGGCTATAATCACAAATTAGCCAATCATGATTTTGGACATTATCTAACAAGTTTTCCATAGACTTTCTAGCCAGTTTGCTTCTTGTAGTTGAAAAAAGTGGTTAATACCAAAACCAACAGCGCGATTATTTTTAGATAATTCTGCTGCTAATTGTAATGCAGCTTGTCTCCCAATTTCGGTTTCAAATACCGATGAAAATACAACATCAATTTGATGTTTTTTGCAAAACTCCCTTAACCGAAATGGTGAACCGACTATTCCCGGTTTAATCACAAAAATTCCGCGCCAACCTTGCTGAAAACATGATTGTAATTGGTGAAGGTTAGCGATAGATTCATCTAAGGCTATTGGTGTTAAATATAAATTACTTAATTCTTGCATTTCTGTAAATTTATCTGGTGGTAAAGGTTGTTCGATAAATTCAATTTTTGGTGAGAATTGATCACACTTTTCTAACCATAATTCAGCTTGTTGATAAGTAAGTCCACCATTAGCATCTAAACGTAATTTTGCTGAAGTTGGTAAACTGGAAATTAATAAATCAAATATTTCTAATTCTTGATTTATTTGACTAACACCAATTTTCCATTTAAATGTTTTATATCCTTGTTCCCATAAGTTACTCCATTGATTTAAAGCTGATTTTCCTGCTGGTAATAAGCCGCTGTAGGTCAGATTAGTACCTGGCGACTGGAAGTCGCGGCTACACAGACAAAACCCACCTGCGTGGGTTGAAGATTCAAAAGCAAATTGACAAGCTGGTAAATTATCTGGAATGGTGAAAATTATCTCTTTAGTAATTTCTTTTGGAAGTTGTTCACAAAAATATAAAGCTTGTTTTATAGTTTCTGAACCAAACCAAGAAATGGGGGAAATTTCCCCCCAAGTAACATTATTATTTTCATCAATCAAGCGAATAATAATACTTTCGCGGATTTCCCAAACTCCATGATTAGTAATAATGGGATTTGTGAATTTTTGACTAAAGTAACGAAAAGAAAATTGATAAACCATTAACCAATGATAAATCCTAAACCCAAAAATAAGCAACTCAAAAAATGCACATTAACAGCGATAAATTTAGAATTACTTACCTTGTCTGGTTGGTTGTGATTTTCTAAAACGTGACGACATAATTTCACCGCAAAAGGTAAACTGAGGAAACTTAGTAATGTCCAAATTGGGAAAATATTCAAAACCACAAATAGCAAAATCAGAGGATAAATACTAGCAGTAAATCCCACTAAAACCTTTGCACCGGCTTGAGTTCCTAAACGCACAATAGGAGATTTCTTTCCCGCGGCTATGTCATCCTCAACTTGGTGAAAATGGGAGCAAAATAAAACTAAACTGGTAACAATGCCCAAAATCACCGAAGCTGCTACATTAGTAAGAGACCAGGTTTGAGTTTGACTATAATAGGATGCACCCATACCCAAAGGACCAAAGGCAAAAAAGCAGAGAATTTCCCCTAAACCCTGGTATCCTAGACGAAAGGGAGGACCTTGGTACATATAGCCCAAACCGCAGCATAATAGAATTATACCGATAACTGTCGGGTCTTTTTGCAAAAGAGCGATCGCTGTTATTCCCAACAAACCCAAACCTAAACACAGATTTCCTATCCAAAACATTAAAGTTTTGTTACCAGTTAAATTCACCACTGAATGACGTTTATTCTTGTCAATTCCTGTTTCGGCATCAAAGACATCATTACTAATATTTTCCCAACCTAAAATTAAAATTGCCGCCGCAATAAACAAAGAAAATATTGTTATATTAAAAATCTTTATTTCCCTAAATGCTACCGCAGAACCTACCCAAATCGGCATAATAGCAACACTGTACATTGGCGGTTTAATAGCCGCCATCCATAGTTTACCTTGAGGTGGTGAAATCTGAGTTGAAGTCATCAGTTGTGATTAGTTAAATTACCAGAACTTTAGTTATCAGTTAAATTTTATAATTTTCCATGGCATTTGACTAGCTATTTTAGATTTAAAATTTAGGATGTTTAACTTTGGTAAACTACCAAAAAATGTTAATTTTGTGATTATAGGTTCACATCCTACAATAAAATCTGCCATCTTGCAGTCAAAATAGGATCAACCCCAGAACCTAGTCAAGTCTATGCTGGTTAATGGTGACTGAATTATGTTACCTATAAGAATACCACCATGATTTATTACATTTTAGGAAGATAACTTAATAAAAATTAACTTATACATCCATGACAATTTCACCATGTCGCAGCCACACCTTTATAGACTACAAATACCTCAATCAATTACTATTAGAGGTTCAGCAAAATTGCCGTCGTCATAATTATAGTAAAATTGTCAGTATTTCCCTAGAAATTGGCTTAGTTGATCCTTTGTTGGTTTTAGATAAATTTAATCAGAAAAATACCATAAATTTTTACTTTGAAAATAGAAGTAATGGTGAAGCAATAGCAGCAATTGATACTGTAGATAAATTAGAAATATTTGGTAAAGATAGATTTACAAAATCAGAAGAATTTATCAAAAATTGTCTGAAGAATATAATTCCTATTTCACACCAAAATCAGACTTTTGCTCTACCTCACTTTTTTTGTACCTTTAGTTTTTTTGATCACCACGAAAAAGCCGATTATCCATTTCCTGCTGCTACGGTTTTCTTGCCTTGTTGGCAAATAGCTGTCAAAAATAATTGCTGTACATTAGTAATGAACACAATTATCAATTCTAGTGTCAATATTACCAAAATATTAGATAACTTACAACGCCATTTAGAAATTATTAGATCTTTGAATAACCATTCAATAAATATTCATAAATTTCCTTTGAACTTATATAAAAAAATCACTAAAAATGGTGATAAATTTAAAACTTCTGTCGCATCAGTTTTAGAAATAATTCAGTCTAGTCATCTCAGCAAAATTGTTTTAGCTGATACATTAGATGTCAGTGCCAATCATGATTTTAACTTACTACAATCTTTAAATAACCTCCGGCAATTACATCCTAATTGTTATATATTTTCTACCAGCAATGGTAAAGGACAAAACTTTATTGGTGCTAGTCCAGAACGATTAATTAGTATTCACAAACAACAGTTAATTACTGATGCTTTGGCAGGTTCTGCACCCAGAGGTAAAACACCCATAGAAGATGCGGCAAATGCTAACAACTTAGTCAATAGTACCAAAGAAAAACACGAACATAAACTTGTTCTTGATTTTATTACTCAACATTTATCTCAACTAGGTTTATCGCCCCAAGTTTTAGCCCCCAGACTCCGACAATTATCTAATATACAGCATTTATGGACACCAATTAGCGCAGAAGTCCCCAATAATATTCACCCTTTACAAATCGTTGCTAAACTGCATCCAACTCCAGCAGTTGCCGGGGCAGCACGAGGTATTGCTTGTGCAGAAATTCGCCGTTATGAAAGTTTTGAAAGGGGTTTATATGCAGCACCTTTGGGTTGGATAGACGGAGAAGGAAATTGTGAATTTATTGTGGGGATTCGTTCAGCTTTAATTGATGGTAATTATGCCAGACTTTATGCGGGTGCAGGAATTGTTGCCGGTTCAGATCCTGAAAAGGAATTTGCAGAAGTGCAACTTAAATTGCAAGCTTTATTAAAAGCCTTGGTTTGAAAAAAGAGTTTTACCTCGTTCCTATAGTTATAGCTTTCGTCATACTTGATAGTCCCAAACAGGTCTAATACTTATCAGCATCTTGAATAGGTGTACCTTTCGCTTTTAATTTGGCATGAATTTCACAGGATTTTTCAATAATTTCTCAATCATCTAAAAATAATACAGGATAATCATTACAAAATCCATGAAAATCTACCAATTGTTTAGTAGCATTGAGAGATATCAAACCTCTTTTAATTTCATAGTAGGTTATACAACTAATAAATATTTCTGAACCAAGAAAGCTTAACTCTCTCAATTTATTATTTATGGTTATATTTTTCTTTAACGCATAACTAACGATATTTGAATCAAGTAAAAAATTCATGGTTTTATTTTCTTGCTACTGCTGCATCAAAAATCGCTATTTCTTCTGGTGTTAAATCATTTAATGTCCCAGCAACAACTTCTAATGTTAATATTTTACTAATTCTTCTGGTTAAATCATGTTCTTTAATTGCTCTCATTTCTTCTGGGGAAAATCTGCTAAATAATTATATTAACGTTGCGGTCATTTCATATTGATCTAATTTCACCATGTAGAAACTACTACCCCGAAATAGTTTATCTACAACATGAGAAATGCGTTCTGTTAGTTCTTGTTGATAGTCGGTTAATTGTTCTTGCATGATGTTTACTATATTTGTGCTTTGGAAAAATCTAATTGTTATTTATATTATATCGTTCAATAAATTAATTTTTTAATACTCATTCCCAAACAGCGATTCCATTCATCATGCGAACTGACAAGTCAGTGCTTGTGCTATCGCACTACACTAATTTTAGACGATTCCTAGGTCGGGCTTCGCTATCGCTCTTAACAAACCTTTCCAGACCCAGAGTAAGAGAAAAGTGATTGCTTATAGAAAATAAATTCGTAAAGGCTATGAATCTATTTAAGTATAGATGTTATGATGAGAAAAAAGAAGGAACTCAATATAGACTATGATTACTGGAATTAAACAAAAGGCAACTGTTGGTAAAAATGGCAAGATTGAATTACCTACAACTGAGTTCCCAGAGGGAACAATTGTAGAGGTAATTGTGTTAGTTGATCAAGAAACTGTAGAAGATGAAACAACTTATCTTTTAAAGTCAGAATCTAATAAAAAGCATTTACTAAAAGCCATAGAAAATGTAGCAAAAGGAAATTTAATTTATGTTGATTTAGATGAATATGAAAAAAGTAGCATTTGAACCAGAAGCTTTTGAAGAATTGGGACAATGGGGAACAGAAGATAAAAAAGTCTTTAAAAAAATATTGTCACTGATTAAAGATATCCAAAGAGAACCATTTTCAGGTATAGGAAAACCAGAACCATTAAAATATGAATTACAAGGTTACTGGTCAAGGAGAATTACCGATGAACATAGACTGGTTTATAAGGTTGAAGAAGATTTATTAATTATCATTTCCTGTAAATATCATTATGATTGATATAAATGCGATCTCACTCCCAACCACATCCTAAACAGCGAACTGCTTGCAGCAGCGCTTCGCTATCGCAGATGGAAGTACAGATTTAATTGTTACTTTCCATTAACGATAATTTACGTTTATTTTCCATACATTCACGCAAATAAATATTAATTAAATTCAAATAAGAAATACCTGTTTCTTGAGCTATTGCTTCAAAATATTGAATAACATCCTTTTCTAAATCAATTGTAACTTGTTCTTTTAATTGTTTAGAATAGGGATTTTTAACGGATTTAGAAAAATCATAATTTTCTCTCATAGGAACTCCTGATATTGTTTTTGTTCTAGTTTATTTGCTTTTCTGGCTGAAATAATCCGAATTATTGAATCATTTTCTCGATAACAATGACAAACAACTAAAAGGCGATAATAAACACTGATTCCTAATAAAATAAATCTATCTTCATCTTGAGAATGATCGGGGTCATAAATTAACCGAGCATTATCATCAATAAAGGCAGATTTTGCTTCTTCAAAAGAAATTCCATGTTTTTGAATATTACTTTCAGCTTTTTGTGCATCCCAAGTAAATCGTAACTCATTCATTATTGTACTAAATTTTTAATTTGTATTCCTAAAATTTACATTATGATTATGCCACAAGCTATAGATTATTCAGACGATTCCTAGGTCGCGCTTCGCTATCGCACCCCACAAACCCAAACAACGATTCCTAGGTCGCGCTTCTTCATTAAGACACTAAGCAAATAATTAGTTAATAAAATTGCACTTATTTGTTATAATGTTCTTCGTGGTTAATAAGAGAGAAATTATCTTGTGAAATCTACATTTAACTGGAATCCAGAACAGACTTTACTCGAAAAACTGATCAATCTGGCTAGTAAACGTGGTCAATCACCAGAATCAATTATTAGTGAAGCTGTCAGATCATACCTGGAAATCCAATCACTAGAAACAGTTAATGATGCTGTATCTGATCCATTAATTGGCTTATTCGCAGCCACACCTGATTTAGCTATTAATTCCGAAGATATTCTCCAAAATGAAGTGACAGAAAAATCAGGTTGGACATGGAAAGAACCCCAGCAGTAGCTGATACTGGCTTTGTTGTCGCATTGTTGAATCGTTTGGATACAATGCACAACAGTGTAACACCAGTATATACACAACAAAAACAAATTTTATTGCCACAAACAGTATTAGCAGAAGTGGCTTATTTAGTATGACGTAATGCAGGTTCAGCAACATTAGTAGCTTTCTTAAAAGGACTATCTGCAAGTAGATTTATTTTAGTAGCTTTGACAGATCAAGATTTAGTGCGTGTTGCGGAAATTTTGGATGAATATGCAGATAGTCGGATTGATTTTGTAGATGCAAGTGTTATGGCTATAGCTGAACGTTTTGATATTAAAAGATTATTGACTTTAGATCAGCGAGATTTTAGATTATTTCGACCTCAGCATTGTGATTGTTTTGAGATTTTGCCTTGAAAGAAATAATAGTTAATATATAAGCGCGATTCCTACGGAGCGCTTCGCTATCGCACTCCCAACTTGTTCCTAAATGGCGATTCCTTCATGATAAAGATATCGATCATTCTCAGAAGTTAGTTAGATATTTAGTTGATGCAAATTCTCAGTTTAAGCTATAATAAATAAATACTATTATTACCTATTGTAATATTATGACAACAAAATTACTCCAAAAATTTATAGAAACGGTTGAAACTTTACCAATAGAAGAACAAAATAATATTCTTCAACGTTGGTTATATGAGTTAGAAACACATAAAATTTCTCAATTAAATCAATCTCAAGTTAAGTTATCGGAATTACTTCTTTTACCTGAATTAGAAGAAACTGAACCGTTGTTTGAACGAGATAAAGACACAGGTAGAGATATTACATTATGAAATATTTATTAGATACTTGTGTTATTTCTGAATATGTAAAAAAACAACCCAATCAACAAGTTATTAACTGGATAGATGAGCAAGAAGAAAGTAGTTTATTCCTTAGCATTATAACTATAGCTGAAATTAAAAAAGGAATTGTGAGAATAGAAAAATCTCAACCAAGTCGCTATCAAAAACTAGAGCAATGGCTACAAAAACTTGAACACAGATTTACCAAGAGAATTTTACCGTTAAATGAGAATATTCTTGATACTTGGGCAAGAACTTGTGGTCAATCTGAAGCACAAGGGAAAAAACTACCAATTATGGATAGTTTAATAGCTGCTACTGCATCTGAAAATAACCTCATAATTGTTACTCGTAATATTAGTGATTTTGGTTTCTCATCTGTTACTGTTTTTAGTCCTTGGGATTAATCGCTCACAAATACCCTAATTTTAAACGAACTGCTTGCAGCAGCGCTTCGCTATCACACCCCACATCCCCAAACAGCGATTCCTATGGAGCGCTTCGCTATCGAACAAAACCACCACAATTTTAGGCGATTGCACTAACCTTCAACAGGCAATAAAATCACAGGAATATGTACTAGAAAATTCTGAAAATCATTGTCAGTGGAGAGGATGCTGTAGCTGCGACGATGAGCAACTGCACAAATCACAAAATCAGTATTTGAACCCTGAATGCCTTTACTCCGGCAGGTATTAAAAAACTCCGCAGCAAGTTCGTAGTCTTCAGGTATAAGTTCTAAATCAGGGAAGGCTCGGAGGTAATCTCGCAGACGGGTAAACTGTTCAAAATTGCGGATTCCAGAAAGAATTTCTTGACGAATTGCGCCTAATAAGGCAACTTGGTCATTAGTGATTAAATTCTGCAATATTGTGACTGCTGGAGAAGAATCTGGTGGTGTTTTCCGACGTAGAGCGAGTGACCAAACGGAAGTATCAACAATAATGCTCATGCTTGATGACGTTGCTGCTTATAGTTATAGGTTTCGTCATACTCGATAGTCCCAAAGAGGTCTAATACTTTAAGCCGCTTACGACGTTGAATATATTCGCGCAGTGCTGTTTCTACTAAAGAATCAATGTTCACCTGATTATCAAGTGCCAACGCCTCCTTTAGTAAGGCTTCGTTGATGTTGAGAGATGTAGTCACAATCAATTTTGATCCTAAAAATGACTAAACAAATGGTAGCGCAATCTAGGTGATTGATTTCATTCATCCTGCGATCGCACACAACCACCCCAATTTTAAACGATCGCTCTCCCAACTTATTCCTAAATGGCGATCGCTCACAACTACCCCAATTTTAAGCGATCGCACTCCCAACATCCCCAAACAGCGATCTCTTTTTGTGATATTCTATAATTAGAGATGTACTTAATTAAACAGCAGCATTATATTATTTTAAGGATGACAAAATTATGCAAGCAATTAGGTTACAAAAAACCATAGAGAAATCCGGGGAAATCTCTTTTCAAAATTTACCTGTGGTAGCAGGACAAGAGGTAGAAGTAATTGTTTTATTATCCATTGTTCCTACAAGGAAAAAGGTATTAACTGCTCATGAATTACTTGATTCGAGCTTGATAGGTTTATGGGAAGAACGCGACGATATTACAGATAGCCTTGCTTATGCTCGTCAGTTGCGTGAACAGTCACAAAGGAGAGATTATGATTCTCCTAGATAGTGATATTATGATTGACTTTCTTCGTAAATATCCACCTGCTATTAGTTGGTTAAGTTCTTTGGGAGAGGAAGAAATTGCTTTACCTGGTTATGTAGCGATGGAATTGATGCAAGGATGTAGGAATAAGTTGGAATTGCAGGAAATTCGCAAATTTATTGCTAATGTTGAAGTAATTTGGCCAACACCTGAAACTTGTGATCAAGCATTAGAAACATTTGCAGATTATAATCTCAGTCATAATCTTGGGTTAATTGATGCTTTGATCGGTCAAACATCAATTGCTTTCGGTTTACCATTACATACATTTAATGTGAAGCATTATGCTGTTATTCCAGGTTTAATAACAATACAACCATATAAAAGATAATTAGTGTATTTTTGCTATCGCTCACAACCCCCTAATTTTAAACGATTCCTACGGAGCGCTTCGCTATCGCTCTCCCAACATCCCCAAACAGCGATCGCTCACAAGTACCCCAATTTTAGGCGATCGCTCTCCCAACACCTCCAAACAGCGATCGCACACAACCCCAATTTTAAACGATCGCTCTCCCAACATCCCCAAACAGCGATCGCACACAACCCCCTAATTTTAAATGATCGTTCTCCCAACCAACATTCTAAACAGCGATCGCTCACAACCCCCTAATTTTAGACAATCGCACCCCAACATCCCCAAACAGCGATTCTTACGGAGCGCTTCGCTATCGCACTTGTGTTATTTCTGAATATCTATGGTGTATAGTTAAGTTAAAGTAAGAACATAAGAAAAATTCAATAATGGCAAAAACTATGTTGCAAGCAATTGAAGGTATTTACAAATACGGCAAAGTAGAATTAAGAGAATTACCAAAAGATATTTCAGAAAGTCTTGTTATAGTTACTTTTTTAAAGTCTGAAAAACTTTCACAAAAAAAACAAATAATGCAGTTTGGTATGTTTTCTGGAAATCAGCCGTCAACGGAAGCAGATTTTGAAATTGCTGAATTTCATCGAGATAGTGAAGATAGCTTAGACTGGTCATAACTAATTATGAAATATGTCTTAGATACTCATGCTCTGATATGGTTTCTCGAAGGTAATCTTAAGTTAGGTGCAAATGCTAAAACTATCCTTTGTGATCGTAATTCGCAGTTAGTTATTCCTGCAACTACTTTAGCTGAGGCTGTTTGGATTGTGGAAAGAGGTAGAACATCTATTCCTACTCCTAAAGATGTTATTTTAGCGGTGGAATCTGATCCGCGTGTGGTAATTTATCCACTTGATCAAGAGGTAATTGAAATGACCATGAGTTTATCTGCTATTAATGAAATGCACGATAGACAAATTGCAGCAACTGCGTTAGTTTTAGCAAGTAAAGGTGAAATTGTGCAGTTATTGACTTGTGATCAAAATATCACTGCTTCAGGTTTAGTTAATGTTGTTTGGTAGTTTGTTGATAAAAGTAAGCGAACTGACAAGTCAGCACTTTGCGATCGCTCACAACCCCAATTTTAAACGATTCCTACGGAGCGCTTCGCTATCGCACCCCAACATCCTCAAACAGTGATCGGCGATCACACTGGTTGATCGCGTAATCTTTATTATTAATCTGAACAATATCTATTTAGAGAAATAATATTGACAAGAATTATTTAGATCATCTGGTTGACCGAAAGTAAACTTTGAATATTTGGCAATTGTAATTGATTTGTTAGAAAATGGATTCTTATCAATGGAATTTAGCTGATTAAAACCGTCATATAAAGCCTCGCAAAAACTTGCTATAGGTGGTTTTACTGCTTGATTAACTCTGTTAATACCAATTACCATGATCGATCTTTGATAAGCAGTATCACTAGGTTTATTCTTTGGACATATCTCTGATTGATCTTTATACTGTCCTAAAGTTAGAGCATAACCATCAGCTATTGTAGTTCTTTTCGGCATATGATGATTTTCAGTATATGCTTTTAATGTCTTAGCTCTGAAAAATGCTATTTTTTCTTGTGGTCTTTCCTCTCCTTCACAGGAAGACGTACCCACATAAGCTATATCATCAGCTACTGTGAGCATAGTTTGAAAATTATTATTAGAGAGAGCATCATTTAATGTTGATATATTCAACCCATCTTTATTTTCATAAACAGATGCGTATGTATCTACACGATCAACTTTTCCTATGTGCCAAGAATTTTCTGTATCCAGTACCTTTATATCTAAGACAAATATATTGCCCTGTTTATCTCTGCTTTCTATAATATTTGATTTCCAATATTCTTTTTCAGATTTATGAGGAAAAGACCATTGAGAGATTTGATAACTCATTTCATCAGTTATTCCTACAGATTTCAATTGTTGTGATCCGAGTTTTTCTAAGCCATCTTTTAAAGCTAAAGTTACATCTCTATCAAAGTTGTCAGAATTAATGTCTTCTTCTGTTCCAATCAAAATTAATTTTCTATTATTACTCTTATTAGCAGCATATTTTTTACAAAATTTAATGGGTTGTAATTGTCTTGCCTTGAAATCTTTGTTACTATTTAATCTTTTATAGTCAGTTGGGAAATATTTTTCTATAGAAGATCGGGTTTTGTCATGAATTATTTCATCTGTGTTTACATCATTACAAATATTGTTTCCTAATGCTAGTAAATGTTTTTGTTTTGATAACATACCTCCAAGATTCTTAGAGCGTGTTTGACTAGCTTTTTGGAAAACATCATTTTCAATTGGAACTTTATCATCTATAGTAGTTACAGCCATTGTAAATTCTACAGATTTTGGACGTTGTTGCTGATCTTGACCAGTAAATTTAATCACTGTAGTAGGATCTTTTTCACAGCTTGTTAATAAAAAGCCAAATGTCAAGATTAATAGAATAGAATACAGCCTGTTATATTGCATGATTTTTAGGTATGAATTTTAACTATTGTACTATTTTATTTATGTGCTACACATCACAAATCTGATTTTACGGAATTTTATATAAAAAAGGATAGAAAATTAAAACCTACGCAAAAACTCTCTCAAACAATATTTACTCAGTGTCATCCATGCCTCTGTGGTTTGTTTTCAATCTTGCGTAAGTTATAACAGATTTAATAAGTTCTATTTAATACAAAATAATCCCATTTCATCTGAATCATTGTTCTACTTCATAGTTAAATGACGGCATAGCTATGTAAACAAAATTTAAAAACAGGTGAGAGAAGCTGTATTCTTTGTTAAGATTCATGAATAAATATGTTGTTTTCTATATCATTTTGTGTCAGATATAGGACAAAACCCCCACAGAATCCGAGTTTTCTGCTAAAAAACTCTTATTGCCGAAAATAATTGCAGTTACAAACGGCCATATTAGCCGTGACGAACTTCATGAGAACACGCTTGAAAGGAGCTTATTTGAATGTTTACCCAAGTCAAGTCCACTATTCGACATATTGCACCTGACGATTTACGGGGACGTAAGTTAATCAAGGTTGTCTATGTCGTGCTAGAATCCCAATACCAAAGTGCATTATCACAAGCGGTACGGGAAATTAACGCTAATCATCCCAGCGTAGCCATAGAAATCAGTGGATACTTGATTGAAGAACTGCGTGGAACTGAAAACTTTGAAGGATTTCAGCGCGATATAGCCAGTGCTAATATATTCATTGCTTCTCTGATTTTTATTGAAGACCTAGCACAGAAAGTAGTTGCCGCAGTTGAACCCCATCGTGATAACCTAGATGTATCGGTTGTCTTCCCCTCCATGCCCGAAGTTATGCGCCTCAATAAAATGGGTAGCTTCTCTTTGGCGCAGTTAGGACAATCTAAGGGCGTTATCGCCAACTTCATGAAAAAGCGCAAAGAAAAATCTGGCGCTGGTTTCCAAGACGGAATGTTGAAGTTATTGCGGACACTTCCCCAAGTGCTGAAATTCCTCCCTATGGAAAAAGCACAGGACGCGAGAAACTTCATGCTCAGTTTTCAGTATTGGCTAGGTGGTTCAGCCGAAAACCTGGAAAACTTCTTGTTGATGCTGGCTGACAAATACGTATTGAAAGGCGTAGAAAAAGAAAGCTTTGCTGCTGCTAAGTATGAAGCACCAGTTGTTTATCCCGACATGGGGATTTGGCATCCTTTAGCGCCGAGTATGTTTGAGGATGTGCGAGAATATCTCAACTGGTATGCTGTCCGCAAGGATATTTCCCGAAATCTCAAAGACCCCCTTGCACCATGTGTAGGCTTGGTTTTACAAAGAACTCACCTAGTGACCGGCGATGATGCCCATTATGTGGCAATTGTCCAGGAATTAGAATCATTAGGGGCAAAAGTTCTGCCTGTGTTTGCTGGTGGTTTGGATTTCTCTAAACCAATCGAAGCTTACTTCTATGAACCAACAACCAAATTACAATTAGTGGATGCGGTAGTCTCTTTAACTGGTTTCGCTTTGGTGGGTGGACCCGCTAGACAAGATCATCCGAAAGCTATTGAAGCATTAAAACGCCTCAACCGTCCCTACATGGTGGCTTTGCCTTTGGTCTTCCAAACCACGGAAGAATGGCTAGATAGCGATTTGGGGTTACATCCCATTCAAGTGGCTTTACAGATTGCTATACCCGAATTAGACGGGGCAATTGAGCCAATTATCTTATCAGGTAAGGATGGGGCAACTGGGAAAGCGATCGCCTTACAAGACCGAGTAGAAATAGTTGCCCAACGCGCCTTAAAATGGGCAAGTCTGCGCCGTAAACCCAAATTAATCAAAAAAGTCGCCATCACCGTTTTCAGTTTCCCTCCCGACAAAGGTAACGTGGGAACAGCCGCATATTTAGACGTATTCGGTTCTATCCATGAAGTCCTCAAAGGACTGAGAAACAACGGTTACGACGTGCAGGACATTCCTGAAACCCCCCAAGAGTTGCTAGAACAAGTCATCCACGACGCACAAGCACAATACAACAGTCCCGAACTCAACATCGCTTACAAAATGTCTGTGCCAGAATATGAAGCACTGACACCCTACTCCCAACGCTTAGAAGAGAACTGGGGACCACCTCCCGGAAACCTCAACAGCGACGGACAAAATCTCTTGATTTACGGGAAACAATTTGGTAATGTATTTATTGGAGTTCAGCCAACATTTGGTTATGAAGGCGACCCCATGCGGTTGTTATTCTCCCGTTCCGCAAGTCCTCATCACGGCTTTGCAGCTTACTACACCTATCTAGAACGGATTTGGGGCGCTGATGCTGTGTTACACTTTGGTACTCATGGCTCATTGGAATTTATGCCCGGTAAGCAAATGGGAATGTCTGGTGATTGTTACCCAGATCAACTAATTGGCTCAATTCCTAACCTGTATTATTACGCAGCTAACAACCCTAGTGAAGCCACAATTGCCAAACGTCGCAGTTATGCAGAAACAATTTCTTACCTGACACCACCTGCGGAAAATGCTGGTTTATACAAAGGTTTGAAAGAACTCAGTGAGTTAATTGCTTCTTACCAAACTTTGAAAGACACAGGACGCGGCGTTTCTATTGTCAATTCCATCATGGATAAATGCCGCATTGTCAACTTAGACAAGGATATTGAGTTACCAGAGACCGATTCTAAGGATATGTCCTCGGAAGAACGGGATAACATTGTTGGTAGCGTTTATCGGCGGTTGATGGAGATTGAATCGCGCTTGTTACCTTGTGGACTGCACGTGATTGGTAAGCCTCCTAGTGCCGAAGAAGCGATCGCCACTTTAGTCAACATTGCCAGTTTAGATCGGCAAGAGGAAGAACTGCAAGGTTTACCCGGAATTATTGCTAGAAGTCTGGGACGCACCATTGAAGATATCTACAGAAACAACGATGCCGGAATTTTGGCAGATGTGCAACTATTACAAGATATCACCCTTGCTACCCGTGCGGCTGTAACGGCATTAGTTCAAGAACAAATTGACGCAGAAGGTCGAGTCATCGCGGTTTCCAAGTTGAATTTCTTGTACATGGGTAGAAAAGAACCTTGGTTAGAATCACTGCATCAATCAGGTTACACCAAAGTTGATACCTCTGCGTTGAAACCCCTGTTTGAATATTTGGAATTCTGCTTAAAACAAGTTTGTGCAGATAACGAACTGGGTGGACTTCTCCAAGGTTTAGCCGGTGAATATATTCTCCCCGGTCCCGGTGGAGATCCTATCCGTAATCCTGACGTATTACCCACAGGTA
The DNA here is from genome assembly GCA_903848645.1 of uncultured cyanobacterium. Classification (GTDB taxonomy): domain Bacteria; phylum Cyanobacteriota; class Cyanobacteriia; order Cyanobacteriales; family Nostocaceae; genus Dolichospermum. The sequence continues at coordinate 41,739 of CAINGU010000037.1, read as the reverse complement.
AAAATATTCACGCTTTAGATCCCCAATCTATCCCCACTTCCGCCGCCGTCCAATCTGCGAAAATCGTCGTTGATAGGTTGTTGGAACGGAACAGATCAGAAAATGATGGTAACTGGCCGGAAACTATCGCCTGTGTCCTCTGGGGTACAGATAACATCAAAACCTACGGTGAATCCCTCGCTCAAATTATGTGGATGGTGGGAGTGCGTCCGGTTGCTGATGCTTTGGGACGGGTGAACAAGTTGGAATTGATACCTTTGGAAGAGTTGGGCAGACCCAGAATTGACGTTGTAATTAACTGTTCTGGTGTATTCCGCGACTTGTTCATTAACCAAATGAACTTGCTTGACCAAGGTGTGAAAATGGCAGCAGAAGCTGATGAACCTTTGGACATGAACTTTGTCCGCAAGCACGCTTTGAAGCAATCTGAGGACATGGGGATAAATCTGCGTCAAGCTGCAACTCGCGTTTTCTCTAATGCTTCTGGTTCTTATTCTTCTAATATTAACCTGGCGGTGGAGAATAGCACTTGGGATAGTGAAGCTGAGTTACAGGAAATGTATTTGAAACGGAAATCTTTCTCTTTCAATTCTGATAATCCTGGGGTTATGGATGAGTCAAGAGAGATTTTTGAAACTACTTTGAAAACTGCTGATGCAACTTTCCAGAATCTCGATTCTTCGGAAATCAGTTTAACAGATGTTTCCCATTATTTTGACTCAGATCCGACTAAGTTAGTAGCAAGTCTGCGTGCTGATGGCAAGAAACCATCTTCTTACATTGCAGATACAACTACAGCAAATGCACAGGTGAGAACTTTATCAGAAACTGTGCGTTTAGATGCGCGGACTAAGTTATTAAATCCCAAATGGTATGAGGGAATGTTGTCTCACGGTTACGAAGGTGTGCGCGAACTCTCGAAGCGGTTGGTTAATACGACTGGTTGGAGTGCGACTGCTGGTGCTGTGGATAATTGGATTTATGAGGACACGAACGAAACTTTCATCAAAGATGAGGAAATGCAAAAGCGTCTCATGAATCTCAATCCTCATTCTTTCCGCAAGATTGTTTCTACTTTGTTGGAAATGAATGGACGCGGTTATTGGGAGACTAGCGAGGAGAATTTAGATCGTTTGCGTGAGTTGTATCAGGAGGTGGAAAATCGGATTGAGGGTATAGAATAGGTTTAGATGGGCAGGTTTTATACCTGCCTATGATATCTTGATTTTGTTTCGCGCAAAGACGCAAAGAGGCAAAGGCGCAAAGGAAGAGAGAGATTAGTTTATGATTTGGATGAAATAACAATTTTTGTAAGTGTAGGATATGGCTATGAATGCTTTAACTGTGAGTTTAAAATCAGTGATAGATATGACTGATGATCAGTTTTTTCAGCTATGTCAAAACAACCGCGAATTGAGATTTGAAAGAAACACAAATGGGGAATTAATAATTATGTCACCTGCGGGGGGAGAAACGGGAAATCGTAATGGTAGGGTAAATCAGCAGTTATTTAATTGGACTGATGCTGATGGTACTGGGATAGCTTTTGATTCTTCTACTGGTTTTAAATTACCAAATGGTGCAGATCGTTCTCCTAATGCTTCTTGGATTAAGTTAGAAAGATGGGATGCTTTAACTGATGAGGAAAAACGAAAGTTTCCTCCTATTTGTCCTGATTTTGTAATTGAGTTACTTTCTCCTAGTGATAGTTTGAAGACTACACAGGAAAAGATGAAGGAATATATAGATAATGGTGTGCGGTTGGGTATATTAATTAATCGTAAATCTCGTCAAGTGGAGATTTATAGACCAGGAAAAGAGGTTGAAGTTTTGGATTCTCCTGCTACGGTTTCAGGGGAAGATGTTTTAAAAGGGTTCGTTTTGAATTTGGGGATGATTTGGTAGTTTATGCTGTAATAAAAGAAGTGATTTTTAAATGCGTATCTAAATACATAAAAACTTTTGTGGTTTGAATAATTATTTATTTAAACCGAGTTTGATTATATTTTCGGATAACCATTCTTCTGCTTCATCATAAGTAAAGCCATGACAAGCAGTTCTGGCAAATTGATTCATATATTCACAATATATACTATAAGGATTAGAATCTATGTCAACAGACCACTTAGGCTTATTTAAGTGAGGTTTTTCTCCAGAAACATTCCAAGAATAAATGACGCTAGGTAATATTTGACTTTTAATAAACAGAGGAACTTTTTTAGTTTTATTCATAATTTTATTCTTCATTTTGCCTCCAACGATTATCCCAGCCAATTGGACCATTATGATTATAGAAACTGTGGTATTTCTCAGGTTTCTCAAGGATTTTAACAGAGTGTACTTCTGTAGCCACAAATTTTACTTTTTTGTCATCATATAAATCTGGATCTGGTTTCTCGACAATAAGCTTTTTACAAAAAAAATCTCTTGTATATCCAAAATAATCTTCTGTTTCTACATGACTTTCAATACAAATTAGTTTTGCTTTCTCCATATATAAGTTTAAGTTTGAATAGTCACGAATTGCATCGCTAGATATAAGAAAATCTCCATTTAAATATAATCTCACCGAATCAATGTTTTCTGAAATATATTCATTAAACTTATCTAATTTTTCATAATCCTCATCCACTCGATATTTTCCTCCTATTTGTCTTGTTGTTAAATATTCAGGAATTGTTGTTTTTGTCACTATATGTATACCATTAATATCCGCAGAAATTGTATGTTCTCTATTATCTAAAGAAAATGTAATAATACAGTGACAATCATGAATGACAAAAGCGTTTTGAAGATAATCTAGTTTCACATTATTAAAATCAATTTTTCTATTGTAATAATAAGAATCTGTATAAGGATTATAATCAAAACCTACATGGTTAAGAATCTTTATTATTGCCAGTTGAATGTCACTCATTAGCCGTTTACCATCACCTTTATAAAATAATATTGTGAATTTTAGCACAATTTACCAAATACCTAAGAAATTGCGATCGCTTTTTGGGGTTTGGGAGTGCGATCGCTTTTTGGGGTTTGGGAGTGCGATCGCTTTTTGGGGTTTGGGAGTGCGATCGCTGTTTTGGGATGTGGGGGTGCGATCGCTTTTGGGGATGTGGGGAGAGCGATCGCTTTTGGGGGATGTTGGGAGTGCGATCGCGTAGTTGATAAATATAACTATTCTTATTCTTCTGCTAATATCTGTGAAATATCCCGTGAAGCATGAATTAACCGGACAATTTCAATGTACTCATCCCCTTGCAAATAAAAAATTAGATGCTTTTCAAATCCCTTAACTGCCCACTTTCGCAAACCCATTAGACGCGGATTCCCAATATCATAAACACTACCAACACCCGGTAGTTGTGCTATTTGTGAAAAAGTCTGTCTAGTAGCGTCAAAAAAACTCAATGCTGCATCAAAATTACTCTCTGCAATATAAGCAAACTGTTTATCAAGATCAGCACTAGCCTTTGGTCTAATTACAATTCGTCTAGTCATTGCTATGATTTGCGAATTCTTTCAAGAAGTTGGGTACGTTTTTGTTCCCACCATTCATCTGTAATCTCAATTGCTTCACCGCTATCTAATCCTTCTAATAGTAATTTTTCTATTTGTGATTGTCGTGCTTTTTCTAAGTCTTGACGAATCAAGTATCGAATGTATTCGCTGGTTGTACTGTAACCACCTTTTTCAACCTGTTCATTGATAAAGTCCCGCATAGAATCAGGAAGAGAAATATTTACTGTAGTCATAGCTAACAAGTATTGATTTTTCTGATTATTTAATTATGGCAAATATTGTCAATTTTTGTCAAATCAAATATTTAATGCGATAGTAGGAATCCCTATTTGGGGTGTGGGGGTGCGATAGCGAAGCGCTCCGTAGGAATCAAAAAATTAAACTTCCTCATCTAAGAATGGCAAGAGATCCTCTAAATCTCTCGCTCCATGCAAAACCCGTAGAACCTCTACTTGTTCCTCTTGAACTTTATAAAAAATCAAATAGTCCTTAAAATTTTTAATCCGCCACTGACGAATTGTTCCCATATCAGACAAAGACGACACAACCTTACCCACATTGGGAGTTATCACCAATTGAGCAAAAGCATACTCAACAAATTCCAAAAACTTCTCCCCTAATTCCCGATTGCCATTCACCAAAATATAATTTGCTTGTTGTCTAATATCCTGGGTAGCACGATTGCGAACAATTACCTGAAAAGCCATACTCACTACTGCGCCTTACCAAAGACTGAAAGGCGCAAATTCTGCCAATATTCAGGAGTTACAGGTTCTGCTTCTGAGTCCAAACCTTCTTGCAACAAACTAGCTAATTTTGCTTGAGCATCCTTACGCCGTTGATCTTGCTGCAACAACATCAAAAAATAGTCCGCTACAGTATCATAATTGCCAGATTTAAGCTGAACCTCAAGATAAGACTCAAGTTCTTTTGGTATCGGAAAACTCACATTCATAAGTTTCTAATATGAATAAAATCTTATTAGTATCTTATCATTTTATCATTTTTTATTCTGGTGATGAATTTAGGCGATAGCGAAGCGCTGCTGCAAGCAGTTCGCTTGTTGAGGATGTGGAGGAAGTGCTATAGCGAAGCGCGACCTAGGAATCGCTTTTGGGGATGTGGAGGAAGTACGATAGCGCAAGCAATGACTTGTCAGTTCGCTATATTCACAAATGATCAACTTATTAAATTATTTAAAACCAACACAGTTAACCCTGGTAAAGAAGGTAAACGAATATCATTGGTTAAGAAAAAAGACGCACCACCATAAATAGCAGTAGCCATTTAAATAGCATCCGGTGTTCTTAAATTGTAATCTGCTCTTAATTTAGCTGCATTTTCAGCAATATCTGGTAAAACTTCAATAGTTGTTAAACCTTGAGAATTGAAGAAAATATCACGATATTGTTGAGCCAATATTGTATTTCCTGCACGTAAAGGATAAACTAAAACTTCTGATATAGTTAAAACCGACGTGACAACACTAAACTCACCTCTATACATAGCTGTAAAAAAGCATCTGTAACTTCTAAATAACTAGGATTTTCTTCTATAAAATAAATTAGCGGTGCAGTATCTAAACCTATAATTTTACCCTGTAATTTGTTTAGCCATTCCATGAATCACGTTCCTGATTAACATATTCCTGAGCGTCAATATTTTCCCAAATTTCCTTACCTAAACCACGCAATTCTAAAATACTACGCTTTGGTTTTGATGTCATTTTCAATTGTTGACGAATTAAGATCGATAAATCCTCAACTAATTTAAGTTGTTCTTCTGGAGTCAGACTTTTAGCTTGTTGTAACAATTCTTGATAGTTAGACATACATTTTTTGCTTATTTATAGTTTTAAGCCTAATTTAACTATACGCTGTTTTGGGTTTGTGGGGTGCGATCGCTTGTTGGGGGTGTTGGGAGTGCGATCGCTTGTTGGGGATGTTGGGAGTGCGATCGCTTTTACTGAATACTTTCAATTAACTTAATATTATTTCTCAACCATTCATTGACTCTATTAAAGACTAGATTATTAAATGGATCAGCAATAGCGAAGCACTCCCTAGTAATCGCTGTATTTCAAAGCACTTAACTTATCAATTGATTTAAAACTAATACCGTTAACCGAAGCAAGCAACAGCAACAAAAAACCCCAGCGAAACTGGGGTTTATTAGGAGAAAATTTGAATGACGATTAGATACAAATACCGAAGCTGAAAATTTTAGCTAACCCCCAAGGCAATTAGAACTATAGAAGTTACAAATAATACTGCTACCGCGCCTTGAAAAACATACTTGCTTTGTTGCTCTTTTGTCGGAAATTCCGCGTAGTAAAGCTTCGGTTCTTTGGAGTAGTTATTCAGGATGCCTGTTTCGTTAGTTGTGGTATACATAATTTTTTTTGTTTATTACCTTATGTAAACTAATATAACAAGATTGTTACAAAGTGTCAATAGAACTTGACAAAAAAATAATTGATGCTATAGATAAGCCTTGCTTATCTGAAATTAGAGAAGCGGCCATAAAAAAACCACCTGCGCGGGTTTCCAGTGGGAAGTTAGCGGAGATGGGTTAAGATTAATGTAATTAAAAATTTAGCCAAAAAATGTTTTAGCAGTTCACAAACTAGTTGTAAACTGCTATGCAAAGAGAAATTCGTTTTTAAATGGGCAGTACCAGACTCGAACTGATGACATCCTGCTTGTAAGGCAGGCGCTCTACCAACTGAGCTAACCGCCCGTTTCTTTCACTTCATCAATATAACATAGCCTCCTCAAATTTTGCAAGGGGTTTGGGAAAATTTTTTTTCGGGCTGGGGGTTGGTTGTCAGCTATACTGACTCAGGACTGAAATTTTTAATTTTTAATTTTGAACTTTTAATTTCCTAAGATGCCCTCTGGTCAAACGCATGATCGCATTACTATCTGGTCTATGCCTGTGGTGGCGGGTATAACGTTACTTTCCACTCACAGCAGTAATATGACTTTGTTGGTGGCGGGTGGGTTTATGTTTGGGGGACTGATGTTTGGCCCCGATTTGGATATTTACTCCCGTCAATTTCAGCGGTGGGGGTTTCTGCGGTGGATTTGGCTACCTTATCAAAAAAGTCTGCGGCATCGGTCTTTTTTATCTCACGGTCCGATTATTGGCACAACTTTACGGGTGGTGTATCTCACGACTTTTTTAGCAGTTGTCGCCATTGTGGTGGTGATGATTTTCGCCAAGTTGGGAAATGTGGCTTGGAACTGGGGGGAAGTGTGGGGGACTGTGGGGCAGACTATCTATATATATTATGGAGAATTTTTTGCCCTATTTCTCGGCTGTGAAATTGGTGCAATGAGTCATTCTTGCAGCGATTGGACTGTTTCCGGTTATAAGCGATTTCAAAAACAGGGTATTCAAGGTTTACTTCCCCGTGGCAAAATTAAGAAACGTAAAGTTAGCCCCAGTCGTCGCAGTGTGAAAAAGCGGTAAAAATATGGAAGTTAATCAAACTTTGCTGGCGTTACAAGAATTAATAGATGTGGTGGCGAAATTGCGATCGCCTGAAGGTTGTCCTTGGGATTTGGCACAAACACCGGAAAGCCTTACCCCTTATGTGATTGAAGAGGCTTACGAGGTGGTAGACGCAATTCAAACTGGGGATAAAAAAGCTATTTCTGAAGAATTAGGTGATTTATTATTACAAGTAGTATTACAAGCGCAAATTGCCAGTGAAACCAATGATTTTTCTCTTCAAGAAGTCGCTAAAGGTATTTCTCAAAAGTTAATTCGTCGTCATCCTCATGTATTTGCTGATGTGAAGGTAGAAAGCATAGATGAGGTACACAAAAATTGGGAAACCATCAAAGCTGCGGAAAAAGGAGAAACTCTAGAAGCGCAAAAACTCAGTGATAAACTTCATCGTTATCGCCGCAGTCTTCCGCCATTAAATGCAGCCATGAAGATATCTGAAAAAGCTGCTAAGGTTGGCTTTGAGTGGAACAATGTGGATGAAGTTTGGGGCAAATTCCACGAAGAATTAGGAGAATTTCAACAGGCTTTAGCTGAAGAAACTAAAGAAAGACAAGAATCAGAATTAGGTGATTTACTATTTGCAATTATTCAAGTTGCGAGATGGCATAATCTTGACCCCAGTGCAGGTTTACAAGGGACAAGTCAGCGATTTATTCACCGATTACAAAAAATGGAGGATGTAATTGATCGTCCTCTTTCAGATTACAGTTTAGAAGAATTAGATGCCCTGTGGCAACAGGCTAAAGCTAAACTTGCTAAAGAGTAATGTTAGGATTTTTTAGATTGAATGTAGGGGTAGTGTCCCCGTGCCTACCCCAGTATTTGATTTGGATTGAATGTAGGGGTAGTGTCCCCGTGCCTACCCCAGTATTTGATTTAGATTGAATGTAGAGGTAGCGTCCCCGTGCCTACCCCAGTATTTGATTTAGATTGAATGTAGGGGTAGCGTCCCCGTGTCTACCCCAGTATTTGGGGCAACCACAGGGGGTTTGCCCCTACAAAATTGATTGGTTTAGGAATTTTAAAATGTTCAATTAATTTTGCACAGGTACTTACCAGGGATTACCAAAAATTTTGGGTAATTTTTCCCAATTCAAAAAAAATCCCCATAGTAGTTATGAGGAAAAATATAGTTTGTTAAATCAGAAATACCTTGTTTTGTAAATTAATTCCTGTTAAAAAATACAGTTAATACTATTCCCAGAAAAATTGACCCACCACCCATCATCAATGACCAGAAGTGGTGATAACTATGGACAACTGTGCCATTTTCTCCTTCTAATTGAATTAAATCCATCCAAGGCATGATCCCCCGACGAAACCAACCAATAGTTCCTACTTTTTGACCAATGAGACTTTCTACTCGTTTCATGCCAAAGAGAAAATTACCAATGGGACCAAAACGGGAAGCATAACGTAAATAAAGCATTCCGCTAGGGTCTTGTAATTTCAAGTCAGAACCAAATTTATAACCAGCATCACCCCGGCCAATTAATTCCCCTTCTAAATTGGCAGGTTTTCCTCGTAATGGACTAGCGTAGGGGTCTGACATTAAAGTAAGAATATCTGTGGTGATGGCTTTGCTGTAATCAGGGAACATCACAAAGGCTTTAATTAAAATTCCGATTCCTAAACCAATTAATGGCGAACCCAGCACTAAGCCTGGATTAGAGGACGTTGACAACATTAATACACCGATAATCAAACCACCAATAAAGCCAATGGTTTCTGCACCATAAAGAACGATATCTAAAAAGAAGTTGCCGTAAAGTTTACTTTTATTCAGGGTTTTACCTTCACCGATAACTCGTCCCATGTCAAATTCGGTTTGTAAACCCAGTTGTTCGGCATAAGTGCTGAGGGCGCGGACTCGTTTACCTGTCAGGGGATGTGTAGAATTTAATTCCATCCAAAAACCCCAAGGATTAAACATATCCCACAGAAAAACGCGACCGATTTTTTGGGGGTCTGAGGAAATGCGGTAAGCCGTACCCGTGGAAGTTGCGGCTTTGTGGTCGTAAATTCCTAAGGCACGAGTCCCTTCAATTAAGCGGCTGGGTTCTTGGGCGCGTGAACCTTCTTCGACTATACCATAGGCAATTTTTACCAAAGCGCGGGATAGTCCGTTGGGATTACCTGTGGTTTCCGCCGCAAAGTGGTCGGCAAAATATTCTCTGGTTCGGGAAAGATATAATAGTAGGTATGTACCGATGATGTAAAAGATATATGCAACGAAACCAGCAGTTCCGATGGCATCTTTGATTTTATTGTCACCACCACCACGGGTAAATCTTTGGGCTGTGCTGTAAATTAGGTAGCAAATCTGCACTAAGGTAGAAGCTACGGTCATAACAGCAAAGTCCCAATGGACTATATGCCCCAGTTCGTGGGCGTAAACGGTAGCAACTTCATCATCATCTAGGTAGGTAAAAAGTCCTTGACTGACGACTAACCGGGCGCTGTTAGGTAAAGAACCATAGGTAAAAGCGGTGGGGTTTTGGTCGTCAATGATTCCGAGTCTGGGGGTGGTAATGTTTTTTTGCTGACAGACTTGGCGGATGATTTTGGCTGTTTCGGGGCTGAGGTTTTCAATTTCGGCTAGGTTTACCCAACGAGTTTGGTATAGCCAACTTTGGGTAAAGTCCATGAGGAAGGGAGAAAGGAAAAAAGCCGCGAGATTAAATATTAGGGTAATACCAATGGCGATCGCTAGTCCAGTCACAGGATCGCTACTGTTGGTAATCAATACTAGGGTTAAACCTAAGACAAAAACCATGCCAAATAACAAGGCTATGGTGACACCAGATGCTAGGGCTAAACTGCCACCTACGCCCCCCATAGCCAAGCTTACTCCAACTGTGGCAGCCCGTCCGGCTTTAGCAAGTTGCTTGGATTTAGTTTCTGTCTGTGATAGGGGAGTAAGACGATTCTCTCTTGCCCATTTCTGTGCTTTTGGGTTATCACTCTTAATTAACTTTTGCCAAACAATGGTAGCTTTTTCTAGATCCCCAATTGCCTGATATGCTTTAACTAGGCACATTTGGGCAGTTAGATCATCTGGAGAAGTTAATTCTGGGGAATTTTGGGAAAATTCTTCGAGAATGTGAATTGCTTCTTGATAATGCCCTTGCTTATAGGCATCTAACCCTGATTGTAATGACATAGAATCTCCGTGATTAAATCAAAGCTGTGAGATTTTTATCTATTAATACTCAATAGATACTGTATTTGTCATCTTAATTTCGCAAAAGTTATTACTAGGATAGGATGAAAAGTAAATATTTTTAACATAACCCACTGTTGTTTTTGACTATGACTACCACTTCTGGTTTAATTCAAATTGCCCAGCAAACTCGTCACGCTGCTACTAAGTTGGCTGTGCTGTCAACTGAAGATAAAAATCAAGGGATTGAAGCGATCGCTCAAGCTTTAGAATTGGCTAAGGATGATATTTTGGCAGCAAATCTGGCTGATTGTCAAGCAGCAACAACCGCAGGAATTGCTAAACCCCTTTATAAACGGCTACTTTTGGATGAACATAAATTAAGGGATGCGATCGCTGGTGTGCGTGATGTTGGTAAACTAGATGATCCTATTGGTAAAGTCCAAATTCATCGGGAAATTGACACGGGTTTAATTCTCAAACGCATTACCTGTCCTTTGGGCGTTTTAGGAATCATTTTTGAAGCCCGTCCCGAAGCCGCAATTCAAATAGTTTCTTTAGCAATTAAATCAGGTAATGGTGTAATTCTCAAAGGTGGAAAAGAAGCTTTACGTTCTTGTGAAGCCATAGTTAAAGCCATTAAACAAGGATTATCTCACACGGCGGTTAATCCTGATGCGGTGCAATTGTTAACCACCCGATCAGAAATTTTAGAACTTTTGCAATTAGATAAATATGTAGATTTAATTATTCCTAGAGGTTCTAATGCTTTTGTGAAATTTGTCCAAGACAATACCCGCATTCCGGTATTAGGTCATGCTGATGGAATTTGTCATCTTTATGTAGATCAAGCGGCTGATATTGCTAAAGCTGTTAGTATTACTGTAGATTCTAAAATTCAATATCCTGCTGCTTGTAATGCCATTGAAACTTTGCTAGTTCATAGTAGCATTGCTGCCGAATTTATCCCCCAAGTTGCCACAGCTTTACAAGCGCAAAATGTCGAATTAAGAGGTGATGAACGCACTTTACAAATTTTACCTAATATTGCCGCAGCGACTAAGATAGACTGGAAAACAGAATACAGCGATTTGATTTTAGCCATTAAAATTGTTGATTCTTTAAATGAGGCAATATCCCATATTGAAGATTATGGTTCTCGGCACACAGAAGCAATTATTACGGAAGATATCACAGCCGCAGAAACTTTCCAAGGCTTAGTAAATGCAGCGGGAGTTTATCATAATTGTTCTACCCGGTTTGCTGATGGTTTCCGTTATGGATTTGGTGCAGAAGTGGGAATTAGTACCCAACAAATGCCACCCCGTGGACCTGTTGGTTTGGAAGGTTTAATCACATATAAATATCAAATGTCTGGTAACGGACATATTGTGAAAACCTACACAGGTGCAAATGCAAAATCATTTATTCATCGGGATTTGTAATAGTATTATTAATCTCGTTCCCAGTCAGAGACTGGGAATGCTGATTGCGGATGGAATTATCCATCTATCTACACCGGGAATTTTAGATTTTAGATTTTAGATTTTAGATTAAAAAAATTTGGTATAGGCCCCCGTCCTTCAGGACGGAAAAATACTCGCTGCGCTGCGTACGCTTCGCTAACGTAAATCCCAGATCCAAAATTTTCGAGCTTCTACATTTTAGGGTGGAGTCAATCCAAAATTCAAAATACTCGCTGCGCTGCGTACGCTTCGCTAACGTAAATCCAAAATCGAGTGACGGATAATTCCATGAATCTGTGAAAAGCTAAAAGCCTTAAACCCTTGTTATACCCTACCAGAAATTCTCATGAAGTTGCTCTTTGTTATTTACCTAAACCATCATATCTGTTTGGGTCTTTTTTCTCTTTTTTGTCCTTGGGATCTTTTTTAGGCTTCTTAGCTTCTTTATTACCTTTTTTTTCCTTAGACATCAGTATCACCCAACTAGGTTTACCCGTCAAAGCTTCCCAATTCTGCCATTAGTAAATCAGGGAGTAGCTTACCTGATATCTTTTGAAAACAGCAAGGAAAGCATTAGACATTTACGCTACTAACTACCATGATACATTTTTATTTAATTTTCTTATGATTTTGATTAACTATGATACAAAACTTACAGCAGCTTTCAGCGGTCAGCAATAAAACCCTTTAAGTAGGTTAACAGAAAAAATTAAAGGTATACTAAACACGGTTGGGAGATGGACTTTTACGAAATCACGAAAAACCTAGATTTGTAGGGGTTTAGCAATGCTAAACCCCTACCCACAGAATCAAATGATTAACCCATGTTGAGTATATGTGAAGAAAAGTAAAATCTGCCAAAATCTCTTCTCTGTTCCCTATTCCCTTATTATAACGACAATTTTTAAGGGCAACCTACTTATCTACCTACTTTTTATCAAGAGAATTTTATCAGCCAGAATAGTTTTTAATCCTGGCTTTTTTAGGTTTAATTCGGCAAAACTAGCGCTTTTTAGAAGTATTTGAACTGCGCTGTGGATTATCTCCACGCAACTGTTTCCGACCATTAGTAATAATTTGTAACATTTCTTGAATATCCTGTTCAATATTACCCAAAACGTTATCAGCGTATTTATCAGCACCATCTTCAATGTCTTGAGCTTGAGCAATTGCAGTTTGACGCATTTCCTCTAATTCTTGCTGACAAGCGCGACGCTTGCGTTCAATCTCTGCGAGAGTTTCCTGCATCATCGCTTCACAATCTTGTTGCACTTGTCGCCGTAGTTGGTCAGCTTCCCGTTGTGCTTGCCTGATAATATCACTTTCAGCCAAAATTTGCGCTCTTTTGGCTTGGGCTACGTCCACAACCTGTTGTCCATATTCTTCCGCTTCTAGGAGAATTTCATCCTTTTGTGCCAAAATATCAAGTGATTCCTGGAACACTGCTGGCAAAGAAAGACGAATAAAATCAAGTTGTTCGAGTAATTTATCTTCATCTATTAAAGTCCGTCCCGTCAGTGGAATCCTCATGCTAGAGAGAACGATTTCTTCCAAGCGGTTAAGTTCCTGCTGAATATCTACCCCTTCCGTTGGCTCTGGATTCCCAATGGGGGGGATGCCATTTACATACTCTCGTGGGGTAGGATTGTTTCCGTTATGGTTGGATTCGAGGCTAGAGATTTTTGGTTGTAGCATTGGTATATATCTAGGGCAATGTGTGGGGGAACAAGATGATTGACAGAGCCACCAAACCTGGCAATCTCTTTTACCACACTACTACTTAAAAAACTATACTCATTTGATGTTGCCAGAAAAACTGTCTCGATCTGAGTAGACAGTGTTTTATTAGTATGAGCCATTTGTAGCTCAATTTCAAAGTCAGAAACCGCTCTTAACCCCCGTAACAAAACTTGTGCTTGCTGCATTTGGGCATATTCTACGGTCAAACCGTCAAAACTGTCCACTTCCACATTTGGTAAATGTTTTGTAGCTTGACGAATTTGTTCTAATCTTTGCTCCACTGTAAACAATGGTATTTTCTGAGGATTTCTGAGTACGGCAACTATCACCTGTTCAAACAAACGACTACTGCGCTGAATGATGTCTAGGTGTCCCAAGGTGATGGGATCAAAACTACCAGGATAAATAGCAATCACAATGTTATTTTAGGTGATTATATTGACAGCTTTTTCACATAACTTAGTTAAATCTAACATCTCCTGCTTCATGATTGGGAATTATTAGGAGGAGTCAGGAGTCAGGAGTTAGGAGTTAGGAGTTAGGAGTTAGGAGTCAGAAGGAAGAAGAAGAGGAAGAAGGAGTTAAGAGGCTATTTGTGTATGGATTTTGCTGTAAAGTTTGGATCTGGTGGGAGTGGATACCGCTATAGTGACTAAGGCATACTATATTATTGTTTTTCATCCTCATAGACTTCATACTCCTATAGGTAATTTTGCATGATAGTAGATTTTTCTGTTTTGCCCTTGGGGTTTCAATTTACTTCTCCTGGTCCAATTGTACTAAAATTGGGGCCAATAGTTGTTCGCTGGTATGGGTTATTAATTGCCTCTGCCGTGTTAATTGGTGTCAGTATTTCTCAGTACCTAGCCAAGCGTCGTCACGTTAATCCAGATTTAATCAGTGATTTATCAATTTGGCTGGTAATTGGTGCTATTCCCGCCGCTAGGCTGTATTATGTGTTGTTTCAATGGTCAGAATATTCTCAACACCCAGAACGGATAATTGCGATTTGGCAAGGGGGTATTGCTATTCATGGGGCAATTATTGGCGGTGTAATCGCGGCGTTGATTTTTGCTAAACTTAACAAAATATCTTTTTGGCAATTGACTGATCTGGTTGCTCCTTCGTTAATTCTAGGGCAAGCAATTGGCCGGTGGGGAAATTTTTTCAATTCCGAAGCGTTTGGTAGTCCCACTGATTTACCTTGGAAGTTATATATTCCCCCAGATCGTCGTCCTTTGGAATTAGTTAATTTTGAATATTTTCATCCCACTTTTCTCTATGAATCGTTGTGGAATTTAATGGTGTTTTCGCTGTTACTAACTTTGTTTTTTCGAGCTTTATCTAAAAAACCACGTTTACAAGTAGGGACGTTATTTTTAGTTTACTGGGTAGCTTATAGCTTGGGGCGGTTTTGGATTGAAGGTTTACGCACAGATAGCTTAATGCTAGGACCTTTACGGATGGCACAGATGGTAAGTTTAGGGGGAATGACTTTAGGATTAGTTGGTTTAGCTTGGCTGTATGTCCTCAAGCGCCCCTTACCTGATGTTGTTTCTCCGTTGAAGGGAGATGACTAGAAATAAAAAATGCCCCAGAGTAATTAATCTCCAGGGCTTAACCAGGGTGCATCTACCATCTATTTCTACTAGGCAAAGGGGCTGAATCCGGAAGGGTACTGAGCAAATACCAAAAGTTTTTTTTCGCAGAGTTTTGAAGGGGGAAATGGATGTGTGAATCTACGGGTAATTTGAGGTTTCCTAAGTATCTAAATTCCTTAGAGCCAGCGGTTTATATTGTGGGTGCAGGTCCGGGAGATCCTGATTTATTAACGGTTAGAGCGCAAAAGTTGTTGGCTACGGCTGATGTGATTTTATTTGCAGATTCTTTAGTCCCAGAACAGATTTTAGATGTTTGTCGTTCAGATGCGGAAATTATCAAAACGGCAAATCGGACTTTGGAAGAAATTTTACCAATTATGATTGATAGTGTGCGATCGCATAAATCTGTGGTAAGACTGCATTCTGGTGATCCTAGTCTCTACAGCGCTATTCATGAACAAATGCAGCTATTAGCAGCAGCTAATATTCCTTTTGAAGTTATTCCTGGGATTAGTGCTTTTCAAGCCGCCGCAGCTAAACTGAAGATAGAGTTAACTGTTCCTGGTTTGGTGCAAACTATTATCCTCACCCGCATTAGTGGCCGCACTCACGTACCTGATACAGAAGAGTTGGCAACTCTAGCAGCACATCAAGCTAGTTTATGTTTATATCTAAGTGTGCATCATATCACTGAAGCTCAAACTAAATTGTTAGAACATTATCATCAGGATACTCCGGTAGCAATTTGCTATCGTTTAGGCTGGCCAGATGAAAAAATTCGAGTTGTGACTTTAGCAGAAATGGCAGATTGTACTCATGAAGAAAAATTACGACGGACTACACTTTATGTCATCAGTCCCGCACTATTACCTGTAAGTGGACGCTCTCGTTTATACCATCCTGACCATAATCATTTATTCCGTTCATCACATAGCATGGGAGCAGATAAGTAGGGCTTGCTGATAGCGGAGCGTGGTGTAAGCCATAAAAGTCTAAGCTAACTCTGCATAACTGCATTCAACAACAACCCAGCCCCAAACCGGATAGGATCTGTACAAGGTAGTTTAGTTTCTGCTATGATTTGCGCGATCGCATTTTTTGCCTCTATTTCCCCTAAATTCCTAGTATTTAAAGCTATTCCCACCACAGGAACGTGACCAAAAGCACCCGCACCACTAGCAACAATTTCATACATCCGAATTACTTCCGGTAACGATGGAATCGGTATAGTGGGATTATTACGGTTATGGGTTTGTCCTGCTTGATGCACTAATATTAAATGCGTGGGTTGAGAACCCCGAATTAAAGGTAAAGTTGCCGTTGAACCAGGGTGTAAAAGAGAACCTTGCCCTTCAATTTGCAGAATGTCATAATGCTGACCAAAACGCATGACTAACTGTTCCACCGCACCAGCGGCAAAATCTACCCGCACAGCATCTAAAGCCACTCCTTCCCCTTCCAACATTAAGCCCGTTTGACCGGTAGCCAAAAACTTAGAACGGATACCCCGCAACTTAGCCGCCCGGTGTAATTCTAGACTGGTGGACATTTTCCCAATTGCCATATCCGTTCCCACTGTCAATACCCGCCGACAGGGTAGATTTCGCGCCATTCCTGATGCTACATCTAAATTAGCTGGTTCTTTGCGGACATCCCAAATCAATTGTCCTGGTTTAAGCAGGGCATTTAATTCCGGTATATTTGCCAGTGGTGTATGTAATCCATTTACCAAAGACATTCCCGCTTTGAGGGCATCCTTAATATCAGCCCAATAATCATCAGGAACAGCACCACCTTTGGGAGCAATCCCAATTACCAAGACTTCCGGCTTGTACTGTAATGCTGCTGTTACAGATCCCACAATTGGTACATCTCGCTTAATACCTGTTAACTCTACTAAAGATTTACCTACAGATTCTCTGTCAATCACAGCCACAATTGCAGATTCACTATAGCGTAAAATTGATAACCCTGTTTTTCCCTGAACTCCAGTAATTCCCTCATGGAGAAGAATTGCTATTTTTTGATTAAGCGACAGACGCACTATGTTTTACTCCCAAACCAGGTAAATTATTCGGCAAAACTCGCCCATTTTCTACCACTGCACCACTAAAAGGATCATCAATTAAATTTAAGTGACTATCTAAATCTAAATAATCAGCCAGTGGTGCAAGTTGTAATGCAGCAGTATTAGCCAGAGAACTATCAGAATAACAACCAAACATCACTTGTAAATTATGGGCTTTGGCTGTATGCACCATTCGCATAGCCTCAGTAATTCCCCCAGATTTCATTAACTTGATATTAATTCCATCTACATGATCAGCTAATCGGGGAATATCCGCACTAGTAAAGCAACTTTCATCTACAAAAATTGGTAATGGTGAATGTTTTTTTAACTGGGCTAAATTTGCTTCTTCACCCCTTGCTAAAGGCTGTTCTACATACTTTATTCCCAAATCCGCTAACCAACTACACATATGAATGGCATCAGTCAAACTCCAACCTCCGTTAGCATCAACAAACACATCTTTTCCCGCTGCTGTTTCCTTTACTGCTAATAACATTTTTTGATCTGCTTCTATTCCTGCGGTCGAACCTAATTTTACCTTTAATAACTGCACATCCATAAATTCTAACCAGTCTCGCGTCCTGGACTTTGCACCTGCTGGGGAATTAATCCCAATTGTTACCGATGTTGGCACTATAGCATTTTTATTCAGTCCCCACAGTTGCCACAAAGGTAAATCCACTCGCTTACCCAACCAATCATGTAATGCCATATCCAAGGCCGCTTTAACTGCGGAAGGAACTTGCATTCGTTCTAATACTGCCTCAATTTCCTGCCGTTGCCAAGGGCTAAATTTTTGGACAATAGGTATAATTTGCTGCAAAGAATCTTGAATTTGCTCGGTAGATTGCCTGTGATTGCCCACACCAAAAGGAGATGCTTCTCCCCAACCTGCAATTCCCTCTTGGGCAATTTGTAACCAAATATTTGTTGTTTGTGCTGTTGTCCCGCGACTAATTGTTAAGGGAAATCGTTTATTAACGGTAAAGGTTTGAAAATTGATTTGCATAAATATATTAAAAGGTGGGTAAAGAATATTTGCTAAAATTAAATATTGTGCAAAAGATGCTGAAAATTTGACTCTAGGATGCAGAATGTGGGTGAAAAGAGGAATTTAATTTGATTAAATCGTTTTTAATCAACCGTTTTTGTAAAGCGACAACAACAGCCTGAGAGCGATCGCTAACTTCTAGTTTTTGTAAGATAGTATGGACGTGTACCCGCACTGTTCCCGACGTAATATAGAGTGCAATAGCAATTTCTTGATTAGTTTTTCCCGCTGCTAATAGTGATAAAATTTCTTGTTCTCTTTGTGTTAGTTTGTTAGCAGGTTTTGAGCTATTTTCTGATTCAATTTGGCGATAATCATCCACTAATGCTGAACGAATTTCTCTAGTTGCAGTTTCATCCCACCAAGATGCCCCAGCCGCTACAGAATAGAGGGCCAATACCAATTTTTCAGCCGCAATACCTTTGAGACAATAACCTTGAGCGCCCACTTCAATTAACCGCGTAATCAGAGATTTTTGGGAATGAGAAGTGAGAACTAAAATTGGCAAATTGGGATATTTTTGTTTAATTTGGGAACAGGCTTCAATTCCTCCAATTCCTGGTAATCCTACATCTAAAAGAACGACATCGAGAGAATGCTGGTTGACTAACTCAATGGCTGTTTCACCATCTTCTGCTTCCGCGATAATCTCCAAACCAGTTTCTTGCTGCAATCGCACACGCAAGCCCAAACGGAAAAGTTCATCATCCTCAACTAGGAGGATTTTTATAGTGGTAGAAGACATCTGATGTTATTTAAGACTTAAATGGTAAAACAGGTAGCTTGAAGGCAAAAATTGCGCCATTAGGAACTCTGTTTTCTGCCCATATTATACCCTGATGAGCTTCAATAATTTGCCGAGATAAATAAAGTCCTAATCCAGAACCTTTGGCTTGGCGTTGGGAAAGCCCACCGCTATCGCTATTTCCTTGGTAAAATCGTTCAAATAAGTGGGGAAACTGTTCAGCTTGAATCCCTGCACCCGTATCTAAAATTTTCACGACTTGATAGGAAGTTTGGGGTTCTAAGACGATTTCAACATGATCTCCGCGTCGAGAATGGTTAATAGCATTAATCAGCAGATTGCTAAAAACTCGTTGCAGTTGCAAAGCATCACCGTGAACCCAAAGAGAGCGTTTCCAATCAGAGTCACCATAGTTTAATGATAGATGAATGCGACGATTTGCCGCTAATTCAATCAAAGTACCCGCCGCCATTTCTGCTAAAATACTTAAATCTATAGGAGCTAAATCCAGTTTTAAGCCTTCAGTATCATTGCGATAAACATCTAACAAAGTTTCTAATAAATCTAAAGAAGTTTCATGACTGCGTGCCATTGTCGCTAAAACTTTTTGCTGGCTTGGTAAAACCACACCAAATTTTTCTTGTTGAAAGGCCTTAATAGTTTCAATTGCTCCCAAAAGTGGCGTTTTTAAATCGTGGGTAAGTGTGGAGGCAAAATCTTCTCGTAGTCTCACTAATTGGGCTTGGCTTTCTAATTGAGTTTGAGTAAGTGCGATCGCTTTTTGAGATTTTCGCAGTCGTTGACTCAAAAATCCGGTGACTATCAACGCTATTGCTGCAATTATTCGACTAGCAACAGTGGAAGCCCGAATTACTTCACCTCCAGGTATCCACGCATTTAATATAGTTAGAAAAACAGCAACAAATGTTGCGCTTGTTGTTGCTATTCCTCCAAACCAAGAATTGACTAATAAAATTGCTCCACTGTAGAGATATCCAAAAACATAGTCATTTGGGGTAGAATATTCTAAAACTGCTAAAAAGATAAATATAGTCACAATTAGCAATATTTTACCGACTTGTAAGTTATTGTTTATTAATTTCTTTTTTAAATATGCCATTTACTAAGTTGCCTTTTCTCGACTTATATAACTATAACAATTATCAAGGTTTAGATCTCCGACTTCTTTAAGAAGTTGGGGATCTTGTTTACTGTTTACTAGCGTTTAGATTTTCACTAAACTTTACTAAACACTGATATATATCTCTAGGTAGACACATAAATAGAAAAATAAACGATTTTTATATCCTTGTACTCCTTGTTTTTATTGCCACAATAATTGATGATATAAATTAATCATCTCAAGATAACTATCTAAATCAGGATTTTTAGGATGAAATAATGAACGAAGATGATACTGAAAAGCCATAACAACTTTCTTTGAGGAGATTTTATAATTCATGTTACAAGGTTGGATACAAATTGCATTGACATTAATTATCGTCATTGCCACCACTCCTTTATTAGGGAGATATATCGCTCGCGTTTTTCTAGGAGAAAGCACACTGCTTGATTCTGTGTTAAATCCCTTAGAAAGAATAATTTTTGCTTTAAGTGGAGTTCGTCCTCAAGATGAAATGACAGGTTGGCAATATACGAAAGCTGTACTTTACAGCAATATCGTTATGGGGATTTTAGTATTTACAATCTTGATGACTCAAGCATGGCTACCATTCAATCCGACAGGGTTAGGTACACCTACTTGGGATACAGCATTACACACGACTTTTTCTTTTCTGACTAATACAGATCAACAACATTATTCTGGAGAAACAACCTTTAGTTATGCCAGTCAAACCTTTGCTTTGAATTTTCTAATGTTCGTTTCATCAGCGACAGGTTTAGCAGTAGGAATCGCCTTTATTCGCGGTTTAACTGGCAGAACTTTGGGTAACTTTTATATTGACATCACCAAGTCAATTACACGGATTTTGTTGCCCATGTCGATAATTATGGGATTGTTATTCATCATGGCTGGTGTGCCAGAAACCCTTGCAGGAGTAGCAACAGCCACAACATTAGAAGGTGCTACTCAAGCGATCGCCCGTGGTCCGGTTGCCCACATGGAAGCGATCAAACAAATTGGCGAAAATGGTGGTGGTTTTTTTGCCATTAACTCAGCACATCCCTTTGAAAATCCCAGTGGTTTTTCTAACTTATTACAAACTTGGGGAATGATTTCCATCCCTACAGCACTGATTTACACCTACGGCGTATTTGCTAACAATCTCAAACAGGCATGGTTAGCATTTTGGATGGTTTTTACTATCTTTACTGTCTTGTTGATTGTAACTACAATTGGTGAGTATCAAGGAAATCCTTTAGTTAATTCTCTCCTAGGATCACAACAACCTAATTTAGAAGGAAAAGAAGTTAGATTTGGTTGGGCGCAAAGTTCATTATTCGCAACTATTACCACAGGAACAATGTGTGGTGCTGTGAACGCATTTCTCGACTCATTTATGCCCCCAGGTGGACTCGTTTTTCTGTTTAATTTATTCTTGCAAATCATCTGGGGAGGTCAAGGAACTGGTACAGCATTCTTATTTATCTACTATATTTTAGCAGTGTTTTTAACCGGCTTAATGGTAGGAAGAACACCAGAATTTTTAGGTCGCAAAATTGAGAAAAAAGAAATCGTTCTTGCCAGCGTTGTTTTATTAGTTCACCCCTTCGCTATTCTCATTCCTTGGGCAATAGTTTTTGCCTTTCCTGATTCCCTTTCAGGTATTAGTAACCCAGGCTTTCATGGCGTTTCCCAAGTAGTTTATGAATATGCTTCCGCAGCCGCAAATAACGGTTCTGGCTTTGAAGGATTAGGTGATAGTCAACCAGCAACAACCGGACTTTGGTGGAATCTCAGTGCCAGTTTCAGCATTCTTGCAGGACGTTATATCCCAATTATTGCCTTATTGCTATTAGCAGATAGTATGTCCAACAAACAACCAGTTCCCATGACTGCTGGTACTCTCAGAACCGACACTGGTTTATTCACCGGAGTTACAGGAGGAGTAATTATAATTCTTGGGGCGCTAACTTTTTTTCCCGTATTAGTGTTAGGTCCGATTGCTGAATGGTTTTTGATTGCGAAAGGAGGCTAAACAATCAAAAATTAACAATTAACAATTCAAAAATAACACCAGAATTTCCATGAAAACTACAAAGACTCGACAAGAACGGAAACATACTCCCAAGGTTAAAAATACTGGAATTTATTCTAGAGCATTTAAACAAGCGTTTGTCAAATTAGACCCACGCAATATGCTGAAAAATCCAGTTATGTTTTTAGTATGGGTGGGGACGATTGTTACGGCTTTAGTAACTGTTGAACCAAATCTTTTTGGGGTTAATCCTGATAATAATCCCCGGCTTTTTAATGGTCTAATTACCATAATTTTGTTCTTCACTCTTGTGTTTGCAAATTTTGCGGAAGCTGTGGCTGAAGGACGAGGAAAAGCTCAAGCTGACTCTTTACGGGCGACCAAATCTGATGTTACAGCCCGAAAACTTCTACCTGACGGTTCTATTCAAGAAGTTAATTCTGCTAGTTTGCGTCGTGGTGATCAAATTAAAGTTATCGCTGGTGATGTTATTCCCGCAGACGGAGAAGTAATTGGTGGGGTGGCTGCTGTAGATGAATCTGCTATTACTGGAGAGTCTGCACCAGTTTTAAAACAACCGGGAACTGATATTGCTAGTTCTGTAACGGGAGGAACGCGGATTAATTCTGATGAATTAATAATTAGGGTAACATCAGATCCAGGTCAAGGTTTTATTGACCGCATGATTGCTTTAGTTGAGGGGGCTTCTCGTACTAAAACCCCTAATGAAATTGCTTTAACTGTACTTTTAGCAGTGCTAACTCAAGTTTTTTTAGTGGTAATTGTCACCCTACCTACAGTGTCAGTTTATGTTAAATCACCTGTGAGTATTGCGGTATTAATTGCTTTATTAGTGGCGTTAATTCCCACTACAATTGGCGGATTATTGAGTGCAATTGGCATTGCGGGAATGGATAGAGTTGCTCAATTTAATGTCATAGCCACATCTGGAAGGGCTGTAGAAGCCTGTGGAGATATTAATACCTTGGTTTTAGATAAAACGGGAACAATTACATTAGGAAACCGCATGGCGGAGGAATTTATTCCTGTTAAAGGTCATTCCCTCAATGAAGTTGCCCAGATTTCCTTAGCATCTAGTATTTTTGATGAAACTCCCGAAGGAAAATCAATTGTTAAATTAGCCGAATCATTAGGAGCAAAATTGAGTTTTAATCCCAGAACGGCAGAAGGGATTGAATTTTCAGCAAAGACGCGAATGAGTGGGATTGATTTACCGAATGGAGTAGAAATTCGTAAAGGTGCTGTAGACGCAATTAAAGGATTTGTGCGTTCTCGCAATGGACAATTAACGCCAGAACTTGATGCGGCTTATGAGCGAGTTTCTAAATTAGGAGGAACACCATTAGCAATTTGTCAAAATGATGATATCTACGGTGTAATTTATCTCAAAGATATTATTAAACCGGGGATTAAAGAGCGATTTGATCAAATGCGAAGAATGGGAATTAAAACTGTGATGCTGACAGGAGATAACCGTCTTACTGCTTCAGTAATTGCCGAAGAAGCTGGTGTAGATGACTTTATTGCTGAAGCAACTCCAGAGGATAAAATTGAAGTAATTCGCAGCGAACAAGCCAAAGGCAAATTAGTCGCTATGACTGGAGATGGTACTAATGATGCACCAGCTTTAGCTCAAGCAAATGTGGGTGTGGCCATGAATTCTGGTACACAAGCTGCAAAGGAAGCTGCTAATATGGTAGACTTGGATTCTGATCCTACCAAATTAATTGATATCGTCACTATTGGCAAACAATTACTAATTACTCGTGGGGCTTTAACAACTTTTTCTCTCGCTAATGATGTCGCCAAATACTTTGCCATTATTCCGGCAATCTTTCCTGGTATTGGTGTTAGTGGTTTAAATATTATGGGTTTGGCAAGTACCCAATCTGCGGTTTTATCAGCTTTGATTTACAACGCTTTAATTATTCCGGCTTTGATTCCCTTAGCATTAACTGGTGTGAAATTTCGCCCTCTCACTGCTGACCAACTTCTGCAACGAAATATCCTTATTTACGGATTAGGTGGCGTAATTGCTCCTTTTATTGCTATCAAAATCATTGACGTTTTTATTGCATCTGTAGGACTAGCTTAATCAATTTTTAATTTGAAATCATGGAATATTTATCAATGGCAATTTCTAAACGGAATCGCGTTCCTATAGGTCTGTTTTTACTGCTTTGCTTTAATTTATTATTAGCACCAGCAGTTCAAGCCGCTACTCCCATAGCAGAATCGCGTTTTTCGGCTTATACAATTACTTTGTTGGGGCTTGTTACTCTGTGTCTTTGTGTTTATTTATTTGTTGTGATTTTTCAGCCTGAGAGGTTTTAATATGAACCATATTTTTTATTTCGCGCAAAGACGCTAAGGAGCAAAGTAAGAAATATATTTTGTTGTGGTTTTTTAAATTAGAGAGGTTTTAATATGAGTCAGATGCATCAAGTTAGTAAAGCGATTCGTTCGACTTTGGTTTTGTGGGTGATAACGGCTTTTATTTATCCGTTATTTATGTTGATTTCGGGACAAGTTGCTTTTTCTTATCAAGCGAATGGTAGCTTAATTAAAAACTCCCAAGGTGTGATTATTGGTTCAGCATTAATCGGTCAACCTTTTGCAAGCGAAAAGTATTTTTGGAGTCGTCCTAGCAGCACTAGCTACAGTACAGCAGACCCAAAAAAGGATGAGGCTGGTGTTTTGAAAACTGGTGTATCTGGTGCTAGTAATTTAGCTCCCAGTAATCCAGCATTGTTAGAACGCATTAAAGGTAAGGATGATCCAGATCCTACAAAAAAAATTGAAGGTGACTTAAATCATCTCAAAACAGCGGGTATGCAACCTACTGCTGATTTAGTCTACACTTCTGGTTCAAGTCTTGATCCTCACATTACCCCTGAAGGTGCAAAGGTGCAAATTGCCAGAGTCGCAAAAGCACGAGGAGTTGAGCCAAAGCAACTAGAACCTTTAATTGCTCAAAACACTGATGGTCGTTTTTTGGGTATATTTGGTGAACCGGGGGTGAACGTTTTGAAGCTCAATCTAGCTTTGGATCAAATTAGGGAATAGGATGTCAAGTTCTTCTCATTTATGTAATTTTTCATCCAGAGAAACTCTGATCAATCCACAGAGGAAGAGCAAAAAAATTATTTGTTTCACCTTCATTCTGTGGCTATTGTTCACATCTATCTATTCCCCTTTTGTCTTGGGGTTGAAACAAAAAGCATTTAATTTGTTAGTAAATAGCAGTGTACTCACCGATGTTCAAGAATTTTTTTTCTTTCAAAAAGAACGTGGTGGTGTCAGACGAACAACAGGACGAAAGCAACTTTTTCAACATATTAATTTTTGCAAGTAAATGATTTTATGTGCGGCTGTCTTCATTACACCGACGAATTTTGTCAGCCTCCAGAGAAAGATACTGTTCTTGGTTTTAGTCAGTCAAATACTCGATTAAATGACCGCTACCGTATTCTTAAACCTCTTGGAAAAGGTGGTTTTGGTAAAACCTTTCTTTGTGTTGATGAGAAAGATATTCCCGAAACCCAAGAATATAATGTTTATGTCATCAAACAATTTTCTCCACAATGTGAAACCATCCAGCAAAAACAAAAAGCTGCTGAACTATTTCAACAGGAATCTCTGCATTTAGCTCAACTAGGTAATCATCCTCAAATTCCCCAATTTTTTGATGCTTTTGAACAAGATGGTCAGCAATATTTAGTCCAAGAATGGATTGACGGACAAACATTAGAACAGGAATTAGATGAAGTTGGCACATTTACTGAAGTTGAAATTCTGCAGTTACTTGAAGAGTTGTTACCTGTGTTGCAATTTATTCATACTCATCAGCTAATTCATCGAGATATCAAACCTGCTAATATAGTTCGTTGTCGCCGTAATCGTCAACTAGTTTTAGTGGATTTTGGGGCTGCTAAATGTTTTACTGACAGTATTTTCCAAAACACTGGAACTCTCATTGGTAGTGCCGAATATGCAGCACCTGAACAGATTAAAGGCAAAGCTTTATTTGCTAGTGATCTCTACAGTCTGGGTGTTACTTGTTTGCATTTGCTGACTCAAATGTCGCCATTTGATTTGTATGATTGTACTGAAGATACCTGGGTATGGCACTCATATCTAACCAAGCCAATTAGTCCATCTTTGGAGAAAATTCTCTGTCAATTGGTGCAACCAGCAACTAAAAGACGCTATCAATCAGCAGCACAGGTTCTCATAGATTTGAATTCGGTTTTTACAGAATTGAATACTTTACCAAATACTATAACCGGAGACGATGATAATTTTGAAACTCCCTATTTTGGGTTTAGCCGCGAAGAATATTTACAATCTACTGCTAATATTTCTATAGCCGCTAATCTAGATATTCATTCTGTTGCTGCGGTTACAGTTTTTGACCCCCAAACCCAAAATTGGTATCACTTACCTCCGAAAACAGAAGGTGCAGAAATAGCACAAAAAGTCGCTATGTTCTTAGGAACACGTCTTGCGGCTGCGGCTGCGACACCTCCTAGTCGCAACCAAGAGATCACTACCCTGAATAATGTTAAAACTGCTGTGCTGATATTAACTGTGGTCTTTGGTATTTCTTTTACTTACCTAATTATCGCATTAGGCATTAAATCATCCTCAAATTTTAATAGCCCAAAAGTAGAAAATTTGAGAAGAATTCCCTAATTATTTAACATAGCAAACAGCTATGAAATTCAAAATTTTTAATCTCAATCAAACTCGTTCTATTGCCATCATTTCCCAACCGAATCAGCCCAGTCAATCTAGCCAGAATACGAGTCCTCCTGTAGGATTATTGATAACTTTGGTATTTATCGGCTGTGTTTTAGGATGCGTTTTTATCTTGAGAAAGTCTCAAAAACAGCACCAGGAATTGGATGAAATTATCCAGGGATTGCAACAATTGGAAAAGATACAGAGTGAAAAGCTGAGTTCTCAAACAAGAACGCAGATTGAAACTTTAGAAAGAATCTGGAAGAAGAGTCCTTAGTATCAAGCGCATTATCTGTACCAAATTAAATGTGAGGAAAAAATAATGTCTAATCTATTTTGGAAAGTTCTAGTGTTAAGTCCAACAGTTTTGGGAATAACTGTGATAGTTTCGGCTAGAACAATAGCTGCTGAAATTGACGATTTTCAAACAGAAGTACCAAAAGTTAATCAGCAGTTATCGGCTCAAGTAGAAATAGAAAAAGTTAATAGTTACAGCAGTGAAGGTAATAACCAAAATTCACTTTCTCAAGTTACATCAGTTTCTCAATTTTCTGACGTACAGCCGACTGACTGGGCTTTTCAAGCATTACAATCTCTCGTTGAACGCTACGGTTGTATAGCAGGATATCCTAATGGTACTTTCCGTGGCAATCGGGCTTTAAGTCGTTATGAATTTGCCGCAGGTTTGAATGCTTGTTTGGATAGAGTTAATGAACTAATTGCTACTGCAACTTCAGATTTAACGACAAAACAAGATCTAGCTACTATTGGCCGTTTACAAGAAGAATTTAAAGCAGAATTAGCAACTTTACGTGGTCGAGTAGATGCTCTAGAAACACGCACTGCGACACTAGAAGCAAATCAATTTTCTACCACAACTAAGTTAGTAGGTGAGGCAATTTTTGCTGTCACCGACAACTTTGGTAAAAATGATAGTAACAAAGCAGTTTTTCAAGATAGGGTACGTTTAGACTTGCAAACCAGCTTCACTGGGAAAGATAGTTTACATACCAGGATTGCGGCTGGTAATGCTACCCCATTGTCTTTAGCAAATGGTACAGCCGAAGGGACTCAAACTTTTAACCTATTTAACGGTAGCGGTAACGCTGCTTATATAGATTGGTTGGGATATTACTTCCCTGTTGGCAATTCCCAAGTTTACGTTGCTGCTAGTGGTGGTATTCAAAGCGATTATGTTCCTACCCTTAGTCCCTATTTTCAAGATTTTGATGGTGGTAATGGTGCTTTATCTAGCTTTGCTTCTGAAAGCCCAATCTATCGCATTGGTGGTGGTTCTGGTCTTGGCGTTAATTTAACCCTTGGTAAAGGGACATTGAAACCTTCATTAACTTTAGGTTATTTAGCATCTCAAGCGAATAGTCCTAGTGCGGGTTCTGGTTTATTTGATGGTAATTATGCGGCTCTAGCACAATTAAATCTTAATTTAGGCGATCGCATTTCTTTCGCTGCCACCTACGTTCATGGGTATCAT
Organism: uncultured cyanobacterium; assembly: GCA_903848645.1. Lineage (GTDB taxonomy): Bacteria > Cyanobacteriota > Cyanobacteriia > Cyanobacteriales > Nostocaceae > Dolichospermum. Next base: position 13,450 of record CAINGU010000037.1, on the reverse strand, counting down.
AATGCAGGTAGCGACCTATTTGATGGCGGCTCTTTCAATACTCCTGTAGTTGGTACTTCACAAGCCAATTTTGTTAGTAGCAACAATCCTTATGCTAGTAATTCCTATGGTTTTGAAGCAGCTTTCAAACCTAGCAATAAACTATCAATTAATGGCTTTTTACTTTATAGTGATATTACAGGTTTAGGCACTAATAGCACTAATAATAGTGGTGAAGTTTGGAGTTATGGATTGGGGGTAGCATTGCCAGACTTTGGGAAAAAAGGCAATGTTTTAGGAATTTTTGCAGGCGCTCAACCATATCTGAGCAGTAATAGTAATGACAAACCATATCATGTTGAAAGCTTCTATAAATATCGTCTTAGCGACAATATTTCTATCACTCCAGGCATAATTTGGTTAACCAATCCTGGTCAAATTTCCAACAATAATGATGCAGTAATTGGTACATTAAGAACCACTTTTACTTTTTAAAAGTTGCAAGAAAGGTGGAAATTTTCGAGCTTAATACAAAACAACAAAAGACAATTATGAAACCGAAAGAAACTATTTTTGTTATTCCGACTCATAGACTCAGAGATGTAGCAGAAACTATCGAAAAATATGACGAGAATTTCTGGGTAAATGGACACGCAACAAAAATGATTGTTTTTGATGATTCAAGTCTTGCTAATTACGAAAAATACTATCAACTTTTAGAGCAAACCAAGACAGTCAACGATGTATATTATGTTGGTCCCCATGAAAAAGAGCAGTTTATTACTTTTTTAAATGAAAGACTGCGAGATCGCAAGTTAGAATCACTTGTAAAAAACTTATTTCGACCTAGTTATGGAGGTAATCGTAACTTTACATTAATGTACACTCTTGGGCATTTTATGGTCAGCGCAGATGATGATATGCGACCTTATGCTTTGATGGAAACAAGACCAGAATCTTTATCAAGTTCGGAAATATGTCGAGGTAAATTAGTCAAACCTAATGATCAAGGATTTGTCCATAAATCTTTTGACTTACTCACTGCTTTTGGTGATGTTCTCGGTCAAAAAGCTGGTCATGTCCCGGAAAACTTCGAGACAGGAGAATTCCTTGTTGATACAGCAATGGATTTAGAAACTAACGCTACCAAGGGTTATTTTCGGGAAAATAGCCTCTTATTAAAAGAGGGAACAGTATTGAATAATGCCGTTGTCAAAATTGCCCAAACATTTCGGACAGGAACTAACGATGTTGATACCATTGATTTCATTAATATGTATCTTGATGATGAAACTCAAATCAGTCCAAACGACCTCAATGATTTTTATATTCTCACCAATTTTAGACCAGTAATTACTAACAAAAACTGGAGAATGGATTGTGGAGTAGCCGGATATGATAATCGGCTAGGTTTACCACCATTTTTCCCAACCCGACTCAGGTTTGAAGATTATATCTACAGGCTTTGGATACAGCAAGATGGTATTGTGGCTGCACACGTCGATGCTGTCCAGAACCATATTAGAAATAACTATATGCGTAATCCTCTAGGAAGCGAACTCTTTAATGAAGAAATCTGCAATCTACTGAAAAGGAAAATCAAAAACAGTGTTTATGATCTTAATGATTTGGGGATTAAATTTCATTACTCTGGGGAAGTAACTCTCCAAGACTCCGAGGAAATTCTGGAAAAAATATCGGCTATATATACCCAAGTCATCAAAGCTTCAGAATTGACTCAAAATGAAGAACGTAAACAATCTCTCCAGCTATTTGCTAATAATTTATCAAGAGTATTCTATGGATTTGAACCGGACTTTTTTCAACAAAATGTCTCTAGAATTGTTGATGATGTTATTAGTCAATTTCATGGTTCTCTAGAAATTTGGACTACGCTGGTTGAAATCTGTTACTTATACAAAGATAAGAAAGATTTACCACAAATCAAGGTAAAAAATCATAAGTTAAAGTCTAGAAATGGGATAACGAGGTGATAATTTTCAGGGTGGTTGAAAAGTTTATAGCGATTATAAATCGCTACTACACAAACAAAGTCCACCTGTGTGGACTAACGAAAAATTAAGGGTTTGAAACCCATGAAGATGGGTTTTGTCAGTGTAGCCGCGACTGACCGTCGTCCAGGCAAGTAATCAATTAGACTTGTTCATTCATCCTCTTAGCCAAGTGTGGTTTATGGGAATATGAAAATACCAAATCAAAGAGATAAAGATAATTTTCTCTACCCTCGTAGTTGCTACTATAGTCAAATTAAGCCACAAAACCTAGTATTTAATGCCAACCTCCAAATATTTTCTCAAAAAGTTGGTTACATAACTGCCTTAGAAACAGGAGGGAAACTCTCTCCAGAGGAAGCCTATGAGCAGATTGAAACACTTTGGCAAGAATTGAAAAGCAGTAAAAAAGAACTTGGGATTGGTGTAGAATTAAATAAATACTCTCATGGGTTGTAAATAGAAATAATTCTTTGGGAGTATTTTAGTATCAAACACAAGTAAGATGATTGTTATGAACTAACATTGATGATCTTCATGTTTCATCCTAATATGCCCTCTCCTGACAGTTCTTATATTCGTCCTGCTCGACGCGGAAAACATAAAATTTTCATTGGTATGGCTCCTGGTGTGGGTAAAACTTACAGAATGCTGGAAGAAGCACATCAACTTAAACAAGATGGTATTGATGTTGTAATTGGCGTTTTAGAAACTCATGGACGCAAAGACACGGCTGGAAAAGCCATAGGATTGGAGATAATTCCTAAAAAAGCCAGTATTCACAAAAATATCAACCTCGAAGAAATGGACACGGAGGCAATTTTAGCACGCTCTCCCCAACTGGTTTTAGTTGATGAATTGGCTCATACAAATATCCCCGGTTCATTTAGAGAAAAACGTTATCAGGATGTCGAAATAATTTTAGCAGCCGGCATAGATGTTTACTCTACTGTTAACATTCAACATTTGGAAAGTTTGAATGATTTGGTGGCAAAAATTACGGGTGTCGTGGTGCGAGAACGCATTCCTGATCTTCTGCTAGATGAAGCTAATGCTGTGGTTGTAATTGATGTCACTCCAGAAACTTTAGAAGAGCGGCTACGGGAGGGTAAAATTTATGCTCCTGATAAAATTGAGCAATCTTTAGAAAACTTTTTTCAGCGTCGTAATTTGATTGCTTTGCGGGAATTAGCATTAAGAGAAGTCGCAGATACTGTTGAAGAAGAAGCAAATACTTCCATCTCTGCTGGACAAATTTGTAATGTCCACGAACGAGTTTTAGTATGTGTATCTACTTATCCAAATTCGATTCAATTATTACGTCGTGGGGCGCGACTTGCCAATTACATGAATGCCCGGCTTTATGTCGTATTCATCGCAGATACTGAACGTTTCCTGACCAAGGAAGAAAGTTTGCACATTGATACTTGTGAGCAACTATGCCAAGAGTTTGCTGGTGAATTTCTCCACGTCAGAAGTAACAATGTTCCTAAAACAATTGCCCAAGTTGCTGCAACTCATCATATCACCCAAATAGTTATCGGTGAAAGTCAGCAACCTCGATGGAAAAGATTTTTTAAACGCTCTTTTACTCAACGATTGATGGAGTTAATTAGAGATCAAAAAATAGATTTACACATTATCGGTACGGAGAAATAAATTTAAATAAATTTAAATAAATATTTGTTAATCTATCACAGTTGAAATGTAATTTTGTTCTTTTCTTGTATAAGGTAAATATCAAGTCCTAAAAATCTATCCTCACAAGTTACTCAAATTCTTTGGGTATAAATACGATTGGTAGTGAATATTAAGGATGCTTTTACCAAAATCTGAACTGCCACTGTCTCAAAGAGTATTTAACTGCCATAACTGCGAGTTCGAGTCTGATAGAGATTTAAATGCTGCTCGTAACTTGAGTCAAGAAGCGGTCAGATTGACCGTGTTAGCCTGTGGACTAGATAGTGCCGATAGTTCTAGGATGAAGCACCGAAGAAAAAGCTGGTAATTGTTAGCTTTTTTGTATCGGTGTCCCCCTTCTTCCCTTACCCTGTTAATAATTGAGTATGGCAGTTAAACTAGATAAGAAAACTGTAATTTCTAGATTTGACAATTTCACAAGAAAAACAGCCATAAAGGGTAAGTATTATGAAAAATTTGCACAAAAAGGCTTTAACGAGTCAGCGTTTATCAGGTTCATCTCAACTTCATGTTTTAACCGGAGTCATAGCTGCTGGGTTAATGATGTTACCTGGGATAGTTGGTAGTAGTCCCGTTTTAGCGCAGCAAAAAACAGAGCGTAATTCTTTAACCTATGGGGAATTGATGCAAAAGGCGGACAAAGGAGAAGTTAAAAAGGTAGAGTTAGATCAAACTGAGCAAACAGCTAGGGTTTATTTAGCTGGACAAAAGCCTGATACTCAACCTTTACAGGTGCGTCTTTTAGATCAAAATACAGAGTTAATTAATAAACTTAAAGAAAAAAATGTGGATTTTGGGGAAGTTTCCTCTGCTGGTAATAGAGCCGCTGTCGGGTTGTTAATCAATCTCATGTGGATTTTACCCCTAGTGGCTTTAATGTTATTGTTCCTCCGTCGTTCTGCAAATGTTTCTAACCAAGCGATGAATTTTGGTAGATCTCGCGCTCGGTTTCAAATGGAAGCGAAAACAGGGGTGAAATTTAATGATGTTGCGGGAGTCAAGGAAGCAAAAGAAGAATTAGAAGAAGTTGTTACCTTCTTAAAACAGCCAGAAAAATTTACGGCTGTAGGTGCAAAAATTCCCAAGGGTGTGCTGTTAGTTGGACCGCCGGGAACTGGGAAAACTTTACTCGCAAAAGCCATTGCGGGGGAAGCAGGTGTACCTTTTTTCAGTATGTCTGGTTCGGAATTTGTGGAAATGTTCGTGGGTGTGGGTGCTTCCCGTGTCCGTGACTTGTTCAAAAAAGCTAAAGATAATGCTCCCTGTTTGATATTTATTGATGAAATTGACGCGGTAGGTAGACAACGGGGCGCTGGTATTGGTGGTGGAAATGATGAACGGGAACAAACCCTCAACCAGCTATTAACGGAAATGGATGGTTTTGAAGGGAATACCGGCATTATTATTATTGCTGCTACTAACCGTCCAGATGTTCTAGATTCAGCTTTATTACGTCCCGGACGCTTTGATAGACAGGTGATTGTGGATGTTCCCGATTTGAAGGGAAGACAGGAAATTTTGACAGTCCACGCCCAGAATAAGAAGATTGATCCCAGTGTATCTTTAGAAGCGATCGCTCGGCGCACTCCTGGTTTTACCGGTGCAGATTTAGCCAATTTACTCAACGAAGCCGCCATTCTCACCGCCAGAAGACGCAAAGAAGCTGTTACCGATTTAGAAATTGATAACGCCATAGATAGAGTAGTTGCGGGTATGGAAGGAACTGCTTTAGTAGATAGCAAAAATAAACGCCTGATTGCTTATCATGAAGTCGGACACGCTTTGGTCGGTACGTTGGTTAAAGGTCATGATCCTGTGCAAAAAGTTACCCTCATTCCCAGAGGACAAGCTCTAGGTTTAACTTGGTTTACTCCCAATGAAGAACAGGGTTTAATTTCCCGCTCCCAAATTTTAGCCCGCATTGCCGCAACTTTAGGCGGTCGCGCAGCAGAAGAAATTGTCTTTGGAAAAGCGGAAGTCACCACAGGTGCGGGAAATGACTTACAACAAGTTACCAACATGGCTCGACAAATGGTGACAAAATTTGGGATGTCTGATTTGGGTCCGGTTTCCTTAGAAAATCAAAATAATGATGTATTTTTAGGGCGTGACTGGATGAATAAATCTGAATATTCTGAAGACATTGCTGCTAAAATTGATGCCGCAGTCCGGGAAATTGTTAACCGTTGCTATAGTCAGGCTAAGGAAATACTAGAAGAAAACCGTTTAATTTTAGAACGGGTAGTTGATTTGTTGATAGAACAAGAAACTATTGAGGGTGATGTGTTCCGCACAATTGTCGCTGACTATAGTGAAGTTAAAGTCACTAATGAGCCAGTAGCCGTACCTTATTAGTTGAGTTGAGAGTCAATAGTCAACGCACTTAAACTATTGACTCTTCTCATTAGTCAAAAAAATCAAAAAGATTATTCTAAAACTTTTTTAAATGGTGGGTTGATACTGACAACCGCTCTATCATGACTTCTACTCCAATACTCCGTCTCTCCCAAGGACATCTAAACTTACTCGCAGTTTGTCCTCGTAAATTCCAGTATAGCTATTTAGAACAACTCAATACCCCCATAGATCCTCAACACGAAGAATATCAAATTTTAGGTAGCCGATTTCACTTGCTTATGCAGCAGCGAGAAATGGGTTTACCTATTAATAATTTTTTACAAGTAGATACTCGATTGCAAAATTGGATGACTGATTTTAGCAATATTGCTCCAGAAATATTTACACCTCATCTGGATAATCAAACTTTTCGAGAAAGTGAACATTATCGAACTTTGCAATTAGGAGATTATCTACTTACAGTGATTTATGATTTATTAATTGCTGATCAAAATCAAGCCCAAATTCTCGATTGGAAAACCTATCCTCAACCATCAAAACCAGAAACATTAGCTCAGAATTGGCAAACAAGACTTTATATGTATGTGTTGGCAGAAACTAGCAAGTATTTATTAGAAAATATTTCCATGACTTACTGGTTTGTGCAATCCAAAGGGCAAACTAAAAATATTAAATTTACATATAATGAACAACAACATCAAAAAACTGCACAGGATTTAAATCAATTATTAAATAATCTCACAAAATGGGTAAAAGATTATCAAGATAATATATCATTACCGCAAATTACAAAATCTCAGAAAATCTGTGAATCCTGTCAATATGCTGTCCGGTGTCACCGCCAAAAAATCAAGGAACTAAACATAGATATTAACCAACAGTTTCCTACTTTGGAAAATATTTCAGAAGTATCACTTTGAAATGTAAGAATTCAGGAGTCAGGAGTCTCTTGCTCTATGGCTTTTACCCTAGATTCTGTATCTCATTCAAGTGCATACCGCTATAACAATGGAAAATTTATTTTCAAAATCAAATCTATAGGAATCCTCAATGATTTCTGACAAATATCTAAGTATTGTAGGGTGGGCAATGCCCACCAAAACCCGCATATTGTGGGCAATGCCCACCCTACGTATATGTTCAAAAAATCAAATAGTAACCCTATATGACAAATAAAACTACATCTCTATGTCCCAGATATTCCTCCCCCAATCGCTTGAGAAAAACCTACCCTTCACCGCTCTTGCACCCATGCAAGATGTAACCAACCTCTGGTTTATGAAGGTCATTGCCCATTATGGTAGTCCTGACTACTTCTTTACCGAGTATTTTCGCGTCAATGATACCTCACGGCTCAATCGTGGCATTCTGGCAGCAATTACCGAAAACGATACCGGTCGCCCCGTTTTTGCTCAAATGATTGGCGAAAGTATTCCCGACTTAGTGAGAACAGCAAAGGAACTCTGTAAATATAATATCGCCGGAGTAGACTTAAATATGGGCTGTCCCGCACCGCGAATCTATCGCAAAAATGTTGGGGGTGGATTGCTACGAGAACCGGAAAAAGTGGAGCGGATTTTGGGAGAACTGCGTGCTGCTGTCAATGATAAACCTTTAACTGTGAAAATGCGCGTAGGCTTTGAAAATACAGATAACTTTTATGCAATTTTAGATATAATCAATCGCCACAACATTGATTTGCTGAGTTTGCATGGTCGCACAGTGAAAGATATGTACCACGGCGAAGTTAAATATGATTTGATTGCCGAAGCGGTGAAACGGGTAGATTGTCCAGTGCTGGCTAATGGCAATATCAACTCGGCGGCAACTGCCCTAGAAGTGCTTTCGCAAACGGGTGCAGCGGGTGTGATGGTGGGACGCTGGGCGATTGGCAATCCTTGGCTTTTTCATCAAATTCGCCAGGCTTTGGCAGGAGAACCAATTACACCCGTTCCTTTGCTAGAGGTACGTAATTATATTGATCGTTTATGGCAAACTCCTACAGCTTCAACTATGCCAGAACGAGCGCGGGTAGGCTATTTGAAAATGTTCCTTAACTACATTGCTTTAAGTGTTGACACTGAAGGTGATTTTCTGCGGCTAATGCGACGGGCGCAGACTGAGGTAGAATTGTTTAACATCTGCGATCGCTTTCTCGTTGTTGATATGACGAAAACTCTAGCCCTAGCACCATCTTTGAATATTTAATTCTAGCATAAAAGGTGTTTGAAATTAATTTGAATGATGATATTTACGCTATATTGTACAATATACTTGTACAACTTCTGAAAAAAGAGAATGTTAAACAAAGAAACCACTTACTCTCAAGCCAGGTTGAATTTAGCAACTATCTTAGATCAGGTATGTGATAATCGGGAAATTATAGTAATTAAACGTCGTAATCAGAAAAATGTGGCGTTAATTGCCGAAGATGAACTTTCCAGTTTATTAGAGTGTGTTTATTTATTAAGATCACCTGAAAATGCTAAACGTTTATTTCGAGCTTTAGAATGGACACAAACAGAAACGGAAACTCCTCAAACATTGACTGAATTAAAAGAGGAGTTAGGAATTGAGTAGTAAGAAAAAAAAGCCAGATACTCATAATGAAGAACAAGAATTATCTGGTTATTTTCCTGTTTTCAGTCCTGATTTTAAAGCAGATTTAGCTTGGTGGTATAATCATGATCGGAAAAAAGGGGATAAAATATTAGATTTAGTAGCAGATATCCTTGATGGTCAACCGTTTACAGGCTTAGGTAAACCTGAACCTCTTAAATATATTGCTCCTGACACTTGGTCACGACGCATTGATTTAGAACATCGTTTGGTTTATAAAGTCACACAAAATAAAGTGTATTTTTTACAAGCTCGTTATCATTATGAATCAGATTAAAATTAAAATATAAATAGGTGGACTTTATTTAGATAACTAAAATGTGTAAATAAGAGTAAAGTTGCCCAAAATCTCTTGCCTTCCACCTGGTCATCACGACAATTTTTAACACCAACTTACTTACTCAATTATGCTATAATTTGCAATTAATTCAATTAATGCCATGGAATGGATTTTAACAGCAACAGCAACCACACCAGATTGGTTTATCGAATTAGTGAAAAACTACGCACCAGCAACAGGTGGTAATTTTGCTGCTCAATTATTTTGGCAACGAGGAATTCAAGATGCCGAAAAATTAGCAGCTTTTATTAATTATCAAAATTATCAACCGGCGGATTCTTTTCAATTTGGACAGGAAATGAATTTGGCTGTACAACGGTTAATAAATGCCGGAAAAACAGGAGAAAAAATTACCATTTGGGGAGACTTTGATGCAGACGGAATTACCTCGACAGCGGTATTATGGGATGGTTTGGGTGAATTTTTTCAGCAACATCGTCAATTAAGTTATTATATTCCCAATCGGTTAATAGAATCTCATGGTTTAAATAAGCCAGGAATTGATAATTTAGCAGCCCAAGGTTGTAAATTAATTGTTACTTGTGACACTGGCAGTACAAATATTTCAGAAATTATTTATGCCCAAAGTTTAGGGATAGATGTAATCGTTACTGACCATCATACATTACCAGCAGAACGCCCGCCAGTTGTCGCCATTATTAATCCTCGTTATTTAGCAAAAGAACACCCTTTATATCATCTTTCTGGTGTGGCTGTTGCTTATAAATTGGTGGAAGCATTATATCTAACTTTACCGGATATTCCTGAACATCCATTAACTGATTTATTAGATTTAGTTGCAGTGGGATTAATTGCCGATTTGGTGCAATTAAGTGGTGATTGTCGCTATTTGGCACAGTTGGGAATTCAACAATTACACACAGATTATAAAAAACCACCAACAGCCAGAAGCAGGCCAGGTGTGGGTAAATTATTAGAATTATGCCAGAGAAGTGGCGATCGCCCTACAGATATTTCCTTTGGTTTGGGACCGCGGATTAACGCCGTGAGTCGCATTCATGGTGATGCTAGTTTCTGCGTAGAATTATTAACAAGTAGAGATATGCAACGTTGTCAACAACTTGCAGAAGAAACAGAATTAGCTAATTCTCGTCGTAAGTCTTTACAAAAAGATGTCCAAGCCCAAGTTAGTAAAAAACTCAGTCAATTAGACTTATCAACTACTAGCGTCATTGTTTTAGCAGATCCCCAATGGGCAGTTGGTGTTTTGGGTTTGGTTGCTGGACAAATAGCCCAAGAAACAGGGCGGCCAACAATTTTGTTAAGTACAGAAGGAATGGCAACAGAAGTAGATTCTAGCCCATCTTTAGCGCGAGGTTCAGCCCGTTCTATTAATGGCGTTGATTTATATCAATTAGTGGCAGCACAAGCCCATTTATTACATCGTTTTGGTGGACATCCCTTTGCAGCGGGTTTGAGTTTGTTAGTAGAAAATATCCCCTTATTTACAGCCGCAATTAACCAAAAATTACGTCAATCATTAGGAGGAATTAATCTCACTCCCACGGTACAAGCTGATTTAGTGGTGACAGTTGCAGATTTAGGCAAAGATTTATTTTTAGAACTCAAACTTTTAGAACCCTGTGGTATGGGAAACCCTACTCCCAAATTACTAATTAAAAATTGTTGGTTTGAAAATTCTTGGCATCGTAAGCAAGAGGATTTCAAAGGGAATAAAATACAATATATTAAAACTGATTTTGATATTCGAGATGATTCTACTCATAATCCTTTTCCGGGGATTTGGTGGGGACATTATAAAGAAGAATTACCTATTGGTAGATGTGATTGTATTGCTGAAATTGATTTTAACAGCTTTAAAAAACGCTATGAAATTAGATTAGTTGCAGTTCGTGCGAATACTGAAGCTGAACTGAAAACTCATAATTTAGCAATGGTTGTAGATTGGCGAAATCAGGAAAATTTAGCCGAAATAACCGATAAGAAATTATTATTAATCATGAAAAATTGTCCTACTAATTGGCATGATTTACGTTTATGGCTGAAGCAATCCCTTACTCAACAAAAACAATTAGTTATTGCTTGGAGAAAACCCGAAAACCGCACCAACAGAGATATTTGGTTAACTTTAGTAGGTCTTGCTAAATATCTCAGTCGCACAAATCAACCTGTTACCCGTGTCCAGCTTTTAGAGAAGCTGGGTATTAGTGACCAAAGCCTATATTTAGGATTTCAAGCCTTAAAATATTTAGGGTTTATCGTCCAGCGTCAAGATAATCATTTCCGAATAATTTGGGATTCTACATATTATCAGAAACCTGCGGATCATGCCATTACCAAATTTTTAGCCGCCGTGAGGGAAGAACAATTTCAGCGGGATTATTTTTTTCATGTTCCTTTATCTATTATTGTTGCCATGATTTCCTAATCCTTCCAATACCCTATTAATGATAAAACTTTTGTGGTGCGGGCATATTGCCCGCTAATGATGCACCTCATCCAGATGAAATATGCTGTATATTCTGGCAATTAACTAACTCTCTTTTTCTTCCTGAAAAAACTTCTTATCAATAGTTTTAGTATCTTCTCTCTTACTAGAAGTAGCTATCATTTGATAATCAACTAAGTTATCTACAAAAGGTACAGTTAGCTTAAATGTGCCATCAGGATTAAGGTTGACTTTTTGCCCATCAATGGTAACAGTTGCACCTTGTTCTGTTGCACCATAAAGAACTAATTCTGCATCAACTACAAACCAGAAATCTGCACTAGGACGACTGAAAATACGAACTATACCAGAACGCGCTAAACACAACCACCGATGATCATGATTTACATAACCAAGTTCTGTCATGTAGTCGCGTTCACCCATGGGAATAGGTACATAACAATCATAGATTGCGGTTTCACATTCGTATTGTGCTTCTAAATGAGGAGGCTGATAGCTGAGGTCAAGATTCGTCACATCATAAAGACGCACTGCTAAGGTAGTAAATCCTTGATTCTGTAATATTTGTTGATGATTTGCAGAAATATACCAAGATACATAAGCCCATTTAGGAGTGCGGGGTGTGAAGATAATTCTGGTATTTCCATCTCCGTTGATTTGATTAATATTACTCCAGGCTTCTAGTTCTGCGTCTAACTCCATTGCTACATTTTCATCTGTAGCTGTGGAATTTAATGGAGTGGGTAATATCTCCTCTTCTATCTCATCTGTCTTGAGTTCAATTTGATTGGAGATAGCGTTTAAAGCCTCTCCTAATTCTGATGGTAAGTCAGATGTTATATCTTGATCTTGTGCTGGTTCATTAATTGGTGCTGGAGATGTATCCAGTAATTCTGATAAAGATGTATTGCTATCTTCCTGAATTGGTGCTGGAGATCTATCCAGTAATTCTGATAAAGATGTATTACTATCTTCCTGAATTGGTGCTGGGGAAGTATCCAGTAATTCTGATAAAGATGTATTGCTATCTTCCTGAATTGGTGCTGGGGAAGTATCCAGTAATTCTGATAAAGATGTATTGCTATCTTGATTAATTGATATTGATGTGATACCGAGTAATTCTGATAGGGATGTAATCTTTGGTTTAGATACTGGTGCTGATGGTTCAGGTGCTTCTAATAGGGAATTGGTGAATTCATCTGTGGGTATGTCTGGAACAATTGGTTGATGCTGAATATTCGGGATTTGCGGATAGTGACTATTAACGACAACAACAGGCGCTTCTGTATCCCAACCTACTTCACTATAGTCGAAATTAATCTCAGGAATTTTGTTTATTTGATCGGTTGGTTCTGGTGGCTGCGGTATATCTAGAATAGCTACATTACTGATGGCTGATTTATCTTCTTTGGAGTAATTTGTAGCATTGAAACCGTTGCCATTTTGATGATTACTTGCAATTGGAGGGACTGGTTCTAATTCTAATTCTGGTTCTGGTTCTAATTTTGATTCTAAGAAAGTAGGAGTTGCTTCTGGGATAGAATGGCTTTCTTGATTTAGTAATCGCTTTTTCCTTCTTAACCACAAAGGTAAAAAGATACTTAATCCAGCAATCAGAGATAAAGGAAATATTAAGAAAAACCTCAGATTTTTGGTAATCATTGAGGGATTACTAAAGGGATTTACCAACAGTGTTTCATCTCCAGTCTCTATCGGTTGGGGTGTAACTAGGCTTTCTGGAATCCCTACTGAAGATGGACTTTGAATAACGGTAGGGGTGATTGTCAGAGTGGTTGTGGGAGTAGTTGTAGGAGTGGTTGTGGGAGTGGTTGTGGGAGTGGTTGTGGGAGTGGTTGTGGGAGTGGTTGTGGGAGTGGTTGTGGGAGTGGTTGTGGGAGTGGTTGTGGGAGTGGTTGTGGGAGTGGTGAAAGGTGTTGTAGAAGTGGTTGTAGAAGTGGAAATAGTTTGTAATGTACTAGCCGCTATCGCAAGTGCTTCTGCTTGTCTAGC